>JAZSIU010000019.1:0-93076 GCA_045533955.1 Bacteroidaceae bacterium
TTTACGATTGTTTTAAGGGTGCTGCGGACCGCCCTCACTTAGTCGCTTGTAAACAAGCGTCTAAGTAGCGGTTAAACATACCTCGCACTTTTTCCTTAAAACAATCGTACCTACATTGAATTTCTTTTTTATGGTGCAATAAATTTAAAATTACCTTTTGTGGGTATTATATGCAGCTGTTCTTGATGGTGAAAAATAGATTATTGATTCTTACCCACAGTAAATTTCTACTGAGCCATTTATTGCAGCAGGCTATTTCCCATCGTTGTAAAAATAGACAAGAATGCCGGGGGTGCCGGTGCGCCGACGCACCCAATTTGTGAGGCGTGTACGTGTGCCGCTGTCGATGGGGTGCGCAAGGGTTATGCGGGTAAAGGCTGTGAACCTCTGGTCGGTGCGCGTGCTGTCGAGGCTGCTGCTCCACAGACAGCCTGTTGCAACGCCCTTTATCGCGGGCAGCAGTGCGTTGCCCTCGTTAAGAAGCAGTGTGTCGAGCGCGGCGTAACGGTAGAGTGCGTCGAGGCTGTCGCGCATCGAGGCTATCAGCCGCTGCTGATAGCGCACAGCCGAGTCGCGGCTGTGCAGAATATCCTGCGCAATATTTGTGCGCAGAGTGCTTAGCATAAGGCTGTCGCGCCGCGCCCCATCCTGAATGATATCGAGGCGTGTGCCCTCTAAATGATACTGCGGCAGCCGTCGGCGTATATTCTCTATGAGTGCCGCGGGAATATGGTTGCCAATATACACGGCTTCTATTTTGCGCTCGGGGTAGTTAATCTGTTTTTCTATAATGTGGGCCCCTTGAAAATGAAGCTCCTCGGCTATGAAATTATCGGCATTCTGCATATAGAGCGTTTTTCGCACGATATTATATGTGAGCACAAGGGAGGGCAGCAGAGTAATTGCCGATAATGCAATGAGCATACGTTTAACGCGCTTTTCGTGCTGCTTATCGGCAAAGACTTTTGGCGAGAATCTGAGAATGCGTACACCAAGATAGGTGGATACGGCTATAAACACCGAGTTTATAAAAAACAGATACAGAGCGCCTGCAGCCTGCAGCCATCGGCCCGTGGCAAGGCAGAATCCGACGGTGCACAGTGGCGGCAACAGTGCCGTCGATATTGCAACGCCTACAATCACCTGTATGCGGTTACCCGTGCTGCTGAGCGCCAAAAAACCCGAGGCACCGCCAATAAAGGCCACAATAACGTCGTACATTGTGGGGGAGGTTCGCGCCAGCAGTTGCGACTGCGCCTCGCCAAGCGGAGAGGCCCAAAAATAGAGCGTTGCGGCAACGATGGCAAAGAGCGAGGCTGTCAGCAGATTGCGCAGCGAGCGCTTCATAAGCTCGGCGTCGTTGATGCCCACGGCAAGGCCAATGCCTATTATGGGGCCCATAAGGGGCGAGATGAGCATCGCACCGAATATCATATGCGTCGAGTCGATGCTTAGTCCGATGGAGGCTATCAGCACGGCAAAAATAAGAATCCACAGCGTTACCCCGCGAAACTCGACGGCGCGGCGCACATTCTCAATGACGGTGCTCTCGTTCTCTTTGTCGGGCGAGGGGTCGAGCCGTCCTTTTAGCTCGCTGTATAGACTTTTGAGTATGTTCATTGTTGCTTTTTCAAACGGGGCGGTTGCCTCATTTGAAAAAACGATTCACAAAGGGTATTTGTTTCAGTGGAAGGTCTTTTCGGATAAAAAAGGCCACGTACAGAATCATCAGCAGGGTGTTGAATGCCATTTTTGCCCAACTGTTCCCAATGGGTACAAAATATGATATTCCATAGAGCACTGCGGCCAAAAGGACGTATGCGCCAATCTCTTTTAGGTTGTAGCGGATGGGGTTGCGGCGCTGTCCCACAATGTAGGAGAGGAGCATCGCAACAAAATATCCCGTAAACGAGGCAAGGGCGCAGGCCATATAACCGTATTGTGGCACAAAAATTATGTTAATGGCAAAGAGCACTGCGCATCCGCTGAACGAGAATATTGCACCCCACCACGTCTCGTTGTTCAGCTTGTACCAGAATGAGAGATTAAAGCTTATGCCCATAAAAATCTCGGCCATCATAACAAAAGGAATTACTTTAAGCCCCTCCCAATAGTCCGAGGCTATAAGATGACGCAAAATATCCATATAGAACATTACCGCCAAGAAGGCCATAAGTGCTACGATGATAAAATATTTCATTGCCTTGGCATAGAGCTCTTTGCTGTCCTTTTGGGCGCTGTTGCCAAAGACAAAAGGTTCGTAGGCGAAGCGGAAGGCCTGCATAAGCATTGCCATTATGGCGGCTACCTTTACTACGGCGCCATAGATGGCAAGCTCTACATCGCCTCGCTCGCCGGGGACAAGCCATTTGTAAATAATTTTGTCGGCGTGCAGATTAAGTATGCCTGCGAGGCTCAGCAGCAGCAGAGGCCACGAGTAGGAGAGCATCGAGCGCAGCATACGCTTGTCGGCGGTAGGGCGATAGAGGCTGAGCTCGGGCAGCAGAAAAAAGGTTATCGAGGAGGTGCAGATGAGGTTAATGAGGAATATATAGTAGGCTTGATTATTGGGGTCGTAGTGGCCTTCAAGAGCCTCGGGGTGCTCTTTGTAGAGCCACGGCAGAAGCAGAAAGGCTATAAGGTTCATTGCGATGTTCATTGCAATGAACAGCAGTTTGAGGCCGGCAAATTTCCACGGGCGTTTGCTGTGGCGTATATATCCGAAGAGTATTGCTTGAATGGCGTCGAGCGACACAACAACGGCCATCATCGTTACAAATTCGGGGTGGTCGCCATAGTCGAGTGTGTGGGCCACTGTGTCAATATTTATGAATACGGCCAGCAGAAACAGCGCACATAATGCGCCCACTACCTGTAACGACATTGAGAGCACTTTGGGGACGTCGGCCCCTTTTTCGTTTGCGAAGCGGAAAAAGGTTGTCTCGAACCCGAATGTGAGCAGTGCCAACAGTAGTGCAACCCACGCATATACGTTGGTAACAATGCCGTAGTTGCCCGACTCAGCGGTCATTGTGTAGGTGTAGAGGGGCACCAGCAGATAGTTCAAGAAGCGTCCGACTATGCTGCTAAGGCCGTATATTACGGTGTCTTTCAGTAGCGATTGTAATTTTGACATTGCTCTTCGTCTGTTTTTATAGACTTATTTAAAACAGCGACCCTTCGTTTGCTCCGTAGCGGCTGCGTCCCAAATGCTTGTAGGCAAGGTCGGTTACCTCACGTCCGCGGGGGGTGCGCTTCAGGAAGCCCTCTTTTATGAGGTAGGGCTCATAGACCTCTTCTATGGTGCCTGCATCCTCGCTCAGTGCGGTGGCTATTGTGCCGATGCCAACGGGGCCGCCCTTGAATTTGTCTATTATGGTGCACAGAATCTTGTTGTCAATCTCGTCGAGGCCGAATTTGTCGATATTCAGCGCTTCGAGCGCTAATTTTGCGATGGAATTTGTTATGTGTCCGTTGCCCATCACTTGTGCAAAGTCGCGCACGCGGCGCAGCAGGGCGTTGGCGATACGGGGCGTGCCGCGGCTGCGGCGTGCAATCTCGTAGGTGGCCTCCTCGTCGAACGATACTTTCAGAATCTGAGCCGAGCGGGCTATAATGCCTGCGAGGGTCTTGCTGTCGTAATATTCGAGGTGCATATTTATTCCGAAGCGGGCACGAAGGGGGGCGGTGAGCAGTCCGCTGCGGGTGGTGGCGCCTATCAGGGTAAAGGGGCTCAGGTCAATCTGAATGGAGCGTGCCGAGGGGCCTTTGTCGATGAGAATATCTATGCGATAATCCTCCATTGCCGAGTATAGATACTCCTCGACAATGGGCGAGAGGCGGTGAATCTCGTCGATGAAAAGAACGTCGTTGGGCTCGAGCGAGGTGAGAATGCCTGCAAGGTCGCCGGGCTTGTCGAGCACGGGACCTGACGTTACTTTGAATCCAACGCCCAATTCATTGGCTATAATATTACTGAGTGTGGTTTTTCCCAATCCCGGGGGGCCGTGCAGAAGCACGTGGTCGAGCGACTCGCCACGCATTTTTGCTGCCTGTACAAAAATTCCGAGGTTGCTCACAATCTTCTCTTGTCCGCTAAAATCGCCGAACGAGAGGGGGCGCAAGGCATTCTCGAACTCCTTGTCGCTGTGTTTGCCTCGTATGTCAAATTCGGTGCTCATTTTCTGTTTTTCTCGTTTATTGCGCGAAGATAGTGCAAAAAATGTGAGTTACACATTCTTTTCAATTTTTTTTAAAAGTGGTGCCGAGTTTTATATTGAGGTAATTTCTGCTGTATGCCTTTGGGTATTTTGTCTGTTGTCGAGGCTGCTTCGGTCGAGGAGTTGCTGTTGTTATGACGAGGCTGTCAAGGTATCGGATGATGATAGGGAATATTCTGAATGTGTAGCTGCCGCGCCGACGGGTGTTACACACAAAAAGCGCAAGGATTTTTTATTTTCCTTGCGCTTTTTGTGTGTTGTCTGCGGTGTTTCTTATTTTAAGACTTTCTTTCCATCCTGAATGTATATACCGCCTGCGGTGGCACGCTCGACGGGGCGTCCGCTAAGGTCGTAGGTTATTTTTTCGTTTTTTTTTTCGTTTTTCACATCCTTGATGGCTGTGGGGACTGCGCTTTTGCTTGCAATGTCAATGTCGATTGATGCGGGGAACAGACGCTCGGGGTCGTAGTAAAAGGCGCAGCTCTCGACCATTGCTTTGAGGCTTGTGCCTACCATACCGTTGAATATCTCCTCGCCGTTGAGGATGACTTTTACGGGCTTCGAGAGGTCGAAAAGCTCCTCGTTGAGGTAGATTGTTACGTTGCCGCGTGTGGCGGGAATGAATCTCTTGGCAAAAAGCATTGGGATGCCGCCTTTTGAGAATGTTGTTCTATATGCTACTCGTTTTACTGTAAGGTCGATGGTGTTGTTGTCCATCTTTACCTCGAAGCAGCTGCGGTCTTTGTTTGTTAACGAGGGGTTGGCATTTACTTTTAGGTTGTAGAAGCCCTCGCGGTAACGGCCGTACATTTCATAATTCTCCCAATAGAAATATTTGGGGTGGGGGTTACGCGAGTATTTTGCCAACCACGGAGTGGTGGGACGATAGTCTATTGAGTGTCCATCGCCGGGGATAAGCTCGATGTAGTGATTGTAGTAGCCGGGGTGAGCGGCTGCAAGGCTGTCGGCTGCGTCGAGGGCGCTCTGTGTACAGATGTTACGTCCGAATCCGTCGTCAAGGGCACCGGTGCGCAGCGAGAATGCAATATTGGCTACATTCTCCATTGGTGCATTCTGAAGAGGCTCGCCACCGGCCATAGGGCCTGCTCCTGCAAGATAATCGGCATAGAATGATGCGAGGCGCTGGCTGCCGTATCCTCCCTCAGAGATTCCGAAGAAGTAGATGCGGTTGGCGTCTATTGTATCATTCAGGAAAGCCAGACGCAAGAGCTTCTCCCACGCCCACTGCTTCGACTGTATGGCCCAACGGTAATACTCGCCTGTGTTGGGAATCTGAGGCACCATATATACTGCGGGGCTGTAGAAGCGGCGAAGCGAAAGGCCGATGCCTGTCTCCCACTCCTGATTCTTATCGCCCGAGCCGTGCATATAAAGGAACAAGGGTAGCTTGCCCTCGACCTTGTCGAGGGTGTTTATTCCCCAATAGTAGGGCATTACTGCATTGGGCTCGAGGTTGGCGGGAAGCCTCCATTTGCCCGTTTTTCTATCCTCGAGCTGCCCCAGAGGGATGAGCTTCTCCTCGTCGAAGGTCTCGACAGAGTTTTTCCATACACTCCACACGGCTGCGCGTGTCTGCTCAATGTTGTCAAGAGCAATAGGCGCATCAAGCTCGAATGTGCCGCTATTCTGGGCTAATGAACCTGCAAAGTAGCTCTTTATGGCTGCTTCGTTCTCTTGCACTTTGTCGGCTGCATTTTGTGTAAATGCAGTGCCTGCTGCCATAAGCAGCATAATGCTTGTAAATACCTTTTTCATATTTGTGAATTGATTTTTCGTGCTAAACGACGGCAAAATAACACAATTTTCTGTAATAAATTTACATTTTATTTATAAATATGTTGTAAAAAATCAATTTTAGGCCCGAAAAGCGGTTTTTGTCAAGAAAAAAATATAATTTTGCGCGATTTTTAAGTTTTTTTATGTTTTGGGTTCTTATGATAAGTACCGATGCTTCTCGGTATTATTATTCGAAATAATCACAAAAGTATTTATACATAATATAGAAGATGAAAAGAAGATTGTTTCTTTTATTTGTCTTGCTTGGCTGTGTGGCTGTGCAGTCTCTGTTTGCGCAGAGTTATATTGTGCGTGGCCGTGTGCTATCGAGCGAGGACAATGAGCCTTTGGTGGGCGTTGGAGTTATGCAGGAGGGTACCTCGAATGGTGTCCCCACCGATATTGACGGTCGATACTCCATTGAGATTAAAACCACGGGCGAGGCTACCCTTGTGTTTACATATATGGGTTACGTTACCCGACGCATAAAGGTAAAGGGTGCCGCTTCGGCGCTTAATGTTACTATGGAGCCCGAAGCTATTGAGGTTGACGAGGTTGTGGTGGTTGCTTACGGTGTGCGCAAGAAGGGTACAATCTCGGGCTCGGTATCGACGGTTAAGGCCGATAAGATAGAGAGTGTCCCCACGGTGGGATTCGACCAAGCGTTGCAGGGATTGACCTCGGGAATGACGGTAATTGCAAATTCGGGCGAGCCCAGCAAGCCTGCGGTGTTTCAGATTCGTGGTACAAACTCGATAAACTCGGGCACTGCGCCGCTGTTTATTCTGGATGGTGTGCCCATCACAAGCAGCGACTTTAACGCCATAAGCCCCAATGATATTGAGTCGATAAATGTGCTCAAGGATGCTTCGTCAACATCTATCTATGGCGCGCGTGCGGCAAATGGAGTGGTGGTGATAACCACTAAGCGCGGAACATCGACCGATAGGGTGGATGTTACATTCCGTACGCAGCAGGGCTACTCGCAGCTGGCTCACGGCAATTGGAATCTTATGAACACCGAGGAGCGCATCCTCTTCGAGCAGGAGCTGGGCCTTGATGAGGGGCAGGACTACGACGTGTTGCGCCTGACCGACGTCAATTGGCTCGAGACGGTCTTTAACGACCGTGCACGTTTGCAGAGCTACGACCTATCGGTAAACTACGCCTCGGACAAACTGAATTATTTTGTCTCGGGAGGCTTCTTCGACCAAGATGGCATTGCGCAGGGTTCAACTTTCAAACGCTATAATCTGCGTGCGAACAGCGACGTAAAGACTGCCGATTGGCTCAAGGTGGGTACAAATGTGATGCTCACGTACGAAGAGGTTCAGCAGGCCGATGAGGGTGAATATTCGCTCAGCAGCCCAATCTCGGCCTGTCGCTTTATGCTGCCCTATTGGAATCCTTATCGCGAGGATGGCTCGGTGGCTTCGTCGTCGGACGGAAGCTGGGCGGGCACCTCGCACAATCCCATTGAGTGGATGAACAGTAATCCCGTGCTTAATAAAAAGTATAAGGCGTTGGCTGTTGCATACGCCGAGTTTACCCCGATAAAGAATCTTACCATAAGCTCGCGCTTGGGTGTCGATTATACTCACTCAACGGCCAATATGAAGTCTTACCCCGGCTTTGTGGGTAACAACGGCATCGGTGCGGCCGGACGAAGCTCTTTCGACGCGGTGAATCTGACAATAACAAATACTGCAAGCTATAATCTGAAGATTGCCCGTCGCCACTCGCTCAATTTTATGCTGGGACAGGAGGGGGTCGATTACCGCTCCGAGAGTTTCCAGATTATCACAAGCGGACAGAATAACGATGCTTTTACATCGCTTGTCTCGGGTACAAGAGCCGTCTCGTGGGCCAACAGCCACTCGAGCCACGCGTTCCTCTCGTTCTTTGGTCGCGGCGAGTATAACTACAACGAGAAATATTTTGCCGACCTTTCGCTGCGCACCGACGCCTCGTCGCGCTTCGGTAAGCACGGGCGCTGGGCTACCTTTTGGTCGCTGGGCTTTATGTGGAACGTACGCAAGGAGCGTTTCTTGCAGAGTGCAAGCAGCTGGCTCACAAATGCGCAGATTGCACTGAGCACGGGAACCTCGGGTAACTCCTCAATCCCCGACTACGACCATCTGGCGCTTGTGGGCAGCGGTGCCAACTATATGGGCAGCGCCGGCATTGCTGCCATCAGTCAGGGTAACGAAAAATTGGGTTGGGAGCAGCTGTGGTCGAATAATCTTGCCATTCATTTGGGATTCTTCGCTCGTGTAAACCTCGACCTTGAGCTCTATCACAAACAGACAACGAATATGCTTATGCTTGTGCCGCAGTCTTATGTGAACAATGGATTCGGAACGCGTTGGGATAATGTGGGTGAGATGGTGAACCGAGGCGTCGAAATTTCTTTGAACGCCGATATTATCCGCACACGCGACTTTACGTGGAACGTAAATGCCAACGCATCGTACAACAAGAACGAGATTACCGAGCTTTACAACGGCCTTGACGAGTACGAGATTTCAAATACGTCGACCAAGCTGGTTGTCGGAGAGTCTATCGGACAATTTTATATAAACCGATACGCGGGTGTCAACCCTGCCAACGGCGATGCTCTGTGGTACACGAAGGATGGCGAAATTACCAATGTGTTCAGCGAGGGCGATAAGGTGCTGCTCGACAAGAATTACATTGCGCCGTGGCAGGGTGGATTCGGGACTACTATCTCGTGGCGCGGTCTCAGCCTGAGCGCTCACTTTAGCTGGGTGGCCGACCGTTGGATGTTCAACAACGACCGCTTTTTCGAGGAGAGCAACGGCCTCTACACAGCCTATAATCAATCGAAGCGTATGCTGTATGACCGTTGGAAGGCTCCGGGCGACGTAACCGATATTCCACGATACGGCGTAACCCCGCAGATGGACACACGCTTCCTCGAGGATGCCTCGTTTCTGCGTCTGAAGAACATTATGCTCAGCTACTCGCTTCCCCGGTCGCTGCTGGCCAAGAGCAAGATTCTAAGCAAGGCTCGCCTCTATGTGCAGGCACAGAATCTGTTTACTTGGACAAAATTCAGCGGCATCGACCCCGAGTCGTCGAGCAACGTCTATAAGGCGCAGTACCCAATGTCGCGCCAATATACCTGTGGATTAGAACTGACATTCTAAGAGAATATAACTATGAATAGAATAAAAAATTACATATTGATGCTTGCGGCAGCGATGTGCGCAGTATCGTGTCTCGATAAATATCCCGAGGATGCTGTGCTCGAGGATAGGGCTATTGTAACCGTCGAGCAGGCCGACCAAGCTGTGATGGGAATTTATTCGGCTTTTCTGAGCCCGGCGCTATATAGTGGTTATCTGACGCTGCTGCCCGATATTCAGGCCGATTTTGTATATGCGGTCAATGGTTATACAAATACCTACGGCGACGTGTGGCGCTGGGAGATTCTTGCCACTAACGCTCAGGTCGAGGCTGTCTATGGTGCTCTGTACGATGTGATAGGGCGCTGTAACTTTCTGCTCGACAATGCTGCCAAAATTCGCACGACGCTCACCGACGACGACAAACTCGACCGTCTTGACCAATATTGCGGCGAGGCTTATTTTGCGCGAGCATTGGCATACGCCGAACTCATTAAGCTCTACTGTGAGGATTATAAGAGCGACGACGAAGCCAAGAGCGCAAGGGGTGTTGTGCTCACAGAGCACTATTATGAAAAGCCGCTGATTAAGCGCGCCTCGCTTTACGATTCGTACCAATTGGTGCTGCGCGACCTCGACCGTGCTGCCGAACTGCTTGCGCTCGAGGACGACTACGACCCCACATATTTCGGGCCTCTCTACAACAGCACCTATTTTAATGAATATACCGTGTATGCGTTGCGCGCGCGTGTCGCCCTTTATATGCGCGACTACGAGGCTGCCATAAAATATTCGTCTAAGGTAATAGAGAGCGGATATTATGCCCTTTCGAGCGCCTCGATGGCTTATAGCTCATCGCAGAGTTATTACGACTATATGTGGACAAGCGACAATTCGACCGAGGTAATATGGAAGGTGGGCTTTACAAGCACCAACTATGGCGGTGCGTTGGGAACAATCTTCTTTAACTACGATTATGCCTCTTTTAAGCCCGATTATGTGCCTGCGCAGTGGGTGCTTGATATGTACGAGGCAAGCGACCTGCGTCAGGCCAGCTTTTTCCAGAATTTCCAGACGGGATACAGCCACGGCCTTGCTTGGCCTCTGCTCATAAAATATTGGGGTAACACCGACCTTTACAACGAGGCTCGTTTGCTGAATGTGTCGATGCCAAAGGTGCTGCGCCTCTCTGAGCAGTATCTTATTCGCGCCGAGGCCTATTGTAACCTCGAAACGCCAAACTATTCACAGGCCTCGAAAGATATTACAAAGCTGCGCGCTGCACGCTATATGAATTACGGCGGCTCGGCGGCGCTCAACGCGGCAACGGCAATGGATGTTATCGAGGCCGAGCGTGTGAAAGAGCTTTATATGGAGGGCTTTCGCCTCACCGACCTTAAACGCTGGGGCAAGGGCTTCGAGCGCACCCCGCAGAGCCAATCGCTCTCTAATGGCAGCAGCCTTAAGATTGAGGCCGATAATCCACTCTTTGTGTGGCCCATCCCTCAGCACGAGCTCGAGTCGCCCGGTGCCGATATTGAGCCCAACGACAGCAATAAGTAAAAACAGGAAAAATTGCACTATATGAAAAAGATAATGACAAAATTGTGCTCGGCGGCGACACTGCTACTTGCGCTGGCAGCCTGCGATGCAGAGTACACAACATACGGTGGCCCCGATTATGTAATGTTCTCGGACACAATGTATGTGTTCCCCGTGCACAGTAGCGAGGAGTTTTTCGAAATTCCCATTGCTGCCACACAGACGTGCGACTACGACCGCACCGTCGCCGTAGAGATTGTCGAGCAGGCTACAAATGCCATCGAGGGCCGACACTTTGCCCTCGAACAGAACAGTATTACGATAAAGGCGGGCGAGCGTGTGGGAGTGTTGCGTATGCGTGGCTTCCACGAGAATATCGACGTTTACGACTCGCTGGGCGTAACGCTCAATCTGCTCATCGACAAAGAGAGCGAGTGGAGCCTCTATGGTACCCGCGCACAGGTAGAGCTGCGTAAGGCTTGCGCATTTGACATTAACGCGTTTACGGGCTACTGTGTGGTATCATCCACCTACATTATGAATTATATGAATGTGGATATGCGCCTTATCCGCAGCGAGATTGACCCCGAGCGCGAGAATACAATAATAATGCGCAACTATTTCTACGATGGGTACGACCTTAGAATAGAATTCCTCACCGACGATATTCTGAACCCGCTCATTAGGATGGACGACCAAAAGTTTGCCGCCACGGCCGAGGCCTTTGGCACAATATACGGCGATGGTTATATTATGGCGCGAGGTGCTCCCGAATATACGTCGTATTACAGCAGCTGCGAGAAATTTATCTTCCAATATATGACGCTTTACGTGCCGGGAATGGCCGAGGGTAGCAATGTGGTGGGTACATTCATCAACGCTGTCGAGTGGATAAGCGACGATGAGGCTGCCAAGCTCATAGAGCAGGGTTATTGATAATTTACTGATGCTTTTACACAAAAAACAATGTATATGAAAAGATTAAAAGAGTGGATGCCGGTGTCGCTGATGCTGCTTGCTGCCGTTGCATTTGCTGCCTGCTCGGACGATGATAAAGAGGCTGTGGAGCCTCTGGCGCCCATTTTTGATAAGCCTCTGGTCATAAATAGTGCCTCAGGGGCGCTCGAGACTATCGAGTTTGATGCAGGCTGCGAGTGGAGTCTTTCGAGCGATGCAATATGGTGCACACTATCGAGCGACGGAGTAACATTTGCGCACGATATTATGGGCACCGAGCCCGAGGCTGCCGTTTATATAAAGGTGGGTGGCGAGGCGCAGCAGTTTAATGCGAGCGTGGCAACGCTCACAATGACGCGTCGCGGAGTAAAAGAGACCATTGCCACTATTGAGCGCGGCCCGAAGGCCTACGAACTGCGTGTCGTTACGATGGATGGCGAGGAGTGCAGCTCGATAGCGCTGTCGTCAAGCGGCGTAATTGAATTTGCAGTGGAGGCTAATTTCGACTTTGGAGTATCTGAAAAGCCCCGATGGATTGACGAATTTACGGTTACAACCGACGAGAATAATACCCGCCGACGCACATTCCGCCTGAGTGTCGATGAGAGCTTCGAGCCGCTGCCTTGCAAAGATATTATCACATTCCTCAACAGCGACAGCACAGCAATGTTTCCCTACGAAATTACCTACTCGGGAATGTCGCCCAAGAGGATAAAAATAGAGGGCGAGAATCCGTGGGGGTGGAGTCTCTCGGCCGACGCTACGCTCTTCAGCACCGTCAATGCAATGACGGGCGACACTGTTTGTTACAGCTCTTCGGTGCCCTATCGGGTAACGACGCTCAACTACGACTGTCGCTATCTGTGCTTCGACGAGGGCGAGGATAATACCCTCACCATTATGAGCCCCGAAGATAGTTGGCTCAGCGTCTCTGTGGCCACAGACGATGCGTCGCAGGTGAGCATCAGCGGCGCCTCTTTTCCTGCCGAGACCGAAGGCCGGCGCAAGGGTTACGTGGTTGCCCTTCCCGCTGCCACATACGACAGCATAATGGCTCTTTACAACAGCCTCGGCGACGTCTCTTTCATTGACGCGGTGTATAACAATGTGATGATGGAGGTTACACAGGTGAGCGATTATGTAGATACAAGCGTCGGTTTTACCGTGATGCAGAGTATGGTTAGCGAACTCGATTGCTTCGAGGAGAGCGACCCCTCTTTCTTGTCGATGCTAAAAGAGAAATTCTCACTCGAAAAAGTATATGCCACACAGGCCGACGCGGGCGTATATCTGCAAATATTCCCCCATCTTACCGAGCGTCATTGGGAGGCGTGGAGCAAAGAGGCTACAATTATCCTCGACGCCGAGGGTAACGAACTCTCTTGGGAGGCGGTCGGCCTTGAAATTGCAATGGACGCCGAGGATAACTATTATATCTCGCTCAAGAGTCTTGCACAGCCCATTGTGCTTGTTCTGCGCGGGGTAGATGGCAAATACCTCAAGGCGCTTGTGATAAAATCGGATATTACCCTCGACCCGGGTACGGGATTCGACATTCTTTATATGATGATTCAAACAGTTTCCTGCTCGCTTGAAACTGATATGGAGCTTGCCGCGTATATTATCGAGCGCTTCGGAACAAAGGAGATTTACACCGTTAGCTCGCGAGTGGGGCGTGTGCTTCAGGTGTTCCCACATCTTACCGAGGAGCAGTGGATAGGCTCAAGCATCGAAGCTATTTGTATAATTGACACCGAGGGAAACGACATTCCGCTTAAAGATGTCTCGTACGAGGTTGCAATGAACGACGAGGATATTTACTATGCAAATGTAAAGATTAAAAAGAACCCTTATATTGTGGTGTTCATCTCGCCCGAGGGTAAGGGTATAAAGGCGTTGGTTGTAAGGCCTCAATAGTTAAATGCTGTTAAAATATTATCACAATGAAGCATTTTGGAATATATATGTGTATGCTTGCGGCCCTGTTGACAATGGGGCTTGCAGGTTGCTCCGAGGATGACGACAAGGCACCCTTGCAGCAGTATGGTTATGCGCAGTTCAAGCTGTTGAAAGAGGCGTCGCAGAGTCGTGCGGCGGCCCCTCTCAACAAACTATCCGATGCGCATAAGGTTAAAGTGGTTATGCAGTATGACGGCTCGACAATCTCGCAGACGCTGCTGCTTGGGGCTTATAACGAAGAGAATGCCGAGTTTGGACTGCGCAGCGAGAAGATTGAGCTTCTGGCGGGCGAATATACCATAATAGGATATTACGTTTACGGTAAGCTCGACGAGGTTCTTCTCTCGGGCACGATGGAGGATAATAGATTCGAGGTTCTTGCCGGCGGTCTTACTGTGAAAAATATCCCCGTAGATGTTGTTGCGCGGGGAATGGCCTCTTTCCGATTGGTAAAAAGGCTGCCCGAGACGCGCGCGTCGGAGTACGAGGCTTATCCCTTTGCCAATATAAAAATGGTGGATATTAACATCAAGAATGTATTTACACAGGAGGTAACGTCTATTAAAAAGGTACCGGTGGAATATACCGAGGATTTTCGAGATGGCTCGGCCGATGAGGCTCTGTACCCCGGAAAGAACGCTTCGACGGCATACGGTGTGTGCGACACGCTTGTGTGGCTCGAGGCGGCTACATACGAGGTGAGCAGCTACGTAACATATTCCGATAAAAAGGGTAAGAATATCCTTGAGGTGGCAAAGGTCGAAGGGGCCGGGCGCTTCACTGTAAAGGATAATGTCGAGACACGCAACGTCGAGGTGCCCGTGAGTATAAGCGAGACTGCCGAGTATCTTAAGGACTATATTGCCCTAAGAGAAATTTGGGAGGCTCTCGACGGTGTCAATTGGAAATATAAAGGGCAGGAGCTTCCACCCGGAAGCAATTGGAATTTTAATTGCGATATTGATATGTGGGGCTATCAGCCGGGAGTGCAGCTGCACGCTAACGGTCGTGTGGCGACAATCTCAATAGCGGGAATGGGCGCAAAGGGCGTTGTCCCCGATGCTATCGGACAGCTCACCGAGCTTGTCATTCTGTCGTTGGGCACGCACTCCGAGCTCATTGGCGGTCATCTGTTCCAAAATGTCTCGCCCACAATGAGCGCTGAGCAAAAAGAGGCTATGCGATACGACTATGAGAAGCAGTTTCTTGAGCGCGATTTTCGCTTAGGGCTCTCGGCCGATTGGATAAAGACCATTGAGGCTGACGCTACGGCCGAGCCTATTATAAAGGGTGTCTCGCTGAAGCATATTCAATTTGGCGACCTTACCAACGGAATTACGGGAATATCGCGCGCGCTGATGCGTCTGAAGAACCTCGAGCAATTTTATATTGCAAATTCGCCCATCACATTCGAGGGCTTCTTTAGGGACATAGAGCCTTCGTCGCCCTTCTATGGCGAGAGGGACACTCTATCGTGGAGCAATCTGACGGCGCTGACCGACCTTGAGATTTATAATTGTAGTAACCTTGAGGCGCTACCCGTCGAGATGTTGGCGCAGCTGCCCGAGCTTATTCAGCTCAATGTGGCTTGCAACAAGGGAATCTCGGGTGAGCAGCTGAAGGCCGATTGGGAGGCTGTCATCGACGGAGCACCCTGCGCTGCGCTTCAGATTCTTTATATGGGTTATAATAATCTGAAAGAGTTTCCCTCGCACGAAAGACTGAAGAAAATGGTGAAATTGGGAATGCTCGATTGTGCAAGCAATCAGATTGAGACGCTGCACCCCTTTGGCAAGGAGATACAATTTGCAAAAATCTACCTCGACAACAATAAAATAACTCATATTCCCTGTGCCGAGGATGGATATTTCTGCGGCTTTGCGCAGCTCGAGAGTTTTACTTGCAGCAACAACCGCCTGAAGCTGTTCCCTGACATTTTCAATGCAAAGTCGGTGTATGTTGTTCCCTCGATTGACTTTTCGTATAACTTTATCGAGGGCTTCGAGAATGGTGAGAATTTTCGCGGTGTGAATGTCTCCGAGGTTAACCTATCGAACAACCGTCTCGAGACTTTCCCGGGCATACTGTTCAAGAAAAATTCGCCTATCACTTTTCTTGTGCTTGCCGGAAATGGTATGAAGCACATTCCCAACGGCTCGATGAAGGGGGATAATGCTTATATGCTTGAGGCTATTGACCTTAGTTACAATTATCTCTCGAAACTCTCGGACGATTTTTATGCCGTGCGTTTGCCTTATCTTACGGGCATCGACCTAAGCTATAATTGTTTCGAGGAGTTTCCTACGGCTCCATTGAGTATTAGCTCGTTGCAGCGTTTTATCATACGTCATCAGCGCGACGAGGATGGTAACCGCTGTCTGCGCGAGTGGCCCGTGGGGCTCTATCGTTGCCCGTCGCTGGCCTTCTTCCTCATAGGCTCCAATGACCTTAGAAAAATTGAGGATACTCTCTCGCCTTATATTTATTACTTTGAAATTGCCGATAATCCGAATATCTCAATTGACGTCAGCTCTTTGTGTCCGTATATCGAGGCGGGGGTTTTTATGCTCATCTGCGATAAGACACAGGATATTCGCGGTTGCGAGGCTTTGAACATTCAAAATTGATTAAGCTGGCTCTGATATTATGAATAAGATGATAGACAGAATATTCCCGACGCTGCTGTGCGTGTTGCTTATGGTGCCTTTTGTGTCGTGCAGCGACGATGGTGGCGACGAGGCTTTTGCATCGCTCGCGGTGGATAAAGAGGTTGTTACTTTTGCTGCCGAGGGTGGCAGCGAGAGGCTCTTGGTGCAGTCGTCCCGAAATTGGGTGGCTGTGGCAAGCGAGCCGTGGTTGATGGTCTCTCCGGCCAATGGTGTCGGAGCGACCGAGTGTGTCGTAACGGTCGATTCGAGCCTTGTGAGCGGGGTGCGTCGCGCCTCGGTGCGTTTCACTGCTGCCGCAGGGGAGAGTGCCACGGTCGAGGTTAATCAGACGGGATTCGGAAAAATTATCGCCTCGAAGGATAGTGCTATTATTGTCGAGGCCTCGGCCAAGATGGACGAGCGCTTCTGCAAGGCCGAGATTACGGCTAATGTGCCTTTCGGGGTGCAGATAGAGTTTCCCGACGGCGGCGACGAGTGGCTCGCGGTGCGTGAGTTTGATTTTGAACCCGACCGCGGTGCGCGTCCCCGCACGCTCACTCTGTGCTTCGATTGGAAAATGAATGTCGAGCCTTGCGAGCGTGTGGCAGTGGTTAATTTCATCCCCTTGAACGAGGGCGATAAGTTAGACGCTTCGTCCACGCTCACAATAAGTCAGAAGGCGGCGCTGCGCATCGAGGACAATCGTGCGGGAGACTCGCTTGCGCTGCTAACTATCTTTGAGCGTTTGAATTGTATGAGCGACCCGTGGGACACGAGCGAGAATATGCGTAATTGGCGCGACGTTGTGCTGTGGGAGGCTTCCGACGATGCTCTGCCCGCGCCCGAGGCTGTGGGTCGCGTGCGCTCGGTCGAGTTTTTTATCTTTAATAGTGAAGAGAGCATTCCACAGGAGATAAAATATCTGAAATATGTCGAGAGCCTCAGTGTCTCGAGCAACGTAAATACAATGCTAAAGAGCATAAAATTGGGCCCCGAGGTGTGTACTCTGAAGCATTTGAAGCACCTTACGCTGTTCTCTTATGGTCTAACCGAGCTTCCCGGGGAGTTTGTGCAGTTGGGCGAAACGCTCGAGACGCTCGATATTAGCGCGAATAATTTTGCGGCCGTTCCGGCAGTGCTTACACAGGAGAATTTCCCCAAACTCACCTATCTGAACCTTGTGGCCAACCGTCGGTGGGGGGCACGCGACCTGCGCGAGGCTTCGACCTACGAGAATGGAATAGGGCTGCACTTTAACACCGCCTCGGACAATACGTTGCGCCGTCTCTTGATGTGGGAGAAACTCGAATATCTGCTCCTCTCAAATAACTTTATAGAGGGCGAACTGCCCGATTTTATCGCAGGAGAGGATGGTATCAGGGCCTATATACAGGCCGACGTTGATGCATTCGGTGGCGACACCATACAGTATCTTGCCGACAATAATATTCCGCGCATTTTGCCCAATGCCAAGCAACTGTCGCTCAATTTGAATTTCTTTACGGGTAATCTGCCCCAGTGGTTGTTGTATCATCCCCGACTGCTCGATTGGTACCCCGAGCTACTTATCTTCAACCAGCAGGAGCAGGGTAAAAACTCGTTGGGCGAGGTTGTGCGCTTTGATAATGCACCCACAAATTTCGAGTATTATTACGAAGCGCTTCCGGGAACAAGAGAAAAGTACGAATTAAAAGGCGAAATATCAGAATGATGAAAAGATTTTTTACATATTGTGCCGTGGCGCTGTGCATTCTCTGTGCAGTATCGTGCAGCGACGAGGCTGATAGCCCGGCGGCTCCCTCGCAACCCGAGGCTGTGCTCCCCGACGATGTCATCGAGGGTGAGCTTCTTATAAAATTCTCGCCCGAGATGGAGAGTATCCTCGACGAGGCTTTTAAGGCGCGTGCGATGCGCGGCGTCGCCACACGCTCGGGAATCCCCTCGACCGACGAGGTTCTGAGGATTCTGGGTGCTTACAGTTTCGAACGTGTCTTTCCCGTTGACCCCGCCAATGAGGAGCGTACGCGCAAGGCGGGGTTGCATCTGTGGTATCAGGTGAAATTCGATAAAAACTGCAATCTGCGCGAGGCTGTCGAGAATCTCGCGCGTCTGGGTGAGGTCTCTAAATTGCAGTGCAACCGCAAAATATATCGTATGAGCAACCGTAAGGCTCGTGTGGCAAGCTCCGCACCCGAAGCGGCCGGCCATCCTTTCAACGACCCGGGTCTTGCTCGTCAGTGGGGCTATATAAACTACGGCGGTTACTCGTTCGAGCAGCCGTGGGCCAAGAGCATTGCAGGCTGCGATGTTGGCTGCGCCGACGCGTGGAGTATCTGCACGGGCGACCCCTCGATTATCGTTGCTGTGATGGACGAGGGTGTAATGTACAATCACCCCGACCTCGAGCCTAATATGTGGGTAAACGAGGGCGAGGAGCTGGGCTCGGACATTGACGCCGACAACAACGGCTATAAAGGCGATAAATATGGCTATAATTTTGCCACCGACCGAGGGTATATATCAACCACGGGCTCTTCGGACACGGGCCACGGAACGCACGTTGCAGGAACGGTTGCCGCCGTCAACAACAACGGGGTGGGCGTGTGCGGCGTTGCCGGCGGCGATGCGGCCAAAGGGCAGCAGGGAGTAAGGATTATGTCGCTTCAGATTTTCGACGATAGCTACTCGGCCAACTTGTTGCTCGAGGCGAAGGCTGTAAAATATGCGGCTGATAATGGTGCCACGGTGCTTCAGTGCAGCTGGGGCTATATGTCGCCCGATGCTAATCCTATTTTGGGATTCTCGCCCGGCCCGGCAACCGAGGAGGAGTGGGCCACGACCTATCCGCTCGAAAAGGAGGCGTTCGACTATTTTATTGAGAATGCAGGTTCGCCCAACGGGGTAATTGAAGGTGGAGTAGTGGTGTTTGCGGCGGGCAATGAGTTTGCGCCCACGCCATCGTTCCCGGGACTATATTCGCGCTTTGTGTGCGTGGCGGCTGTGGCTGCCGATTATACTCCATCTACTTACACCGATTATGGCGAGGGCATCGACCTTTCGGCTCCCGGTGGCGACGGCGACTATTATGGCGCGCCCGGCGACGAGACCGACAGCGAGGGAATGATATACTCGACAATTGTGAGCGAGGGTAGGCCGTCGTATGGATACTACGAGGGCTCGTCGATGGCTTGTCCCCACGTCTCGGGCGTTGCGGCATTGGGCCTCTCGTATGCTGCGCAGTTGCGCAAGCACTTTAAGGCCGAGGAGTTTATCGAACTTATGATTGCCACGGGAACACCTATCGACGGATATTTCAAGGGCGAGAAATTCTCGCACTATAATCACTCGTCGCCCGGAGCATCGGCCACAAAGAGCGACCTTTCGCGTTACGTTGGCAAGATGGGACGTTTGGTGAATGCGGGTGCTCTGCTGCGTGCAATAGAGGATGCGGGTAGTGCGATGCGTCTGCCTAATATTTATGTTGCACCGGGCAGTGGCACGAGTATCGACCTCAGCCGTTATTTTGTTGGTGGCGAGGCTCTCTCGTATAGCTGCCGTGTGGCTGACAGCGGCGTTGCGCGCGCCTCAATAGAGGGTTGTGTGCTCACCGTCGAGGGCGTTGATACGGGTGCAACCGAGCTTGTTGTTACCACAAGCAGTGGTATCGAGCAGAGTGTTACGGTAACGGTGCGCCGCGGTGCCGCTCCCAATGGTTGGATGTAATCGCGGGGAGGCTGTTATGAGGCGTTTGTCGCTTGTTTCTGTCCTGCTTTTTGCTCTATGCGGCCTTTTGGGGGCGCAGGAGAAGAGGCTCTCGCGTGCGGCCATAGACTCGGTGCGCGCACTGCGAACGATGGGTAGCGGTGGCGGCGTACTGCGCTTCGAGGACTATAAAATTGATATGGGGGCAATGCTCGAGGGCGACACGGCAAGGGTGCTCACATTCTCGTTTGTAAACAGTGGGCAAGAGAGGGTGCGGATTGAGCGTGTGGCGGCCTCGTGCGGGTGTCTTGCGGTGATGTTCGATACGGTAGCCGTTGAGCCCGGGGGACGCGGAGAGATTAAACTGAGATTCTCGCCTCGAGGCAGGGCGGGAACGGTTGACGTCGATGCCTTTGTCTATCTTGCGGGCAGTGCATCGCGCCCTGAGGCTCGTCTCAGGCTTCTGGGTAATGTCATTGGCGAGGACGAGTGGGAGCATCTGCCCCACAGAATGGGCACCCTCAGGCTGAAGAGCCGCAGGGTTAGCTTCGGCACCATCGAGGCGGGACGCCGACGCATCGAGCGCATTGCCTGTGCCAACGTCGGGGTGCAACCGCTTACTCTTACGGCTGCAATAAAGCCGGAGTATATAACGCTCGGTACCGAGCCTGCAACAATCGGCCCGGGCGAGGAGGGCGATATAATAATCACTTTAGATACCGATAAAATTCCGCAAACAGCGGGACGCAAGCAGATAAAAATAATAATTGATGGAACAGAGGGACGTCCCTCGCAACGCACCATTGAGGTTGAATTTAATGTTGCCCCCGAAAAATAGACGATAATAATATAAAAATATAAAAATGGACGCAAAAACAATTTTCCGCCTTATGGCGGCTTTTCTGATGATGATTGCTATTCAGGGCTGTTCGTCGGACGACGATAAAAACTCGCTCGAGCCTGCGCTCGACGTTACCCCGGCCAATATTGCAGGAGTGTGGAGGCTTGAAGAGTGGAACTCTCGGCCGCTCCCTCAGGGGACATATTGCTACATTATATTCAACCGCAAGGAGAGGAGCTTCCGTATGTTCCAAAAGTTTGACAGTATGTATGCCCGTTGCATCACGGGAGTGTATGCCATCGACAAAGATAAATGGGGCAACTACATAATAAGTGGCGAGTACGATTATCAGGTGGGCGAGTGGAACAACTCATACGTCGTAACCGAGCTTTACGCCTCGGGCTCGATGCTGTGGACGGCAAAGGACGACCCCTTGGACGTCTGTCGATACGTGCGCCTCGACGCCGTCCCCGAGGAGATTATTCGTGAGTCGGGTTATAAAGAGCAGTGAGTGCAGCTTATAATAGACTAAGAGCACAAATAAAGGATAAAAAAGCTCTTTTAAAATAAGAAAAAATGTGATAGAAATAAAATTTTTATCAAAATAACAATCATAATTAAAACATAATTGTTAACTTTGCAGAGTTAAAATTTGCGGGCGGAATCTTGTCCGCTATATTCAGTAAAAAAATCATACACTCTTTTTGAAAATTGTGAACAATCCTTAGTACAAGGAAAATTTCGCACAATCTTATTTTATGTATCATATAGAACAGTTGAGAAGCAAGGAGTTGCCCGAGTTGCAATCTATTGCCAATGAATTGGGGATTAGTGGAGTAAAATCACTCGAAAGAGACACGCTCATCTATCGCATCCTCGATGGACAAGCGCTTCAGCGCAGCCAGTCGGGAACTCCTGCCGTTGTGAAAGAAGAAAACAGAATGAATCGTCGCAACCATCGTCGTAACCGCATACAGCCCGAGGTTGCCGCAAAAGTATATACGGCAACAGGCGACAAGGCTGTGAAGCTCGACAAGAACGAGCCCAAAAAGCAAGACAATGATGTTAAGTCAATAGCCGCCCACGCTGCCCCCGTCGAGGTAATGCCCGAGGCTGTGGCTCCCGAGGCAGCTCCCGCCGCAGCGACGAACAGCGAGAATAGCGCCCCCAAAAAGCGTGGTCGCAAGCCTAAGGCCAAAGAGGCCACAACGGTAGAGGCGTCCGAACAGACCGAAAAAAATGCTCCAGCCGCTGAGGCGCCCGCAGCCGAGCAGACAGAAAAGCCTGCCCCCAAAAAGCGCGGCCGCAAGCCTAAGGCCAAAGAGGTTGCACTCCCCGAGGCAAGCGCCGAGGCCACTGCGCCGGTTGAGGCTCCCGAGCAGGCCGCAGCAGTTGAAACTCCCGAGCAGACAGAAAAGCCCGTAGAGGCGCCCGCCGAGCAGCAGGAGTTTGTGCCAATAGAAGAGCTTCCCAGCAGCAAAGAAGAGGGCTCGGCCGAGCTTGTCGAGAAATTCGAGAAGCGCGAGGGAGCGCAACAGCAGCAAGGCTTCCGCAAGAACGACCGCCGTCAGCGCACCGACCGCCCCCGCCCCGAGGTTGGGGAGCCTCAGGAGCAGCCTGCAATGTACGACTTTGCCGATGTGCTAAAGGTCGAGGGCGTGCTCGAGACAATGCCCGACAATTACGGTTTTTTGCGCTCGTCCGACTACAACTACCTTGCTTCGCCCGACGACGTATATGTATCGCAGTCGCAGATAAGAATGTACGGCCTAAAGACAGGCGACGTTGTCGAGGGTGTTATACGCCCCGCAAGCGCAGGCGAGAAATATTTCCCCCTTGTAAAGGTAAATAAGATAAACGGCCTTGCTCCCGAGCTTGTGCGCGACCGCGTATCGTTCGACAACCTCACCCCTCTGTTCCCCGAGGAGAAATTCACCCTTTGCAGCGGCAGCTACGACAATCTGTCGGCTCGCGTGGTTGATATGTTCTCGCCCATAGGAAAGGGACAGCGCGGGCTAATCGTGGCCCAACCAAAGACCGGTAAGACAATGTTGCTCAAGGATATTGCAAACGCCATTGCCGCAAACCACCCCGAGGCCTATATGATAATGCTGCTCATCGACGAGCGCCCCGAGGAGGTAACCGATATGGCACGCAGCGTAAATGCCGAGGTCATAGCATCTACCTTTGACGAACCGGCCGAGCGCCACGTGAAAATAGCAGGAATAGTCCTCGAGAGGGCCAAGCGAATGGTCGAGTGTGGACACGACGTGGTAATCTTCCTCGACTCAATCACTCGTCTGGCACGCGCCTATAACACCGTCTCGCCCGCATCGGGAAAAGTGCTCTCGGGTGGTGTCGATGCCAATGCTCTGCACAAGCCCAAGCGCTTCTTCGGTGCGGCACGTAACATCGAGAATGGCGGTTCGCTAACAATTATCGCAACAGCGCTCATCGACACAGGCTCAAAGATGGACGAGGTAATATTTGAGGAGTTTAAGGGCACGGGTAATATGGAACTTCAGCTCGACCGCACCTTAAGCAACAAGCGCATCTTCCCCGCAGTGAATATCATAGCATCGAGTACCCGTCGCGACGACCTTCTGCACGACAAGCACACGCTCGACCGTATGTGGATACTGCGTAAATATCTTGCCGATATGACCTCGCTCGAGGCTATGGAGTTTGTAAAAGACCGCCTCGAAAAGACTAAAGACAACGAAGAATTTCTGCTTAGTATGAATTCTTGATAATTACAAAAAACAGCGTCCGAACCACTCGGACGCTGTTTTTTTACTCTTTTTTTGTATAATTTCAACGATGCTTGATACAATCCCAAGGCCAAGCGTCGGACTATTTCTCTTGTGTGCGGTGCTTATGCTTTGAGAATCAATGTGTTAATGTTGTGATTGTTCTTGCCCGAAAATATAAGTCTTTTGTAATGAACCATTTTATTTAAAAAATTGCTATCTTCGCAGATTGAATGTGGCCACCGCGGCGCAAAAGAGCCTCGGTAGGTTGCCGTAATTTTATTGTGTGAGTAAAAAATGTAAATAAAAATAGTCCTATGGAGAAGAAATTTAAAAGAACTTTGGTAACATCGGCGCTGCCGTATGCCAACGGCCCTGTGCACATTGGCCACCTTGCCGGAGT
Organism: Bacteroidaceae bacterium; assembly: GCA_045533955.1. GTDB lineage: Bacteria > Bacteroidota > Bacteroidia > Bacteroidales > Bacteroidaceae > HGM04593. The sequence continues at coordinate 23,969 of JAZSIU010000019.1, forward strand.
GTATGTGCCAGCCGATATTTATGTACGTTATCTGCGTCTCAAGGGCGAGGATGTGCTCTTTATCGGCGGTAGCGACGAGCACGGCGTGCCCGTAACAATCCGCGCCAAGAAAGAGGGGATAACCCCGCAGGATGTTGTCGATCGTTATCATAATATCATAAAAGATTCGTTCGAGGGCTTTGGAATCTCGTTCGACGTATATTCGCGTACAACATCCGAGACGCACAAACAGCTGGCGTCCGACTTTTTCCGCAAGCTCTACGACGAGGGAAAATTTGTGCAGATGGAGAGCGAGCAGTATTACGACGAGGGCGAGCAACAATTCCTCACCGACCGTAACATACGCGGCGAGTGTCCCCGCTGCCACGCTGCCGACGCCTACGGCGACCAATGCGAAAAGTGCGGCGCCACACTCTCGCCCGACGAGCTTATTAACCCATATAATGCCGACTCGGGCAACCCCCTTGTGAAGCGCAAGACAACCCATTGGTATCTGCCGCTCGATAAGTATCAGCCGTGGCTCGAGGAGTGGATTTTGGGCGAGCACAAAGAGTGGCGCAGCAACGTCTATGGACAGTGTAAAAGCTGGCTCGACTCGGGCCTGCGCGAGCGTGCCGTTACACGCGACCTCAGCTGGGGAATACCCGTGCCCGTCGAGGGTGCCGAGGGTAAGGTGCTGTACGTGTGGTTCGATGCTCCAATTGGCTACATAAGCAACACAAAAGAGCTGCTGCCCGACACGTGGGAGCAGTGGTGGAAGAGCGAGGATACGCGCCTTGTACACTTTATCGGAAAGGATAATATTGTGTTCCACTGCATTGTGTTCCCCTCGATGCTGAAGGCTCACGGCGATTATGTACTGCCCGACAATGTTCCCAGCAACGAGTTTCTGAATCTTGAGGATGATAAAATATCTACCTCGCGCAATTGGGCCGTGTGGCTCAACGAGTATCTTGTCGATTTTCCCGGTAAGCAGGATGTGCTGCGATACGTACTCACCGCAAATGCTCCCGAGACAAAAGACAATAATTTCACGTGGCGCGATTTTCAGGCGCGCAACAACAACGAGCTTGTAGCCGTATATGGTAACTTTGTGAACCGCGCGCTTGTGCTCACAAAGAAATATTTCGATGGAAAAGTGCCCGCCTGCGGCACCGTTACCGACTACGACAAGGCTATCATCGAGGAGTTTGTGAATGTAAAAAGCGAGGTCGAAAAGCTACTCGACCAATTCAAATTCCGCGAGGCACAGAAAGAGGCGATGAACCTTGCACGCATCGGCAACCGCTATCTTGCCGAGACCGAGCCGTGGAAGCTGGCCAAGAGCGACCTTTCGCGGGTGGCCACAATTTTGAATATTTCGCTTCAGCTGGTGGCCAACCTTTCAATAGCGTTCGAGCCGTTCCTGCCTTTCAGCAGCAAGAAACTGCGCAGTATGCTCGCATACGAGGAGTTTAAATGGGAGAATTTGGGACGCACCGACCTTCTGCCCGAGGGACACGAGCTTGGAGAGGTGGGCCTTCTCTTCGAGAAGATTGAGGACGATGCCATTCAAGCACAGCTCGACCGCCTCGCACGCATCAAGAAAGAGAATGAGGCTGCCAACTACAAGGCTGCTCCTGTGCGTCCCGACTGCACATTCGACGATTTTCTGAAATTGGATATGCGCGTGGGCACCGTGCTCGAGTGCTGCAAGGTTCCTAAAGCCGACAAACTGCTGCAATTCAAGATTGACGATGGTCTTGAGACGCGCACAATACTCTCGGGTATTGCCAAGCACTTTAAGCCCGAGGAACTTGTGGGCAAACAGGTGTGCTTCATTGCCAATCTGCCGCCGCGCACAATGCGAGGCATCGTCAGCGAGGGAATGATTCTGAGCGCCGAGGACAACGAGGGCAGGCTGTCGCTGCTCACCGTCGAGCCTAAGGCAAAGCCCGGAAGCGAGATAAAATAATCCTCCCCTCAAAAATGAATTATGAGCAGCGCAGGGGGTAATCTGAAGAGTGCCGTCGCCAAAGGATTTCTTTGGGGCGGAATGAGTAATGCCATCTGCCAGCTGCTGAACCTTTTTATCGGAATTTTCTTGGCACGCATCCTCGGGCCCGACGACTATGGGCCCATTGGGATGCTTGCTATTTTTTCGGCCATTGCCGGCTCGTTGCAGGACAGTGGCTTCGTGGCGGCGCTTGCCAATCGCAAAAATGTTACACACGACGACTATAATGCGGTCTTTTGGTTCAATGTGCTTGTGTCGTTGCTTATGTACGTGGGGTTGTTCTTTGCTGCTCCGCTAATAGTCGATTTTTTCGATGAACCGTCGCTGTTGTGGCTCTCGCGCTACCTCTTTTTGGGCTTTGTGGTTGCTGCTTTTGGCATTGCGCCGTCGGCCTATCTGTTTCGCGAACTAAAAGTTAAGGAGCGCTCGATTGCGCAGATGCTCTCTATTGTCGTATCGGGCATTGTGGGCATTGCGTTTGCTGCCGCGGGGTATTCATTCTGGGGAATTGCCACGCAGAGCATTATGTATGTGCTTGTGCGCAGCGCGGTGTGCTGGTGGTTCACTCCGTGGCGTCCGAGATTCAGGGTTAATTTTGCCCCTTTGGGCTATCTGTTTGCATTCAGCTATCGGCTGCTTATCACAAATATCTTTTTACGCGTAAATTGGAATATCTTTTCGTTTATCTTGGGCGGAAATAGACACTATACGCGCGTTGATGTGGGAAACTATACAAAAGCGGCCGAGTGGATGTGTATGGGCAGCGAGATTGTGAATGGGATGGTGAATAACGTCGCGCAGCCGGTGCTTGCAAAGGTGGCCGACGATGGTCAGAGGCAGCTGCGTGTGTTCCGTAAGATGTTGCGTTTCACGGCCTTTGTGTCGTTTCCGCTGCTCTTCGGTCTGTCGCTTGTGGCTCCGCAGATAATTGTGATTGCAATAACCGACAAATGGATTGAGAGTGCTTATATGCTGCGCGTGCTTGCCTTGTGGGGTGCTTTTATGCCTGTGCAGTCGATGTTCACCAATCTGCTCATAAGCCGCGGTCGGTCGGTGGTGTTTATGTGGGGTACTGTGGCGCAGGGCATTATTGTGCTTGTGCTGCTTGTGGCAATGGCGCCGTGGGGAATACACGCAATGATGTTCGCCTACGTGCTGTTTAATTTTATGTGGCTGTTTGTGTGGCGGCACTATGCGGGAGTGGAGATTGGCCTTAGGCTGTCGATGTTCTTGCGTGATATGTTCCCGTATGCTGCTCTTGCGGGGGCGGTGATGATTCTCACGGGTTATCTGACAGCCTCAATAGAGAATATCTATCTGTTGCTGCTGGCGCGCGTGGCGTTGGCAGCGGTGCTTTATGTTGCGGCGCTTATGATTGTGCGCAACAGTGAGTTGTACGAGGCAATGGAGTATGTTGCCCATAAGAAACTCAAAGAGTAATATTGCTATGAAAAAGATTCTTTACGATAATCAGATGTTTACGTTCCAACGCTTCGGAGGGGTTACGCGCTATTTTGCCGACCTTATGTACAACCTTCCGGCCGATGAGTTTCGCGCCTCGATGCCAATGAAATTCTGCGAGAATCATTATGTTACGGTTACATACGGACGTAAATATCCTACCCTGAATTTTCCCAAGAGCTACCGCCTGCGCCGGCGCATCTATCAGCTGGCCAATATGATGTATGCGTGGAATGCAGTGCGTATGTGCGAGTATGATATTTTTCATCCTACATACTATAATCCCTATTTCCTGAGTGCTCTCAAGCACCGCGGGAAGCCTTTTGTGCTGACAATCCACGATATGACTTTTGAACGTTATCCGCAGGATGTGCTGATATACGACCGCACAATTCCGCACAAGAAGCGTCTGATTGCCGAGGCCGACCACATTATCGCGGTGAGCGAGAATACCAAGCGCGATATTATTGAGCTTTTAGGTACCGACCCCTCAAGGATAAGTGTCGTGCACCACGGCTACCGCCCCATTGTGCGGGCGGCCGAGCAGTTGTTCGACCGTTACATTCTTTATGTGGGCGAGCGTAAGGGGTATAAGAATTTCTTTTCGTGGCTCTCGGCGGTGCGGCCGCTGCTTATGGCCGACCCTACGCTGAGGATTGTATGCACGGGTAGTGCGTTCACTCCCTCGGAGGTTAAATTTTTCCAAAAATGGAATGTGGCCGACCGCCTGATTCACATCTCGGCCAACGACGAGCAGATGGCTTCGCTCTATCGTTATGCGCTGTGCTTTGTCTTTCCGTCGCACTACGAGGGCTTCGGGATTCCTATTCTTGAGGCTTTCTCCAATGGTTGCCCCGTGTGTTTGAGCGACGCAAGCTGCTTCCCCGAGGTTGCGGGCGATGCGGCCATCTATTTTAATCCCAACGACGCCGGCTCGATGCAGGATTCTCTGCGCGAGATTATCACAAGCGCCACCCTGCGCGACGAGCTGCGGACAAAGGGCTTTGATCGCGTGCGCGAATTTTCGCTCGAGCGTATGGTCGAGGCCACTTGTGATGTTTATAGAAAAGTGTAAAAAAAAGACCATTTGACCGATGAAAATAAGCCCTTCTCAAATATCGCGCTTGTGGCCCATTGCCAAGCGACGCGCGGCCGCCGCCATTGTGGGGTGGGTGCAACGTCTCTTCTCAAACGAGAGGCTGCTTAAAGATGTCTTCAAGCGTAGGCGTACAAGGCGTGTGCTGCTGTGTCATCTGCCCGAGGCTTTTGCGTCGGAAAAATTACCAAAATATCACTCGAATCTTACCGAGTGCCTTGTGGCTGCACGTTGTTTCGATGCTTTGGGATACAGTGTCGATTGCACGTCGAGGGCCAACGAGGGGCTCGACTACGGGCCATACGATATTATCTACGGCATTAACGGCAATGCCTTTTTTGGCTCTTTTGCCCCCCGCAGGGGCAGGGAGCCGCTGAGGATTTTTTACTCGGTGGGGGCGCAGATGGGCTATAATTTCGCGGCTACGGCACAGCGTAACCGCTCGTTTCACGAGCGGCACGGATTGTGGCTGCTGGGCTCGAACCGTTACGTCCCCGGCGGTGGGATGAACTACTACGAGGCTCATTTTGCCGATGCTGTAATATGCTTGGGCGATAGGGCTGTTTTGGAGCCTTTCTTGGCCGATGATGGCCGACCCGAACGCTACCACTATCTGCCGGCGTTCTATTTTCGGGTGGTCGAGCCCGATGAAAATAAGGACTTTCGGTGCTGTGCAAAGAGCATCTTGTGGTTCGGCTCTATGGGGCTTCTGCACAAGGGACTCGATATTGCCATTGATTTTGCCGTCGCACACCCCGATTATACGCTTCACATTTGCGGGGGCAGTAGCTCGGAGGGGGATTTTTGGCGCTACTATAAGCCTATTGTCGATGGGGCACGGAATATTAGGGTGCACGGCTTTGTGGATATTGAGTCGCCTTTGTTTGCGGCGCTGCTGGAGGAGTGCGCCATCCTGCTTAACCCCTCGGTGAGCGAGAGTGGTGCGGTGGCTGTGTTGAATGTGCTGGGCAACGGAGCACTGCTGCCTGTGTATAGCAGCGGTACGGCGCTCGACCTCTCGGACGTGGGGGTCGAGGTGCCGAGGGTTGTTTACGAGGATTTTGAGAGGGCGCTGCTCGGCGTCGGCTCTATGAGCCCCGAGGAACTGTCGCGTCGCGCGTGGGCCGCTCACAAAAAGGTGCGCGAGGGCTACACGTTGCAACGATACGAGCAGAATTTGTATAACCACATAAAGGAAATAATCGATAAAAAGGATAAAAAATGAAAATCATTGAGAAGAAAAATTGGCTGCCTCATCTGATGGCAGTGCTCATCTTCCTTGTGCTGACGCTGGTCTATTTTGGGCCCGTGCTACAAGGAAAAGACCTTATGCAGGGCGATGCGATAAGCTCGCAAGGATGGGGTAAGGATGCGAAGGATTATCACGAGGCTACGGGCGACTATGCCTATTGGTCGAATGCTATGTTCTCGGGAATGCCGTCGAATTATACATTCTCGCCGCAGCCGGTGAATATATTCGAGGCGGCCGATAAGGTGCTGACGCTGGGAATATTCGGGGCTTCGCGCCGACACATTGGTGCAATATTCCTGACTTTTGTCTGCTTTTATATCTTTTTGCTGTCGATGGGGTGCCGCTCGTGGCTCAGCGTGGCGGGCTCTATTGCTTATACGCTGTGCTCATATAATTTTATTATCATAGAGGCGGGACATATGAGCAAGAGCCTTGTGATGGCTACGATGGCTCCGATTATAGGCGGTGTCATACTCTGTTACAGGGGACAGTTACTGCGGGGTGCCCTGCTGACGCTTATCTTCTCGGGACTGAATATCTATTGGAGCCATCAGCAGATTAGCTATTATCTGCTGCTTGTGCTCATAATTCTTGCGTTTGTCTATCTTGTTTATGCCATAAAAGAGAAGGCTCTGAAGCCCTATTTTAGGGCTACGGCTGTGCAGCTTGCGGTGGCTGTGCTGGCTGTGCTTCCGGCGCTGGGACAGTTGGTGCCCTCGGCTGATTATGCCAAGGATTCTATGCGCGGCGGCTCTGTGCTTAAGCAGGCGGAGCAGAAGCAGAGCTCGGGCCTCGACATTGACTATGCTTATCAGTGGAGCTACGGGGTGGGCGAGACGTTTACGTTGCTTGTTCCCAACCTCTATGGTGCAAGCTCGAACTATGCGCTGGGCGACGACTCGGAGCTTTACCGAAGCCTTGCGCCTAAGATTGGAGCTGCGCAGGCGCGACAGGTGTGCGCGGCGGCCCCCACCTATTGGGGCGACCAGCCTTTTACCTCGGGACCGGTGTATGTGGGCGCTATTGTCTGCTTCTTGTTTGTGCTGGGACTTTTTGTGGTTAATGGGCGCGAAAAGTGGTGGTTACTTGCTGCCACAGTGTTGTCGTTTGTAATGTCGTGGGGTAAGAATTTCTTGGAGGTCAACGAGTTTCTCTTCTATAATCTGCCGCTGTACAGTAAATTCCGTGCACCGTCAATGGCGCTTGTTATTGCGTCGGTAACGATGGTAGCGCTGGGAATTCTGGCGGTGCGCAGGATTATCGTGGTGAGGCGCGAGAATAATGCTGCCGAGCTTGCCCGTATGAGGCGTGCGCTCTTTATTGCAGCGGGTGTTACGGGTGCTGTGTGCCTTGTGCTTGCTCTCTTTGCGGGTGCTTTATTCAGTTTCGAGGGGGCAGGCGATGCCCGTATGGCTCCCATCATACTGGATGCGCTTGTGAAAGACCGCGAGGCGATGCTGCTCGCCGATGCTTGGCGTTCGCTGTCTCTTATTGTGGCGGCTGCTGCCTTGTTGCTCGTCTATCTGCGTGTGGGCTTTAAGTCGCAATATGCAGCGATGATTTTAGGTGTGTTGATGCTCATCGACCTTTGGCCGGTTGATAAACGCTTCCTTGCGTATGACGATTTTATGCCCAAAAGGCAGAGTACCGAGATTCGTCCCACTGCAGCCGACCGTCAGATTTTGCAGGATAAAGACCCCAACTACCGCGTGCTTAATCTTGCGTCGAGCACTTTCAACGAGTCTTATACCTCTTATTTCCATAAATCGGTGGGCGGATACAGTCCTGCCAAGCTGCGCCGCTATCAGGATATTATCGACCGTTATTTCGTGGGCAATCTGAATATGAATATTATAAATATGCTTAACGTGCGCTATATTATCGTGCCCACCGAGGAGGGGACGACCGTGCACCGCAACGCCGAGGCGCTGGGCAACTGCTGGATGGTCGATAGAATAGAGTGGGTGGATAGTCCCGATGCCGAGATTGCCGCAATTGCCGATTTTGACCCCTATCGACAGGCCTTTGTCGATAAAGAGTGGCTGGCTGTTGTGGGTGATGCGTCGGGCTATGATAATGCGGTCGATAGTACAGCGTATATTCGTATGACCGAGTATAAAAATCCGGGTAATATAATGTACGAGAGCTACTCGCCAAATGCTCAGATGGCAGTATTCTCCGAGGTTTATTATAAGACGTGGAAGGCCTTTATCGACGGAAAAGAGGTGCAGCCCGTGCGTGCCAACTATATTCTGCGTGCGCTGCCTCTGCCTGCCGGAAAGCACACAATAGAATTTCGCTGCGTCGATGAGCTGATGATAGAGACGGGACGATGGTCGCTCTATGGTTCTATCCTTGTGGGTGTTGTGATTGTGCTTCTTGCCGGGGCTATTATTTATAAAAAGAGAAAAGATTGTGAGGCCTAAATTTTCGATAATTACGGTAACCTATAATGCGTCGGCCGTGGTTGGACCGACGCTGGAGAGCGTCGCTGCGCAGAGCTACAAGAATTGGGAGTATCTGCTCATTGACGGCGGCTCGAGCGATGATACTGTGGCTAAGGCCGAGGCCTCGGGAATTGAGTTTGCGCACATTGTCTCGGAGCGCGACAAGGGGCTGTACGATGCAATGAACAAGGGCATCGGGTTGGCCACGGGCGACTATCTGTGTTTTTTGAATGCGGGCGATGCTTTTCACTCGCCCGACACACTCGAGAGGATTGCGGCGGCTGTGGGCGAGGGTCCGCTGCCCGACATTCTCTATGGCGAGACGGCCGAGGTTGACGAGGAGCGTCGCTTCGTGCGTATGCGCCGCTTGCAGGCTCCCGAGAAATTGGAGTGGACGAGCTTCAAGCAGGGGATGCTTGTGTGTCATCAGGCTTTTTATGCGCGGCGCGACATTGTACCGCAGTACGACCTTAAATATCGCCTCTCGGGCGACGTCGATTGGTGCATAAAAGTGATGAAACGTTCACAAAATATTGTAAATGTTGGTTGCACTGTGGTTGATTATTTGCGAAATGGATTATCTTTGCAAAATCACAGGGCATCGCTTATGGAGCGCTTCGGCATAATGTGCAAGCACTACGGCGTGCTATCGACGCTGGCGCATCATCTGTGGTTCGTGCTGCGCGCCGTGATAAAGAGATAAATAGAGTAGCTGTTTGTTTTTATATCGTCAAGTTCTTTTTCAGGGCAAGAGTCGGCGAGAATATACAGTTTACTTAATAAAATGTTTTTTAGAAAGTTTAATGAGCTTCTAACCTTTAAAAGATACAATTATGTTTGCAAAAGAGACTTATATCAATCGCCGCCGCGTGCTTAAAGAGAGCGTGGGTAGCGGACTGTTGCTCTTCTTGGGCAACACCGAGCTTGGTATGAATTATGCCGATAATATCTACCATTTTCGTCAGGATTCTACGTTCCTGTACTATTTTGCATCGGACTACGCGGGCCTTGCGGCCATTATAGATATTGACGAGGATAAGGAGATTATCTTCGGCGACGAACTTACAATTGACGATATTGTGTGGACGGGAGTACAGCCCACAATCAAGGAGAAGAGCGAGCGTGTGGGAATTACGCTCACCCTCCCTATGGCACAGCTTGCTGCTTATCTGAAGGCTGCGCAGGAGAAGGGTCGGACGATACATTTTCTGCCTCCCTACCGCGGCGAGCATCGCGTGTGGTTGCAAGAGCTTCTGGGCATTCACCCCGCAGCGCAGGATGCAGCAGTGTCTATGAAATTCGTAAAAGCGGTTATTGCACAACGTAACTACAAGAGCGACGAGGAGATTGCTCAGATTGAGGAGGCTGTGAACGTTTCGGTGGATATGCATTGCGCTGCGATGCGTGCGGTGCGTCCCGGTGTTACCGAGGCTCAGATTGCGGCTGTTGTTCAGGCCGAGGCTGCAAAGCATAATTTCGGCCTGTCGTTCCCCATTATTGCGACGGTTAACGGACAGACGCTGCACAATCACGCCTACGGCACCACCCCGCTGAGGGACGGACAGATGTTCCTGCTCGACTCGGGCTGCGAGAATGCTATGCACTACGCCGGCGACCTTACAACGACAATGCCTGTGGGACGCAGCTTCACCACGCAGCAGCGCGAGGTGTGCAATATTCTGCGTCGCGGACATCTTGCGGCGCTTAGTGCACTGCGTCCGGGGGTGGAGTATCGTGAGGTTCATCGTATCGTGCTCACCGAGATTGCAAAGGGTATGGTCGACCTCGGACTAATGAAGGGCGACCCCGCCGAGGCTGCCGTGGCCGGTGCTGCTTGTATGTTTATGCCTCACGGACTTGGTCATATGATGGGCCTCGACGTGCACGATATGGAGAATTTTGGTGAGGTTCACGTGGGCTATGAGGAGGGACGCTCTAAGAGCACTCTCTTTGGCTGGAAGTCGCTGCGACTTGCCAAGGCTCTTGAGCCGGGCTTTGTGTTTACCGTCGAGCCGGGAATATATTTTATCCCCGACCTTATGGACAAATGGCGCGCCGAGAAACAGTTTACCGACTTTATCTGCTACGATAAATTGGATGCTTGGCGTAATTTTGGCGGAATACGCAACGAGGAGGATTATCTTGTCTTTGAGGGTGGCGCCCGTCGATTGGGTAAATATAAGCCAATGTCGCCCGAGGAGATTGAGGCCGAGCATAATAAGGAATAATTCTCTTAACAAAATAATAGGAGGGGTGTGCCATTTTCTTGGACACACCCTTCTTGATTGAACGATGAGTGCGTGTGTCGCACCTCTTTTAGGGAATGAACAGGAAAAGAAAATTCAGTAATTTGCCGTGGGTGGCTGCCCTGCTTGTGATGGCGGTGGCGGTGTTTATCTTTGTGTTTAACCCTAAGGCCGATTTTAACGGCGATAATTGTTACTATTTTGCTAATGCAACGTCGCTGGCCGAGGGGCGTGGTTACGCCGATATGTTCGGCCGAGAGACGAATAATTTTCCGCCGGGTTATCCGATTCTTATGACTCCGGTGCGTATGCTCACCGATAGTATCGTGGCACAGAAGATTCTGAATCTTGCTTTTCTTTTTGGCGGGGTTGTGCTGCTGTTTATGCTTCTTGTCGAGAGGGGCTTTAAGCGGGGCCTCGCTTTTCTTGTTGGGGCGGCGGTACTTGTTACGCCTCACATTCTGGAATTTTCGACCATTATGATGAGTGAGGCGTCGTGTATCTTTTTCATTATTTTGTCCTTGTGGCTCTACGTGCGTCTGCCGCGCGACGAAGCGCAATTGTGGCGTTCGAAACGCTTTTACCTCTTTTTGGCGGTGCTCGTGTTTACTTATCACATACGCACGCAGGCAGTGGCGCTTGTGGTGGCGGTGGTGGCTGCTATGCTCGTCGAGCGACGGTGGAGGACGTCGGCGGTGGTGGGCGCGACCTTTATGCTGGGGTGTCTGCCGTGGATGGTGCGTAACGCGCTTTTGGGGCTGGGACAGTCGCGTTACGTGTCGCAGATTGACTTTTCGAGATTCTTCGACAATGTGCAGATGCTTCTCTTTAAGGCAGTGCCCGAGAGTGTTATTCCTTTCGCTAATATAAGGTACGATGAAGGAGTCTCCTTTGGGCTTTTTGTCGGAGCCCTTTTGCTGCTGGCACTGATAATATATGGATTCTGCAAAATGCCGAGTCTGCGCACATTGCTGCTTGTTATGTTTGGAGCTACAATTTTCATAATTGCAGCGCTCGATACTCCCAGCCGTTACCGCTATCTTGTTATTATTCTCCCGTTGCTTACGGCGGGGCTCTTTGTGGGTTTGTGGTCGTTGGGGACGGTTGTGTCGGGGTTTTTTAAGAGAGAATTTCCCGTGTACATCCTGACGCTGCTTTTTGTGCCGATGTTTATGCAGTACGACACGCTTACAAAGCACACAATATGGGGGCTGTATGTCTATGGCCGCATTCCTCTGCCATCGAAATTCTATAATTTTAGGGAGGTGAGCCGACGCGCTGCCGAGTTTGACCGTTACGCAATTGTCGCCACGCGCAAGCCCGAGCTCTTTTATCTGTATTCGGGGGTGAAGGCTCGCTATTTTCTCGAGACGGAAGATGAGGCCGAGCTAATTGCCGACCTTGTGGATAAGGGGGTGAAATATGTTGTGCTCGACCAGCTTGGGATGGAGGCTACGTTTAAATATCTGTATCCTTGTGTGCGCAATCACCCCGAGCTGTTTACAACGGTGGTAACGGTGAAGAATCCCGACACTTATCTGCTCTATTTTAATAGGGAGGCAGCCCGAGCGTGGCTCACAGCACAGAAGCGGTCTTTTTAATGAGGGACAAAAAAAGAGGAGTGGGCTAATCGCCCAACCCCTCGAGATATTTGAATCGTCTGAAGAATTTCTTTCTTTTGTTTCTTGTTTTTATCTCGGGTATATGATAATTCTCATTGCCTCTCCTACGGATTTTTTCCAAAGATTTATATACTTTATATAGAAAAAATAAAACAAGTATGCAACCAAGAAATATCCAAACCATAGCTCCCTTATTATAAAGTTAATATCTGTTTTTGTCTCTCTCGGCTCTAAAATTAAACAAAAGAATCGAGAAAACCAAATTTTGCGCGAAAGTTTTTTATTCCTTTTGCATCAGTGGTGCTTGATGTGTTGTTTTTGGGGGCTCTCTTTCAGCGGGCGATTATAATTGTAATCCGTTGAGCAGGTTGAGGTAAATTTCCATTCCTTGTTTAATCTCGCTCACGAGAATATACTCGTTGGCGGTGTGCGAACGGGTGGAGTCGCCCGGGCCTATCTTGAGTGTGGGCAGGCTCAGCAGTGCCTGATTCGATAGTGTGGGCGAGCCGAAAGGGGTAAGCCCCAATGCCGTGGCGCGCTGCACAAGGGGGTGGTCGGTGGCGATGCTCGAGGAGTTTAGGCGCAACGAACGTGCGCTGACGTCGGCCTTTACACTCTCTTTTATAATGTCGAGGAGTTCTTGGTTGCTGTAACATTCGTTGCTGCGTACATCTACCACAAACGAGCAACTATCGGGGATTACGTTGTGCTGTGTGCCGGCGTTAATCTGTGTTACGCTCAGACGAACGTGCCCCAACAGGGGCGAGATTTTGGGTAGTTTATGGTTGCGCAGCCACTCAATGTCGCGCATCGCCTCGTAGATGGCGTTAAGGCCGCCGTCGCGGGCAGCGTGTCCGGCAATGCCGTGCGCGGTGCAGTCGAGCACCATAAGCCCCTTTTCGGCTATTGCGGGCTGCATTGAGGTGGGCTCGCCCACGATGGCGCAGGCGATGGGGGGCAGCAGCGGGAGCACTGCCTCAATGCCATTTTTGCCCGAGACCTCCTCTTCGGCCGAGGCAAGGAATATTGTGTTGTATTTCTGCTTGCTCTGACAAAGAGTGTAGAATACCTGCAACAGGGCCACAAGCGAGCCGCCGTCGTCGTTGCTGCCGAGGCCTGTGATGCGGTCGCCCTCGATTTTTGGGGTGAAGGGAGGGGTGCTCCAATTGGCAACGGGCTTTACTGTGTCAATATGCGCGTCGAGCAGCAGGGTGGGACGTCGGGCGTCAAAATCGGGGCAGATGCACCATATATTATTATAGTGGCGGCGAATATCTATCCTAATGGGGGCACTCCGCGCAATGAATGTCTGTAAACGGTCGGCAGCCTCGCTCTCGTCGCGGCTTGTCGATGGAGTGCTTATGAGCACCTGCAATAGCTCTATGGCTTGTTGTACCTGCTGCTGTGTTATTTTCATATTTTGTCCTTTGTGCACGCTTATTTTGTCGGGCGGCGTGTGAATTTGCGCACACGAAGTTACGAAACATTTTTTATTTTGCACACAAAATGAGACTGATTTATAGCGAAAGGTTGTCGCGCCGCTCTCTAATCTCAAATAAATGTTGTATCTTCGCGCCCGGAAACTAAAGAATAATAAGAATATATGATAACTTCCGACCAATTAAAGGATATTAAGGAGAGGACTGCGGCACTTAAACAGTATCTCTCTATCGACGAGAAGATTATACAGGTTGAGGAGGAGCAGTTGCGCACTCAGGCTCCCGGATTCTGGGATGACGCAAAGGCTGCCGAGGCTCAGATGAAAAAGGTTAAGGCTCTGCAAGGCTGGATTGAGGATTATAAAGAGGTTTATAATCGCACCGAGGAGGTGGAGCTTGCTATGGAGATGTTCCGCGAGGAGATGGTCGAGGAGAGTGAGGTTGACGATGCTTATTCGCGTGCGCTTACTGCCATCGAGGAACTTGAGCTGAAGAATATGCTGCGTCAAGAGGCCGATGAGATGGACTGCGTGCTGAAGATTAACTCGGGTGCGGGAGGTACTGAGGCACAGGACTGGGCGAGTATGCTTATGCGTATGTATATGCGCTGGGCCGAGGCCAACGGCTATAAGGTGGCTGTTGCCAACCTTCAAGAGGCCGAGGATGCGGGTATAAAGACTGTTACCCTTGAACTTCAGGGCCCTTATGCTTACGGCTATCTAAAGGGCGAGAATGGCGTGCATCGTCTGGTGCGCGTGAGTCCTTACAATGCGCAGGGTAAGCGTATGACCTCCTTCAGCTCGGTGTTTGTTACTCCGCTCGTCGATGATAGTATCGAGGTTGTTATCGAGCCTGCGCGCGTCTCGTGGGATACTTTCCGAAGCGGTGGCGCCGGTGGACAGAATGTGAATAAGGTGGAGTCGGGAGTGCGTCTGCGCTATCAGTATAAAGACCCCTACACGGGTGTCGAGGAGGAGATTCTTATCGAAAATACCGAGACACGCGACCAGCCCAAGAACAAGGAGAATGCTATGCGTCAGCTGCGCTCAATCCTCTATAATAAGGAGATGCAGCATCGTATGGAGGAGCAGTCGAAGGTTGAGGCGGGTAAGAAAAAAATCGAGTGGGGCTCGCAGATTCGCAGCTACGTATTCGACGACCGTCGAGTGAAAGACCACCGCACGGGCCATCAGACGTCGGACGTCGGCGGGGTGATGGATGGCAAAATTGATGGCTTTATTAAGGCCTATCTTATGGAGTTTGGCGGCGAGGAGTAGTGCCACGGGACGAGTATGGCAATAGAAATAGAGAGAAAATTCCTTGTCGTGGGCGACGATTATCGGCGCTTGGCCCACAGCAGCGACCGCATTGTGCAGGGCTATCTGTGCCGCCAGAATGGAAATTCCGTGCGAGTGCGCGTGCGCGAGGAGCGTGGCTATCTGACGATAAAAGGGCCGTCTATTGACGGAGGGCTCAGTCGTTACGAGTGGGAGCGCGAGATTCCGCTCGCCGAGGCCGAGGAACTTCTTAAATTGTGTGCAGGCAACAGCATTGATAAGCGCCGCTATCTTGTAGAGTGGGGAGGGCACACGTTCGAGGTTGATGAGTTTTACGGCGACAACGAGGGCCTTGTGGTTGCCGAGATTGAGCTCGAGGATAAGGCCGAGGCTTTTGAGCGTCCGCCGTTTTTGGGACGCGAGGTTACAGGCGAGGCTCGCTATTATAACTCGCATCTTACACGCTTCCCGTATAAAGATTGGTAAGGAGTTTTTGTTTATGGCTGTCCTATAAGGATGGTAAAAAGAATAAGGAGGGGTGGCCCGTGCGTGCGGTTTACTCCTCCTTAATATGTTTCTTGTAGAGTTTGAATCGCTCTATAATCGGGCTTGTGATATAAAGACTGAAGGCTACGGCAAAAAGCACTCCCAAAGAATTGGCAAGAAAATCGTAAAAATCGCCCTTACGGGTGGTTGTCAGCGTTGCTTGGGCAATTTCGAGCCCGCCGCTGAAGATTATGGGCAGTATCACGGCACCCAATACTATTTTTCTGTAATTGAGCTTGCTGTGCGAACATATATACTCGAACCACAGAACAAGACAGAGGCCGGCGTACATTGTAAAATGTACAATCTTGTCCATATATTTAGTGGTAATGATTGGCTTGTCCGACGTGTAGAATAGTGAAAGATAGATAATTGCAATTGTTACAATGAGCGACAGTGGGTAGCGGTATAAAATGTTGTGTATGTTCGTGAGTATTTTCATTGGGAGATTTCTTGGTTTTTAGTTTAAATCAATGTACGGGCGCTGTTTTTTTTTTGTTTATTGCGCATTTATGATAAATAATTAGTACATTTGTTTTATTTGTGTGTACAAAGTTATAATAAATAAACGTATCAGAGGTTGTTTTATATTGTTAAATGATGAACGATTATTTTTATTTTACAAAAAATAGGCGTCGAGGCACTGTTTTTTTTATTTTTTTAATAATTGTGATTGTGCTTATTGTGCATCTGTTGTAATATGGAATGAAAACATCGGCCCAATTATGGTTAAAAGTGCTTAAATGTAATGTTTTTTTAGTTAATTTTTTGCAAACGGGCACATAGAGGTACCTACTATATAAATGGTTAAAGTATATTTGTAAGCTAATGATAAATTGTGCACTCTGTGTATAATTGTAATAATTTTTATAAACTCTAATTACCTATGAAAAAATTATTTACTTTGATGCTATTGATGCTTGTGGTTATGCAGGCGTGGGCTGTTGCCCCCGAAGATGGTAAAATCTACAAGATTGTAAATCCGATGCGCGGTAATCTTAAGATTGCCGAGGATATTTTGGAGCATACAGTCTATTGCCCCGTTGACCTGAATGGAAAGGTTTATCAGTATTGGATTTTTGAGAAGAACGGCAATTTGTGGACGATAAAGAATGCTTACACAGGCCGTTATTTGCAGAATCATAATACCTTCTATCAGAGTTTTACGACAGGTACAAGTGCCGCTACATTCGACATTATAGAGAATAAAGGCGTTGGTGCCGACTATTACACAATCAAGAATGGCAATGGTAATATGGGTCTGCACTGCGATGCGGGCTCGGCGCTTGTGCCTTATATGGCCGATAGCGACTCGCCCGGTGGTTCGTCGTGGAAATTCGAGCTTGTAACAATCAGCGACGAGGAGCTTGCCGCTGCGCAGAAGGAATATGCCGACTTTGCAAAGGTGTCCGAGGGGGCCGAGGAGCTTATTGCACGCTACTCGACATTCTTCGGCGATGAGCTCTGTATGCAGCTCAAGAGCGAGTATGCCTCGATGAGCGACGAGGAACTGACTGCTGCTATGACCGAAATTCCTGCCGACCTTGTGGCTGCTGCCCTGAAGGTTAAAAATAATAGTTGGGCCGAGTACGAGAAGGAATTCCGCGTAAACACCTACGAGCCTTACAGCGACCCCGACGTGTGGGGAACAAAGCTCCTTACCAAGAAGTTTACGTGGCAGAATAACCCCACAGGCCTCTATGCAAATACAGCCGAGATTCTGTATGTTTTTGTGAAAGAAGATGTTCCCGCAGGTGCCACACTCGAAATTGAGACACTAACCGACAATGGCTCACGCGGTACACGTACAGCGGTTGTAAAGGGAATGAATGTTATCCCCGTTTCGCGCGACCTTCAGACTGTTTTTGTTATTTACAATGCAAATACAGTAGATGGAAAGGCTATTGCCGACTATCCTGATATAGACATTCGCATCGAGGGTGGTGTGCTTAACGGCTATTGGGACACCGAGCGCCACGATGATGCCGATTGGGTATATATCAGCCAAAAGCTGGCCACACACCCCTATATAATAGTAAAGGGTCGTAACTTTATTTTCAATATGGTGCGTGAGTATATGATTCTTGAAGGCTACTGCAAGAATAAGATTACCGATGCTATCGGCTGGTGGGATAATATGGCCGATTGGCAGTGGTCTATTATGGGTCTCGAGGAGGTGCGCCCCTCGCATTTTAACAATAAATTGTGTGCGCGTACGCTGCCCACGGGCTATCAGTCGGCTACGAACTACTACACACAGTATCTTGCATCGTACATAAACAACCTGCTCCCTTACGACCGGATGATGAGCAACGCCGACAACTGTTGGGGTCCTGCGCACGAGAATGGACACGTGCATCAGGAGGCAATTACTCCCATCAACTGCTCTGAGGTGTCGAATAACCTCTTCTCGAACCTTGTACTCTATAAGCTGGGACGTTGGCAGTCGCGCGGAGGCTCAATCAGTGAGATTGCAAGCGAGTATGCCAATGGTCTTTCGTGGCCCTCGCACTCGAACCATCTGATGCTGCGTATGTATTGGCAGCTCTATCTGTACTATCACGTTGCAGGCAATAATCCCGATTTTTATCCCACGCTATTCAAGCTCCTGCGCGAAGACCCCATCGTAAAGGTTGGAAGCTCGAATAAATCTTACATCAACAAGGGTAGCGACGACCTTTTGCACTTTGCCGAGAAATGTTGCGAGGCATCGGGCGAGGATATGACAAACTTCTTCGAGGCTTGGGGATTCTTTGTTCCTATGAAAGAGGAGCACTATGGCGACTATGCCGACTATTATCTGACGTCTACCGAGGAGATGATTGCTGCCACAAAGGCTAAAATGGCTGCGTATGGCAAAAAAGCCGGTGCCATTGAGTTTATAGAAGACCGTGTAAAGGGTGTGCCTCGTACCGATGGTGGCAGTGGCAATAAACTCTCGCACAGCGCAAGCGTAAGCAATGCGGGTGAGCTGGGGCATTTTACCGACTTTACACCCGAGAAGCTGGCGGTTGAGGCTAAGGGCTATATGTACACAAAGAGTGCTACGGTTATTTCAATTACCTCGGGAACGGGTGCTGTGGGATTCAAGGTACTCGACGCCAATGGTAAGATGCTTTCTTTCTCGAATACTCACAAAATTTTGCTCACGGCATTGCAGATGGCATCGGAGTTCAGGGTGGTGGCTGTTCAGGCCAATGGTACATACGTCGATGTTCCCTCGGCGGCGGTTGCCGGCAGTGAGGAGCAGCAGCTCGAGGCTCTTAACAGTGCGCTTACGGCTGCAAAAAATGCTATAAACAGTGCGTCGAGCAGCGGAACGCAGGTGGGCCTTTTCTACCCCGAGGCTCTGGAGCCGTTAAAGGCTCTGTATGACGAGGCTATTGCCGCACGCGACAATAAAGACCAGAGTGTGCACGCCTATGGCGAGTGGGCGCTTCTGCTCGAGGAGGCTGTGCGCGACCTTAAGAACAACCGCTATGCTTATATTGGAATAAGCGAGGGTAATATTCATACAATCGTTAACCGCAACTATCAGGCTTATGGCCTTGTGTGCGAGAATCGTGCACTTTCGGGTGCCTCAAATTCGGCTATTCCCCGCGACGATGAGCGTCGTGATTGGGAATTTGTATCGGCCGGTGCGCCCGATGAATTCTATATAAAGAATGGCTTGGGATATTTTGTAACCTCGCTTGCCGAGGAGGAGCAGGCCACGGCAATATCTACAAAGGAGAGCTCGGCTATTGTGTTTGTCGCACGTAATAATGGCGATGCAACATATAGCTTCAGCCCTAAGAGCAATCCTTCGTTGTTTCTTACAATGGATAGTAAGTATAAGGTTGTTGGCGGCAGCGGCGATGGTACAAACGCAAAATGGCGTCTGACAATTAAGGAGGATAATGCAACCGAGGCCAAAAAGGCGCAGCTTGAGGCTCTCATCCGACGTGCCGAGTTTATTGAGATTGAGATGACGGCGAATCACAAGGTTGACCTTGTCGATAATATCGACGAGTATAGAAAGGCGCTATTTAATGTGTGGAGCAGTGCTGTTAAGGCCGAGACGCCTATGCGCGTAAATATGGCCCTTGATGCTCTTAAAGCCGAGATAGCCACGGCCGAGGCTGCATATATACTTCTGCCCGATAATTATCGTGGAACGGGTGCCATCTTCTTTTTCCGTATAAAGAACATCGCGACGGGCGAGTATTGTGTAATTGATACGGAGAGCACTACGTCGCAATACTTAAATACCATTAAGTGTGGCCCCGCCGATGAGTCTGCCGATTGGGAATTCTGGACAACAGACAACGAGAATGAGTTTCAGATAACAAATGTTGCAACGGGTGAATATGTATATACCAGCAACCGCAATTTCCAGAAAGTGGATGGCGCAGGGGAGCCTATGGTATTTACATTCACAGTCGACAAGGAGAAGGGTGCGTTGACAATAAGCAATGGAAATAAATATTGGCAGGTGCTCAGTAACGCGGCGGTGAAGAGCGGCTCGAGCCCGGCTTATTGGAGGCTGGAAATGACCGGTGGGGTGATGGAGAGCATTGAGGAGATTGTTACGGGTGATGAGGCAGTAGAGGGTGTCTACGACCTTCAGGGACGTCGCATCGAGAAGATACAGGCTCCCGGCTTGTACATTGTCAATGGTAAGAAGATGCTCGTTAAATAACGAATGTAATATCCAAAATTGCGCGCCGATTATTTTAAGCTGTCGGACGTGCGTCAATAAAACACTCTCCGCCGAGTTTTTATAGGCTCGGCGGAGAGTGTTTTATTGATATTATGGGGTGTGTACAAAATGCCCGGCTTAGAAGGGGAGGTCGTCGGTCTCGTTCTGTGCGCTAAAATCGGGTGCGCTCACTTTGGGGGCGTTTACCTGAGGCGCCGCCTCGTAGGGGGCGGCTGTGGGTGCTGCGGGAGCAACGCCGCGCTCTACCTTCCAAGCGCGAATGTCGTTGTACCAACGGCCGTTGTATTCGCGGGCGTTAATGTCGAAAGATACTGTCATCTCCTCGCCTGCTTGAATATTGAACTGTGCTATTTTGTCAGCTCCAAATACATTGAAGCACATCTTGCGGGGATACTGCTCGTGTGTTTCGAGTACGTACTCCTGCATTTTCCACTCGTTTCCTGTCTTTGAGATACCGCCTCTCTCGGGCAGCACTGCGATGATTTTTCCTGTAATTTCCATAATTCGATTCAAATAGTTGGCGAAAATAATTCATTTCTTTGAAAAAAACGAGGATTCATAGCCATTTTTGATAAATAATTTCAGTTTCTTTCTTTGTATTAACTCCTCTTTTCATTATCTTCGCAGAATAATAGGTGTGCAAATTTGTACGCTTTTTTATGTAGTGAACCCGAAAAAACAATTAAATAGATAAATATTATGAATTTTACAGTATCAAGCTCTCTGTTGTCATCGCGCTTACAGACTATCAGTCGAGTAATAAACTCAAAAAATACTATCCCTGTGCTCGATTGTTTCCTCTTCGAGCTTAGTGGAAATAAATTGACGCTTACTGCATCCGACCCCGATAATACGTTGAATACCTCGTTCGAGGTTATTGAGTGTTCCGAGGATTTTAGTTTTGCAATTTCTTCGAAGATTCTGATAGATTCGTTGAAGGAAATCTCGGAGCAGCCTTTGCGTTTCGAGGTTAACAAGGAGACGCTGGAACTCACTATCTACTATCTGAACGGAAAGTACAGTATGGTGGGACAGAGTGCCGAGGAGTATCCGTCGGCGCCGGTGCTGGGCGAGGGTGCTGTGAAGATTGCTATTGCCAATAGCACGCTTCTGAGCGGTATTTCGTGCTCGCTGTTCGCTGCAGCCGATGATGAGATTCGTCCGGCAATGTGCGGTGTCTATTTCGACTTTACCCCTGAGAATGTTACTTTTGTGGCATCGGACGGACATAAATTGGCACGTTGCCGCGATTATTCGGTAACAGGGGCCGAAAAATCGGCTTTTATCCTGCCGAAAAAGCCTGCCACGCTGCTTAGGAACCTCTTGGGTAAGGACGAGCAAGAGGAGGTTGTGCTTGAGTTTGACGGACGTTTCGCAACATTTGCAATGGGTGAGTACGAACTTGTGTGCCGTCTGCTCGACTATCGTTACCCCAACTACAACGCCGTAATTCCGCAGAATAACCCCCACAAACTCATCGTCGATAGAGCGGCGCTAATAGGTACGCTGCGTCGTGTGGCTATCTTCTCGTCGCAGGTGAGCCTTATTAAACTGCACATCGAGAGTGGCAAAATGATTATCTCGGCACAGAACCCCGATTTTTCGACTGCGGCCGAGGAGAGCATCACTTGCAACTACGACAGCGTGCCTATGAACATTGGCTTCCGCGCGTCGTTGCTCATTGATATGCTCAATAATATCCCCGGACAGGATGTTGTAATTGAGCTTGCCGACCCATCGCGCGCGGGTGTCATCGTGCCTGCCGAGCAGAGCGAGAAGCAAGAGCTGTTGATGCTGCTTCTGCCGGTGATGATTGCAGAGTAACGGAAATTGTATAACAATTCTTACAAATAAAGAGGATGCGTCGGAATGAAAATTTTGCCGCACCCTCTTAATCTGTAAAAATAAAAGGCTCAAAATAAGAAGCTGTTTAAATTTATATCGCTTAGTTTTTTATGGGTCAAAAATAAAGTGCGCATAGCTGGCTATGCTATTGCAAAAAAGTAGAAAACAGACATATAGAATATAAAAAACGACGAAAAATATACGGCTTCCATATAAAAAACTTTTTTAAGAAATTTAAACGGCTTCTAAAGAATTATGAAACTGAATCTTAAAAATCCCATAATTTTTTTCGACCTTGAAACGACGGGCGTTGATGTGTCAAAAGACCGCATCGTCGAAATTTGTTACATAAAAGTGTGGCCCAACGGCAACGAGGCCTCGCGCACGATGCGCATAAACCCGGGAATACACATCCCCGAGCAATCGACTGCGGTTCACGGAATAAAGGACGAGGATGTAAAGGATTGTCCTATGTTCAAGGATGTTGCCAAGGAGATAGCAAATGATTTTCAGGGGTGCGACATTGCCGGGTTCAACTCGAACCGCTTCGACCTTCCCTTGTTGGCCGAGGAGTTTCTGCGTGCACAGGTTGATATTGACCTCAGCCGCCACCGTGCCATAGACGTACAGGTTATTTATCATAAATTGGAGCAGCGCACACTGTCGGCAGCATATAAATTCTATTGTGGCGCCGAACTTGTCGATGCTCACAGCGCTCTTGCCGACACGCGCGCAACGTACGAGATTCTTCAGGCACAGCTCGACCATTATCCCGAGGTGCTGAAAAATGATATGGAGTTTCTCTCGGAATTTTCGTCCTTTACGCGTAACGTCGATTTTGCGGGGCGTATGGTATATGATGAGGCAGGCAACGAGATAATAAATTTCGGAAAATATAAGGGCGAGAAGGTCGAGACGGTGCTTGTGCGCGACCCGGGCTACTATGCGTGGATTATGAACGGCGATTTTCCGCTTAACACCAAGCAGGTGCTTACACGTATCAAGCTGCGTGCTTTGAAGAAATAATAGTCTGTTTTGTTGGAAATTTTAACAGTTTCTGAATATATGCTGAAAGGAAAGAAAATTGTGTTGGGGATTACCGGCAGCATTGCCGCCTATAAGGCTGCGCTGCTTGTGCGTCTGCTTGTGAAAGAGGGGGCCGAGGTTCAGGTTATAATGACGCCGTCGGCTAAGGAGTTTATTACTCCGCTCACCCTATCGACCCTCTCGGGGCGCGCTGTGTTGAGCGAGTTTTTCCATTCGGAGAGTGGAGCGTGGAACAGCCACGTCGAGCTTGGCCTGTGGGCCGATGCTATGATTGTAGCGCCTGCAACGGCTGCGACAATTGGTAAGATGGCGAGCGGTATTGCCGATAATCTGCTTGTAACAACCTATCTGTCGATGAAGGCTCCGGTGCTTGTGGCTCCGGCGATGGACCTTGATATGTATGCTCACCCATCGACGCAGCGCAATCTCGATATTCTGCGCTCGTATGGCAATCACATAATAGAGCCGGCCGAGGGCGAGCTTGCTAGCCATCTTAAGGGCAAGGGACGTATGGAGGAGCCACAGAATATTGTCGAGAGGCTGCGCGAGCTTTTTTTTGTGAAAGGGCCGCTTGCCGGTAAAAAGATTCTGGTAACGGCCGGCCCTACATACGAGAAAATTGACCCGGTGCGCTTCATTGGAAACTATTCATCGGGCAAGATGGGCTTTGCAATAGCGCACGAGTGTGCGCGGGCGGGCGCCGAGGTTACGCTTGTGTCGGGACCCGTGTCGTTGCCTACGCCTCACGCCTCGATAAAGCGTGTGGATGTTGAGTCGGCGCGCCAGATGCACGCAGCCTCGAGTGAGGCCTTCGGTGGGTGCGACGCGGCCATTCTCTGTGCCGCCGTTGCCGATTATCGCCCCTCGTCTCAGGCCGATAAGAAGATTAAGCGCACCGACGAGAATATGACAATTGAGCTCGAGGCTAATCCCGATATTGCAGCCTCTTTGGGGGCTGTCAAGCGCGAGGGACAGCTGCTGGCGGGCTTTGCGCTCGAGACGAACGATGCGCTCTCCAATGCCCGCCTTAAACTAAAGAAAAAGAATCTCGATTTTATAGTGCTTAACTCGCTCGAGGATAAAGGCGCGGGCTTTGCTGTGGATACAAACAAGGTTACCATCATCGACGGCTCGGGAGCGACGGAGTATCCGCTGAAGAGTAAGGCCTCGGTGGCGCGCGATATTGTGGCGCATCTTGCGCGGCTCTTTACGATGCTTATACTGCTGTTTGCCCCGCTCGCTCTCGGGGCGCAAGAGCTCAATGCAACCGTCAGCCTTAATACCTCTAAGGTGCAGGGCACAAATACCGAGGTTTTTACGGTGCTTAAGGATGCTCTGACCGAGTTTATCAACAACCGCAAATGGACGGATTATACCTACGAGGAGCACGAACGCATTGCCTGTAACTTTACATTCATCGTCGATGGCTACTCGGACGACGGCTCTTTTACCTGCTCGCTTATGGTACAGGGCTCGCGTCCGGTGTTCGGCTCGGCCTACTCATCGACGCTCTTTAAATACGAGGATAAGGGTATAAAATTCACCTATCAGCCCTACGACCGATTAGAATTTAATGAGGATAATCTCGACAATAATCTCACCGCAGTGATTGCCTTTTATGCCTATCTGATAATTGGCCTTGATATGGACTCGATGGGTGAGCTTGGGGGTAGCGAGTTTCTGAACCGCGCGCTGAATATTGCGGGTAATGCTCAGAATATGGGCGACAGCGGCTGGCGCGCCGGAAGCAGCAACAACAACCGCTACACGGTTATTGATGATTATATGAATGGGGCGATGGAGCCTCTGCGCCGCCTCTACTATAAGTATCATCGTTTGGGCCTTGATACAATGTTCAAGGATGCCGAGGCCGGGCGAAAGGTCATCACCGAGTGTATGACGATGCTTCAAGAGGCCTATAATAACCGTCCGCTGGCCTATATGACGAAACTTTTTACCGAGTATAAGCAGGATGAATTTGTGAATCTCTATTCGTTCGAGGGCGGGGCTGCCGAGAAGCAGGCTGTTGTGAAGATTCTCTCCGAGATTAACCCCTCGCAGTCGGATGCTTGGGACAAGATTCTTAAATCACGCTAATTGGGAATATGCTAAAATCGCTTAAAATAGATAATTTTGCTCTTATAGACCATCTTGAGATTGACCTTGCAAATGGTTTTTCGGTTATTACCGGTGAGACGGGAACAGGAAAATCGGTGTTTCTTGGGGCAATCTCGATGATGCTGGGCCAGCGCTCCGATGCAAAAATGGTGCGCGAGGGGGCTGTGCGCTGTACCATCGAGGGAGTGTTCGACCTTTCGGGGTATAATCTGCAACATTTTTTCGAGGCGAACGACCTTGACTACGACGAGAGCGAGTGCATCGTGCGGCGCGAGGTGTCGTTGGCGGGACGCAGTCGTGCTTTTATAAACGACACGCCGGTAACAGTGGCGCAGCTCAAGGAGTTGGGTGCGGCGCTCATAGATATTCACTCGCAGCATCAGAATCTGCTGTTGGGCGATAGGAATTTTCAGTTGAATGTGCTCGATACGTTGGGCTGCGGCGATAAGGAACTGCGCGAGTATGAGGCGCTCTATGGTGAGTATCGAGCGGTGCTCTCGAGGCTTGAGAAGCTACGCGACGAGCTCGAGAGGAGTCGGCGCGACGAGGATTTTGTGCGCTTCCAGCTTGAGGAGATTGATGCGCTGTCGTTACACGAGGAGGAGCAGGAGGAGCTCGAGCAGGAGCAGTCGCAGCTATCGCACGCCGAGGATATTAAGGCGGCACTATGTGGAGCGCTTGCTCTGATGGAAGGCGAGGGTGAGCGCAACCTTGTGCAGGCAGTGCGCGAGGCGGCAACGGCTCTTGCGCGTGTGGCAGCACACTATCCGGCAGCCTCGGAACTGTCCGAGCGCTTGGAGGCCAATTATATTGAGCTGAAGGATTGTTGCAGCGAGCTGAGCTATCGTGCCGAGGGGGTGGTCTTTTCGCCCGAGAGGCTCGAATTTGTCGATAGACGTCTCTCGGCAATATACGACTTACAGAAAAAGCATCGTGTGGGCTCGCTGCCCGAGCTTCTGGAGCTTGCCGAGGCTATGCGCGAGCGTCTGCAACACATCGAGGGGGGCGACGAGGAGGTTGCCACGCTCGAAAAGAGGCTCGCTGCTGTTACCCGTGAAGCTACGGAGGCTGCGGCAAGGCTCACGGCAAGGCGCCGCGAAGCGGCGCAGATGCTGCAAGAGAAAATCACTGCAATTCTCGTTACGCTGGGAATGCCGCTCATACGCTTCGGGGTGCAGTTTGAGGCGAGCGCCGATTTTACGCCGCAGGGCACCGACGTTGTGCGTTTCCTCTTCTCGGCCAACAGCATAAGCCCTATGCAGCCGCTATCCGAGGTGGCCTCGGGCGGTGAGATGGCGCGTGTTATGCTTGCGTTAAAATCGCTCATTGCCGACAGTGTAAGGCAGCCTACGCTTATATTCGATGAGATTGATACGGGAATCTCGGGCATTCTTGCCGAGAGAATGGGGCGGCTGATGCGTCAGATGGGTTGCATCGACCATCAGGTAATAAGCATCACTCATCTGCCGCAGGTGGCGGCCTTGGGCACGGCGCACTATAAGGTATATAAAGAGGAGGGGGCAGGCGGCACAAAGACAAATATTGTGGAGCTCAAGGGCGAGGAGCGTGTGCGCGAGATTGCCCAAATGATGAGTGGCGAGACACTCACCGAGGCGGCTCTTGACAATGCACGTCTGCTGCTCTCGGGTGTAAATTGATATTGATAAATAAGAAGGATTATGGTTAATACAAATGAAATGATTTTTGGAGTGCGCGCAGTGCTCGAGGCTCTCGAGGCCGGAAAAGAGGTGGACAAGATTCTTGTTAAACGCGATATTCAGAGTGAGCTCTCGCGCGAGCTTTTCGCTGCACTCAAAGGGCGCACAATCCCGGTGGTGCGTGTGCCGGTGGAGAAATTGAACCGCATCACACGTAAGAATCATCAGGGAGTGATTGCGTTTATCTCGGCGGTGGAATATGCTCACGTTGATACTCTCGTGCCTACGCTGTACGAGGAGGGGAGAGTGCCTCTCTTGGTGCTTCTGGACGGAATAACCGACGTGCGTAATTTTGGCTCAATAGCTCGTACCTGCGACTGTGCCGGCGTGGATGCCATAATAATTCCTGCGCACAACAGCGTAACGGTTAACGCCGATGCTGTAAAGACCTCGGCGGGGGCACTGCATACGCTGCCCGTGTGCCGCGAGAAGAATATCACCGAGACGCTGCGCTATCTTAAAGAGTCGGGCGTGCGCATCGTGTGTGCAACCGAAAAGGGGACAATGAGCTACACGCGCAGTGTTTACACCGAGCCTGTGTGCATTGTGATGGGCGCCGAGGATACGGGAATACCCGTCGAGCATCTGCGTCTGTGCGACGATTGGGTCTCTATCCCGCAATTTGGAAATATAGAGTCGCTGAATGTGTCGGTGGCAACGGGCGTTATTCTGTACGAGGCGGTGCGTCAGCGCCACGAGGGCGAGTAATGTTCACATCAATAGTTTAGAATTTCGGCGGATGCTAAAAGCCTCTTTTAGCCGAAAGGGTGCGATAGAGGGTGCGGCCTTTCGATGAGGGGGAGGTTTTTTGGGGCGTCGGACAAAATTATTACCAATGAGATTATTTAATTTGTTTTTATTGCTTATAGTTGCGGCGAACAGCCTCTTTGCGGCAAAAGAGCCCAAAGGGGTGGAAGGAGCGCGAAAATCGTTGGCTACCATTATTGTATATAAAGATGGTCAATTGTTGCGCAACGGGCTCGGAGTATTTGTGGGCGAGAGAGGCGACGTGCTATCGGCCTATTCGCTTTTTCTGGGTGCCGATAGTGCCGTGTGTGTCGATGCCTCGGGAAAGGTGCGTCCCGTTGAGCGCATTGTGGGTGCCGATGATGTTTACGACTGCATAAAGGTGCGCGTGGCGTGGGACAAGAAGATTAAGCCGTTGAAGATGGCGGCAGAGGCAGCTCCATCGGGCGCCGAGCTGTATATGGTGGCCTCGGGCTCGAAAAAGGGCACTAAGGCCGAGAGGTTGGTTGTGCTGAATGTGGCCACAGCCTCGGGCGCGGCATATTATACGTTCCAAAGGCCGCTGGATAATGTCTATCAGGCGGCACCTGTGGTGAGCGAGGCGGGCGAGCTTGTGGCGCTTGTGCAGCCCTCGGCGGCGAGCGACACTGTGTGCAGCTATGCAATTGCTGCCTCGTTTGCAGATGCTCTGTCAACGACCTCGCTTACGTACAACAGCTCGCTATACGACAATATAGGTATTCAGCGGGCACTGCCCCCCACACAGAAAGAGGCTCTGACGACGCTCTATCTGTTGCAGGGCCTCTCGTCGGGCGAGGATAGGGCAAGGTTCTTCGCACCGCTCAACGATTATATAAACGAATATCCATATAGCTACGAGGGGCATCTGATGCTCGCCGAGTATTATGCCGTCGCCGACAGTGCATTCGACAAGGCACGCGCCCATTGGGACAAGGCGCTGAGGCTGAGCGAGCGTCCCGACGACGTCTTTTTCAATATCTCGAAAGTTTATATAGGGGCTGTGGCACGGTACGCCGCCGACAACGACTCCGTGGCTGTGCTGTTTGTTGATAGTGCTCTTGTTTATGTCGATAAGGCCATTGCAATAAAGAGCGAGCCCCTCTATCTGCACAATAAGGCCGAGCTTCACTTTGCAAAGGGTAATTTTGCCGAGGCGTTCGACTGCTACGATGCTCTCTCGCGCACGAATATGAGCAGCGCCGAGGTTTATGCAGCGGCCTCGAAGTGTAAAGAGGCGCTGGGCGAGTATGATGCAGCTGTCGTACAGATGGACAGCGCCGTTGCTACGTTCGGGGCGTTGCCCGTCGAACCGATGGCTCCCTATCTGCTCAACAGGGCAATGCTCAAGCACAAGGCGGGGCGTGCGCGTGAGGCTGTGCTCGACTTTAACAGCTACGAAAAACTGCGTCAGGGCAAGCTGGCTGCCCCCTTCTACTATATGCGCGAGCAGGCCGAGTACGATGCAAAAATGTTCCAGCAGGCGCTGAACGATATTGAAATTGCAATATATATGCAGCCCAAAGAACCACTCTATCTTATTGAAAAAGCGCGTCTGTGCTATCGTGTGAAGATGGTCGATGAGGCTCTCTTGGCCCTCTCTCTTGCCGTGGAGCTTGTGCCCGAGAATCCCGATGTTCACTATCTTGTGGGGCGCTGCCACCAATCCAAGGGCGATAATGTGAAGGCAAAAGAGGCGTTTATAAAGGCAAAGGAGTATGGACACCCCGACGCCGTGGCTCGTCTCGCGGATATTGACCGGGAGAAGTAATCTTTTTACGACACACAATTGTTGCCGTGTATGAAATAATTTTAATTTTTTAAACAGCTATATTATGAGAATTTTTTCGTTTTTGACACTCTGTGCAGTGGCGCTTACGGCCGCAGGCCAAAATTTTACAATCACGGGTAAGGCGCCGGCCGAGGCTGATGGTAAGGTGCTCTATCTCATTGACCAGAATACGCTTCTTAAGGCCGATTCGTGTGTGGTAACCAACGGCGCCTTTGAGTTTAAGGGCAACGCCGAAGGGCAGCTTCTTTTCGAACTTAAAAGTGTGGATAATCAGGGGCGCCATAAAATTTACATCTGTGTGCAGCCTGATACAAAGGTTGTGGTTGATGCAACCGTTGTCCCCGCAACAGTGTCGGATAATGGCGGGATGAACGATATTCTATCGGCCTTCGTGGGCGAGGTGAGTGCACAGAACAATGCGATGAACGCAAAGGTACAACAGCTTTATGCCGAGGGAAAGAGCCGCGAGGAGCTTGCTGCAATTCTAGAGCCCGATATTGATGCATTCTTCGATATTTACCGTCGGGGCATCGAGAATAACAAGGACAATATTGTGGGTGCCTATATTATGGCAGAGGTGGCCACAGAACTTTATTCTTCGCTGCCCGAGCTCGAGGCAGCAATGGCGCAGGTAAAATATGCCGATAAGATTGCATACGTAAGGCGCCTTAGAGACGAATTTAAAAAGGCGAGTGCTACACAGCCCGGGGCTATGTTCGTCGATTTTGAGGGATTCACGGTCGATGGCAAGCCATCGAAACTATCCGATTATGTGGGCCGCGGACAATACGTGCTTGTCGATTTTTGGGCGTCGTGGTGCGGCCCTTGCAAGGGCGAGATTCCCAATTTGCTGGAGCTTCAGAATAAGTTCGGTGGCGAGAAATTCACCGTGCTCGGAGTGAACGTGTGGGACGCCGAGGATAAATTCAAGGCAGCTCTTGAGAGCGAAGGGATAAATTATCCGCAGATTTTTGTGCCTCGCGACAATAAGGACGATGCTACTGCATTGTATGGCATTAAGGGTATTCCGCAGATTATTCTTTTTGCACCCGACGGCACGATTGTACGTCGCGACCTCAGAGGCGATGCTATGAAGGCTCTTGTCGAGGAGAGGATGAAATAATCGGCTCTTTACGGCTCTAAGACAAAATTGATGGGCGCCCCATAAGCAGGCGCCCATCAATTTTGTCTCCACTCTAAGCGAATAATTTCGGTAGTCTCTTTGTCGATGCTGCATAGGGACGAGGGGCGCTCGCCCACTAACCATAGGATGCGGTCGCTGGCGTCGGTAACCACAAGCTGTCGGCTTTTCTCTATTATGCTGCGCTTGCGGTCGGTGAGGTAGTCGCTCACGAGCTTTGTGCCGCGCATCCCGAAAGGGGCGAAGCGGTCGCCGCTCTTCGTGGGGCGCACCGAAAGGGGGAGCGCCGCCTTGTGGGCGTCGAGTGTGGCTACATTGCGCTCTTTGGGGATTGTGCCGTCGAAGGGTGCTCTTCTGACGCTTATTGTGCCGTGGGGGGTGTGCGCATCGCCCTCATCGGGTAGCGTTATTGTTTGGTCGAGGGGGGTGCTCTGCGGGGCAATTATCAGTTTGCCGCGGTCTTTTATGAGTGTGTGTCCGTGGGCATTGTAACGGCGGCCGCTCGGGCCCTCGATATTTTCCATAATGTCGGCTGTTTGTGTGCTGTTGAAACCCAACGGGGCAAGTATCTCGTGTAGCACGGTGCGAGGCGAGGGCTCTCTCTCGAGTGCCTCAAGGTCGATTGTGTCGCCTGTCGATACGCGGGTGATGCTCTGCTCGACGGCTCGGTTGTATATCTCCTCGGCCTCGGCGATGCGCTCGGCTGTCTGTGCGAGGGTCTGCGCTATCGAGGGGTTTATTTGTGCCATCAGTGGCAGAAGCTCCAAGCGCACTTTGTTGCGTGTGTAGTCGCTTGTCAGATTGCTGCTGTCGGTTACATACTCTTCGCCAATGGTCGCAAGGTATTGCAGTATGTCGTTGCGGCCGATGCACAGCAGAGGACGCACAATGTGGCCGTTGCGGGGGCGTATGCCGTGCAGGCCGTGTATGCCGCAGCCGCGCATAAGGTTCAGCAGCAGTGTCTCGGCGCTGTCGTCGCGGTGGTGGGCGACGGCCGTTGCGGCGGCTTCTTGGCGGGAGCGTATCTGCTCAAAAGCCTCGTAGCGCAGGGTGCGCGCGGCCATTTCTATTGATACTTTATGCTCGCGGGCATACTCCTCGGTGTTAAAATCTATGGTGTGCAGGGGGATACCAAGCCTTTTGCACAGCGCCTCGACAAAATGCTGGTCGCGCATACTCTCCTTGCCCCGCAGATGAAAATTGCAGTGGATGGCTGTGCAGCGGTAGTGTAGTCGGTGCAGAATGTGCAGCAGTGCCACGGAGTCGGCGCCGCCGCTCAGGGCCACAAGTACGCTGCCGCCATCGGGCAGAAGGGCGTGTCTGGCTATGTATCGGGCTACTGTGTGCTGCATAATTCTGTTGTCTATGTATAATAAAAAAGGCGTGTCGGATGTTTCTTTTTTTGCTCTCTTTGTTTGTGCCGTGTGGCACAAATGGTTACGAGCAAAGTTAAGGAAATATTCCTTTGTCTTTTATGATTGCGCTGTTTTTTTGCGCTTGCGAAGCTGTTTTGTCGTTATTTTCCTTATTTTAGTGAAAAAAGTGCGCTCTTTTCTTTGCTTTTATGAAAAGTGTTTCTATCTTTGCACTCGCTAAGCAATAGCGCTCGGTACCTTGGATGAGTGGCTTAGTCAGCGGTCTGCAAAACCGTGTACGGCGGTTCGAATCCGCCAGGTACCTCAAGAAGGATGTGCAAACTTACGGCACATCCTTTTTTGTTTTTTGATGAGGCTCTTTTTTTGCGGCCTTAATTGTGGAA
This sequence comes from Bacteroidaceae bacterium, assembly GCA_045533955.1. Lineage (GTDB taxonomy): Bacteria > Bacteroidota > Bacteroidia > Bacteroidales > Bacteroidaceae > HGM04593. The sequence continues at coordinate 56,238 of JAZSIU010000019.1, forward strand.
CTAAGATTTTTGTTATTATGCGTGGTATAAATGGTTTTTTCAAAGTTGCAGCCCTAATGCTTCTGTCTTTTGTCTCTTCGACGGCTTGTGCTTTTGCGCAGCAGAGCGACACGGTGGCTGTCTCGAGTATGAAGGTTGTTGACCTTGGACTGTCGGTCGATTGGGCGGGATATAATATTGGAGCTTCTGCGCCCGAGGAGGCCGGCGACTATTTTTCGTGGGGCGAGACGACGGTAAAGAATGCTTATTATCGTTCGCGATACGCTCATTGTGTGAACGATTCATTTATAAATATAGGCTCGTCAATCTGTGGTACCGAGTATGACGCTGCGGCGGCTGCGTGGGGCAAAGGGTGGCGTATGCCGTCGGTTGCCGAGGTCGAGGAGCTGCGCGACGAGTGCGATTGGGAGTGGATAACATATAAAGGGGTGCCCGGCTGCAGGGTTACGGGGCCCAGCGGAAATTCTATATTCCTGCCCGCTGTGGGAATTTTCTGGGGCGGTGCTAAGCAGGGTGTTGCCGAGGAGGGGTGGTATTGGTTGGGCGATGCTGCCGACGACGAGGAGTGTGCAAAGATTGTCTATTTTGACGCCTCGCGCTACACGCCCGAGTTTCTTGCCATTATGGATATTGTCGATCCTATCACCGAGGCTAAAAGGATAGGAGGGCAGACGATTCGTGCCGTGCGCCCGCACGGAGTGCCCGAGGCTGACGAGGATGTCCCCGCGCCCGGCCCGGTAAATTCCATTGATAATATAAATTAAGCCTCTGAAAAAAGGTCTATGGCTGATAATTATCTCGAAAAGCGTCAGGAGAGCTACCGCGCACAGACGGCGCGCACCTCGCTTAAAAAGTCGGTAGCATCGGTCGTGGGGCTTGCGCAAAGAGGGCAGGCTGCGGCCTTTGACGCCTCTTACAGAGTGCGCCCCGACCAACTGAGCCGAATGGTCGAGGCGGCGCGTGTGGTCGATTCTTCCCGGGTGCAATGCTTTATTGTGCCCGAGAGTGTGGCTCCGATACTTACAGAAGAGTGCAGTGTGCTTGCTTCGCCCTGTGGGGCTTATATTCTTATGGGGCTTTCGTGCGAGGCCTCTGCCGAGGCTCTTATAGCCGTTGGTCGTTGCTTGCAGATGATGCAGTTGCAGGCCTCGGAGATGGGGCTGAGTGTGGCTGTTACCTTTGTGTCGGACGCTCCGAGGGTGCGCGAGGCTCTTGCGCTCTCTTTTGAGCCGTCGGTGCTGCTGGCCGTGGGTAGGGCCGTAAAGTGATTATTTAATGACGCTGTTTAGCTTATTGACAAATTCCTTAAGAACAGCCTTACAGCTTTTATCGCCCCTGAAATGTGCGGTCATTATAATTTCGCCACTGCGAAGGTCGGTTATTGTGGCCGAGAATCGCGTAAATGCGTAATAGAAAAGGTCGAAATAGTAGTCGTAGTCTAAGTCTAATATATACAGTGAGTTAAACTCGTGTGTATAGGTAATCTCGCTATGCTCGTGTGATTGTCCGTAGCTGCTGTCCAGATTAAATGCTTTCTTTGCCGAGCCGTATGACATTAGTTTGTATCCGTTGCTTTGCAGCAGATATTGCAGCTCGCCCAATGCGTCGCTGTCGTCGTTAAATGCCTTATTTATAGTGATTGGGGTCTTGCGCGAGTATGTGTGGTCGTTGTTGACGTGTACTTTTACACTGCCACAAGAGATTAGCAGGGTGCTTAACATAAGCAGGGTGAGTGTCTTTTTCATATTTGTTCTTTTTAAAAGTTAATGATGTGCTTCTTTATGACGGGGCACAAAATGTGCAGACAATCGTCATACACCTCAGAGCTCACCACAAGCCATAGTACCATATGAGAAAGTCTGCACAATATACAAACTTTCTTAGGTACTAATTGTTTGTTCTGTTTTACTCTAAAGGTGGTGAATCTGAGGTTAAGAACAAATATGTCTGCCGTCCGTTGGACGACGCTGCAAATATAGGCTCTTTTTCTTATAATTCCAAAAAAAGCGAGTGTGTCTTAAAAAACACACTCGCTTTGCTATTTTATTCTTTGCTCTTTTATGCGTCGATTTTTGCTTTGTGGGCGTTGGTCTCGATAAATTCGCGGCGGGGGCCGACGTCATCGCCCATAAGCATCGAGAAGATGCGGTCGGCGTCCTGAGCGTCGCGCACGGTTACCTGTTTCAGCGTGCGTGTCTCGGGGTTCATTGTGGTTGTCCACAACTGCTCGGGGTTCATCTCACCAAGACCTTTGTAACGCTGTATCTTGATGTCTTTCTCGTTGCCGCCGGCAAATTCCTCGACAAAGGCGCGCTTTGCTTCGTCGTTGTAGCAGTAGCGGCTAATCTTGCCTTTTGTGCACTGATACAAGGGGGGCTGGGCCATATAAAGGTGGCCGCCTTCGATGAGCTCGGGCATATAGCGGTAGAAGAGTGTCATAATGAGTGTGCCGATGTGTGCTCCATCGACGTCGGCATCGGCCATTATGATTACTTTGTGGTAGCGCAGTTTCTCGATATTGGCTTTTTTGCTGTCCTCGGGGTCGAGGCCGAAGCGTACGCCTAGTGCTTGGATTATGTTGTTGACCTCGTCGCTTTCAAAGGCTTTATGCCACATTACTTTTTCGACGTTCAGAATCTTACCGCGCAGGGGGAGAATGGCTTGGAAACTGTTCTTGCGCCCTTGCTTGGCTGAACCACCGGCCGAGTCTCCCTCGACGAGGAATAGCTCGCAGTTGGCGGGGTTTCTGTCGGAGCAGTCGGCCAGCTTGCCGGGCATTCCGCAACCGCCCATAGGGCTCTTACGCTGGACGCTCTCGCGGGCTTTGCGGGCTGCGATGCGTGCCGTGGCGGCAAGGATTACTTTATCGACTATCATCTTGGCCTCTTTGGGGTGCTCCTCGAGGTAGTAGGCGAGGGCCTCGCCTACGGCTTGGTCAACGGCGCCGGTTACTTCGTTGTTGCCCAATTTGGTCTTTGTCTGGCCCTCGAACTGTGGCTCGGGTACTTTAACTGATATGACGGCTGTGAGGCCTTCGCGGAAGTCCTCGCCCGAGATTTCGACTTTGGCCTTTTCGAGGGCTTTGGTGTCGTCGGCGTATTTTTTGAGGGTGCGGGTAAGGGCGCGGCGGAAGCCTGCAAGGTGTGTTCCGCCCTCTATTGTGTTGATGTTGTTGACGTAGGAGTGTACATTCTCGCTGTATCCGTCGTTGTATATGATGGCTGCTTCGATGGGGATGCCTTGCTTTTCGGTGTTAAGGTATATTACGTCGCCTATAAGGGGATTACGCGATTGGTCGATGTAACGGACAAATTCCTTAAGACCTTCGGTCGAGTGGAAAGTGTCGCGTTTGTACGAGCCGTCGGAATCGGTCTCGCGCATATCGCATAGGGTGATGGTTATTCCTGCGTTCAGGAAGGCAAGTTCGCGCAGACGGGTGGCCAAAATCTCGTATTTGTACTCTGTTACGACGAATATGGTGTCGTCGGGCTGGAAGGTCTGACGAGTACCGCGGATTGAGGTCTCACCGGTGCAGTGTACTTGGTCGAGGGGCTTGCCGCACGAGTAATTTTGCTCGTAGTGCTTGCCGTCGCGGAATACCTCGGATTTCATATGTTTCGAGAGGGCGTTCACGCAGGATACGCCCACGCCGTGCAGGCCGCCCGATACTTTGTATGAGTCTTTGTTGAATTTACCTCCGGCGTGAAGCACGGTCATTACTACCTCAAGGGCCGACCTATTCTCTTTCTCGTGCATATCGACGGGAATGCCTCGGCCGTTGTCTTGAACGGTGATTGAGTTGCCGGGGTTTATTGTTACTTCGATGTGGGTACAGTATCCGGCCATTGCTTCGTCGATTGCATTGTCGACTACCTCGTAAACAAGGTGGTGCAGACCCTTTTCGCTTATGTCGCCAATGTACATTGCAGGGCGTTTGCGCACTGCCTCGAGGCCCTCGAGAACCTGAATGCTGTCGGCAGAATAATTGGCTGCCTGATTGTTCTTTATTTCTTCACTCATAGGGTGTTATTGTCGCTTTTTTTGTTATCTCATAAACTGAACAAAATTACAAAAAAAAGGCGGATTGCGCAAGGGCTTTTTCTTAAAAAAAGAGCCTCGGCCGAGGCTTTTTGAGCAGGTGCTTGCGCAAGAGTGTTTGCTTGGGTTGCTGTGGGCATACGACGCAAAGGCCGGATGATAGCATCCGGCCCTGTGTAGGTAAATATATGTTCTTGAAACTTAGGCTAGCTTAGCAATGCTTGCGCAAAGACCAGACTTGAGGTTGGCTGCCTTGTTCTTGTGGATAAGGCCGCGCTTTGCCATTCTGTCAAGCATTTTCTGTACCTCGGGGAACTTTGCAAGTGCCTCCTCTTTGTTTGTCATAGCACGCAGGCTGCGTACTGCTGAACGCATATTCTTACCGTAGTAGCGGTTTTGCAGATTTCTTTTCTCTGTCTGACGGATTCTTTTGAGTGATGATTTATGGTTTGCCATCTCTTCTAATTGTTTTTATCGTTTTTATTTGTAGCCCATAGGGGAATCGAACCCCTCTTTCAAGAATGAAAATCTTGCGTCCTAGCCGATAGACGAATGGGCCTTTGTTATGTTTGCTCTGTTGAAGCAATGGTAAAAGCACTTAAAATGCTTTAAGCGGTGCAAAGGTAAAACAAATATTTTGAATAGACAAAGTTTTTTGTTGTTTTTTTTGTTTTTGCATAATATAGGTGTCCGGGCTTTAAAAAGTTGTGCGTAAAAGGGTGCGTGAGTGCTGCTGTTGTCTTAATTTGTGGCGTGTATTTTAAATGGGTGCTCTGTTTGCGAAAAATTCAATCAAGGTGATGTTTTTTGGCTCTTTGTTTGTATTTTAGCGCCGGAAATAGAGAAATGTGGTATGATTGAGAGTATGAATGGAATAGTGCTGCGCACAATTAAGCACAGCGACACTCTTATGGTTGCTGATATTCTGACGCAGCAGCGCGGCCGATTGTCGTTTCTTGTGCCTTTGTCCAAAGGGCGTCGCTCGGGGGTGCGCAGTGTGCTTTTTCAGCCATTGTCGATGCTCTCCTTCTCGGCATCTGTGGGACGCAGGGGCTTGTCGCGTCTCTCCGAGGTGCAGCCCTATCTGCTCTATTCGTCTATCCCGTACGACGTTCATAAGTCGGCGATGGCTCTCTATTTGTCGGAGTTTCTGTGTGCGGTGCTGCGCGAGGAGGGAGAGAATGAGGCGCTCTTTGCTTATCTGGATTATGCGCTTAGTTGGCTGGACGAGGCGCGCGAGGGGTACAGCGACTTTCACATTGTTTTTTTGTTGCAACTGACCCGCTTCATTGGTATTTTCCCTAATGTCGAGGGGGCGCGTCGGGGGACTTATTTCGACCTTGCGGCCGGCTGCATTGTGGGCGAGCATCCTATGCACGGGCAGTTTCTTACGCCCGAGGATACGGCCAATTTTATTGAGCTTCTGAGTGTGGGATTCGATGATATGGGGCGTATGGCGCTTAACAGAAGAGCGCGAGGGCAGTACCTCGCGCTCATAGATAATTATTATCGTCTGCACGTTCCCGATTTTCCCCGCCTAAGGTCGGCCGAGGTGCTTAGGGAACTTTTCGATTGATTGCTTTTAAGGGGCTCTTCTTAGGCGAGCAGTCTTTTTACTATTGTAGATATTACTCGGCCGTCGGCTTTTCCTGCCAGCTGTTTGGTGGCGGCTCCCATTACTTTGCCCATCTCTTGGGGGGTGCTTGCGCCTAACTCGGCAATGATGGTCTTGAGGGCTGCCTCAATCTCTTGCTCGCTCATCTGTGCGGGCAGATATTTTTCCATTACTGCTACTTGTGCGAGCTCTTCCTCGGCAAGGTCGGTGCGGCCCTGACTTTGGTAGAGTGTGGCCGACTCGCGTCCCTGCTTGACGAGTTTCTGTATAATCTTGATGGCTGCCTCGTCGCTTACTGTGTCGCCCGCGCCGGGGGCTGTTTTTGCTTCGAGGAGCACTTTTTTTATGTTGCGCAGTGTGGCAAGGGCTATTTTGTCTTTGGCTTTCATTGCCTCTTTTATGTCGTTGCTGATTTTCTCGTACATTTCCATAATTTTTCTTTTTTTGGGGTTATTGAATATTCTGTTCCTCGACGGTGGTGTCGGATGGTGTGTTAACGTCGTCGGTGATATTTTCGTTTGCAACTGCTTTAGCTGCTTCGGCGTATGCGCGGAACGATGATTTTAACAGCTCGAGGTCGCGGGTGCTTCGTTTGTAGGTGGGCGAGTTGTCGATGGCGTTGATAAAATCCTCGTCGTTAATTTCGTCGCCGCTGAAGATATATACTTTGTGCTCTTGCTTGTAGAAGGCTTGTGCCATCTTTTGCAGGCGTTCGTCCTCTTCGCGTTTCTTCTCTTTTTCTTCGTTAGATAGTTGCTCCTCGGCCTCTATTATGGGTTCCATTCCCGGAATGTTCTTCATTCCGAATCCTGTGGCAAGCACGGTTACTTTTACCTCGCAGGGCTCGAGTGCAGGGTCTTTGCTTACGCCCCAGATTACCTCGATGTTCTCGTCGGTGAACTGTTTCATAAAGGTGTCGACCTCTTCGAGCTCTACTACTTTCATTGGGGTGTTGGGGTTGTAGTATATGTTGAAAAGTATCTTTTTAGACTTGTAAATGTCGTTGTCGTTCAGTAGGGGCGAGTGTAGTGCCTTGTGGAAGGCGTTGGCCACACGTTGGTCGCCCGAGTCGATGCCGTAGCTCATTATTGCGACGCCTCCGTTGTGAAGTACCTTCTTTACGTCGCGGAAATCGAGGTTGATTTTTCCGCGGGCGGTGATAATCTCGGCGATGCTTTTGGTGGCTGTGGTGAGCACTTCATCAACTTTTAGGAAGCCGTCCTCGATGTCAAGCTCGGGGTAGATGCTGAGCAGTCGTTGGTTGTTTATCACAAGGAGGGCATCGACGTGCTTGGCAATCTCGGTAACGCCTTTGAGTGCTTGTTTGATTTTTCCGCCAAGCTCGAAGCGGAAGGGGATTGTTACTATGCCTATGGTGAGCATCCCTTTAGACCTTGCAATCTCGGCAACGACGGGGGCTGCTCCTGTGCCTGTGCCGCCGCCCATTCCTGCTGTTACGAAGACCATTTTTGTGCCGTCGTCGAAGAGTTGTTCTATCTGCTCGCGGTTCTCGAGTGCGGCGGCGCGTGCAACGGCGGGGTCGTTGCCGGCACCGAGGCCCTCGGTGGTCTTTATTCCTAATTGTACCTTTACGGGTATGGGCGAGTTGTTGAGGGCCTGAATATCGGTGTTGCAGATGGCAAATGATACGTTGTGTACGCCCTGACGGTACATATTCTGTACGGCGTTGCTGCCTCCGCCTCCGACGCCTATGATTTTTATTATTCGCGGGGCGTCGGTGGGTACGTTGAATCGGTCTATTATGGGGGCGTTCTCGGAGGTTGCGTTGAACGGTATTGTGTTGTTGTTATCTTCGTTCATAGTGGTATTCTTTTTTTAGTCTCTATCGGTTACATTGTCCTCCTCGTCGTTGGTGGCGTTGTTTACAAAGTCGGTGAGCCAGCTGGGGATTTTGAGTTTAGAGGGTTTTTTCTTGGGTGGTGTGGAGGCTTTTGTGGGCTCCTTCTCGGGCTCTTTTGGCTTTTCAATAGGCTTTTCGGGCTCTTTTTCATCCGCGGGGGCGGCGGGTGTCTCTACGTGCCCGAAAAGGTCGCTCTGATACTGCTGCGGGGTGGGCATTACTACCTCTTTGCAGCAGTTCTCTTTGCCGTTCTCTAAGAGGCCGTAGAGTGTTGGGGTGATTGCGCCTTTGGCGAGGCTTAGCTTGTCGTCGCAGATGTAGCTGTACGATTCTTCGTCGGCCATCTTTATCTTGAAGCTGGGCAGGCACTCATCTATCAGGTTGCTGATGTTTTTTAATTTTGCTCCGCCGCCGGTGAATTGTATGTTGATTACTTTGGTCTCGGAGGTCTCTATCTGATGCCTTACGTTAAGGAGTATCTCGGACATACGGGCCGAGATTATCTGATCGACAAGCTCGGTGGCGATGGCGCTGTTGTCGTCGTCGGTCGAGTGGTAGCCTTTGAAGATTTTCATCTGCTCGGCCTCTTTATAGGGTATCTGCTCGGCGCAAAGGTCGCGTGTTATGTTGTTGCTGCCCAAGGGAATGACTGCTAATTTGCGTAGTAACTTACCCGAGTATATTGCTACGGTTGTTGTGTCGGCGCCAATGTTTACAAGGGCTGAGCCGCTGCTGCGCTCCTCGTCGCTCAGCAGGATGCCTGCTTCGAGGATTATGGCGTTGAAGCTATCGACGATTTTTATCCGGGGGATTGCGAAGCTCTCTTCGAGCTGTTTCATATACTGTTCGCGCAGTAGTATATTTTGGTAGTTGCACTCGATGCGGCGGGTGGGGGTGCCCATCGGGCTGAGGTTCGAGTCGCCGTTCAGACGGCATTCGAGCGGAAGTACCTGTACTCTCTGATAGCCTGCGGGGACGTTGAAAAGGCGGTCGTTCTCGAGCGATATTTCGTCTATTATGTCTTGTGTTATTTTGGTGTATTCGCTGAACTCGCGTACTACGCTCGAGCGGCGTGTGTGCATAGATAATCCGCCGAATGCAACGTAGGCCTTGTCGATGGTCAGATTCTCTGAGGTTGCGCTGCTGAGCGAGCTCTCGAGGCGGTTGATTAGGTTGTTGAGTGTCTTGCCGGTCTCATCAACATTGCGTACTACTCCTTTTGAGACGAAACTGCTTACCGATTCGTTGGCATAGGCAAGAATTTTTATGCCCGAATAGGTTTGCAGGCCTACTGCACCCGATATTTTGGATGAGCCTATTTCTATTGCTACTATATAGTTGTTTGTTGCCATATATGGTTATTTTTTTGTTCCTATTACTTTGTTGTCAAATTCGATATTCAGTTTTTTGTATTTGTTCCAGCCTATTTTGTTGAGGCCGTCTTTGTAGAATTTCATCAGTTTGTCGAGTTTTTCGTCGAGCCTCTCTATTGTGCCTACCTCTATCGTGTGGTTGCCTATGCGGGGTACAAGGATTATCTCTTTCTCGGGGGTGAAATATATCTGCTCTGTCTGATGGCGCCAAAAATCGTCGTCGCGCAGGAAGAGGGCTATCTGCAAAAGTTCCTTTTGGGCCATCGAGCTCTCGATGTTTCCGCTTGCCACGGGTAGGTAGATGGCGTTATATACGCCCTCTATTATGAAGCCTTTGTCGTCGATGAAAAATTCCCGTTCGTATTTGTCGAAGGCTTGCAGAATGGGCTCGCGGCACCCGATGCGTATGCCTACAATGTTGTTGTAGGTCTTGTAGCATTGGCAGTTGTCGATGAGGGTCGATTCCATTATGCAGCGTTCAATTGCGCCGCAGTCTATTTGGGCCATTGGCTTGCCTGTGGGGTCGAGCTTTTTGCCTTTGAGTAGTTTCTCGATATTATCGACGGTGAGCACTTTGTGCTGGTCTTGTGCTATGAGAATATCCACTCCCCGGCATTTGGCCTCGGCGGGCTTTTCTGTCAGGAAGAGTATGGCGAATACTATATATGAGCCGAGTATTGCCATTATCGATATTAGTAGTATCTTTTTTATCATTTGCTTAAAGGCTTCTTAGTATTTTGGCCATCTGTGGTACGTCTGTCTCGAGGTCGCCTGCTCCAAGCGAGACGAGTACCTGAAATTCTTCTTTTTTCTCTCGTACAAGGTCGAGCACCTCTTGACGGCTGCACATTTGCTTGCGGACGTTGGGGGCCAGAAGGTCGTATATGAGGCTGCTTGTTACGCCGGGCATCGGCTTTTCGCGGGCGGGGTAGATGGGGGTGAGTATTACCTCGTCGAAAAGCGAGAGGCTCTGTGCAAATTCGCGGTAAAAGTCGGCGGTGCGGCTGAAGAGGTGTGGCTGGAATATTACGCTTATTTTTTTGTCGGGATAGAGCTCGCGCATCGACAGGGCGCAGGCTTTTATCTCGTCGGGGTGGTGGGCGTAGTCGCTCAGCAGCACTTTATCGGCCTCTTTTATGTGAAAATCGAAGCGGCGGTCGGCGCCGGCGAAACTTTTCATTCCTTCGCGCAACTCGGTGGCTGTGGCTCCGCAAATCTCGGCCATTGCCATTGCTGCAATGCCGTTGTCGATGTTGATGCTCACGGGAACGCCAAGCTCGACGTCTTTTATTGTCTGCCACGGTGATACGTAGTCGAAGATTATTGTGCCACCGCCGATGCGTATGTTCGTGGCGTGAAAATGGCCGTTTGTGCGTCCGTAGGTGTAGCATTCTACTCCTTCTGCGGGGCGCGGCTCAACCTCTAATCCTTCGTGTATTATAAGGTAGCCGTCGGGACGTATGCGCTCGGTGAATTGTGCAAAGGCTTCGAGGTAGTTCTCTTTGTTGCCGTAGATGTCGAGGTGGTCGGCGTCGGCGCTGGTGATTGCGGCGACGTAGGGCTTTAGGTGCAGGAAGGAGCGGTCGTATTCGTCGGCCTCTATTACTACAAGGTCGCTCTTGTTGCTGAGGATAAGGTTGCTCTTGTAGTTTTTGGATATTCCGCCAAGAAAGGCTGCACAATCGACGTGCGATTGGTGCAGAAGGTGGGCGGCCATTGTCGAGGTGGTTGTCTTGCCGTGGGTGCCGGCGACGCACACGCCTCTCTTGCCGCGGGTGATGATGCCAAGTACCTCGGCGCGTTTTTTTATTACAAAGTTATGGGCTTTGAAATATTCCCACTCGGGATGCCCCTGTGGTATTGCGGGGGTATAGACGACGAGTGTGTCGCTGCTGTCGAGGCATTCGGCGGGGATGCTGTGGGGTGCCTCTTCGAAATGCAGACGGGCGCCCTCGGCTATGAGCCGGGTGGTGAGTTCGCTGGGGGTGCGGTCGTAGCCGGCGACGAATTTTCCTTCGCTAAGGAAGTAACGCACAAGGGCGCTCATTCCTATTCCGCCGGCTCCAAGAAAATATACCGATTTTATGTTGCTTAGTTCCATTATTTTACTTTTTCGTTTTTGCGTCGTGTCTCTTTCTCGATATATGCGTCGGCCAGCATAAGTACCTCTTTGGCTATCTGCTGTGCGGCATTGGGACGGGCCATCTCTTGTATGTTGGACGATAGCCGGGCGAGCTTGTCGGCATCTTTTACGGTGTCGATGGCCGTGGGGATGAGCAGCTCTTTGGCTTCGACGTCGGCTACGTGTATTGCGGCGTTTTTGTTGACAAGTGCCATCGCATTTTTTGTCTGATGGTCTTCGGAGACGTTGGGCGAGGGTACTAATATCACTGCTTTTCCAAGGAGGGCAAACTCGGAGATTGAGCCTGCGCCTGCGCGTGAGACTACAAGGTCGGCGGCGCTCAGGGCCTGTGCCATATTCGATACAAAGTCGGTTACGGTAAGGTTCGAGGGCTTTCCGGCCTCGCTTACGCGGGCGAGCATCTCGTCGTGGTATATTTTGCCTGTCTGCCAGATGAAATGTATGTCGGGGTGGGCTTTTATTGCGTCGAGGTTCGAGAGGACACTCTCGTTCATACTGCGTGCTCCGAGGCTGCCGCCGACGATGAGTATGCAGTGCTTCGAGGCGTCGAGGCCCATTGCTTGCAGTGCCTCTTGACGTGTAGTGCGGCGGCTCAGAAGGGTACCGCGCACGGGGTTACCGGTCAGCTTCAGTTTCTCGTGGGGGAAGAATCGCTCCATCCCGTCGTAGGCGACGCATATCATTTTGGCCTTGCGGGCCAGAATCTTATTGGTTACTCCCGCGTAGGAATTTTGCTCTTGTATGAGGGTGGGAATATCCATATTCGCTGCCATCTTGAGGGTGGGGCCGCTGGCGTATCCGCCTACGCCCACTGCTACCTGCGGGCCGAATTCTTTTATTATCTTCTTGGCCATACGCTGGCTCTTTAGTATGAGCCACAGGACTTTTATGTTTTTAAGCAGATTCTTGCGGTTGAAGCCTGCAATGGGCAGGCCTACTATCTTGTAGCCTGCTTCGGGGACGCGCTGCATTTCCATACGGTTGTCGGCGCCGACGAACAGAATCTGTGCGTTGGGCTGTATCTCGCGGATGGCGTCGGCTATTGAGAGGGCGGGGAATATGTGTCCGCCTGTGCCTCCGCCGCTTATTATTATTCTGTAATCTTTTTCCATAGTGGCTCTCTTTTTATTTGTTGCTTGCTTTTGCATCGCTCTCTTTATTGAGCCTGCTGACGTAACGGCTGATGCTTAATATTATTCCAATGTACATACAGTTTATGAGGAACGATGTTCCACCCTGACTGACAAGGGGCAGGGGTTGTCCGGTTACAAAGTCGCCTACTGTGATGTTCATATGCATAAAGGCTTGTACGGCGATTAGTATGCCGATGCCTGTTACAAGGAACGAGGCGTATGGGTCTTCGCACTCTTTGGCTATCTTGCCGCATCGGTAGAGCAGGGTGAGGTAGAGGATTACGACAAATGCTCCGCCGACAAGGCCAAGCTCCTCGAGTACGACTGCGTATATAAAGTCGCTGTAAGCGTGGGGAATGTAGTCGCGGCGAACCGAGTTGCCCGGGCCGCGTCCCAATGGGCCGCCTTCGGCAATTGCTATCTTTGAATAGACTCTTTGCTCTTCGCCGGCTATTTTTACATCCTTGGGGTGTTGTGGCGCCTCGCTCTTGAATACATCCTCGATGCGGTGCTTCCACGTGATTACTTTGTTGCCTATCGAGCCCGAGTGTTTAAAATCCTCGGGTACTTGCAGCAGGGCGGTTACTCCTATTATCACCGATGCAATGCCTGTGAGTATGAGCAGCAGCATATGTTTCCAATTGACACCGCCTACGAACATCATTGCTAATGTTACGGCGGCGAGTATGGCTACGGTCGATAGGTTCTCGGTGATTATGAATGCCGAGGGAATGGCTACCAAAAGCAGTATGGCGACCATTGTGTAGTCGCCTCTCTTTCCGGCGGTACGTGGGGCAAGGCCGAACATAGAGAGGGCTGAATCCCACGATAGGCGTGTGCCCTCGTCGCATTGTGCCTTGGCGAGTACCAAGGAGATTATCATCACAATTCCTAATTTTACAACCTCGAAATGTTGAAACTCGAATCCCATTATGCTTATCCAACGGTTACTGTTGTTGAATTGCGAGCCTTTGAATAGTGCATATACCAACATTCCGAGGCCGACAAAGTAGATGAGCTTGGTCATTCCTTTTATCCACTCGCTTTTCATATTGTGCATAAACCACGCGACGAATACTCCGGCTATTATGAATATTGAGTGCTTGGTGATGGGGGCGTAGATGTTGCCGTTGTAGGTCATTCGGCTGCTGGCGCTGAATACCTCGATGAGGGATAGCACGCACAGGATAAAGAATACGCACCATATTACGCGGTCGCCTTTGAAGAGGCGGGCTGTTACTCCTCGGCTCATAGGTTGCCTCCTTTCTCTTTTAGTCGCATTACTTCGGTTTTGAATTGTCGGCCGCGGTCTTCGTAGCTTCGGAATAGGTCGAAGCTGGCGCAGCAGGGGCTCAGAAGCACTGTCTCGCCGCTCTTGGCCATACGTGAGGCGGCCTCGACGCACTCGCGGGCGCTTGTGGCGTCGGCGGTGGGAAGGCCCATTGCATCGAAGAAGCTGTGTAGCTTGCTGTTGTCGGCGCCCAAGAAGATGAGGCCGCTGCATTTTTCGCGTACGAGGGGGGCAATCTCGTTGTAGTCGTTGCCTTTGTCCTTGCCGCCTAATATAAGCACGGTCTTTGTCTTCATACTCTGAAGGGCGTACCAGCAGCTGTTGACGTTGGTGGCTTTTGAGTCGTTGATGTACTCGACGTTGTTTATGCGGGCTACTTTTTCGAGACGGTGTTCGACGCCCGAGAAGCTGCCGAGCGCTGCTCGTATGGTCTCTTTGCGTATGCCTGCTACGTTGGCCGATATTCCTGCGGCCATTGAGTTGTATAGGTTGTGTTTGCCTGTGAGCGAGAGCTCTTCGAGCTCCATATTAAATGGGGTGGGCTCGGTGAATATGATGCGCTCTTCGCCGGTGTAGGCTGCAAGGCCTGCCGCGGCTCTCTCGGCAAAGGGATAGAGTTTGCCGTGGGGGTATTTGTGAAGCTCGCGCTGTATTATGGGGTCGTCGTTCCAGAAGACAAAGGCGTCCTCGGGTTGTTGGTTTTGCAGGATGCGCAGCTTGGCATCGACGTAATTTTGCATACAGTGGTCGTAGCGGTCGAGGTGGTCGGGGGTGATGTTCAGAAGTACGGCTACGTTGGCGCGAAACTCGTACATATTGTCGAGCTGGAAACTGCTGAGCTCGACAATGTAGTAGTCTTTGTCGCCCTCGGCTACTTGCAGGGCAAGGCTGTTGCCGATGTTTCCTGCAAGGCCTACGTTGAGCCCTGCTTCGCAGAATATGTGGTATATGAGTGAGGTGGTTGTGGTTTTTCCGTTGCTGCCGGTTATACACACCATTTTGGCTTTTGTGTAGCGGCCTGCAAACTCAATCTCGGAGATTATGGGGATGCCGGCCTCGCGCACCTGTTTTATCATTGGTGCGTCCGAGGGGATGCCGGGGCTTTTTATTATCTCTTGTGCGTTGAGGATGAGCTCGGGGGTGTGTTGGCCCTCTTCCCACTGTATGCCGCGCTCGTCGAGCATTGCTTTGTACTTGTCGCCTATTTTCCCATAGTCGGATACAAAGGTGTCGAATCCTAATTTGTGTGCAAGAATGGCTGCTCCTGCGCCACTCTCGCCTGCTCCCAGAATTACTACTCTTTTTTCCATATTTTTTATCTTATCTTGAGGGTCATCAGGGTTACTGCGGCCATTATTATTGTTACTATCCAGAATCGTACGGTTATTTTGCTCTCGTGCATAGGGCGTTGGGGGCCTTTAAGCAGATAGCGGCACTCTTTGTCGAGTTTATCGTCGGTGATGCTGTAATGGTGGTGCAGGGGGGCACAGCGGAAGATGCGCTGGCGGATGCCTTTTTTCTTTCCTTGCTTAAAGTAGGCTGTCTGAATAATTACAGATAGGTTCTCGACGACGAATATTCCGCAGATGAGTACCAAAAGTATCTCTTTGTGTAGGAGTATGGCTATCACGGCGATTATTCCGCCGATGGTGAGGCTGCCTGTATCGCCCATAAAAACTTGTGCGGGGAATGAGTTGTACCACAAAAAACCGATGAGGGCCCCTATAAAGGCGAATGAGAATATTACTACCTCTTCGCTGCCGGGCAGATACATTATGTTAAGATACTCGGCCCACCCTACGTGGCTCGATACGTAGGCAAGGACGGCCAGCGTTACGCCCATTATGGCCGCGTTGCCACCCAACATTCCGTCCATTCCATCGTTGAGGTTGGCGCCGTTCGACACGGCTGTAACGATGAATATTGTTACGACGACAAAGAATATCCAGCCTGCGGCATTGGCATAGTCGCCGCAGAAGGAGAATATTCGGCTGTAGTCGAGATTGTGGTTCTTTACAAAGGGGATTGTGGTCTTGTTGAGCTTCTCGGGGGTGCTGCGGTGTTGAACTTCTATTCGTTTATCTACCCTTACCGATACATTCTCGCGCATTACTGCCTGAGGGCTGAAGTAGAGTGTCAGTCCTATGACAAGGCCCAGCGCTACTTGTGATACTACTTTGGCCTTGCCGGGGATTCCTTCTTTGTTCTTTTTAAAGGTCTTTATATAGTCGTCGATGAAGCCTACAATGCCCAACCACACGGTGGTGATGAGCAGCAGTATCATATATACGTTGCTCAGACGGCCTATGAGCAGGCAAGGGATAAGCACAGCTACTATTATTATTATGCCGCCCATTGTGGGGACGCCTTGTTTCAGATTAGTGCTGTCGAGCTCGCGTAGTGTCTCGGTTATTTGACGTTTGCGGAAGAAGCGTATAAAGTATTCGCCGAAGATTGTCGAGATGAGCAGGGCAAGCACTATGGCGCTGAGGGCTCGGAACGAGGTGTAGCCGAAGAGGCGCGCTCCGGGAAAGTCGTAATTTTGCAGTATCTTGAATAATTCGTATAGCATATATATATAAGGTATTAGGGGCGGGTGATTATGCTTTTAGTTTTTTTGCAAGCTCTTCTTTGTCGTCGAAATGGTGCTTTACGCCTTTTATCTCTTGGTAGTTTTCGTGGCCTTTTCCGGCTACAAGGATTACGTCGCCTCTTTGGGCAAGGGCGCAGGCTGTTTTTATGGCTTCGCGACGGTCGGCTATGGCGATGACTTTCTTCTGTTGTTCGGGGCTGAGGCCTGCGAGCATATCATTTATTATCTCTTGCGGCTCTTCGAAGCGGGGGTTGTCCGAGGTGATTATTACGCGGCTGCTGCCTCGGACGGCTTCTTGCGCCATCAGTGGGCGCTTGCCTTTGTCGCGGTTGCCGCCTGCGCCGACAACGGTTATTATGCCTCCGCGACCGCGCTGTACGTCGTTGATGGTGCTGAGCACATTTTTTATGGCGTCGGGGGTGTGGGCATAATCGACGATTGCCGAAAAGCCTTCGGCCGAGTGGATTGTCTCGAAGCGTCCCGAGACGGGCTTTAGGGTGCTGAGCAGGCGCAGTACCTCGTCGCTATCTTTGCCAAGTTCCACTGCTGTTGCGTATATTGCCAAAAGGTTGCTTGCATTGAAACGGCCTGTGAGCAGGGTGCTGAACTCTCGGTTGTTGAAGTTGAGCAACATCCCGTCGAGGTGAATTTCGCTTATGCGTCCTTTGTAGTCGGCCATTGTGCGCACCGAGTATTTTTTTATGTCGGCGC
Source organism: Bacteroidaceae bacterium (assembly GCA_045533955.1). Lineage (GTDB taxonomy): Bacteria > Bacteroidota > Bacteroidia > Bacteroidales > Bacteroidaceae > HGM04593. Next base: position 72,996 of record JAZSIU010000019.1, read on the forward strand.
GGGTGTTCTGTACCATCACGGGGCCGTTCTTGTCGTCGATGTTTACGATGGCAAAGGCGTCGCGCGAGAGGCTGTCGAAGAAGCTCTTTTTGGCCTTCAGATAGTTGTCCATCGTCTGGTGAAAGTCCATATGGTCGCGTGTGAGGTTCGTGAAGATTCCTCCGGCAAACTGAAGGTCGCCTACGCGGCCCTGTGCAAGGGCGTGCGAGCTTACCTCCATAAAGGCATATTCGCAGCCCTCGTCGGCCATTTTGCCCAAAAGGCGGTTAAGGGTGATGGCGTCGGGGGTTGTGTGGGTCGAGGGGTAGGCCTCGCCGTCGATGTAGTTGCAGACGGTCGAGAGCAGGCCACATTTGTGTCCGAATGCTCGGAACAGTTGATAGAGCAGGGTGGCTATCGTGGTTTTTCCGTTTGTGCCTGTTACGCCCACTAATTTCATCCTTTGTGTGGGATTGCCATAGTAGGTTGTTGCTACCTTGCCGACAATCTTCTGTACGTCGGGCACGCTTATGTAGGCTACCGTCGGGCTGAGCACCTCGGGCATCGTCTCGCACAGAATGGCCGAGGCGCCTGTCTCTATTGCTTTTTCGATATATTGGTGGCCATCGACTTGTGTTCCGCGCATTGCGATGAACATATTGCCTTGTTCTACGTTGCGTGAGTCTATGTTTACGCCTGTTACATCGACCTCTTCTTTGGGGAGTACAATGCGTGTATATTGTATGTTGCGTATAAGTTCGGATAGTTTCATTGTCGTTGCTTCTTTAGGGTTGGAGGGTTATTCTTACTTGTGTTCCGTAGGTGGCGCGGCCGCCGGGTTTTACGCTCTGCGAGACGGCGCGCCCGTATCCGCTTATGGTGGGTCTGAGGCCTGCTTTGCGCATAAGGTATATGGCGTCTTTTGCACCCATTCCAATGACGTTGGGTACGGCGTTCTCGGCAATTTCGTTTACGTGGTAGCCTATGGAGAGGCTATCGCTCACAAGGGCTCCCCACGTTGGTTGGTCGAGGTCGCAGCTTATGTTGCCGCTGCTTGTTTCAATATCGAGCTCCTCGAGTATGTAGTTGGCGGCTGTCATATTGCCGCGCTTGGCTGTGGGGGTGTGGCTGTTCACGGTGTCTTTGGCTGCTGATAGGTCGCGGCGCTCGCTCTTGGCCATAATGTTCTCGGCTATCTCTTTGAAGATGGGGGCCGAGGTTCCTCCGCCACCTCCGCCTGCGCGCAGATTCTGTACGATGCAGGTGTATTCGGGATTCTCAACGGGGAAGAATCCGCAGAAGCTCAGGAGGCTGTAGTTGTTGCCGTCGATGACTTCGCTCTCGAGGGCGGTACCTGTTTTTCCGGCAATTGTTACCTTGTTTGAGCGGGCTCTTGCGCCTGTTGCTCTCTTTTTGTTGACTACGGCCGAGAGGGCGCGCTTGAGTGTCTGAATGGTCGAGGGCTTGAGCATCTGCTCGTCGAGTACCTGTGGCTCAAATTCTTCTACTACCTCGCCGTCGCGCATTATGGCTTTTACAAGGCGGGGGGCCATTCGTTTGCCGTTGTTGGCTATTGTGTTGTAGAATGTTACGAGGTTCAGGGCTGTTTGTGCCGTGGCGTATCCGCGCGACATTGCTTGAAGGTCGGGGGCCGACCAGTATTTACTGTCGGGGGTGCGGAATGTGGGGGTGCCTTCGCATTGCAGGAGTTTGTAGTTGTCCTTCATTCCAAATTTCTTCAGTTTGTCGGTGAAGCGCTCGGGCTCGTCTTTGTAGCCGTTGTTTATTATGAGTGCCATTCCTATGTTCGAGGAGTTTTGTATAACCTCGGTTACTGTCTGATAGTCTCGCTCGGGGCGCACTGCGTCGCGTATGGGACGGCCGTGCATAACCATTACTCCGCCTTGTGCTTTGTAGCTCTTGACCGAGTCGTGCTCTTGTATCTTGCCATCTTCGAGGGCTGCGGCAAGGGCTACGGGCTTGAAGATGGAGCCCGGCTCGCGCAGGTCGGCGAGGGCGTGGTTGGGGGTGCCGTTATTTTTGTTCTGTCTGAAGGTCTCGATAAATTCTCCATCCTCGCCCAACGATAGGTTGACGATGGCTTTTATGTCGCCGGTCTTTACCTCCATAAGTATTACCCAGCCTGCGCGGGAGCCGTGCTCGGTGAGGCCGCGACGCAGTGCTTTCTCGCATATATCGAGCATTTCGACGTTGAGTGTGGTCTGTATGTCCATTCCGTGCTCGACGGGAATGTCTATTATCTCTTTCTCTTTCTCGGTGTGCATTAGTCCGGGCACGCCGCTGAGTATTGTGTCGTATTTTTCGTCGAGGCCGTGTTTGTCGGTTATCAGACGGCCGGTTTTTTCGTTTTTTCCTAAGATTGAGTAGTCGCCCAATGTGCTGTTGGCAAGCGAACCGAAGAATTTCTTGCGGTATTTGTACTCTTCGCGCCATAGTCCCGAGATGCGGGCCTCTTTGCAGAGGATGGGTAGTTGCAGTATTTTATGGTATTGGGTGTACGAGAGGTATAGTTGGTGGTCGGGGCACAGGGGGTACTTTTTCTTTCCGAAGCGTCCTTTGCGTCCTAACTTAAAGTCGGTGAGGCCTCTCTTTATGTGTGCTTCGAACTCGGCGGCTGTCCAGCGGGGGATTATTCGTGCGAGACCTTCGCACATTAGGCTGAGGTCGTTGTTCCATATTGTGTCTTTCTCTTTTTTTAGTTTCTCGCGCTTGCTGTCGCTTAGTGAGTATTCGCCTAAATTGTCGAAATTTATGTAAGGGCGATATTTTACAAGGTTGCTCACCATAAGCTCGCCTCGGTCGCTGAGTATGTCGCCGCGGCGGGGTTCGATGGGTTTGTTGTAGACGATTGCTCTTTGGGCAACGTCGAGCCAGAATTGTCGCTCAAGGGTCATTATTATGCCTGCTTTTGCGACAATTATCACTCCCCATACAAAAAATCCGAAAATTAGCAGTAGGTTGAAGCGTAGTATTATGTTGTTTTTGAATTTGAACATTGTTTATGTGGGAGGGGGTTATTTTACGGTAAAGGGTGGGTTGGTTGCGGTTTTTAGTTGGCTTTGGTAGCGTTGTACGTAGCTCTCGATGTTTGATTGGCGGCTCTTCTCGGAAAATTCGCTTTGCTTGGTGAGGAGCATATATTTGGCGTCCTGACGCTCGGCTTTCAACTGTTTTATCTGTTTGAGCTCTTGGCGGTAGGCGTAGCGGTTGCTGACGTATATGAATGAGTAGAATACGATGAGCAGCATAAGCCAGATGTTGTTTAGGAATATTTCGCTGCGGAACATCTTTCCGCTGAGTATTTGGCTTATAAAATTGCCTTTCTTGCCTTTTTTGCGGGGGGCTTCTTGTTGCTCTTTGGGCTCGCCGGTTGGGGTGTTGTTATTTTGTTCCATATTGTTTTGCTACTCGTTTTTTATTGCTATGCGCAGCTTGGCGCTGCGTGAGCGGGGGTTTGTTTTCTGTTCCTCGTCGGTGGGGAGGATTACTTTTTGTGTCTCGAAGGGTGATTGTATGCGGCCGAAAAAGTCTTTCTCGATTTTTCCTTCGATATTGCCGCTGCGCATAAAGTTTTTTACTATGCGATCTTCTATCGAGTGGTAGGTTATTACTACTAATCGGCCGCCGGGCTTTAGGAGCTCTTTGGCTTGTGTGAGCATCTCTTTGAGGCTTTCGACCTCTTGGTTAATCTCAATGCGCAGTGCTTGAAAGATTTTGGCCATTTCTTTCTTTTCGCGCTGGGGCGGACAGAAGGGCTTGCATACTTCGATGAGGTCGCTCACACGGCGCAGGGGACTCTGTGTGCGGCGCTTTACGATTGCGGCCGATAGCTTGCGGCTGCAATTGAGCTCGCCGTATAGCTTGAAGATGCTTGCGAGCTGCTCTTCGTCGGCGGTGTTCAGAAGCTGGGCTGCCGTGCGGCCGCCGCGTTTGTTCATTCGCATATCGAGCTCGGAGTCGAAGCGGAACGAGAAACCGCGGGTCTCGTCGTCGAAATGGTGCCCCGAGACGCCGAGGTCGGCCAAAAGGGCGTCTATCGAGTTAACTTCGTAGTAGCGCATAAAATTGCTCAAAAAGCGGAAATTGCCCCTTACGAAAGTGAAACGCTTATCGTCGGGGGCATTTTTCTCGGCATCTTCATCTTGGTCGAAACTGTATAGGTGCCCTCTTTTCCCGAGGCGGCTCATTATCTCTCGCGAGTGGCCTCCTCCACCAAATGTTACATCGACGCATATATCGTTGCTGCCTATCTGCATTCCATCGACGCTCTCTTTAAGCATCACCGGTGTGTGGTAAACTAATTCTTCGCTCATTGTTCCCTCCTTTCTGTGGCGCTTGTTTCGGCCGACATTATTTTTTCGAGCTCAAGGCTGAATTCCTCGGGTAGCATAAAGGGCTGCTCGGCTCGCTCTTTGGCCCATATTTCTATTGTGTCGTCCATTCCTATGAAACGAACTTCTTGCTCTATGTTGGCAAGATCGCGGTAGCGCTTGGGCAGAAGTATGCGGCCGCTACTGTCGATTGTGAGCTCTTCGACGTTGGCTACGAACATTCTGAAGAGCATTTGTCCGTGCGAACTCCAACGGTCGAGCTTACTGCGTAGTTGGTCGAGTAGTGCGTTCCACGTCTCCTCGGGGTACAGAACAAGGCAGGGCTGATGCGGGTCTTTTCGCATCATAATGCGCTCGCACGCTGTTGTTTGCAGTGTGCGACGGAAGCAGGCGGGCAGAAATACTCGGCCCTTGCTGTCGGTTTTTGCCTCTATGTTACCTATGAAACGCATACTTTTCACTCTAAATTATAATATTCGCTTCAAAATTACACAATTCCCCACAATTCCCCACAATAAAATAAGAATTTATTTTGTCAAAGTTTTCAACAATTTGTTAATAACCTATCTGACTGAAAATAAATTCGTTGTCAGATGTGTCTGTGAGTGGGGTGAGGGGTGTGTGAAAATGCTGTTATTTTTTTTGTGTGTCGATTATTTTGTTGCAAAATATTGGTTTTTTGTGTGTGGTAAATTAAAATTGGTTACTTTTGCCTTGTGGGTGGTGCAGTGTGGGTCGATTTTATTTTAATTTTAATTAAGTGTGTGTGAACGATAAAATTCTATCAGATTATGAAAAAAAATTTTAGAACATTTTTTTTGCTCTTTTCTGTGTTGCTGGTCTCGATGGCAGCATCGGCTCAGAAAAAGGCTGTTGAGCGTGGTTATAATGCAATTACCATTGAGCAGTCGCGCAATTATGTCGAATTTTTGGCCGACGACCTGTTGCAAGGACGCGACGCGGGAGAGCCCGGCGGATACATTGCTTCGCGCTATATTGTGTCGCTGCTTAGGGAGTGGGGTGTACAGCCTTTCCTCGAGGGTGATTATTATCAGCCGTTCGAGGCGGCACAGATTGTTACCCCCGTGCGCAACAGCTGGGAGATTGACCCCGACTCCATTGCTCGCATAAAAGAGGTGGGATTTTTCAAGACGCGGAGTATGAACAATATCTTGGCGATGATTCCCGGCGAGCTCAGCGACGAATATGTCATTATTGGTGCGCACTACGATCATTTGGGCCTTCAGGGAGACGTTGATGTCGATGGGCTCTATAATGGAGCCGATGACAATGCTTCGGGTGTGTCGGCTGTATTGCAGATTGCAAAGGCGATTAAAGCGGTAGGCGAACGTCCCAAGCGCACGGTTATTTTTGCCTTCTGGGACGGCGAGGAGAAAGGGCTCTTAGGCTCGAAATTCTTTGTCAAGAATTGGGAGAATCACTCGCGCATAAAGGCTTATATGAATTTTGATATGGTGGGCCGTGGCCCGGTTGATAATCCCCGCTATCTGAAATATTTCTTCACCGAGGCTCATCCTGTTTTTGGTGAGTGGTTGCGCGAGGATTGCAAGGAGCGAGGCTTCTCGTTCGAACCCGATTATGTTGCGTGGGATCGCCCTGTGGGCGGTAGCGACAATGGCCCGTTTGCGCGCGTGGATGTTCCCATCGTGTGGTATCACACCGAGGGACACCCCGACTATCATCGCCCCTCGGACAGCGCCGAGAAGATTGACTATCCAAAGCTACTCGATATTACCCGCGCCGCCTATTTGTGTGCGTGGCGTATGGCAAACGAAAAGGAGTATTAACCCCGCAAGATATAATAAATAAATTGGAGGCTCGCCATAAACGAGCCTCCAATTTATTTTTATATTCCCTGTGATTTTGTTTATCTTTTCTTGGGCAGGAACATATTCAGCAGGATGCAACCTAATATTGCCGAGATAAACGAACCGCACAGAATACCCAATTTTGCTTGTGCAAGAAGTTCGGGGCCACGTCCGGCAAGCGACGCATACGAAAGGTCGGCAATGAAGATTGATACCGTAAGACCAATTCCGCACAATGCACACACGCCCGAGAAGGACGGCCAATTGGCACCGTCGGGAAGGGCTACAATGCCCATCTTCACGGCAACCCACGCAAATATGAATACTCCCACAAATTTACCTATTACAAGACCGGCCATTACAGGCATTCCCACTCCCGTGAGCAGACAGCTCATATCCATTGCCGAGAGGTCGATGCCAATATTGGCAAAGGCAAAGACGGGGATAACAACGTATCCGATGAGGGCGTGCAGGTTATCCTCGAGGTCTTGCAGAGGGCTGATTAGTCGGTCGGCAGCCGACTCGACGCTCTTGAGGCGGTTAATCTCGTCGTGTGTCAAGATGACGGCACCCTTTTTGCTGTTGTCGATGACGGGGAAATTCTCGAGGTTCTTGCGTATCCGCTCAAGATAGTACCCTGTTCCCTTTTCGAGTGTCGAGGGGATGCAGAACGCTGTGATTACACCGGCGATTGTTGCGTGGATACCCGAGTTAAGCATCGCATACCACAGCACAAATCCTGTTATAAGATAGAAGAATTTGTGGTGTACGCCTGCACGATTGGCAATAACCATAATAAGGGTGCATACAAGCGATAGGATGAGGAACGCTGTATGAAGCTCCGAGGTGTAGAATATTGCAATTACGATGATACCTCCAAGGTCGTCGGCCACGGCAAGGGCTGCAAGGAATACTTTTAGTCCCACGGGTACGCGGGTGCTAAAGACCGAGAGCACGCCCAACGAGAAGGCTATATCGGTTGCCATAGGGATGGCAAGGCCTCGCTGAAGGTCGGGGTCGCTCGGGCACAGCAGCCAGAAAATAAGAACGGGAACCAGCATACCTCCGCACGCGCCAATGATGGGGAGCATAGCTTTCTTGGGCGACGATAGTTCGCCCACAAGAAACTCACGCTTAATCTCCAATCCCACGGAGAGGAAGAAGAGGGCCATCAAAAAGTCGTTGATGACCTGCAACAAGGTCATATCGTGCCCATTGTGGCTGAATAGGTTGAAACTGCCCACAGAGATGCTGACGATATTCTCCCACAGACCAAAATACCACTCTTTGGCCTCGCTGTTGGCAAGAATAAGTGCCGCAATTGCACTTATGATTAGTAGTCCGCTTGCTGTAACGTACTTCTTAATCATACTTTTGAAACTATAATTTGCCATATTTCTATATAGTCTAAACGGTTTTTATGCTTTTTTGTTTAATTGGATAATTTACTGCTCGGGTGCGAACATAGGGTCCCAAGCGGGGAGTTTTGTGGGCTTTTGCTTTAGTACGTCGAGTACCTTGGCGGGAGCGTATTTTTTATCTACCACAAGGCGGAACATATACTCGTCGAACCATTTGTCGGTCATAATGAGTGTGCCCTGAAAGCCCGAGCCTGCGCCCCAGCTGTTCTCGACCTGCCATTTAATGGGCTTTCCGTCCTTGTCGAGGTCAACGGCCTTGAGGGTCATTGCGTGCGACGAACCGCTGTCGAATGTCATTACGCGCTCTTTCTTGTTCATTCCGAATGTGGTGCCCAAGAGTGTCTCGTAGTCGTAGTTGTTGAGGTCGAGCGTGCCGCGTTTGCTGTCGAGGTATTTGCCTACGTCGCACGAGAAGTACATCATTGTGTTGTCTTTGATTGAGGCGATGGCCATTGCTTTAATCTCGTCGAGGGGCAGATTGACGTAGAGCCAATTGTGGCCGTCGTAGGCGTGGCGGTCGTACTCAATCTCGAAGCATTGCCAATAGGGGCGGGTGGGATCGTTCATCAGCATCACGTAGTTGTCGGTGAGGTTCCAGCCGATGAATTTCTCGTAGAAGCTCTTGGGGGTGTATAGCTGAGGCTCTTCGCGGTATTTGCCTTGTGCGTCCTTAGGGGCCCACATAAATTCTGTCGGGGGGACGCCATAGACCTGTGCGAGCATCTTATATACTACTTTCAACTGCTCTTTTTTCATTTTCTGAAGCTCTTTGTCTTTGGCGCCGTTGTCGGATGCCTGACGCAGACGCACGCCAAACTCGCGCAACTTGCGCTTTAGCAGATTGTTGAATGCGCCGGTGTTGTTGCTTGTGTAGCTCTCTTTCATCACGCCTTTGGGTACAATGCCGTATTTTGTTACAAGGTCGGCAACGCCTGTGAATGTCCCGCCGTCGCTCAAGGGGTTTTTGAAGAGCCACTCGACGGTGCGGTCGTCGAAGGGCTTTTTGCGTGTGTCGATGATGCCTTGCAGGAAGAGGTTCGACTTTTCTAATTGGTCGTAGAAGAAGTTATATACCTGCGAGAATTCAAATGCTCCGAGCTCTTGCTCGGCAATCATTTTGGCGCGCATCACGTTCATTCCGGTAAAGAGCCAGCAACGACCCGATGACTCTTGGTCGCTGATGCCTTTTGAGGCTACGCTGTGGCTGAAGTAGGTGTCGAGCTCGCCAAGATTCTCTTGGTTCAATGCTAATGCATTGACGCTGTTGTTGAGCATTACATTCTGGAGTGCTTTTTCGGCGCCCTCGGGGCGGTAGCTCTCGGAGAATTCTTTGAGCATCTGTGCGTCGATGCCGCCGTTGTTTTGTGCGGTTGCGGCCATTGCAAAGAGCATTGTGGCTACGCAGCTAATGGTTCTTAGGGTAAATTTCATAATTATTCGTTTTTTTGTGTTTATCGTGTAGTGGATAATAGTCCGTATATTTGCGTTAAAGCGCCAATATACACTGCGCTCGCTGTAAAAATATAAAGTAAACTTTATTTTCTTGCTCGCTTGTTTGTATATTTGCAACAAGGCAAATATACGGACTATTTATCAAAAATGCAACGTGCTTTTTTGTTTCTTGTCTCTTTTATTGTGTGCGTACGCTTCTTAATCTCTTAATTTGTGCCGGCTTGTTGCATTTCGCTTATGAAGGCAAGGGCTGTCTCGACGCTTTTTACATTATCGACGCTGATACTCATACGGTGATTGTCGTTGTTTATGGCGCAGGGGAATTGTGTGCTTTTGACAAAGAAGAGTATGCGGCCCATAGTCTCGCTCTGATAGAAGGCTGTATTGTTCTCATCAACAAAGAACAGCTTCATTCGCTTGCCTTTCAGGAAGATTTTCTCGATGCCCATCTCTTGTGCCTTGCGTCTGAGGGTTACCATTCGGATAAGTTCCTCGCCCTCGGGCGGGATTTTTCCGAAGCGGTCTATCATACGGTTACGGAAGGCGGCAAGGTCGCGTTCGTTGGTTATTGAGTCGAGCTCGCGGTACAGCAGGATGCGCTCGTTGCTGTCGGGTACGTACAGGGGGCCGAAGAAGAGCTCAAGGTCGCTCTCGACTACGCAGTCGTCGGCATAGAGGCCGCCCGATTGCTCGTGCTCTTCGTGCAGAATGTCGGAAAATTCTTCGTTCTTGAGTTCGCGTACGGCCTCGGCAAGCACTTTTTGATAGGTCTCGTAGCCGAGGTCGGCGATGAAGCCGCTCTGTTCGGCGCCCAGAAGGTTGCCCGCGCCGCGTATGTCAAGGTCTTGCATTGCGATGTTCATTCCGCTGCCAAGTTCGTTGAAACTCTCGATGGCTTCGAGGCGGCGGCGAGCCTCGCTGTTTAGTGTCTCGCGCGGCGGGGTGAGCATATAGCAGAAGGCTTTGCGCTGTCCGCGTCCCACACGTCCGCGCATTTGGTGAAGGTCGCTCAGTCCGAAACTCTGTGCTTGGTTTATGATAATTGTATTTACGTTGGGAATGTCTATTCCATTCTCGACGATTGAGGTTGCGATGAGTATGTCGTAGTCGTGGTTGATGAAGTCGTAGAGCCTCTTTTCGAGTTCTTGCGGCTCCATCTGGCCGTGGCCGATGCAGACGCGGGCGTCGGGTACGTGGCGGTTGATGAGGCTCTGAAGCTCGTGCATATTGGATATGCGGTTGTTGATGAAAAAGACCTGTCCGCCGCGGCTGAGCTCGAAGTTTATGGCCTCTTTTATTACCTCGGCATCAAATGTCTGTATCTCGGTGTGTATGGGGTAGCGGTTGGGTGGCGGTGTTTGTATTATGGAGAGGTCGCGGGCGCCCATTATGGAGAATTGCAGGGTGCGGGGGATGGGGGTTGCGGTCATTGTCAGTGTATCGACGTTTACTTTCATCTGGCGCAGTTTCTCTTTTATGGCAACGCCGAATTTTTGCTCTTCGTCGATGATGAGCAGCCCTAAGTCTTTGAATTTTACATCCTTGCCCGTTAGTCGGTGGGTGCCGATGATAATGTCTATCTTGCCCTCGGCAAGCTCTTTTAGTACCTGCTTACTTTGTGCCGAGGAGCGGGCGCGGCTCAGATACTGCACGGTGCAGGGAAAGTCCTTCAGGCGCTCTTTGAATGTGAGATAATGCTGATAGGCGAGCACGGTGGTGGGCACAAGCACGGCTACCTGTTTGCTGTCGGTGGCGGCTTTAAAGGCGGCGCGTATGGCAACCTCGGTTTTTCCGAATCCTACGTCGCCGCAGACGAGGCGGTCCATAGGGCGTCGGCGCTCCATATCCCGTTTGACGTCGGCGGTGGCTTTATGCTGGTCGGGGGTGTCCTCGTACATAAAACCTGTTTCGAGCTCGGTTTGCAGATAGCTGTCGGGCGAGAAGGCAAAGCCCTCCTCCTTGTAGCGCTGCGAGTATAGCTTTATAAGGTCGCGGGCAATGTCTTTTATCTTCTTCTTGGTGCGCTCTTTCATACGCTCCCAAGCGCCTGTGCCCAGCTTGTTTATGACGGGGGGCTCGCCCTCGCGGCCGCGGTATTTCGATATTTTGTGCAGATTGTGTATGGAGACAAATACTACGTCGTCGTTTTTGTAGATGAGCTTGATGGCTTCTTGCATTGTCTCGCCGTTGGGGATGCGCACAAGGCCGCCGAATTTTCCTATTCCGTGGTCGATGTGCACAATGTAGTCGCCTGTCTTAAATTCTTTCAGTTCGCGCAGGGTGAGGGCTGCCTTGCCTTCTCGTGCGCGGTCGCTGCGCAGACGGTAGTTGTGGAAGCGCCCGAAGAGTTGATGGTCGGTGAAAAAGAGGGTGTGCAGTGTGTGGTCGATGAATCCTGCGTGTAGGGTGCGTCCGATGGCGGTGAAGCCGATGTTCTCTTTGCCTCGCTCGTCGAAGATTGTTTGCAGGCGCATCGCTTGGCGGCTGTCGTTGCTCAAGAAATGTATCTTGTAGCCCTTTTCAAGGTAATGGGCAAAGGTCTTTTCGACAAGGTCGAAGTCTTTGTGAAAAGCAGGCTGGGGTGTTGTGTCGAATTTTACTTTTATTCCTTCCTCTATCTGCGAGGCGCGCAGCTCCCAATGACGCACACTCTTTAGATGTCCTTCGAGCTCGGCGGCCGACATCAGAGGCGGCATCTTGGGTTGCTCTTCTTGCGAGAGGCGGGCTTGCAGTGTGAAGCCTTCGCTGTGCAGTCGTGCGATGCTGCCCTTGACAAATTCAAGGTCTTTTGTTATTACGACGCTGTTTTTTGGTAGAAAATGTGTTATTGGCACGCTCTCTTCGCCGGTTATCTTGGGGACGATTGAGGCTTTGTCGGTGCGTTGCTTCGAGAGCTGTGTATCGACCTCGAATGTGCGTATGCTATCGACCTCTTTTCCGAAAAAGTCGATGCGGTAGGGTAGCTCCGAGGAGTAGGAGTAGATGTCGATGATGCTTCCGCGAACGGCAAACTCGCCCGGTTCATAGACGTAGGTGCACTCTCTGAAGCCCAGCGATGCGAGCTGCTTTTCAATTTCTTCGCGGGCTATCTTATCGCCGAGGGATATTGTAAGGGTCTTTTCTTGAAGCTCGCTTTGCGATGCGACCTTCTCGGCTATTGCGTCGGGGTGGGTTACAATGGTGAGGCCCTCGCCCCTACGGCGCCCTGTGAGGCGGCTCATTACCTCGGTGCGCAGGATGCGGTTGGCCTCGTCCTCGTGGCCGTATTTTATTGCGCGGCGAAAGGAGGAGGGGAAGAATAGTGTATTCTCATCGCCACACACTTGTGTAAGGTCGTGGTAAAGGTAGCCGGCCTCTTCGACGTCGTTCATCAGCAGCAGAAAGGTTTGTTCGGGCAGACGCTCGCGCAGGCCCGAGAGTACAAGTGCTGCCGAGCTGCCCGTAAGGCCGCCTATCAGCACTTTTTTCTTGCTGCCATCGTGGCACAACTCTTCGAGCGCCTCGACGCCGGGATGCACCGAATATATTTTTTGTAACTCTTTTGCTTCCATCTGTGCGAGCTATACTTTTTTTGTGTTACTCCTTGAAGTTTACCGCAAAAGTAGTAAAAAAAGATGCTTCGGCCGACGATATTCGGGCTCTTTAGGTTAATTTTATATAATAAAATTCCTCTTTTTGCGTATTTTTTGCTTCTCATAGAGTAAAATGCACTCTTTTTTCTGTATCTTCGCCGAATGAATATGTATAAATTATGGCAAAGAGCGACAGCGTAATTATTATACCTACATACAACGAGAAGGAGAATATCGAAAAGATGATTCGTGTGCTTATGGCGCTCGAGCACTCTTTTGATGTACTTGTGGTTGATGATGGTTCGCCCGACGGTACGGCGGCGATAGTAAGGGGGCTTATGAGTGAGTTTGATGGTAGGGTCTTTATCATCGAGCGCTCGGGGAAATTGGGCCTCGGAACGGCCTATATTACGGGTTTTAAATGGGCTTTGCAGCAGGGCTACGAGTATATCTTCGAGATGGATGCCGATTTTTCGCATAATCCCGACGATGTACCCTTACTCTATAATGCCTGTGCGCAGGATGGATACGACCTTTCGGTGGGCAGCCGCTACGTTACGGGCGTTAATGTGGTCAATTGGCCTATGGGGCGTGTGCTTATGTCCTATTTTGCGTCGAAATATGTGCGCTTTATAACGGGACTGCCCGTTTACGATACGACGGCGGGCTTTAACTGCTATCGTCGCAGGGTGCTCGAGACCATCGACCTCGACTCTATCCGCTTCAAGGGGTACGCTTTTCAGATTGAGATGAAATTTACCACCCATAAATGTGGGTTCAAGATTAAGGAGGTGCCTGTGATTTTTGTGAATCGTGTGCTGGGTGTCTCGAAAATGAGCGGAGGCATATTCAGCGAGGCGCTCTTTGGTGTGATTAAACTAAAATGGGGTAGTTTCTTCAAGAAATATCCCCGTTGGAATGGTGCGAAAAATTGAAAAAAGATGACTACCGATACAAATAAACAATTTGAGAGCGTGCTTGCTGTGTGCCGCGAGCTTTTCGGGAAGAAACTCTACGACTATGGAGCATCGTGGCGCATTATGCGTCCCTGCTCGCTAACCGACCAGATTTTTATAAAGGCCAAGCGCATACGCACCCTTGAGACGGGTGCCGAGAATTTGGTGGGCGAGGATATTAACAGCGAGCTCATAGGCATTGTGAACTACGGAATAATTGCTCTTGTGCAATTGCAGCTGGGATACGCCGATGATTGCGATATTACGCCCCGGAGGGCTATGGAACTTTACGACGAGAAGGCTGCCCTGACGCTGGAGCTTATGAAGCGTAAGAATCACGACTACAACGAGGCGTGGCGCGGAATGCGTACAACCTCGTACACCGACCTTATCCTCACAAAAATATGGCGTACAAAGCAAATTGAGGAGCTGGAGGGTGCTACAAAGGTATCCGAGGGGGTTGATGCCAACTATATGGATATGATAAATTATGCTGTCTTTGCGCTTATAAAGAATGGCGTTGCTGGGTAAGAAAAGGGCGTTTACGGCGCTGCTGGTCAACCTCTCGCGTTTGTTGTTGGCGGCGGTGCTTGTGGTCTCGGGCTTTGTTAAGGCTGTTGACCCGGTGGGGCTGTCCTATAAGATGGGCGAGTATGCGGGGGCTTTCGGGCTGCTCGGCATTGACGAGGGGTGGTTGCTCTTTGGGGCGACGATGCTATCGGCCGCCGAGTTTCTTTTGGGCGTATTTTTGCTTATGGGTGTATATAACAGGGTGGTTACATCGACGGTGTTTCTCTTCTTCCTGTTTTTTACTCCTTTTACGCTGATATTGGCTCTTTGGAATCCTGTGCGCGACTGTGGCTGTTTCGGTGATGCGTTGGTGTTGTCGAATTGGGCGACTTTTGGCAAGAATGTCGTGCTGCTCATTTGCGCAACGCTCTGTTGTTTCAAGCGCCGTCTGTTCATTCGCAAAATGAGCCTTGTGAACCGTTGGATGGTTCCCGCCTTTGCCGTGTGCTACATTGCCTTGCTCGAGGGGGCGAGCCTTACGCATCTGCCGGTGATTGACTTTAGGCCGTTTGCCGTGGGGAGTAATCTGCGCGAGGCGGTCGAGGATGTCCCGGCTGTGCAAAAAACGATATATAAATTCGAGAAGGCGGGGCAGGTGATGGAGTTTGACGAGTTTACCTATCCCGACAGCACGTGGAATTATCTGGGCAGTCGCAGCGAGACTATTGAGCTTGGCAGGCCCGCGCGTGTGCTCGATTTTGCCTTTTTGGATGCCGAGGGCGAGGATTATGCCCCCGAGATTCTTGCCGATACGGGTTACGTGTGTGTGCTGGTGCTCAGCCGCCTCGAGACGGCCGACGAGAGCAGGGTGGATAAGATAAACGACCTATACGACTATTGCAGCGAGCGGGGCGTACCCTTCTACGCGGCAACGTCGTCGGATGAGGAGGTCGCGGAGCTGTGGGGCAAACGCACCGGAGGCGAGTATCCTCTTTTGTGGGCCGACGAGATAATGCTTAAGACCATTGTGCGCTCCAACCCCGGACTGCTGCTCTTAAAAGACGGTCTTGTGGCCGGAAAATGGAACGTAGCCGACCTGCCTCCGGTGGAGCGCATCGAGCAGTCGCCCACCAAAATGCCCGACAGTGTGCGCAGCGTATATACCTACATTCGCGGGTGGAGGCTGTGGATTATGCTGTTTGCAGTGCCGCTGACGGCGATTATGTTCATTGATATGCTCACGGCCGCGGTGCGCAGTCTGCTTGTCTTTTTGCGACTGCGCAAAGACCGCAACAAGGGTAAAGAGACAGAAACTATTGATATAAACAACAATACAAACCTTTAAAAAAGAAAAAGTTATGAGAAAGAAAATTGTAGCAGGTAACTGGAAAATGAACCTGAATCTTCAGGAGGGTGTTGCTCTTGCAAAGGAGCTTAACGAGGCTCTTACAGCCGACAAGCCCAATTGCGACGTTGTAATTTGCACTCCTTTCATTCATCTTGCATCGGTTGTTCCCGCCGTTGACGCCTCTATCATTGGCGTTGGTGCCGAGAACTGCGCCGACAAGGTATCGGGTGCGTACACCGGCGAGGTATCGGCCTCTATGGTTGCATCGACAGGTGCTCAGTATGTAATTCTTGGCCACTCTGAGCGTCGCGCTTACTATGGCGAGACCGAGGCTGTCCTCAAAGAGAAGGTGCAGCTTGCTCTTGCCAACGGCCTTACTCCCATCTTCTGCATCGGCGAGGTGCTCGAGGAGCGTCAGCAGGGTGTACAGAACGAGGTAGTTTACAAGCAGCTCGCAGGCTCGCTCTACGACCTCTCGGCCGAGGACTTCTCGAAGATTATTCTCGCTTACGAGCCTGTATGGGCCATCGGTACAGGTCTGACAGCTACTCCCGAGCAGGCACAGGAGATTCACGCTTACATCCGCTCGACAATTGCCGAGAAATATGGCAACGAGGTAGCCGAGAATACTCCCATCCTCTACGGTGGAAGCTGCAAGGCAAGCAACGCCAAGGAGCTCTTCGCTAATCCCGATGTTGACGGTGGTCTCATTGGTGGCGCATCGCTCAAGGCTGCCGACTTTAAGGGTATCATCGACGCTTGGAAAGAATGAGAAGAACCTTATCAATAATGATACTTATACTCTGTGCCCTTTCTCTGAGGGCACAGAGTAATATTGTCAACGAGCTTCAGCGCGACGTTCAGGGACAGGGCACTGTGCGCATTGTGCAGCCGCAGAAACTGCTTAATCTGATGGGGTCGATGGCGCTGCGCACCGATGGTAAGCCTGCGCAGGTTGAGGGCTATCGTGTGATGGTTTATTCGGGTAATAACTCGCAGACGGCCCGTGAAGAGGCCAATAAGATGGCCAAATATATGAGGGATAATTTTCCCGGTGCCGAGGTTTATGTGGTCTTTGAGTCGCCCATACGCTTGTGTCTGTATGGCGATTATCGCACGCGCGAAGAGGCCGAAGCGGTTATGTACCGTCTGAAGGCTACTAAGAAATTCCGTGAGATTTCTGTTAGGAAGGGTATTATAAATTTGCCTTATTAGTATAAATAGGTATTGTTACTATGGATGAGAATAGAGACAAGGTTATTCAGGGCCTTATGGAGTGTTGCAGTAATATGCTCGGGCTCATTGGTGAGGATACGCAGCGCGAGGGGCTTATAAAGACCCCCGAGCGTGTGGCGCGTGCTCTGCTCGACACAACGGCAGGGTACAACGAGGACCCGCACGCCATTTTGCGCGGAGCAATGTTCAAGGAGGATTACAGCCAGATGGTTATTGTAAAGGATATTGACTTCTATTCTCTGTGCGAGCATCATATTCTGCCCTTCTTTGGCAAGGTACACGTGGCCTATATTCCCAACGGATATATTACGGGCCTTAGTAAGATTGCGCGTGTGGTGGATGTCTTTGCGCGACGTTTGCAGGTGCAGGAGCGTCTGACGCTGCAAATTAAGGAGTGCATTCAGGAGACGCTTAATCCGCTTGGGGTGATGGTAGTTGTCGAGGCGCAGCATCTGTGTATGCAGATGAGGGGCATCAAGAAACAGAATTCGGTAACTACAACCTCGGATTTTTGCGGTGCGTTCGACCGGGCAAAGACGCGCGAGGAGTTTATGAATCTGATACGTGGCAGATAGCGCGCGGGTGTTTATATTAAGTAAGGCAGGCTGTTCTCTTATGGCGGGATAGCTTGCTTTTTTGTTTGCCCGACGCGCGCCGTTTGCTAAAGGCTGACGGCCGAGGCGCTGAAGCCATATTGTCGCAGCTGGTTATTGAGTGCCTGCTGTGTCTCCTTTAGGAATTTGAAATTCTGCATTACCTCCATTGCCTGTTCGCTGTTGCCGACGACGGCGGGGTCTTTCAGACGGGCCATCGTCTCTTTGAGAAGTTCGTCGACGATGCTTTGCTTGTAGGCGATGGCGAGGCGTATGGTCTGCTCGAAGAGTATGGCGCTCTCGTTGCGAAGCTCGGTGTTATTTTCGCTGAACATTTTGCTCAGTAGGTAGCGGTCGCCGCAGAGCTCGGCGGCAAGGGTCGATATTTCGGCGTCGGGGTGTGTCTGAAAGTGCTCGTCGGGGCGGAACGAGGGGTCGTTGCTGTGCTCGGCTGCCTCGTCGAAAATGCGTTTGTACAGAGGGTGGGTGAATGCTATGCCGTCGCCCTGAAAAGAGAAGTGCAGATGCGATATTACGCTCTCGTTGAAGGCGGGGGTGCCGGTGAGCTTGTCTTCGGGGACGGTGAGTGTCTTGCCGCCGCTACGCAGGATGAATTGTATTATCGCGCGTTCCTTATTATATAGGGGGTTGTCATTTTGGTAGCTTTGTGCGATGCTCTGTTGAAGGGTGCTGTCAGGTTGTGCCTCGAGGGCCGAGGGTAGGGTGGCGTCGCCGTGGGTGCTGCTGTTTTTCTGTCGCTCCTCGGCGCGTTTTATGCGCAGCTTGGCTGTCTCGGAGACAAGAAGCTGTTCGCTCGATTTTAGCATATCACTGCAACGTTTAATGTATTCGCTACGCAGAATGTCGTTGGGAATTACGGCTATGCTCTTTACAATGTCGCCTATGAGGCCTGCGCGGCGCACGGGGTCGTCGCCAACCTCGTCCATCAGTAGGTTGGTCTTGAATTGTATAAAATCGACGCTGTTGTTCTTTATGTACTGCTCGAGCTCGTCGGTCGAGTGTGTCTGTGCGTAGCTGTCGGGGTCGTCGCCGTCGGGCAGTAGCACGACGTTTATGTTCATTCCTTCTTCGAGCAGCATATCAATGCCACGCAACGAGGCTTTTATTCCGGCCTTGTCGCCGTCGTACAACAGGGTGATGTTGTTGGTGAAGCGGTGGATGAGGCGTATCTGTCCCGTGGTGAGTGAGGTGCCCGATGAGGCTACTACATTTTGTATGCCTGCCTGATACATTGAGATTACGTCAAGGTAGCCCTCGACCAATATGCAGCGGTCGTGCTGCATTATGGATTGCTTGGCAAAGTAAAGGCCGTAAAGGTGGTCGCTCTTGTGGTAAATTTCGCTCTCGGGCGAGTTGACGTATTTTGCGGCCTTGGGGTTGCTTTGCAGGATGCGGCCGCCAAAGGCTACTACCTTACCCGATATTGTGTGTACGGGGAATGTTACTCGGCCCCAGAATCTATCGACAAGGCGACCGTCGTCGGTTGCGTAGCATACACCGGTCTTTGCAATGAGCTCGGGGCTGTATCCGCCTTTTACGGCTGCCGTGGCAAAGGTGTCGCGCTTCTCGGGCGAGTATCCGAGGCCGAATTTCTTTATAATGTCGTCGCGCAGCCCTCGGCGATGGAAGTATCCGAGCCCTATGGACTGCCCCTCTTGTGTGTTGTGCAGTGTATCGACAAAGAATTGCTGGGCGTGCTCGTTTATCACGAACATACTCTCGCGCATATTTTGTGTGCGACGCTCCTCATCGGTGAGCTCGCGCTCCTTTATCTCAATATGATATTTCTTGGCCAGATAGCGCAGGGCGTCGGGGTAGCTCATCTGCTCGTGCTCCATAATAAAGTGCACGGGCTTGCCGCCCTTGCCGCATCCGAAGCATTTGTACAGGTTCTTTGCGGGCGAGACGGTGAACGACGGTGTCTTTTCGTTGTGAAAGGGGCACAGTCCGATGAGGTTCACCCCGCGGCGGCGCAGGGCAACGAAGTCCGATACCACCTCCTCAATCTTGGCGGCATCCATTATCTGCTCTATGGTGTTACGGTCTATCATATATATAATAAGGAGAAAGGGGACGATTTTTTTTCAGGCGTGTGGCTGCTATTTGCGGCCGATTCTCTTTCTCTTCGGCGGCGAAGATAATAAAAGCGGTCGATATTTTCGGCCCAATGCCTGTTTTTTTCAGATGAAAATGGTGGAAGGCCTCACTGCAATTAACGGTGCGAGTGTTTTTGGGGCTTTATTTTGTGTTTTTTTTCTCTTGTCGTTGGGGCTTTTTTTAGTGGCGATAAACAGAAAACGGAATAAAAATTGCAGAAAAATTGGGGTCGAGGACACTTTCTTTGTAAAATTCGCACAAAAAGATTACAGAATTTTTGCCTCCCAAAATTTATTTTTACTCCTTGTTTTTGCTATTTTTCTAGTGCATAATGAACAAGAATAAGTGATAATCGGAATAAGAATGTAAAGAAAATGGAAAATATGTGATTTTTGCGAAAAAAACTCTTGCAATTGTTTGGTGGTAATAAAAAAAGCTGTACCTTTGCACTCGCTTTCGGGAAGCAACGTGGTTGCCTCGATAAAACGAAAGCAAAAGACGATCCTTGACAACATTCCATACAGACAAAGCAGTACAACGTGTCTTTGTAATTTCTTTAATAGGAGTTATAAAGTATAACGAGTAAGGAACTTTATTTAAAAACCGTCAATCGTTTATTTTTTTGACGATACGATTCTTTTTTTTTATAAATCGATTCTGGGCAACAAATCAAACAGACAATCAGTACCTTTGGTACTAACACTTATAAAAATTT
>JAZSIU010000102.1:0-4395 GCA_045533955.1 Bacteroidaceae bacterium
TGCGGACCGCCCTCACTTAGTCGCTTGTAAACAAGCGTCTAAGTAGCGGTTAAACATACCTCGCACTTTTTCCTTAAAACAATCGTACCTACATTGAATTTCTTTTTTATGGTGCAATAAATTAAAAGTTACCTTTTGTGCGTATTATATGCAGCAGTTTTTGAAAATTAGAAATAGATTATTGATTCTTACCCACTGTAAATTTCTACTGAGCCGAGTTTTTTAGATTTTATGGGATGCTAATATTCTAAAGTAAAGATTCTTTCTTGCAAGGCTGCTGCGCAATTGTAAAAACAGCGAGTCTCTAAATTTTGAGAAATTACACAAAATAGTTTCTCAGTGTCCGAGGAAATGGGTAATTTTGCCGAAAATTAGAAAAATATGACAGATACCCGCAATATTGAGATTGCCGAATATGATTACGCGCTTCCCGATGAGAGAATAGCAAAATATCCGCTTGCGCGGCGCGACAGCTCGAAACTGCTTCTGTACAAAGGGGGTAGTGTGTCGCAGGATACTTTTTGCAATCTGCCCGAGCATATTCCGGCCGGCTCGCTGATGGTGTTTAATAATACAAAGGTTATTCAGGCGCGTCTGCGTTTCCGCAAGGAGACGGGGGCGACCATCGAGATTTTCTGTCTCGAGCCCGAGGCTCCCAATGACTATCAGCTGATTTTTCAGCAGACACGCGAGTGTGTGTGGCAGTGTCTTGTGGGAAATTCGGCCCGCTGGAAGAGTGGAAAGCTCGAGCTGAGATTCACGATAAACGGCTGCGAGGTGTGGCTCACCGCCGAGCGTCTGAGCGCGGGTGCCGTAAACAGCGTGCGCTTCGCGTGGGACGGAGGCTTCTCCTTTGCCGAGGTTCTTGAGGCTGCGGGTGAGCTTCCCATCCCCCCCTATCTTAATCGGCGCACCGAAGAGGGCGATAAAGAGACCTATCAGACGGTATATTCCAAGATAAAAGGCTCGGTGGCGGCCCCCACCGCAGGACTACATTTTACACCCGAAGTTCTGAGTGCGCTCGAGGCAAAAGGGGTGGCATTAAAAGAGGTTACGCTACACGTCGGAGCGGGTACTTTCAAACCAGTCAAGAGCGATTCAATAGGCGAACATACGATGCACGAGGAGTATATCGAGGTATCTTTGTCGCTTGTCGAGGCGCTTATAGCGGCCGAGGGGCGCACTGTGGTGGCTGTCGGAACAACGTCGGTGCGCACGCTCGAGAGTCTCTATTTTCTTGGTGAGGCTGTCAGTGAGAATCCCGATATTGCCGCCGACGAACTTTTTGTGTCGCAGTGGGTGCCTTACGAGCGCGAGCATACTATTGCCCCCGTCGAGGCGCTCGAGGCGCTTGCCGCGTATATGCGCCGCAATGCAATGGAGCGTCTGCACACATATACGCAGATAATAATTGCTCCGGGCTACCGATACAATATTGTAAAGGCAATTGTAACGAATTTTCATCAGCCAAAGAGTACGCTTTTGTTACTTGTCTCGGCCTTTGTAAAGGGCGATTGGAGGCGTATTTACGACTATGCTCTTGCCCGCGATTTTCGCTTTCTGAGCTACGGCGACAGCTCGCTGCTCGTTCCGTAGTAAATATTTAAGAACATTTTGCTTTTCTGTAATGTTTTTCTATTGATTATTCAATAGTAAAATGTTACGTGCGTTGTTAATGACTGTTCTTGTGCTGTTTGTAGCTTGCGGCACGGGCGACACTACCTCGGGTAGTGCTGCGCATCGTCATTTTGCTGCCGTCGAGCCTTTGCCGGGAGCGCAGAGCAGTGTGCTCTATCTGCGGCCTTACGCATTGATGGAAGGACGGTTGACCGGCGGCATTATGCACGTTGGACCGGTAGATTATAGTCCGTTAGACAATAGAGGGCTTATGGTCGAGACGCTTAATATGCGCTCGCCGCTTATTGTAGAGGCGCAATTATCGCCCGATGATTCTCTGACGCTGCTTGTACGCTTCTCTTACGCCGTGCAGGATGATAGTGTGTGCGAGATTGTAAGCGGCACGCTGCACGTTCCGCTTGAGGACGGCAGTGCAATGTTTTATCATAAATTGCCGATGCTCCCATTTTATGATGCGTCGCCCGAGGAGGCCGATTCGGGGCGCTTTATTCCGAGTCTCGATTTTTTGCCGATATAATTGTATCTCAGCGCCGCTTTGCGAGGGGAGCCCTCCAGACGGTCTGCCAACCTTTGTCAATCGTAACCAATAGCCTCTTTAGCCCTTTTACCATTAAAATATCAAAGTAAAATTTCTGTATTCTCGCGCGTTTGCACTATCTTCGCACAATAAAAAGAGTAAGATGAAAAGCGATAATAATACCGAGATTTTTCCCATTGTCGATGACGAGGGCAATACAATAGGGCGCGCCACTCGCGGCGAGTGCCACAGCGGCAGTAAATTGTTGCATCCTGTGGTGCATCTTCATCTGCTTGACAGCCGTGGGCGAATATATCTTCAGCAGAGACCTCTGTGGAAGGATATTCAGCCCGGACGTTGGGATACAGCCGTTGGCGGACACATTGACTACGGCGAGAGTGTCGAGGAGGCGCTCAGGCGCGAGGCGTGCGAGGAGCTTGGGATTACAGATTTTGAGCCGCGTTTCCTTGTTCGATATAATTTCGAGAGCGAGCGTGAGCGCGAGCAGGTAAATGTCTTTACCACCGTTTATGATGGCCCCGTGCGTCCGAGCGACGAACTCGACGGCGGCCGATTCTGGACAATAGCCGAGGTGAACGAGGCTCTGGGCCGTGATATTCTGACCCCTAATTTCGAGCAGGAGTTTCAGAGGCTAAGAATCTGTTTTGAATTTTATTAAACAAGTTAATTCGTTATTGCAAAGACTGGTTTCGGCTTCTTTGAGACTCTTTTCGGCATCTATCCATTTTGGGAATTTGAAAATAGCTCGCTATTCCCTGCATCCTCAAAATGAATATCTGCTCAAAAATAGTCCTCAAATAATCTCGAAATAAAATTAAAACAGATTCTAAGAAACTACTTAAATTTCTAAAAAATATTCTATTTAGTAAGCTGTAAGTTTCGCCGCTTTCTCTTGCAAAAGAAAGCGACGAAAAAAAAACAAACAGCTTCTGAAAGATTTTTTACATTTTTGAAAATTTATAAACAATGAAGATAGGAGATAAAGTGCGCTTCATCCACGAGACGGGTGGAGGCGTTGTTACCCGATTCAAAGGGAAAGATACAGTGATTGTCGAGGGCGAGGATGGATTCGAGATTCCAATGCCCATCAGCGAGTGTGTGGCGGTGGATACCAACGAGTATAATTTTCAGAAAAAGACGCTCACACCAAAAGAGGAGCCCAAAAAAGCCCCACGTCCCACAGCCGCAAGGGTAGAGCCTCTCGGCGACCTCTTAGGCAAGGAGAACGAGCCTCTGAAGGAGCCTGTCATAACCTTCCGCCCAATGGAGCGTCCCGCGGGCGAGAGGCTGAATATATCATTGGCCTATCTGCCGATGGACGAAAAATCGCTCTCAAACTCGCGCTTCGAGGCATATATAATAAACGAGAGCAACTATTGGGTCTATTTTACATATTCCGTTGTCGAGGGGCGCAGTTGGAGGGTGCGTGCCAACGGACTTTTAGAGCCCGACTGCAAACTGTTTCTCGAGGAATTTGGCCGCGACGAGTTGAATGAAATGGAGCGTGTGGCCGTGCAGCTGCTACCATTCAAGCACGATAAGGCCTTTGCACCAAAAGCGGCAATGAGCATAGAACGACGCATCGACACGGTGAAATTCTACAAATTACACTTGTTCAAGGAGAACCCTTTCTTCGACGAGGGAGCGCTCATCTATGAGCTTGTAACGGACGATAAGCCTGTAAAAGAGATTTTTACCGATGCAAGTGAGATTCAGCGCATAATCCTCGAAAAAAAGAGGGTCGATGAACCGCAGCATCCCGCTCCGAGCCAAAAGCTACCCAAAGGCAACGATATTTTAGAGGTTGACCTGCACGCCGACGCGCTGCTCGAGACTACCGCGGGCCTCACCCCGTTCGATATTCTGAATCATCAGTTAGAGGTTGTGCGCACAACCATCAACGAGCACCTGAAGGAGAAGGGCAAGAATATTGTCTTTATACACGGTAAGGGCGAGGGGGTACTGCGCAACGCCATTATGCAAGAGCTTAAGCGAAAATACCCGCGTTGCCTCTCGCAGGATGCCTCGTTTCAAAAGTATGGGTTCGGAGCCACAATGGTGATTATAAAATAAACATAATGAGGCTGGGTCAAAAGTAATTTTGGCTCAGCCTCTTTTTTGGAGTGATTTTTCAGTTTTACCTTCAGATTCGAAGAGATATCATTTTTGTACGCATAAATCCTTTATGCAGCCCGACAACATTCTAAATATGCTCCAAT
>JAZSIU010000030.1:0-3107 GCA_045533955.1 Bacteroidaceae bacterium
TTGTTGGATGAGTACATTATGCGGCATTATTAAGAGCGAATTACCTCAACAGGGCGCGCCCTGTTGAGGTAATCTATCCTACTTTTTGTCCAATAAGAGATTTTTAGAGTGAAATCATCCTACTTTTTGTCCACGTTACCTAAATTCAAATAATTATGAGAAAGTTTTATTCTTTTCTTTTGGCAACTGTGGCACTACTGTGCTCAACAGCAGCCAACGCTCAATCCTTCACGATTGACGACGTAAATTACACAGTCATCTCGTCGGGTGAAAAGACAGTAGCTATTGCGGGCAGTAATTGGCCGATAGGAACACTCACCATTCCCGCAACCGTAACCTACGAAAGTGTCGATTACACAGTAACGGAAATCAACGACTTTGCCTTTCAGTTCTGCGTCGATATTACCGGCGAGGTAACACTGCCCGCAACAATTAAGAGCATTGGCGGCGGAGCCTTTGCCGATTGCTCCAATATCACCGCCTTCAACGTCGCAGCCGATAATGCAAATTACGTTTCAGTCGATGGCGTAATATACACAAAAGATATGTCCACCGTGGTAATGTGCCCCAACGCAAAGACAGGAACACACACAATTGCCGACGGCGTAACCACAATTGCTTGGAGCTCATTCGACGGATGCTCGCAGCTCGATGGCATAATAATCCCCCCGACTGTTACCACCATCGGTGCCACCGCATTCTGCAATTGCAGTTCACTTACACAATTAACAATTCCCGCAAGCGTAACATCAGTTAGTTACGATGCCTTTGGTACAAACGACGACGACAAGCTCGCCGGCCTTAAGAACCTTACACTGCTTGCAACCACCCCTCCCTCTTGGAGCGACGCAATGTGGTGTTTGCCCGAAGGAGCAACCGTTAACGTCCCCGCCGAGGCAGCCGACGCCTACGCAACAACCGGCGGATGGAGCTCTGTAAACACCGCAGCCTACGACGGAAAGTGTGGCGACGACGCCTATTGGACACTCAACGAGGGCGTGCTCACAATCTTTGGCAAAGGCGCAATATACAACTATGCCGACAACGATGCCAACCGCGCACCGTGGTACAGCGACCGCGAGAACATCAGCAGCGTAAGCATCGGTAGCGGTATAACCGTTATTGGAGAATGGGCACTTGCAGGGTGTCTGTTTACAAGCATAGAGTTCCCCAACACTCTCACAACAATCAAAGAAGAGGCACTCAGCGATTGCAGCGCACTCACAAGCCTCACAATTCCCGCAAGCGTTACAACAATCGAGGATTATGCCTTTGCTTGCAAGAGCTTAGCGACAATAACAGTAGAGGCAGGAAACACCACATACGACAGCCGCAACTATTGCAACGCCATCATCGAGACAGCAACAAACAAACTCATTGCAGGCTCGGCAAGCACAGTAATTCCCGAGGGCATTACAACCATCGGAACCTACGCATTCGATAATATTGATATTAAAAATCTCGAGATTCCCGAGGGCGTAACATCAATTGAGGAGGGCGCTTTTGCCTACACATCATTGAAGAGCGTAAAACTCCCCGGCGCAATAACAACTATCGAGAGAATCGTATTCTACGGTAGCAAAATTGAGACAATTGAGATTCCCGCAAGCGTTACAACTATAGAAGACCAAGTATTTGTAAACTGTCAAAATCTTACTAAGATTATTTCGTTTATCCCGGCCGAAAATATTTCCGCTCCCGGGGCAGTAACTTTCTACAATGTCAATAAGGATGCTTGTACCATCTACGTGCCCGCAGGCGCCAAGAGCACATACGCCGCAACCGAGCAGTGGAAAGACTTTACAAATATTGTCGAGTTTAACGGAAAGTGTGGCGACGACGCCTATTGGGCACTCAATGAGGAGACAGGCGCGTTCACAATCTTTGGTACAGGCGCAATGTACAACTACTATAACCATGATGAGACACCGTGGTACAGCGATAGAGAGAGCATCAGTAGCGTAACCATCGAGGAGGGTGTAACAAGCATAGGTACCTGTGCATTCTATAGTTGCACCGGCCTTACAAGCATTGTTATTCCCGAGAGTGTAACAAGCATCGGAGAGTGGGTATTCTATAATTGCACCGGCCTTACAAGCATTGAAATTCCCGAGGGTGTTACAAGCATCGGTCTCGGTACATTCTATGACTGCTCCGGCCTTACAAGCATCAAGATTCCCGGTAGCGTAACAATTATATCGAATCAAACATTCTGGAATTGCAGCGGCCTTACAAGCATTGTTATTCCCTCGAGTGTAACAAGCATTGGTAATAATGCGTTCGAACGTTGCAGCGGCCTTACAAGCATTGTAGTTGATGAGGAGAACACGGTATATGACAGTCGCGGTAATTGCAATGCAATAATAGAAACCGCAAGCAACACTTTATTATATGGATGCAAAAACACTGTTATTCCCTCGACTGTTACAAGCATCGGCGAAAGCGCGTTCTTCTATTGCAGCGGTCTTACAAGTGTAGTTGTTCCCGAGAGCGTTACAAGCATTGGAGGGTGGGCGTTCTATGGTTGCAGCAGCCTTACAAGCGTTGACATTACCGAGGGCGTTACAAGCATCGGCAACTATGCGTTCTATAGTTGCCACGGCCTTACAAGCATTGTTTCACATATTGCAGCCGAGAATCTGTTTGCGCCCGGCAACAATGCTTTCTATAATGTAGATAAGACAAATTGTACACTGTATGTTCCCGCAGGCGCCAAGAGCACATACGCTGCAACAGACGGCTGGAAAGAGTTTACAAACATTGTAGAGACCTACGACCTTACAGTATCGGCAGCGGGATACGCCACATTGTACCTTGGCACAGCAGTTGAGATTCCCGCGGGCGTCGAGGCTTACACCGCCAATCGCATCGAGGGCGACCTTCTGAAGATGCAGGCTGTGGAGGATGTAATTCCCGCAAACACTGCTGTAATTATCAAGGCCGAGGAGGGTAACTACACATTTATCACCAGCGATGAGACACCCGAGGCCATCGAGGACAATCTGCTCCGTGGCACACTCACCGACACTTACGTTAAGCCCTCGGCACTGTCGGTAGCCTACGTCCTTTCTAAGGTTGACGGCGTTGTTGGTATGTACCGCGCAAAA
>JAZSIU010000058.1:0-2906 GCA_045533955.1 Bacteroidaceae bacterium
CTTTTGCAGCGATACACTCCCCTGCCCCTCGATAATCGACCACATACAAGGCGCCGACCTTCTGTACCACGAAGCCACATTCGCCCACAGCGAACACACCCGCGCCCGCGAGACCTACCACAGCACCGCCCGACAAGCAGCACAAATAGCCCTCGATGCAGGCGTCAAACAACTGATAATAGGACACTTCTCATCGCGCTACAAAGACGACAGCCTCCTACTCCAAGAAGCCCAAGAGATATTCCCCGCAACCCACCTTGCCGACGAAGGGCTCATCTTCGGCATAAAATAGATTAAACCTTTTCACAAAAAAACAGTCAAAAAAAAGATAGACAAAAGGCAAAAACAAAAAGAATGACAATAGAGACAAGCAAAAACAACGACAAAGAGCTACTAAAAGCCCTGCAAGACCCCTCTTTGCAGAATGCAGCCTTCACCCTCCTTGTCAAGCAATACAGCGAACAACTCTATTGGCAAATACGTCGTATGGTACTGAGCCACGACGACACCGACGACATACTACAAAACACCTTTATAAAAGCGTGGAACAACATTAACAATTTCCGTGGCGACGCACAACTCTCGACGTGGCTTTACCGCATAGCCATAAACGAGACACTCACCTTTCTATCGCACAAACAACCCTCACACGTTCCACTCGACAGCGAAGAAGGCTCCATCGTCGAACAGCTCGAGAGCGACCCCTATTTCAACGGCAGCCACGCCGACGCCCTTCTGCACGAAGCCATCAGCCGCCTGCCCCACAAACAACGCATAATATTCAACCTAAAATATTTCGAAGAAAAAAAATACGAAGAAATATCCGAGATATTAGGCACAAGCATCGGCGCACTGAAAGCCTCGTATCACATAGCAATAAAGAAAATAGAAAACTATCTGAGCGACAACAATTAAACCTTTACAACACAAAAAAGTCAAAATAATAAACAGGTAAAAGCCCTAGCGCCACAAAATAAAAAGCCCAAGGGCCGCAACCCCAAAAAAGAGAATATGAAATTAGAAGATATTACCCCCCGCAAGACCCCCTTTACCCTTCCCGAGGGCTATTTCGACAACCTCCCCGAGAGACTCTTTGCACGTATACAATCCTCGTCCGCACCCACAAAGACACGCCCCATAGCCTCGCCTCCTCTCAAACGAATATGGAGCTACGCAGCCTCAATAGTGCTTCTCTTTGCAACGTGCGGCCTATTGTACTACAACGACCTTTCGAGCATCGAGCACCCCTACACCTATGCCGAGGAGTACAGCAACGACTATTTCGACCAATTATACGAAACACTCAGCATCGACGACTACACACTATACACCTACCTTACAAGCAACAACACCGATTTTTAGAAACCAACCAATATGAAAAATATTCTATTCACACTAATAGCCATCCTCGGCCTCTGCACAACCGCAACCGCACAGGATGCCCCTCGCGAGCACAACCGAGGCAAGAAACGCTTCTCACTGAAAGAGTTTCAAGAGCGTCAGCGCAATTTTATCACCACACACGCCAAGCTCACCCCCGAAGAAGCCGAAGCCTTCTTCCCCCTCTTCTTCGAGTTGCAAAAGAAAAAATGGCTCATAAACAAAGAAGCCAAAGATAAAGTAGATGCAAAATACGGCAAAGAGCACAGCGAAGAAAAATGCCTACTCATAGTCAACGAGTTTGCCGACGCCAAAATCAAGACCGCCGAGCTCGAAAAAGAGTACATAAAAAAATACCTCGAAGTAGTGCCCGCCTCCAAAATATTAGGCATACAACGCGCCGAAGAACATTTCCGCAAAGAGACACTCCGACAAATGTGGGAGCGCGGACGCAACAAACACCACCGGCAGCAAAGGGAATAATCCTTACATATTTCCCACACAAAGAAAAAACCGAATTTTCGGTTCACAAAAAGCAGACACACAATCTTCCCGACTGTTTAATTCTTAAAACAGTCGGGAAGATTCTTTACAACATCGTCCAAAAGACCTACCTAAACACCTATCTTATTGATAATCAACGATTTACCCCCCCCAATTTGCATATATATGCTAAAATCTTTGTTTATCAAGCAAATAAGTATTATCTTTGCAAAAAATTTCCAGAGGAGCACAAATAAAAGCTCCAACGACCACCGCAGTCAAATATAAAACTAAGATATTATTTATGAAAAAACTATTATCAACAATCACACTAATTTTATTTACATTTTTAGGGGCACACGCCGCTCTTTATAGTGGAACAGTCGATAAAAAAATCCATTGGAGCGTCGATACAGAAACAGGAATACTGCTGCTCACATCTACGGGCAACCAAAATGACATTACAGGTAATAGCACCCCGTGGAAACAATACAGCGACTACATTTCCATAATAGTATTTGGCGACGGAATAACCCAAATAGGGCCGGATGTTCTGAACAACCTCCCCAATGTAGCAATCATCGTATTCGACAACAATAAGGGCGCCTGTGATATGCCCACACTAAACCCCGACAATTTAGCCGAGACCAACCTCGAGAATACCATAATCGTAGTTCCCAACAACACCACCGACGGCGAGATTCAAACTCTAATCGAACAGCTCAACAACAGGACAACAACCGACAACATATACAAAGGCAACTACGACGAAATTGCAATAGGAAAATGTGGCGACAATCTCTGCTACATATATTATAAAATAGAGAAAAATCTTACAATCGCCGGTAGCGGCGCAATGTACGACTACACGCCGGGCACAGCACCGTGGTACGACAACCGCGCCGACATTCAGACAGTAGAAGTAGGCAGCGAGGCCACCACAATAGGCAACTACGCATTCGACGGCTGCACAGCACTCGCCACCGTAACACTCAACAGCAACGCAGCAATAGGCACCCAAGCAATACCCTCATCGGCCGCCA
>JAZSIU010000010.1:0-19619 GCA_045533955.1 Bacteroidaceae bacterium
CGGCTTCTTTGAGACTCTTTTCGGCATCTATCCATTTTGGGAATTTGAAAATAGCTCGCTATTCCCTGCATCCCCAAAATGAATATCTGCTCAAAAATAGTCCTCAAATAATCTCGAAATAAAATTAAAACAGATTCTAAATATTGTACCGATAAAAAAGGTTTAGTGTCGGAATCAGAGGATTCCGACACTAAACCTTTTGGGGCCGATTATTGCGCCTTTGTTATTTCACGGTAATTATATTTATTTTCAGCGTTTCCGTTACGTTGAATGTTACGCTGTTGGCGGTGCCGCTCCACACGCCATCCTTAAGGCTGCCCGTCGAGGGCTCCATTGTAGCCACCTTGTAACCGTCGAATATTATGCTCGATATATTGCTGCCGTCGGTGGTGCTTATTGTGAATGTCGAGTTTTTGTATGTGCGAAGCTCCACTGTGCCGTTGGTATTTGTCCACAGTCTCACGGGGGTGCTTGCCGAGCCTTTCTCAAGGCTTATCGAGACGTTGCCGTTTGTAAATGTTATCTCGTCAAACTCTTTGCCTGCACCCTGAGTGGCACCCTCTTCGAGTTTCTCAGGCTCTATTGCGGGGTTAAGGGCTGTGGGGTTTGTAAAGTCGAATATTGTGGTGCCGTTGCTCTGGTCTTCGTCGTTGCCCTCGCCGTCGTTGCCCTCATCGGGGGTGCTGCTGCCATCGGCTGCCTCTACTTTTACAGCCATTGTGTTGACAAATTCGCTGCGGCTGACGCCTATCGCATAGCCCGTTACGATAATCTCTTTACCGTTGAGGCTTGCGTCGATGAGGCCCTCTTTGGGGTACGAGATACTGCCCACGGCTGTCTCCGTGTCTTCAATCTCGACGTTGTAGTAGTAACCGTCTATTGTGAGCACTCCCTTGTAGCTGATGTATTGCACTGTGGGTGCCTCGAGGTAGGCGTCTAATGCGGCGCCGTTCATCTGTGTGGGGGCGGGGCGGTTAACTGTCGCTGTTCCCACTTTTTCTATTGTCGAGCTGTTGGGGAATTGCAAAAGTCCTGCGTATTGTGTCGTCTCGCCGCTTACCTTGACAACGTCGCCCTCGGTGTATCCTTTATCCTCGCCCAGATAAACGAGGATTGTGCCTGTGCCGTCATCTACAAGGAATCCGCGTGCGTAGGTGCCCACGATTGTGCCCTGAACGGTGGCTGCTCCGCCACCCGCTGCAATGACGCTGCTGATGCTGCTCACGCCATCGGGGGTCGAGGGGTCGTCGGTTGCCTCGCCCACAAATTCGTAGGCCGATACGCCTTTGAGGCCTGCAACGCCAAAGTATTTCTCGATGCTGCCGGTGAGCTTCACCTCGCGCTTGTAGTTGCCGGGATTATCGACAAGGTTCAATGCGCTGCGCACTGCGCCGCTGGGAAGCTGCACGGGCATACAGTTGTCGGGGTTGGTCTCGTCGGGCGATGCGGCTATCAGTAGGTTGGTGGCGGCGGTTGCCGATGCGCTGAATTTGCATCCGTCGCTATATACCTGTCCATCGATTGTTCCTACAATATAGCATCGTACTATTGCGGGGAGTGTCTCGCCTGCTACAAAGGCCGCTTTTGCCTCGTCGACGGTGTATTCTTTGGCCTCGGGCTTCTGCTCCTCGACTACGGGGCCGTGTGCCACGATGAAATTACGTACCTCCCACGTTCCGGCCTTCTCTTTTGCGGTGTATTTAAGGGCGAATGTTACGCTGCTCTTGCCCATAAAGGCCTCGGGCACTGCGACGTTGGCTTTGGCGAATGTTACCCAATCGAGGCCCTCGGTTGCACCGTAGGGAACGTCGGTCCACGTTGCTGTTGCGGGGTCGCCTGTGTAGTCGGCGCTGATGAGCAGCTGGTGGTTGGCTGCCACCTTGCCGCTCTCGGCGTAACGGATTATGTACTCGAATTTTACGTGTGCCTCGGTCTCGTTGCTGAAGTCAACGGCGGGCGAGACGAGCCAGCTCTCGGCGGCGTTGTTCACATTATCGACGTAAGAGGTTGCCTTGGCTGTGCTGTAATCTATAATCCACGGGTAGTTACCCACGGTCTGCGCTTGTGTGAAGGCTCCAAAATCGGTGGCGAAGCTCTCGTTGATATATTCGCCATTAGGGGTGCCTTCGACCTTGCCGTGTGCCACTATGAAATTCTTTACCTCCCACGTTCCTGCCTTTGTTGTTGCGCCGTATTTAAAGGCGAATGTTATGTTGTCCTTGCCCATAAATTGTGCAGGCACCGAGACGTTGGCCTTCTCGAAATTTGTCCAATCGGCACCCTCTTTTGCGTTGTAGGGGAGGTTTATCCACGTTGCTGTTGCGGGGTCGCCTGCGTAGTCGGCGCTGACGAGCAGTTGGTGGTTGGCTGCCACCTTGCCGCTCTCGGCGTAACGGATTATGTACTCGAATGAGACGTAGGCCTCGGTCTCATTGGTAAAATCGACGGGCTGCGAGATGAGCCAGCTCTGGGCGGGGTTGTTCTCTCCATCGACGTATGAGGTTGCCTTGGCTGTGCCGTAGTCTATAATCCACGGGTAGTTGCCCTCGGTCTCGGCTGTGCTGAATGTGCCGAAGCTGTTGGCGAAGCTCTCGCTGATATATACGCCCTCGGGGAGGGTGCTTCCGCCTGTGTTCTCGCCCGGAAGAGTGTAGGGTGCGGGAACATCTTCGCAGGCGCTGAAAGCAACTGCTGTCAGTGCCCAAAATGCTAAATTCTTGAATAGTTTCATAATATTGTGTTTTATTTATTTACGGGTGTTATGTCGTTTGTTGAGCTGAGCATAAATTGCCAATAGTCGCGGTAGCGCGTGAGCACGCCGACGAGGTTAATTTTTCCCTCGGGCAGAGGCTCGTTGGCAAAATCGGCGTAGGTGCTGAAGCGGAAGAGTATGTTTGTCTTTCCCATCTTTATCTTGCGCTCAACTACATTATTGTAGGCCTCGTCCTCGGGGGCATAAAGGTTGATGCCGTTGCCCTCCTCGAAATGTACGTTGCTGAGGCGCACGTATCGGGGTAGGGTGGCTTTATTGGCGCTTGTGAAGAAGCTCTCGTCAATCTCGGCAGGCTCGATGCCGTGGTAGTCGGCTGCGGGTGCTCCCACCAATTTTACGTGCTTGGGGAATGTGGCCTTTGCCATACGTCCGATGCTGCCGTTGTACAGGCCGCCAATCTGTGCAAGATTGCCGTAGCCGCCTACGTGCAGCCCTTTGCAGTCTATTATCACTTTTTGTCCGCGGGCCATCACGGCGTACAGGCCGACGTCGTTCACTCCCACTATTATGGAGCCGGTGCCATCGTCAATTACAAATTGTTTGTAGATGTTGCCGCTCTCGTCGTTGGCAATTACCACTCCCTCGATTATGATATTGTCGGTAACCTCCTCGACGCTGCTCGATGATATTACCGAGGCGTATTTTGCCTTTAGTTGGGCGATTGTGGTGTTTGCCTCGCCTATGCTGTTGTTGCCGAAGGGGGGCTGCGAAAAATCGGGCTCGTCAAATTCGTTCATACAGGCTGTTGCCGTAAAGAGTGTCAGCCCTAAATAAATGAGATATTTTATTGCTTTCATATTCTTGTCTTTTCAGTGTGGGGGTTAGAAACGTAGGCCGATGTTCAAATAGAAATTGAATGCGTTGGCATAGTAAAGATAGGGGTTCTTCGAGAATTTGTAGGTGCGAGCCTCGCCGTCCGAGTAGTTGTCGTCGCGATTCTGCTCGTATCCGCCTGTAACCATATTCTCGTTGTTCAGCACATTCTGCAACTGAAGGTTGATGTTCAGACGCTGTCCGCTGCGCAGATTGATGCTTTTGCCTATCGAGGCATCGACCAACCAGCCTCCCTTGCCCTTGTACTGCGAGGGAATATCGAGCTTTGTGTTGCCCTCGCTGTCAATTACGGGGTCGCCCACGACGCTTGCCAAGCGACGGTACGATGATGCGCCGATATATACGCGGTCGTAGTAGTTGGCGTTTGCGCTCAGATACCAGCCGTTGGTGTTATAATCGACGCCAATGCTCACTGCAGTCAGGGGGCTGCCGTCGATGTGTGCGCCGTTCATATATACTTTGTCGCTCTGTACTACCTTCTCGTTCTCGCTTATGAGGAATCCGTTGGCGTTCTTTGTATATTCGGCCTCGTTGATTGTTCCCACAAAATTAAACGACAGAGACGAGGTTACGTTATATACAATTGCGGCCTCGGCGCCGTAGTGCTTTCTTTGCAGGCCGGTCATTGACAGATAGGTGAAATTCGAGAGCATATCATTGTAGAATGCGCTCTGCTCCACTGCATCGTCGAATTGTGTGTAGTAGCCTGTTACCTTTGCTGTTACGGGGCCCAGCGTCAGCTTGTACGATGCTTCGGCGTTAAGGATTTTCTCATTTTCGAGGCCATAGACAAAGTCGTTGCGCATACGGGGCGCTACAAATGAGTTGTAGGCCAGCGGGGCGCGATGCTCGTATCCGGCACCTAATGTTATTGTGTTGTTTCCGTTTATGTTCCACGTAAGCCCTGCTTTTGTGCCGCCGCCGAGGAATTTTGCGGTGCCGCTGCTTCCCTTCGAGTTGTTTATGGCGCGGCCGTTGCGCATATTTCCGTAGCGCTCCATTGTCGTGCCGTCGATGTGTGCGCCGACTGCGAGGCTGATGCTGTTTTTATTATATGTATATTGTCCGAAGAGGCGTGCCGTGTTGACGTAAATGTCGTAGTCGTATCCGAATGTGTCGCCCTCTTTTATTATGCGGTTGGGACGGTCAACGTCGTTCTGTACGTAGTCGCTTCCCGGGGCAAAATCTCCTACCGAGAATTTGTCAATGTCGGTGCCATAGTTGTCCGAGCCCAATAGGTCGTCGAGGGTTTTGTAGTGCATTCCCTTTGTCGTCCCCATATTAAGGCCGAGGGTTATGTGGTTGTTCTTGTTAAATTCGTAGTTCAGAACCGAACTAAGATTGAGCATCATCTGGTCGTTGTTGCGCTTCTCGATGTAGTAGAGTGCGTTGCCGCCCGATGCGTTGGCCTGTCGGTTGGCAAAATACATATAGTCCCAATTTATCTGTCGGTTGGCCTTTGAGGCTTTCCAATAGTCGTAACGGGCTTGCCAATCGGCTCTCTCGTCGTCGGTGGGGGTGTAGTTGAGGTCCCACACGTCGTAGGCTGCGCTGGGCAGATTCTGATAGTAGTGGGGACGCGGGTCGGCTGCGTTGCCGTTCCATCCGAGGGCCGTCGTGCCATATTTCGAGTATTTTCCGGCCACGGTGGTTGTGAGCTTTGTGGCATTGTCAATTGTCCAATCCCACGTAAAGAGTACCGTGGGCTCGTACGATGTTACAACGCGGGCGTTGCGCTTCTCGCCATTCTGATAGCCCCAATTGGGGTTATAATAGTGGCTGTTGGCCAACCAATAGGCCTCTTCTGTGGCTGCTCCCTGCTGAGCGCGCTCGGTGGGCGAGCCCCACGTTGCAAATGATATTGAGTGATTCTCGTTTATTACCTTTTCGAGGGCAAGAAAATATCCCAATGAGTTATAGAATGTTCCCTCGATGACGCCCTCGTTGGCCCAACGATACGAGGCCGAGGCTGTCAGCGCCCAACCGTTGTCCATAAGACCGGTGGAGTAGGTGTACATTGCGCGGGCAATGTAATTGCGGTTGCAGCCTACGAGCGATGCTTTGTGCCCGGCTGCATATTGGCTGGCGCGCATATTTATGTTGCTTGCGCCCGCTACGGGTGAGTAGCCGAAGTTAGACGCTTCAAAAAACGTGGCACCCTCTTTGTTGCGGGTGGCGTCGTTAAGGCCGCCTATCATTCCGTAGCTGAAGCTGCCGCGCTCGGCGTCGTTCAGAAGCACGCCGTTGGCATAGACGTTGCTGTACATATTCTCGTAGGCGCGCACTCTGAATCGCATCGGGCTGAACAGGTAGCCTACCTCGGAGAGGAAATAGTCGTCGTTCGAACTTGTCATTGTCGATGAACCTTGAATAACATCCTCGTCCTCGTCGAGCTGTCCCTCGGAGAAGGTAAAGGCGTCCTTGTCGTTGTCGAGGCTGAGCTCTTCGGTGGCGATTGTGTCGCGCTGGTGGCGTATCGCCGGGTCGCGTTTAATGCTTTTGTCGAGCTTCTCTTTTCCCCCGCGCAGAAGGTCGACCTGTGCGGCGGCGTCTGTCGGGCTCGAGAGTGTACAAATGAGCAGCAGTGCTGCAATTCTGAAAAATTTGTTCATAGTATGTCTTTATGTTTTTTTGCGTTGCAATAGGCTGCCTCTATAATTGCGGATAGAGTAAAAACAGCCTACGAAGATAGTGAAAAAGTGTTTAGACAACAAAGTAAAAAAAGGTTTTTATATTTATGGGAGATAAAATTTGCCACTGTTTATAACTTTTTTTGTTCCGAGCGCGATTGTAAATTTAAAAAGCACTATTTTTACAAAGATTATCGAAATTGAATGAACAAAGTATTTATATTATATAAGGAGTATGCGTCAATTTTTATTTCCGTTAATTGTTTTTATCCTTTTTGTGATAAATGCCTCGAGTGTCGTCGCTCAGAAAAAATATGAGGTTTATAGTGTGGGATTCTATAATCTCGAGAATCTGTTCGACACCATTCACGACGCAGGAAAGAACGACTATGAGTTTCTGCCCGAGGGTACAAACAAATGGGGTACAATGAAATACACGAACAAACTCAAGAATATGGCCACGGTGCTCAATGAGATGTCAACCGATATGTTGCCGATGGGCCTTGCGGCGGTGGGTGTCTCCGAGATTGAGAATCGCCGTGTGCTCGACGACCTTGTCGGCCACCCCGTGCTTGCGCATCGAGGCTGGAAGATTGTGCACATCGAGGGTCCCGACCGTCGTGGCGTCGATTGTGCCTTGCTCTATAATCCCAAACTCTTCAGCCCCGTTGCGAGCAAATTGGTGCCCTACACAACCGAGGATAATGACACAACCTACAAGACGCGCGGTTTTTTGACGGTGAGCGGAAATATGGCCGGCGAGCGTGTGCACATTATCGTGAACCATTGGCCGTCGCGTTACGCATCCTCGCCCGCGCGCGAGCGTGCCGCGCTGCTTGTAAAGGCGGTGAAAGACTCGCTTATGGCACAGAACCCGCAGTCGAAAGTGATAATAATGGGTGATATGAACGACGACCCCGACGACAAGAGTATGAAAAACTGTTTGGGCGCCAAGCGCGAACAGAATCAGATAAAAAATGCGACCGACCTTTACAATCCGTGGTGGAACGTGCTGCGCAAAAAAGGCCTCGGAACATTAAAATACAAGGGAAAATGGAACCTCTTCGACCAGATAGTCTTTAGCGGTAATCTTGTGGGTAAGGAGCGCTCGACGCTCAAATTCTATAAGCCCGAGATTTTCTCGCGCAGCTATATGTTGCAGACCGAGGGAAAATACAAAGGCTCGCCCAAGCGTACGCACGCCGGCGGTGTGTGGCTCAATGGTTACAGCGACCACCTTCCGGTGATTATCTATCTTATAAAGGAGCAAAAATAGTCTCGGCCGTTAGCAGAATATGTGGCAGCCCGCCTGCCTTTTTTGTCTTAAGATAACGGCGAAGAAAATATTATTAGAAATTTAAACAGCTTCTTATATTGGCTGCCTTATTATTGGGCAGCCAATATTTTTTTAGCCTGCAAAAGAGGGTGGACACCCCGCCGCCGAGACGAAAACTTTGCCTTCCTCCGACTGCGCAGCCATAGGCTCGGCTGACGCTTTTTGCAGTGTCCGTCCGACGGAAACTTGCCCATAAATAAAGAATTTCGCCCCTAATTACAGAATTTACCCATATTTTGTGCCCGATGCTACATATTTTTTTACAGCCGTTGCCTCGGCCCCTATTTTTGCCCCCGAAACATAAGAAAACAGATTTATGAAAGCATTGAAGATTGGTGATATTACAGTAACCACTCCCATTGTGCAGGGAGGAATGGGCGTTGGGGTTTCGCTCTCGGGGCTTGCTTCGGCGGTTGCAAACGAGGGTGGAATAGGGGTAATCTCGGCTGCGGGGCTGGGGCTTCTGTACAGCGATTATTCGCACGATTATAGCGAGGCGGGAATTTGGGGAATGCGCCGCGAGATTCGCAAGGCACGCGCAGCGACAAAAGGCATTATAGGCGTCAATATTATGGTGGCGCTCACGCATTACCCCGAGCTTGTAAGAACGGCAATAGAGGAGGGCGTCGATATAATTTTTGCGGGCGCGGGCCTGCCTCTTAATCTGCCGTCGTATCTTGTCAAAGGGGCAAAGACAAAGCTCGTCCCCATTGTCTCGTCGGCGCGCGCTGCGAGGCTCATCTGCACAAAATGGTTCGCCGAGTATAAATATCTGCCCGATGCCATTGTGGTCGAGGGACCTATGGCCGGCGGACATTTGGGCTATAAGTATGAGCAGATTGAGGATGAGGCCTTCTCGTTGCAGAGTATCGTGCCCGAGGTGGTGGCCGAGGTAAAAAAAATAGCCGCTGCCCACAATTGCACAATTCCCGTGATTGCGGGCGGAGGCATTTACAGCGGCGAGGATATTTACAAAATTATGGCGCTGGGTGCCGACGCCGTGCAGGTGGGCACCCGCTTTGTGGTAACCGAGGAGTGCGACGCCTCGTCCGAGTTTAAGCAGTCTTATATCGAGGCCTCGCGCGAGGATATTCAGATTATAAAAAGCCCCGTTGGGCTTCCGGGACGAGCCATCGGCAACAGCTTCCTCGAAAAGGTTGCGCGCGGCGAGTGTCGTCCGAGTAAGTGTGCCTTCAACTGCCTTAAGACCTGCGACATTGAAAAAACACCCTATTGCATTATGCTGGCCCTTTACAACGCTTACAAAGGCCGAATGACGCACGGCTATGCTTTCAGCGGCTCCAACGCGTGGCGTTGCGACAAAATTCTCTCGGTGAAAGAGCTTATGGCCTCGCTGCGCAGCGAGTATGCCCATTATGTCGCCCGAGAGCAATAGCTTATAATGACAGCACCCTCCTCTGCACCCCCTGAGCAATTCTTGCAAAGAGGGTGCTTTTTTATTGCCCAATCCCTTGTCAATTTATTTGTTATAAAATGTTTCAGATTGTTAAATAACAATTTTGTTGTTTCGTTTTTTTTTTTTTTCTTTGCAGAATGTGGGCTATTATACCTTATTCGGATGTCCCTATTGTACGACCATAATTATTAACTAACTATATTTATTTTATGAAGAAATTATTTACGACCTTAGTCTTGTGCGGGTTGTTGGCTCCAACAGCCATTATGGCACAGTTTCAACTAAAAGACGAAACTCCGGCCAACCCCGACAACGCACCGCTGCCAGTGCATCCCATTCCTCACGAACGTCAGTTAAAATGGCAAGAGACCGAGTTTTATGCTTTTTTCCACTATGGAATGAACACCTTTACGGGCTCGGAGTGGGGCTTCGGAAACGAGCCCGAGTCGAGATACGCTCCTAAGGCTCTGCCCAATCCCGAGCAGTGGATTACCTCGGTAAAGGCTGCCGGAATGAATGGCGGCATTGCAGTGGTGAAGCATCACGATGGATTCTGCTTGTGGCCGACAGCAACAACAGAACACAGCATAAAGAATGCAGGCAATGAGAATGGCCGCAACGCCAATATCCCTCAGCTGTATGCCGAGGCCAGCCGCAAACACAATATGAAATATGGTTTTTATATATCTCCGTGGGACCGTAACTCGGCACACTATGGCAAGGATACATACGTTACCGAGGTATTTCTCAAGCAGTGCGAAGAACTGGCCGAGTATGGCTCCGACCAATTTGAAATGTGGTTCGACGGTGCGCGCGGCGGCGACGGATATTATGGCGGAGAGGGCGGCACACGCGAAATAGACGCCGATATTTATTACGATACTCCCAATCTGCGTACCCGCGTCCATAAGATTGCTCCCAACTGCGTGCTCTGGGGTGTAGGCGGCGAGGCTCGATGGATAGGTAACGAGTCGGGCTATGCCGGTGAGACCAATTGGGCAATGACCGACTATATGTCCGAGACCGTTGTGCGCGAAGAGGGTGATATTAACGGCTGGTTCTGGAATCCCGGCGAGAGCGATGCAAAGGCTACAAGCGCCGGCTGGTTCTGGCATCAGGGTGAGACAATGAAGAGTGCCGAGCGCCTTTTCCAGATGTATCTCGAGACAGTTGGACGCAACGCAACCCTTATCCTCAACTGCCCTCCCAACCAATATGGCCTTCTGCCCGATAATACCGTGAGCGAGCTTAAAAAATTGGGTAAGATGCTTCACGAGCGTCTGGCCGTGCCCGTATATGGCCTTGACGAGAGCACAGAGGCAACCGATTATGCAAAGAGCGCCACAATAGAGGTAAGCGAGACACGTACGGGCGGACACTACGAGGCCGCTAACCTTACCGATGGCAATAAAGATACATATTGGGGCACAAACGACGATAATCTTACAGCGACAATAACACTCACTTGGGATACTCCTCGCGTAATACGTTATTTGGTTATGCAGGAGCCGGTTGCTCTGGGTCAGCGTATTAAGGACTTCAAGATAGAATATAGTGCAGACGGTGAGTCGTGGACAGAGCTCTGCCCGACAATACAGACAACAACAGTCGGCTACAAACGCATTATTCCTTTGAACGGAAAAACAAGCGAGAGCTACGGCAGCGGATACAATGCAAAGAAACTGCGTGTAACAATTCTGGATAGCCGTGCTTGTCCTCTGCTCTCTAATTTGAACGTATATTGATAAACATCGACACAATAATTAAATAGAAGAATTATGAAAAAGAATATATTATTTTCAGCTGCGTTGATGTTTTTTAGCCTTGCATCTACCGCGCAAACAACTATAACATTTGATAGTGATGATTATAAAGCTATAAGTGTTTACGACCAATGGGAAGAGAGCCCCTTCCGCACCGGTGTCCTCAATGGAAATGCCGCAGTTACCGAGAATCCCGATGTATCGGTCGATGAGGTGCTGGGCGTCGCTCCAAACTCAACAGGAAAGGTCGTAGCCCTGCAACGCAGCCGTTACGGCAGCAATGCTTTTGGCGTGAGAATAGACCTTAAAGAGCCTATCCGCGTAACAAAAGAGTATCAGTACATACACGTAATGGCATACCTCAAGGATAAGCCTGCCGATAGCCGTATGATGGTTATTGGCTTGGGTAAAAGAATTGAGGAAAGCTGGAGCTGGCAGACAGGCGAGGAAGAACAATTCTGGGCTTGGACTACAAATGACATTAAAGCAAAAGAGGGCTGGCAGGATATTGTAGTGAAATTCAAGGGCTTCTCATATTCAAAGGACGAGAATGAGAATAGTGGAATTGACATCTACTCGTTGATTATTGTGCCCGACCTGCGCTCGCCCCACGCCGACAAGAGTGATTGGGTAGCTTATTTCGACGAGATTGTGGTTGACAATAATTCCGGCAAGCGCTTCTCGACCGAAAAATATGCCTTGTCATTTGCCGAGAATGCCGCAGCCACACGTACCGACCGTGTTCTGAACAGTGTCGGCCTGAACAACTACTCATCGGCCACACAACGTAAGATGGTTTATAGCAACAACGTCCTGAGCGGCGTCTTTTCGGCAACTCCCGGCGAGCAGGTACAGCCCAAATTCAGCTACTCAGGCTCGTGGATGAGCGGATACGTCTATGTCGATTGGGGTAATGACGGTGTCTTTAAAGGAACATTGAACGAGAATGGTACGCCGGCCGACGAGAGTGATGTTGTAAGCCATAATGCCGTGCAGATAGGCAATGTATGGTATAAGAGCGACGGAACAACAGTCTCTAATGGTAATACAATCGGTGCGGGTGTTCCCAAATTTACAGTGCCCGAGAATACTCCCGTCGGCTTCTATCGTATGCGTTACAAGGTCGATTGGAACAGCATCGACCCCGCCGGCGACGATGACCTTATTGGTAACGGCGGTGGCATCGTAGATGTTATGCTCGACGTACACGGCGACAAGGTAAGCGTAAACGCATCGCAGCTCAACGGCGATATTGTGCTGGCCTCGGATGAGTCTCCTTTGCAGAATTACACTGCTGCATACGGACAACCTTTGACTGTTAAGATTGTTCCTGCTCCGGGCTTTGTTCAGAATGGATTTACTTTGAAATATGGTTACAATGTGAATGCAGCCGAGCAACTCGACCAAAATGGCAATCCCAATTGGATTGAGGTTTATATCCCCAATACCGCAATTGCGGCCGACGGAACATATACCATCCCGGCAGAATATATGCGCGGTAGCACCGTGAATATTTCAGGCGATATGCAGCAGGCTTATCAATACACGGTAAATGTTACCGGCGCCGATGGTGAAGGTGGTATTATATATGGTGGTAAGGAGTATAAATCGGGTGATGTAATTGATGCAAGTCAATTCTTTACGGTAGAGGATGTTGTAGCCATCAGTGTTGAGGGTTATACAGCCGAGGTATCGTTGGATGCTCAGAATAATATAATTACTGTTGTGTATAAAAAGATTGAAGAGTACCGTCAGATAGCATCGCTCGGTGAACTAAAGAACGACGCTGCTTATCACATCAAGGCCAAGAGCGGCGAAGGATATTTTGCGTGGAACACAACTATAACCGATACTTATCTCAGTCTGCGAGGTATGACAAACTCCTCTTACAATAATCTTCCTTCCAATCAGGCAGTTGTAAATATATATAAAGAGGAGGTGAACCCTTTTGATATGACCGTTGTATGGCAGATTATTCAAGAAGACGGTAAATATTACCTGTTTCAGCCTGCAAAGCAGGAGTATGTTACCCGTGACGGCCGCGACTATAAGTTTACCGCCGAAAAGACAGCATTGGATATGATAAGAGACAATGGTGATGGTACTTTCAGCTTTCACGCAGGCGGAAATTACAGCGATGGCTCGACCTATTTTGCCTGTATTGTTACGAACGAGCCTTTGACGGCTGTCCGCAATTGGACGTGGAACGACCACGGCTCTGTAATGTACATTGTCGAGAATCCTAACATTAAATTGGGAGATTCGACTGCTATTGATAATGTGGTTGTCGAGGAGGGTAATGTATGCAAAGGTATATATAATCTTCAAGGTCAGAGACTCGATAAGCTCCCCGCTTCGGGCGTTGTTATAGTCGATGGCCGTAAATACATTGTCAGATAATACCCTTTTTGCGGTGTAAATACCGCTAATAACAGCTATTAAGCAGTGCGATTGAAAATTCAATCGCACTGCTTAATTTGCTACGTCAGGGGTATGCAGCCCGCCAATGTGAATGAAAATTTATAGGTCGAGGCGGCTCTCGACCATCTCCCAATCGACAATATCCCACAGACGCTTCACGTGCTCGGCGCGTCTGTTCTGATAGTCTAAATAGTAGGCGTGCTCCCAAACGTCGATGCCCAGCAGCGGCTTGCGGGCACGACGCAGAGGATTATCGCCATTGTGGCAGCGGATAATCTCGAGCTTGCCGCGCTCGTCCTGTGCAAGCCACACCCACCCCGAGCCGAATAGCGCCGAGCAAGCATCTTGAATCTTCTGCTTCATTGTCTCGAAATTGCCAAAATCGAAGCGAATGGCGCTCATAAGCGTGCCGCCCGGATGGTTGTTGGCCTCGGTCAAAGGGGTGAACTGCTCGAAATAGAGTGCGTGGTTAAGCACCTGCCCGGCGTTGTCGAGCAGTGGGCCCTCGGGCGCCTGCTGCACAATCTCGCGCAGGCTCATACCTTCGTACTCGCTGCCGTGTGCCAAACGATTGAGATTATCTACGTAGGTCTGCATATGCTTGCCATAGTGCAGCTCAATTGTGGCACGTCCTATTATTGGTTCCAATGCACTCGAGGGGTAGAGTAGGGCCGGCATCTGATAGCCTGCCACGCTGTTTCTGACTAATGTATTCATATTTTTTTTCTGTTGGAATGATGATTTTATA
This sequence comes from Bacteroidaceae bacterium, assembly GCA_045533955.1. Lineage (GTDB taxonomy): Bacteria > Bacteroidota > Bacteroidia > Bacteroidales > Bacteroidaceae > HGM04593. The sequence continues at coordinate 13,923 of JAZSIU010000010.1, forward strand.
ACAAGGTTTCGGCGTTAATGTTCGAATGTTTATGGTAAATTGATTATTTTTGCAAATTAAGATGCAGTGCGCTGTATAACGCTGTATAATATTGTTATAAATATTCTCTGTATAATAAAAATAGCTGCTGAGAGACAACTATATGATGATTAACTACGAAGATGAACTAAACGCTGCACAGCTTGATGCTGTGCGTTATCTTGACGGTCCGTCGCTGGTGATTGCCGGTGCAGGCTCGGGAAAGACAAGGGTGCTCACCTATAAAATTGCTTATCTCATAGAGCAGGGCTACGAGCCGTGGTCGATTCTTGCGCTGACCTTTACCAACAAGGCTGCGCGCGAGATGAAGGAGCGTATCGCCGCGCAGGTAGGCGACCGTACTGCGTCGTATCTGTGGATGGGCACTTTTCACTCTATTTTCTCCAAGATTCTGCGTCGCGAGGGGCATCTGCTGGGCTACGACCCCAATTTTACAATATACGACCAGAGCGACTCGCGCAGCCTCATAAAGAGCATAATAAAAGAGCTTCAGCTTGACGAAAAGAGCTATAAACCCAATGTGATAGGCGAGAGAATATCGGCCGCGAAAAGCCGCCTGATAACCGCTGCCGACTACGCTCGCGACGCGGGGTTGCGCGGCGACGACCAGCGTGCGCGCATCCCCTCGGTGGCCGAAATTTACAGCCGCTACACGGCACGCTGCCTTCAGGCCAATGCAATGGACTTTGACGACCTTTTGGTTAATACCTATCGTCTGTTCAATGAACACCCCGCAGTGTGTCAAAAATATGTGCAGCAGTTCCGCTACGTGCTTGTCGATGAGTTTCAGGATACAAACTATGTGCAGGGCTGCATTGTGTGGCAGCTTACCGAGGCTCGACGCGCAATATGTGTGGTGGGCGACGATGCGCAGAGCATCTACTCGTTCCGCGGGGCCAATATTGATAATATCCTCAGTTTCACCGAGCGCTACGGTGGTGCGAGAATCTTTAAGCTCGAACAGAATTACCGTTCGACCAAGATGATTGTCGAGGCGGCCAACAGCCTCATTCGCAACAACAGCGAGCAGATTCATAAGACCGTCTTTTCGGAGCGTGGCGAGGGTGAGCCGCTCAGTGTCTGCGCCGCCTACTCCGACTACGAGGAGGTAGAGATTGTGGCCAACCGCATAGCCGAGCTGCGTCGCCGAGGTCTCGCCTTTAAGGATTTTGCCATCCTTTATCGCACCAATGCTCAGTCGCGTGTCTTTGAGGAGGCCTTCCGCAAGCGCGCCTATCCTTATAGAATATACGGCGGCCTCTCGTTCTATCAGCGCAAGGAGATTAAGGACACGATAGCCTATTTTCGTCTGGCCTGTAACCTGCGCGACGAGGAGGCCTTGAAACGCATAATAAACTACCCGGCACGAGGCATCGGCGAGACGACTATGCAGCGCGTGCGCGAGCAGGCTGTTGCCCTCGGACTGCCAATGTGGAATATCCTTGAGCAGCCGTTGGTCTATGGCCTTCAGGCAAATAAAGGAACGCTCACAAAACTGGCCGATTTTGCCCGTATGATTGAGGCTTTTGCCGATGGTGCCGCCCGAGAAGATGCACTCACTACCGCGCGCGAGATTGTGCGCACGTCGGGCCTTTGGAACGATATTTTTACGGGTAACACAGTCGAGGACAGAAGCCGACAGGAGAATATGCAGGAGCTTATGAATGCCATAAGCGACTTTGTCGATATGCGCCGCGAAGAGGGCAACGAGAGCAATAAACTCATCGACTACATAAACAGCGTGCAGCTACTCACCGACCAAGATGTCGAGGGCGAGGGCAGCGACGATTTTATCACTCTTATGACCGTGCACTCGGCCAAAGGTCTGGAGTTTCCCGCAGTCTTTGTCGTGGGGCTCGAAGAGGAACTTTTCCCCAATGCAATGGCGCAAAATTCCCTGCGCGAGCTCGAAGAGGAGCGTCGCCTCTTTTACGTGGCAATAACCCGCGCAAAGGACTACTGCACACTCTCGTTTGCCAAAATGCGCTACCGATTCGGAACGTCGGAATTTTCCGACCCCAGCCGCTTTCTTAAAGAGATTGACAGCCGTTATCTCTCGTTCCGCGGAGGGGCGCCTCAGGGTGTGCAACGTTCGGGCGGTTACGGCGGCTCGGGGATGTTCGCAGCAACAAACTCGGCCCGCAGAGGCGACCGTCGCAGCGACTATTCGCTCGATAGTGTGCCCACTGCCCGTCCCACCTATAATACCTCCACCGATAGGCGTCCGACACACTCGCCCGTGCGAGAGCCTGCGCGCCTGCAACGTATGAGCGAGGCTGTGCAACAACCCTCGGCACCGCGCAGTGCCGCCTCGGCAGCGCTTGCCGTCGGGGCTATCGTCCGACACGACCGATTCGGATTGGGTCAGGTGCTGACGCTCGAAGGCTGCGGCGATAATGCCAAGGCTAAAATTCGTTTCCAAAATGCCGGCGAAAAGATGCTGTTGCTTAAATTTGCAAAATTAACCGTGGTACAATAATTAACGATAGAATATTATAATACAATGAATAAAGAACAGATTATGCAGGTGCCGTCGCCCTGTTATGTGATGGAAGAGGCGCTTCTGCGCAGGAATTTATCGCTAATCAGTCGTGTGGCACGAGAGTCGGGCGCCGAGATTATCCTCGCCTTTAAAGCCTTTGCCCTGTGGAAGAGTTTCCCCATCTTCCGCGAGTATATAAACTCGGTAACGGCAAGCTCCATTCACGAGGCGCGTCTGGCCTACGAGGAGTTCGGCAGCCGTGCGCACGCCTTCTCGCCCGCCTACATCGACGGCGAATTTGAGGATATGATGCGCTATTGCAGCCACATATCTTTTAACTCGCTTGCACAGTATAATCGTTTCTACGAGCGCACGCGCGAGTCGCAGCACAGCGTCTCGTGCGGAATAAGGATAAATCCCGAATATTCCGAGATTGAGACCGAACTTTACAATCCCTGCGCGCCCGGCAGTCGCTTCGGTGTAACGGCCGACCTGCTACCCGAGGAACTTCCCGCAGGCATCGAGGGCTTCCATTGCCACTGCCACTGCGAGTCGAGCTCCTATGCGCTCGAGAATACCCTTGTGCACATTGAGCAGAAATTCGGCAAATGGCTGCCGCGACTAAAATGGCTCAATCTTGGTGGCGGACACCTTATGACGCGCAAGGATTATGACGTAGAGCATCTGATAGCGCTTCTTAAGGGATTAAAATCGCGTTACCCCAATCTGCACGTCATCCTCGAACCCGGCTCGGCCTTTGCGTGGCAGACAGGCTCGCTCGTCTCGTCGGTGGTTGACATTGTCGAGAGCCGCGGCATACGCACCGCAATCCTCGACGTCAGCTTCACGTGTCATATGCCCGACTGCTTGGAGATGCCCTATCAGCCCACCGTTACCGGCGCCGAGACACTCGCGCCCGATGCAGTAAAAGGCGCGCCTTTCGAGCAGAATATTTACCGTCTGGGCGGCAACAGCTGTCTGAGCGGCGATTATATGGGCAGTTGGAGGTTCACGCAACCGCTGTCGGTGGGCGATAGAGTGGTGTTCGAGGATATGATTCACTACACAACGGTAAAGACAAATATGTTCAACGGAATTTCGCACCCCTCTATTGCGATGCTGCACGAGGATGGCACACTCGAGATGTACAAAATATTCCGTTACGAGGATTATCGCGATAGAATGTGCTGAAGATTTCTCTCCTTTTCACCCCGTTTATGATGAAAAAGGGGAAAATTTTACTTTTTTACGAAAAAAAGTCGAAAAAAGTTTGCAGGTTATAAAAAAAGCCGTACCTTTGCACCCGTTGAAAGAGCACGGCTCACGAATCTTAAGCGAAGATTCACAAAGTGAGGGGCTCAATTGATAATAACGCGGAATTTTCGTGCCGGCGAGAGCAGAAGATGAAAATCTTATGCCGAGCGCAGCCGAAAATCTCGTTTGAAAGATTTTTGCGGAATTTTCGTGCCAGCAAGTGCAGAAGATGAAAATCTTATGCCGAGCGCAGCCGAAAATCTCGTAAATTTCAAAGAAATTTGCGGAAATAGCTCAGTTGGTAGAGCACAACCTTGCCAAGGTTGGGGTCGCGAGTTCGAGCCTCGTTTTCCGCTCAAAAGAATGGCAATTGAAGAATGAATCTTCAGTTGCCATTCTTTCTTTTCTTATGGCTTTCTGTAGAATAGTGTAATCTCTTCTTTGCAAAATCCGTATTTGTGGAAGTGGAGTAGGGGGCTTGGGCTACTTTTTCTCTCTTGTAGGTAAATATTTGAATCTTTTTTCTTTGTGTATCGGTGAAAATAGACGAAATTTGCACTGCCGTTCAATGAATCGGTGATAATCGCTTAAGATAAGATTAATCTATAACTTATAAATAATTAGAATAACAACTATGACAAAGAGTGCATTGCAAATTGCTCGTGCAGCTTATCAGCCCAAGCTTCCTAAAGCATTGAAGGGCGCAGTGAAGGTAGAAGAGGGTGCTCCCACCCAGTCAGTTGCTGACCAGGAGGCCATCAAGGCTTTGTTCCCCAATACGTACGGAATGCCCCTGATTAAGTTTGTGGAAGGTGAAGCTACAGCTTATCCCGCCATCAACGTGGGTGTAATTCTTTCTGGAGGTCAGGCTCCTGGTGGTCACAATGTGATTTCAGGTCTTTTTGATGGAATCAAGTCGCTCAACAAGGAAAGCCGTCTGTTTGGCTTTATCCTGGGTCCTGGTGGTTTGGTTGACCATAATTATAAAGAACTGACTGCTGATATTATTGACGAGTATCGTAATACTGGCGGATTCGATATCATTGGTTCAGGTCGTACCAAATTGGAGAAAGAAGAGCAGTTTGAAAAAGGTTTTGAAATCATCAAGGAACTTGGCATCAATGCATTGGTAATCATTGGTGGTGATGACTCAAATACCAATGCTTGTGTGTTGGCCGAGTATTATGCAGCCAAGAAGTGTGGCGTACAGGTTATCGGTTGTCCCAAGACTATTGACGGTGACTTGAAGAACGAAATGATTGAGACCTCTTTCGGTTTTGATACCGCTTGCAAGGTTTACTCTGAAGTTATTGGTAACATCCAGCGCGATTGTAACTCTTCACGCAAATATTGGCACTTCATCAAGCTGATGGGTCGTTCGGCTTCTCATATCGCACTTGAGTGTGCTCTTCAGACTCAGCCTAACATCTGTATCGTGTCCGAAGAGGTAGAGGCTAACAACATGTCTTTGGATGACGTGGTTACTTACATAGCTCAGGCTGTAGCTAATCGTGCCGCTCAGGGTAACAACTTCGGTACCGTGTTGATTCCTGAAGGTTTGATTGAGTTCATTCCTGCCATGAAGAAACTGATTGCTGAATTGAACGATTTGTTGGCTGCCAACAAGGAATTTGCGATGATAAAGAAGAGCGCTCAGCGTGATTGGGTAATCTCTAAGCTTTCAGAAGAGAATGCTGCAATCTATGCTTCTCTGCCCGAAGGTGTTGCTCGTCAGTTGACTCTGGATCGTGACCCCCATGGAAATGTGCAGGTTTCTTTGATTGAGACAGAAAAACTCCTTTCTGACATGGTAGCCGTGAAGCTCGCTCAGTGGAAGGAAGAGGGTAAGTATGTAGGTAAGTTTGCTGCTCAACATCACTTCTTTGGTTATGAAGGTCGTTGTGCTGCTCCTTCTAACTTTG
>JAZSIU010000096.1:0-5395 GCA_045533955.1 Bacteroidaceae bacterium
GGAATTATAATCGACAATGCTTGCAGCAATTAGTCGCGCGAAAGTGCAGGCGCAGCTTGCCGCGCGCGGGATGCGAATGGCAAGCATTGTCAACGCCGGGCGGTTAAACATACCTCGCACTTTTTCCTTAAAACAATCGTACCTACATTGAATTTCTTTTTTATGGTGCAATATTTAATTTAAAATTACCTTTTGTGCGTATTATATGCAGCTGTTCTTGATGGTGAAAAATAGATTATTGATTCTTACCCACAGTAAATTTCTACTGAGCCAAAAAAACTCCCAAAAAGAGGCTTATTCAAACGTTAAAAATAGTTAACGGGGGGGGGGTAAAATCAACAAACGAATAAAATCTATAAAAAAACTATAAAATAAATTATATTTTTGCATAATCAATATTTGTAAAATAGATAACCTGCACACAAAAGGCTACGTCCCCCACAGGCACGACAAACCCCAAGAAACACAAAGATAACAAATAATTTATACTAACCTAAAAAATTAAAATTATGAAAAAGCTACTCATCTGCTTATCGGCAATCCTATGCTTCGCATCGCAAGCATTCGCCGACAAGCTGACAGCCTCGACGACACTACCCACAGAGGGTAAGCCCGAGCACGTTTACACAATGGTAAGCGGCAACGGCGCATACGTCGGCGCAACCACAGCCCCCGTACAGGGCGACGAAGAGAACGGCCTTTTCGCCTTCTACGCAGTAGATGGTGTAAACGACGCCTATTACATTTACAGCCACAATGCCAAAAAGTGGCTCGGATACGACAAAGCAGCAAGCTACAACAACGGCAAGAGCTTCGTAAAGCTCTACGACAGCAAGCCCGACGGCGCCTACTTTAACGTAAACAACTACGCCGAAGATAATTACGAGATTGCCCCCTACACAACAAGCGGCAGCGTAGCCCAGAAATACCTAAACTACTACGAGGGAGCCGCAGCCAACGTAGGCAAGACCCTCGGACTATGGCAGGATAATGGAGCAAAAGACGGCGGCAGCCGCTACACACTCACCGAGTATGTAATTGCCGAGCGCACCTACACAATCATTCTGCCCGAAGGCATCAGCATAAAAATTGACGGCAAGGCCTACAACAACGGCGATAAAATCACCGTCGAGGGCACAATAGACAAGAGCAAGATTATCGTAACCGCCCCCGAGGGAGAGTTTGCAGTAGTATCGGTTAACGACGTCGAGAACACAATCACCGTCAACACAGCCACACTGCCCACACAGCCCGCGTGCGAGCCCTACGAGAATGCGTGGGTATATCCCAAACAGCAGGATAATGTAGGCACAGCCACAATCACCGCACAGGACGGCACATACACACTGAGCAACAAAGTGCTTGCAGCCAGCTTTATGAAAGTGGGCGACGCACTCTACTTTGCAGGCTCCGACGCAATGAACCTTGTAGCCGGCACCGAGCCCTTCACAGTGGCATTCGGCAGCGGCGACAATGTACCCGCCTCGGCAATGACACTCAAGAGCCTCGAGAGCGAGACACTCACGGCCAATCCCTCGGCCGTAGGCGGTGCCGAGCATTTTGCAGGCGTACAGCTTGTGGCAAAATACGAATACACCTACAAAGAGACAAAAATAGAGATTCTGTGGCGTGCAGTGCTGCGCGACGGCAGCCACTATCTGCGCACCGAAATGGAGCTCACCGGCGTTGACGACGTTGATATGTACAACATTATCCCTATGATATATAATGTTGACACCGAGGCAGCCGGCTCGATGCCCAAAGTAATTGGTAACACACGTGGCGCAACAATCGTCAGCAACAAGATTTTCGCAGGCCTCGAGACCCCCACAGCCTACAACACCGTTGGCGAGGCAACAGGCGAGAGCGACCCGTGGGAGCTTGCCGAGACACTGCCCACCGTGGCACTGACAGCACAATCGTGGGAGTGCGTCGAGGAGGTACCCAACCGCGTCATCGAGGCCACGGGAGCAAGCTACCCCAACGTATATGCTTACGTTGTCGAGAATGTAACACTGAAAGAGGGCCAGAAGGTCGAGACCACAGTACAATACACAAGCGGCTCGCACCGTCTGAACTTCGGTGGCGCCGACCTCTTGGACGCCACAGGCAACATCTGCGCCGTTGACTACCACAGCGGATATTCGGGCGGCCAGCACAGCAACAACACATTCAGCTTCGTTGCCCCCTACGACGGCACATTCGCAGTGCGCGTATTTGTCGAGGACAAGACCGAGAGCATCAACGCATCGAGCAACCTCACAATAAAACTCTACAACGCCAAAGAGGGTGTAGTCATCAACACAGCCATCGTTGGTATTCAGGGACGTTGGAGCCGTAACACCACACTCGCAGCAGGCGACACTTGGAAAGTGGCAGCCGTAGTAGGCCTCATCGCACAGGACGGCAAGCAGGGCAACGAAAATATCCGCGAGACACAGAAGCGTCGTTCGTTCCTTGCATACAGCGAGCGCGAGCGTGCAGTACCTTGGCGAGTATTCCCCCACTACAACAGCTGGTACGAGCTTAACATCAACCGCAACAACGCCGCTCCCGGACAAGAGCACACCAACTTTACAGCCGACCAAGTGCTCGACGTTATGAAGCAGTGGAAGACCAACTACTACGATAAATTCGGCGAAGGCATTGTAGCCTTTATCATCGACGACGGTTGGGACAACTACGGCCCGTGGACATTCCACAAAGGCTTCCCCAATGAGATGCGTGATATGTCGGCAGCGGCCAAAGAGATGGGCGCAGGCATAGGCGCTTGGCTGGGCCCCGTCGGAGGCTACGGACAGAGCGGTAACTATCGTCGTGCTTATTGGAGCAATCAGGGTGGAATGCAGCTGTCGAACCCCCTCTACTACAAGGCCTACCTTGAAGCAGCCGACAACCTTGTTTGCCGTCAGGACGGCCAAGCAGGCTTTAACCCCGCAACCGACAACTACCTATTCTTTAAGTTCGACGGAATTTCGGCACAATTCTCGGCCACAGGCCCCGACGCAGGCGACACAGGCAACGAGAATGCCGAGGGCATTATCCGCCTCGAGCAGTATGTACGCGAGAATATGCGCGAGGATATTTTCTTCAACACCACAGTAGGTACTTGGGCATCACCCTTCTGGTATCAGATATCCGATGCTACGTGGCGCCAAGAGGCCGACTACGGCGAAGCAGGCAACAACACCATCGACCGCGAAAAATGGATTACCTATCGCGACCGTCTCGTTTATCAGAACTACGTAACAAACTCGCCTCTATGCCCCATCAACACAATGATGACCCACGGATTCATCCTCACAAAGTTTGGTGCGGTATCTAAAAATATGAATTACGACGCTGTGCTGCGCGAGCTTCGCTGCGCGTTTGTATGCGGCTCGGGTATGGTCGAGCTTTATGCCGACTACTCGCTCCTGAACAGCATCAACGGCGGTAAGCTGTGGGAAGACCTTGCCGAGTGCGTTGCTTGGCAAAAGAAGAATGCCGACGTACTGCCCGACGCTCACTGGGTGGGTGGCAATCCGTGGACAGGCAGCCAGCAGCAGATTTACGGTTGGGCCTCTTGGAACGGCGCAAAAGCCACATTGGCACTGCGCAACGGTGCAAACAACGCACAGACCTACACATTCACACTGCGCGAGGCTCTTGAGATTCCCGCAAACATCAAAGGTGCAATAATCCTCAATAAGTCGTTCAAGGTGCAGGATGCACTCGACGGCCTTGCCGAGGGCGTTGCCATCGACATTGACCAACAGCTGACAGTTACACTGCCCGCAAGCTCGGTATTTGCATTCGACGGAATAAACAGCGACCCCTCACAGGTCCCTTTTGAGGTAATTGACATAAGCCCCAAAAGCACCGAGGCCATTGAGACAATAAAGCTCACTTTCAACGCCGAGATTAAAAAAGGCACAGCAAACGAAAATACACCCACAGGCGGCTCACTCGCACTATACGACGAGAAAAAAGAGACAGTTGTTGCATACAACAATGGCTTTACATTAGAGGGTAGCACACTCACCGTTACACTCGAAAAGAAGGTAACCACCCCGGGTATCTACCATCTTCTAATACCCGAGTCCCTTGTTGCCCGCGCCATCGACGACAAGCCATACAGCGGCTGGCACACAATAACAGTAGTCGCCCCCACCCCTCTCGAGATAAAGAGCGTCGAGCCCGCTGCCGACATACACTCGCTCAAGACCATCGCCCTTACATTCAACAAGGAGATTGTCGATGCAGCAACAGGCGCAGCCGTTCAGTTGCTTGACAAGGATGGCGAAAGCGTAACAACCACAACTTACAGCGTCGAGGGCAAAGTGCTCACAGTTACTTTGGCCGAGGAGATTACCACCCCCGGCGAGTATTCCATTGTAATCCCCGAGGGCGTTGTTGTGGGAAAGAGCATCGGCGATGCTTTCAGCGGCGTGCAGACAATAGTTGTCGAGGAGTTTGACATCTACGAGCCCACAAACGTAGGCTCAAAGACCCGCAGCGACCGTAACATCAACGCCATCGGCATCACAAGCGAGGCCTACGGCACAAGCGAATATTCCCTCACAGACAGCGAGAAAGGTCTCGACTACGTTGTTCTTGTAAACAAAGAGGAGCCCGTTAATTTTATCGTTGCAGCAGGCGAGGAGGTTACCCCCACCATCAACGCAGCAGGCTCGTGGGTACACTTTGCAGTATATGTCGATTATGACGCAGATGGCTTCACAGCCGGCATCAAGGACGAGAGCAATTGGGAGCCCACAGGCGACCTTGTATCATACTCGTTCTACAACAACGGCGCCGACAGCGACGAGCGCGGCTGGAACAGCGTAGGCGAAGAGATTACCGGTGGCGACCGCAACAAGCCCTCGCTCCCCTCGTTCAAGGCCCCCGAGAAAGAGGGCACCTATCGCATCCGCTTCAAACAAGATTGGTGTAACATCGACCCGATGGGCGACGCCGACGGCAAATTCGGCGACTTTAAGCAGAATGGTGGTGCCATCATCGACGCTCTGCTCGTTGTAACAGCAACTGAGGGCATCGACGAGATAAATGCCGCTGTCGAGAACAACGCAATCTACGACCTCACAGGCCGCAAGATTCAGCGAGTAACCACTCCCGGAATCTACATTGTAAACGGAACAAAGGTATTGGTTAAATAACATCAACCAACATTAAACCATTATGCGGGGAGTTTCTTTTGAGAAACTCCCCGTTTTTCATCCGCCACACATAAAAACAAATACTCTGTTTTCAGGGCTCAGTAGAAATTTACTGTGGGTAAGAATCAATAATCTATTTTTCACCATCAAGAACAGCAGCATATAATACGTGCAAAAGGTTATTTTTAATTAAATATTGCACCATAAAAAAGAAATTCAATGTAGGTACGATTGTT
>JAZSIU010000042.1:0-23469 GCA_045533955.1 Bacteroidaceae bacterium
AAAGCAAGGTTGCAATATAAAAGAGGTAACAGAGTATATACGTACTGCATTGACTGAATATTTTAAGGTGGATAACTCTGGGGTAGATGTGCTACTTCTTGACGATATTATGCGCAATGAATATAAAGAGGACGAGCAGAAGGCTTTGCAAACAAGCCTGTTTGCTATTGTAGCCATAATAGTGTCGTTTATGGGACTTTTTGCTACTGTGCTCTTCGAGGTTCGTTATATGGAGCGCGAGATAGCCTTGCGTCGCGTAAACGGAGCAACTGTGCCAAGCATAATAATGCTCATAAACAAAAAATATCTGCGTATGGTGTCAATAAGCTTTGTTATTGCGCTGCCCATAGCTGTGTATGTCGTGATGATGTGGCTCAGTAATTTTGCCTATCGCACCGAGATAAGCTGGTGGATTTTTGCGGTTGTGTTCTTGGTAATAACCTTTTTGTCGGCGCTTTTGGTTACTGTAACAGCGTGGCGAACTGCAAACCGCAACCCCATTGAGGTACTTAATAAAGGATAAGAACTGATGTTTGTAAAAGGGTAATGAATATATAAACACAAAAGTAATGAAAAATATACTACGAAATTTTTGGATAACACTGCGTGCGCAACGTCTCTCGTCTTTGCTGAATATAGTAGGACTTGCGATAGCATTCGCTGCCACCTATACAATGTTTGTGCAGATAAACTATGACTTCTGCTATAATAGTGACATAAAAGATGCCGACCGACTTTTTCGCGTCGAACATAAGCTAATAGGTTATGAGGATTGGACCTATATTCTGACGACTCCGTTGGCGAAGATTATGGTAACGGATAACCCCACTATAGAGGGATACCATTTCGGGTATCTTCATAACCGTGATGTCGACCACACCTTCGAGAAATTTCCTGATGAACCGCTTGCCCTTGTGGGTACCGAACTCTCAGAGAGCAGCATTGTTGCTTTGGGTGTTGAACTAATTGAGGGTGACTTTGAACCTGTACTAAATCGTACGGCAATGGCGTTCAGCCGTTCTGTTGCGCAGAAATACAATCTTGCGATTGGCGACCGCGTGTGCTGGGGAAAGGAGTATAAGGCACCGAACTCGCTCACCGTGGGGGCTATCTTTGAGGATTTACCAAAGAACAGCGACATTGCCGGGCTTGAGGCTTTCTATGGGCCTTATATGAAAACTTTGGTAAATGATATGAAAAAGAATGATTGGAGCGATTGGAACGACCCTCTATATGTACGTCTCAGAGATAAGAATGACGTCGATGCTTTCTTGCAACATACGCTTGCGCAGATTCTTTTGCTCGAGAATGTTGACCGCTTTAAAGAGATAAAAACACTCGACGACCTTAAAAAGGTGATGCGTCTGACGCCCTTTACAAAGACCTATTTTACTACCGATATGCGCCATTTCGACCTGAAAGTGGGTAATCGTGCAACAACGCTGACGATGCTTACTATTGCAGTTGTTACGTTGCTCATAGCTTTTATAAATTTCTTCAACTTCTTCGTGGCGCTTATTCCCAAACGAATACGTAGCATAAATACGCAGAAGATTTTGGGTGCGCAAGGTTACTCGCTTCGTGCAGGTATCTTTTTCGAAGCTGTCAGTCTGCTTCTTATAGCTCTTCTTGTCTCGCTGTTGCTTGTAAACCTTGTAGAGAAGAGTTTCTTTAGGGAGATACTGTCGGTGTCGCTGTTTGCACCCGAGAATATGAATGTAGCACTGCTTGTCGTGGGGGTAGGTATATTGTTGGCTATTTTTACAGCATCCTATCCTGCGTGGTATCTCACATCTTTTGCCCCTGCATTTGTGCTTAAAGGAAACTTTGGTGCTACAACTAAAGGCAAGGCTCTGCGTAATGCACTTATCGGTATGCAGTTTGTGCTGTCGTTTGTGTTTATCATCATTGCTGTTTTTGTTGCCGTACAGAACAGTTTTATGAAAAATCACGATATGGGATTCGACCGTGATTGTATTTTGCAGTATCCTGTATTTAATGTCTATCCTCAGGGTTCTATCGATAGCGAGCAGCGTCAGACACTGTGCAATGCTCTTCTTACCTCGCCATATATCGAGGCTGTTACCTTTAGTGAGCGTGAAATTGTAGGCAATACTAAGAGTGGCTGGGGACGCGAATGGTCGCGCAGCGAGGAGAATATAAATTTCAGAGTATTGCCGGTTGAGCCGGGATTCCTTGAGACGATGGGGATTGCTGTTACCGAGGGTATTGAGTCTAATGGCGATGAGGGGCTCTTTGTCTTTAACGCGGTGGCAAAAAAGAGGTACTCTATGGAGATTGGCGATAAGATAAAGGAGAGCGGACAGTGGATCGATGTGGCCGGGTTCTGCAACGATGTCAATGAACGCAGTATGCAGCACGCTGTGGAGCCGTTTGCCTTTTTTGTTCATCCCGGTGTAAAAATGTTTCTTTGTTACATAAGGGTGAAGAAAGGTTCCGACCTTGCGCTGGTGCAGCAACAAATAAGGGATATTACCGAAAAGTTGGGACGCAATGAGAGTATCGAGTATGAACCGCCACGCCTGCTCGATGAGATTATCGAGGAGGATTTTTACAAAAAGGAGAATGATCAGATGCTTATCATTGCTTGTGTCTCGGCAATTTCTATAATAATTTCGTTGTTGGGTGTCTTTGGGCTTGTCTTTTTCGAGACTGAGTACCGACAAAAGGAGATTGCTCTGCGTCGTGTGAACGGAGCATTGGTGGGTAGTATTCTGTGGCTCTTTAACAGCCGTTTTGTAAAGGTGCTGCTTGTATGCTTTGTTATTGCAGCTCCCATTGCAACATACTTTGTCAGCGAGTGGCTGAAGGAGTTCGCCTATAAGACACCGTTGTATCTGTGGGTATATATGCTTGCATTTATAATTGTGGCACTGTTTACAATACTTATTGTTGTCGCAAGTGCCTGGCGCACAGTAAATCGTAACCCTATTGAGGTGCTTAATAAAGGATAATTATTAACCGTTAAAAATAAAAATATTATGAAACTTAAAACTGAAAATTTAGAGAAGGTATTCCGTACCGAGTTGGTCGAGACTGTAGCATTGAATGGTGTCTCAATTGATGTTAATGAGGGTGAGTTTGTAGCTGTGATGGGTCCCTCGGGTTGTGGAAAATCGACGCTGTTGAATATCTTGGGATTGCTTGATAATCCCACAGCAGGCAGCTATCAGATTGATGGGGTAGAGGTGGCGCATCTAAAGGAGAAGGAGCGCACACAGTATCGTCGCGGAAAGATTGGCTTTGTCTTTCAGTCGTTCAACCTCATAGAGGAGATGACGGTAGAGGAGAATATCGCCTTGCCGCTCACCTATCTGAAATACTCGGCGGCAGAGCGTAAAAAACTTGTCGATGAGGTGATGATGAGCCTTAATATTGCGCATCGTGCCAAGCATTTTCCCAATCAGCTCTCGGGCGGACAGCAGCAGCGTGTGGCGATAGCACGTGCGGTGGTTACGAAGCCGGGGCTTATCCTTGCCGATGAGCCGACGGGTAACCTCGACTCGAAGAATGGTCGCGACGTAATGACTACGCTCAAGGCGCTTAACGAGCAGGGCACAACGATTGTGATGGTTACTCACTCGCAAAAGGATGCGCAGTATGCCAACAGAGTGATTAACCTCTTCGACGGCCTTGTGGTCGATTCGCTGAAGGATAGAATGTGATAAGCGGGCTGCTATGAGGAATATTCTTAGGGATTTTAGAATCACGCTGCGCAGTTATCCGCTTGTGGTGGCACTCAACGTCTGCGGGTTGGGTGTTGCAATGGCTGTGGCGTATATGATTTTTGTAAAGGTTCATCACGAACTTAGTTACAATTGTTCCATTAAGAATCACGAGAATATATCGGCTGTTTATATCGAGACGCAAAGGGGTGATTATCTGACGGGGGGAAGTTTGCCTTATGGAATGTACGAATATCTGAGAACCTCGATGCCTATGGTGCGACAGGCGGCCATAATTGATATGTCGGGGGTGAATGCCAAAAGCAGAATCGAGGGCACGGACGACCCGCTCGACC
Source organism: Bacteroidaceae bacterium (assembly GCA_045533955.1). Taxonomy (GTDB): domain Bacteria; phylum Bacteroidota; class Bacteroidia; order Bacteroidales; family Bacteroidaceae; genus HGM04593. The sequence continues at coordinate 4,043 of JAZSIU010000042.1, forward strand.
TTAAGCGCAGCGAAATATCCTACTCGGCTTTGGAGATGTTCGGGTTCGAGATTGTCGATGGCAATTTCGAGGAGTTGCGCGGGGCGCACACGGTGGCCGTGAGCGACGAGATTGCGCGCAGGTATAATCTGAGGATTGGCTCGCGCATCTGTTTTAATGAGTGGTATTGGAGCGACGAGGCGCCGCCTTTTGTCCCCGGAAAGGCTTGGACGGTGGTGGCTCTCTACCGCGATTTTCCATCGAACAGCGACCTCGGAAAATTGGATATTGTGCATCTGCTTGATGGAGAGGAGTGCGAGAATAATTTCCTTGATTGGAACTATACGGTGTATGTTACTCTGAACGATGGGTGCACGCCCGATGAGTTTGAGGCTGTAGCCCGAGAGGCTTTTGAGAATCTTCTTGCACGGAATGATATTCAGGCTGGTGATATAAAGCGCTTCGAGGCTGTCCCGCTGGGCGAGCTATATTTCTTGAGGTCGCAGCTGCGGTATCCTCCGAGTATCTCGCGTGGAGACGTCGCGCTCACCTATACGCTGCTCTCTGTTGCCGTTGCGCTGCTTGCTGTGGGCTTTATAAATTATCTGATTTTTATAAATTCCATTGCGCCGCGCCGTCTGCGCAGCGTAAACACGCAGAAGATTATGGGTGCGGGGATTGCGGGGCTGCGCTTGGGCTTTGTGGCCGAGTCGGTGCTGATGATTCTCGCCGCTCTGTTTGTGGCGTATGTCGTTGTGCGTATGTTCGAGGCAAGCGAGTTTGCGTCGATGTTTCTGACGGATGTTACACCCGGCAAGCATCCGGGCATTGTTGCTCTGTTTGTGGCTTGTGCCATTATGGTGGCTGCGGGGCTCTCGTTGTGGCCGTCGTATTATATAACCTCTTTTACGCCGGCGTTTGCCTTGAAAGGTAGGGTGATGCACTCGAAGAGGGGGGCTGCGTTGCGCTCCATTCTTCTGGGGCTGCAATTTGCCGTGTCGTGTGTGCTTATCATTGTGTCGGCTTTTATTTATGTGCAGATTTATAGTGTAAAGAATGCCCGTATGGGATTCGACCGTAAAAATCTGCTTTTTGTCGAGCTTGACGATGAGTTTCCTTTGGGCGGTGTCTCGGCATACGATGAGCTTGCGGCGCGTTTGCGCGCGGTTGACGGGGTGGTTGATGCTGCCTTCTCTGATAATGACATTGTTACGTCGGAAGCGTGGGTGAAAAGAGGCGAAATTAAAGGAGAGCAGCCCGATGGCGCCGAGCGTGTAATAAGCCTCAGGCCTACCGCGGTGTCGAGGAATTTCCTTGATGTGATGGGAATATCTATGGTCGAAAAGGAGTGTAACACCGACGCCGTTCCTTATGCTATAATATTGAACAAGGCGGCAAAAGAGAGGTACAAGATAACCTGCGATAATATTATTCCCATCAATGGTACAGAGTGGAATATTGTGGGCTTTTGCGATGATTTTGTGTCGCGCCCTTTGAACGACGACGACCACACTGCGATGGGGCTTCGTTTTTCTGATGGTAATAGTGGGATGAATAAACTTTTTATTAGAATAGAGCCCGATTGCAATGTACAGCTTCTTGTGCCGAGGGTGAAAGAGGTTATTGCCTCTTTTGCTTCGAGAGGCGTCGGCGAGGATATTGTCGCGGAACTTTATGACACAAGATTAAAGGGCTTTTATAAAAAGGAGGAGAAGAGTGCGTCGCAGGTGCTTGTGTTCACTGTCATTGCCTGCTTGGTGGCTTTGATTGGGCTTTTTGCTTCGGTGCTCTTCGAGGTACGTTATATGGAGCGCGAGATTGCCTTGCGCAGGGTGAATGGTGCATACGTAGCCGATATTCTGCGTCTTGTATGCGTTAGGTACTTGGGTGTTGTGGTGGTGGCTTATCTGCTTGCGGTTCCCGTTGCCACATATTTTGTGGTTGAGTGGTTGCAAGGGTTCGCCTATAAAACTCCGCTCTATTTGTGGGTCTATATGCTTGCTTTTGCTGCTATTGCTCTGCTGACGGTGGCTGTTGTCGTGTCGAGTGCGTGGCGCACTGCGAATTATAATCCCATTGAGGTGCTTAATAAGGATTAACGCGCGGCCCGGTCTTTTCGGGAGGATGGGGACTTTATTATAGAAGGTATAAATAAAGGTAACTGTATTTGTGTTTCCTGCGGCGTGGGGCCTTTGGGCTCTATGCGGCGGGAAATGTCATTATAAATGTTGTGATGCGTTTCTTGGGGTCGCTCTCGACACTCAGCTCGCCGCGGTGCAGAAGCATTATCTGTCGGCACAGGCTCAGACCAATGCCCGAGCCTTTCTCTTTTGTCGTGTAGAAGGGCAGAAATATCTCTTTTATGCGCTCGGGGGCGATACCGCAGCCGTTGTCGGTTACGGTGATAAAAGGCTGAAAGTCGCTGAGGCTGGCTTGTAGCACTATCTTGCCATCGTCGTAACCCTCGATGGCTTGTATGGCGTTGCTCAGGAGGTTGCTCAGCAGTAGCTGCATCTGTACGGGGTCGGCGTTTATGCTGACGTTGGTGTGCAGTATCTCGATGCGGTTGCCACCGGGCTCGCCACGCAGCAGGCTCACTGTGTCGCTGAATAGTTTCGAGGTGCTTATGGACGAAAAGTTGGGCTCGGGCAGATGCGTCAGTGTGTGGTACGAGTCGAGAAAGGCTTTCAGATTGTGGCTCTGGGAGTTTATTATCTTAAGCCCCTCTCTTATTTCGTCCTGTGCAATGTCGGACGGTAGATTTATGTAGTGGTCGGTAAGGGATATTATGGGGGTAACGGTGTTGCGAATCTCGTGTGTCATTATGCGCAGTATGCGGTCGTAGTAGTCTTTTTTTGTCTCAATCTCTATTTTGTTGTTGTGGTAGAGCCTGATAATGTCGTTCATCTGATTGTACATTGCGCCAAGCTGAGGGTCGCTGCTTTTTGGGAAGCGTATCATCCTCTCGCCACAGCGTAGCGACAAAAGAAAATATTGTATCTGTTCGATGGGGTAGCGTATTATCTTTATCAGTCGTAGCAGTGTGTAGCACAGGAGGATGGCGGCCGCTGTGGTTAGTGCTATTGAGCCACCGCTGAGTGTCGAGGCTGTTACGGCGGCCGTTAGTATTACAATTGCTATTATGTGCAGGGTGGGGGACGATGAGTAGCCTTTAAAGTCCATATTTTGCTATTTTGTTGTATAGGGTGCGACGCGATATTCCGAGTTTTTTGGCTGCTTGTGAGATGTTGTTTCCCGCGGCCAAGAGGGCTTTCATTATCTGCTCTTTCTCTTTTTGTTCGAGGGTGTTTGCCTGCTGTGGCAAGCGCTTTTCTATTGCTGCGACGATTTTCTCGATAAGCTCGTCGTTGTCCCACGGCTTTGTGATAAAGTCGTCGGCGCCTTTTTTCATCGACTCCACTGCTAAATTTATATCGCCGAATGCGGTGATTAGTATCACTGCCGGGGCGTTGCCGTGCTCTTTTATTCGTTGCAGCCAGAAGAGGCCGTCGCTGCCGTCGAGGCGACTGTTGTCGAAATTCATATCAAGCAGCACTGCGTCGATGCTTCCGCCGGCAAGAATGCCTTGTATCATCTTGGGGTCGGATATTGTGGCTACGCGCTCGAAATGTGCTCCAAGCACTACTTTCAGTGTTTGAAGCAGTGCTATATTGTCGTCGATGGCTATTATGTGGTAGTTGTATCGGCTCATTGTGCCATAAAAATGATTGAGGGCGACTTTTCTTGTTTCGTCAGTCGCCCTCAATCTTATGTGTTATTGGTTGTTGAATTTGCTTGTTACTATGCTTATTGCTATGGGGTCTTTGCCTCCACGCAGACGTGTGCTGGTCATTCCGTGATTATGTGATACGGATACCGTATTTCCTAAATTGCTGTCGGTTATTCGGGTTATGGGGATGAGCACAACTTTGTTCCAATCGGGATTTTTTGCTTCCCAATCGGGGTCGCTGTCGGTGCCTTGCCGGTATTCGTTGGCGCAGTGGTTTATGAGGCGCGATATGTTGTTGAAACGATACTCGTTGCTGGCCTGTGTGAAGGTTGCGCAGTAAGATGTTACCTCGTCATATAGTTTGTTCTTTATGAAGAAGTCGTACATATCTTTTTTGCGCACCATAAGCAGTGTGCCGGGAACCGAGTAGCTGAATTGTGCGTTGTTCTCCCCGTTGTAGCGTGTAAAGACCATTTTGGCCGAGTTTATTGTGTCGGTGCTCTCGATTATTTCGTTTATGGGCAGCTCGACTTCGGTGAATATACCTGCGGGGGTCTTTAGATAGGTGCAACTGTTGTCATCGACCAATTTTTGTAAGTTGCTGTTGTTGAATTTGTTTACCTGAAGCACCTCTTTTGTCGATGAGAATGTGGCTATTCCCGTGGCAATGGAGTCTTTGGCACCGCTGCTGCTCTTTACATAATAGCCGAATGATACGTTCAGACGGGCCATTGTTATGTATAACACTGTGCCGTCGCCTTGTGTACTTTTTACATAGAGGCCTTTAAAGACGTTCTTTATAAACTCCTCGGAATTTGAGAAATTTATCTTGCCGATGGAGTCGCCGTTGGCATCGGTCTCGTAGTATTTGCTCAGGAAGCGCTTGCCGATGCTGTTGGGAAGGGCGATGGTTACGTTGCGTGTGTAGTCGTCGCTTAGACGTATGCTGTCGGGCACTGTGATGTCTGTTGCGCAGTAGCTTTTGGTGGCTATGGGTGCTGTGCTCTCGTCGATGAAGAGCGCGGGGTCGATGTTTGTGTAGTAGGGCTCGCCTTCCTCAAGTGTACGGTCGAGCTCATATACCTGACACTGCATCGTGTTAAGCGAGTCGCCAAAATAGTTGTTGAAGAAGAGCTTGAGCTCGACGCTTATGGTGGTGTCGCCCACAACACCCTCCGAGGGGAAGCCGTAGTCCTCGACGCAGTTGAACTGTGCTATAAAGTCGGACGAGAATATGGTGCTTGTCTCGGGGTCGGTGTATCGTCCCAAATAGACGTTGCTTGTGTTGGCCAATATCGAGTCGTTGGCAAGGATTGAACGGCTCTTGGCATAGAGTGTGAGCGTGTCTATTGTAATCTTGTCATTCTCGGGTACAATGCTGCCGCCTATTCCGGCTGTTTCATCATCGCATCCTGCAAATGCAAATAGTGAAAAAATTGTTAATAGGTAGAGTGTGAATTTTTTCATTATCGGGTGGGGTTACTTGTGTATGGTATCGTAGAGGTTGTTGCAGGCGGCATTAAACTCCTCGGGCGATTGCTTCTCGAGGATGGGCTTGCCAAGCGAGCGGGCATACTCGATGAGTGTCTCGGGGATATTCTCGCCGTTTATTGTTACTGCGTCGCTGTAACGTATGGCCAATTTTGCGAGCTCTTCGCAGGTGGTTGGCTGGGGCATATCTCCAAGAAGCTCTGTTGTCATATCCTTGTGCAGAAGCTTCTGGGCGAAGCTCTCGGGGAAGGGAGTGTCAAAACCAAACTCACTGTCGTAGAGCGAGAAGATTACCTTTGAGTCGCGGAACGAGGGTTCGTCGCGGTAAGAGCTCTTTACGTACAGGGGTACAAGGGCTGTAATCCAACCGTGGCAATGTATAACGTCGGGGCACCAGCTTTGTTTCTTTACTGCTTCAAGAACGCCGCGGGCAAAGAATATGGCACGTTCGTCGTTGTCGGGGTACTCGACGCCTTTATTGTCGCGCACCATCTGACGATTCTGGAAATAGTCGTCGTTCTCGATAAAATATACCTGTATGCGGGCCGACTGAAGCGATGCGACCTTTATTATCAACGGGTGGTCGGTCTCGTCTATGATAAGGTTCATTCCCGAGAGGCGCTGCACCTCGTGCAATTGGTTGCGACGGTCGTTTATTATGCCCCATTTTGGGGTGAATATACGAGCTTCGCGGCCATTCTCTTGGATGGCTTGTGGCAGACTGCGACCTATATTTGCAATAGTCGATTCGGGTACAAAGGGTGTGATTTCTTGGGTAATAAATAATATTCTGTTTGTTTTCATCTTATAGTCCCGACGGATGTAGTTCCGTGGCGGGTGCAAAATTACTGAAAATTTGCTACATAAGCAAATAGTTTCCTCTTTTTAGCTTATTTTAAATGCTTTTTATGATTATTGCGGGCTTATTAACTATTGATGTTTGACGAAAATATTTTTTGCAATTATTTCGTTATCTGCTCAAATGTTTGTTACTTTGCACCCTAAAATGTGGGCTTTTGCTCACTCTTTTAGTATAAAGTGTTGAAAATGAAAGTAATTCGTACTATTGTCGAGCTGCGTGATGTGCTCGACGCTTATCGTAAGGATGGTAAGAAAATAGGCCTTGTGCCCACTATGGGTGCTCTGCACGCGGGGCACGCTTCGCTTGTCGAGCGTTCGGTTGTGCAGAATGACGTTACAGTCGTGAGTATATTCGTTAATCCCACTCAGTTTAACGACAAGAACGACCTTATGAATTATCCGCGTAATCTCGAGGCCGATTGTGCACTGCTCGAAGGGGTGGGGGCGCAAATTGCTTTTGCCCCCGAGGTTGCCGAGATGTACCCCGAGCCCGATACTCGCGTCTTTAGCTTTGCTCCGCTTGACGAGGTGATGGAGGGCCCATTCCGCCCCGGACACTTTAACGGCGTTGCGCAGATTGTGAGCAAGCTGTTCTATGCCGTGGAGCCTCACCGCGCCTATTTTGGCGAAAAGGATTTTCAGCAGTTGGCAATAATACGTGAGATGGTGCGGCAGCTGAGATTGGGGGTAGAAATTATCGGCTGCCCCATTGTGCGCGAGGCCGACGGCCTTGCAATGAGCAGTCGCAATATGCTGCTTACGCCCGAGGAACGTACCCGAGCCCTTAAAATATCGCGCACGCTCTTTGCGAGCCTCGAGTATGCCAAAGAGAATACCTTGCAGCAGACAAAAGCCTTTGTCGAAGAGGCCATAAACGCCACCGAGGGCTTTAATTTGGAGTATTATCAGATTGTGGATGGCCGCACGCTGCAACCCGTCGGACAGTGGGACGACAGCGATTATATTGTTGGCTGTATAGCTCTTTTCTGCGGAAAAATCCGTCTGATAGATAATATAAAATATAAGGAGGTGGAATAATTGTGCCTATGCTATTACAGATGATGAAGTCGAAACTGCATTGTGTTACTGTTACCGAGGCCAACCTCAACTATATGGGCAGTATCACAATTGACGAGGCACTTATGGAGGCTGCCGGCCTCTTGGAGGGTGAGATGGTGCACGTTGTCAACAATAATAATGGCGAGCGCATTGTAACCTATATTATCCGTGGCGAGCGCAATTCGGGTGTAATATGCCTCAATGGTGCCGCAGCCCGAAAATTCCAACCGGGCGACGTTGCAATTGTGATGGCATATGCAATGATGACGCCCGAAGAGGCCGCCGCTTACAAGCCACGTGTGATTATTCCCGAGCGCGGAACAAACAGGCTTATCGGTTAAGTGATTAAAAGACGACAGGGTAGTCGGGGCGGGTATCCGCCCCTACTTTTTTTATTTCATTAAGAGGGATGATAAAAAGACTCAGTAGCAAAAAGGTGCGGTCGGGATTACTCTATTTATCACCCTCTCGGAATACTTATGCGGCTATTCTCTCTTTCATTTTATACTTTGGGTCTTACTTTTTTCTGAAAAAAAGTAAGCAAAAAACCTGCACCTAAAGAAATTGTCGCGGGGCCTCCTTTGCTCGTGAGGCAACGATGCGCTCACTCGGTCGGATGCTTGCTTGTCATTTCGGTTTACGATTGTTTTAAGGGTGCTGCGGAATTATAATCGACAATGCTTGCAGCAATAGTCGCGCGAAAGTGCAGGCGCAGCTTGCCGCGCGGGATGCGAATGGCAAGTATTGTCAACGCCGGGCGGTTAAACATACCTCGCACTTTTTCCTTAAAACAATCGTACCTACATTGAATTTCTTTTTTATGGTGCAATAAATTAAAAGTAACCTTTTGTACGTATTATATGCAGCTGTTCTTGATGGTGAAAAATAGATTATTGATTCTTACCCACAGTAAATTTCTACTGAGCCGATAAAAAATCAAACGCACACACACACTCTCTCTTTAAAAAAACAGCTCAACTATATTTATAGGCAGCCTTCTTCTGTAATTGCGGCATTTTTCTTATAAGATTTTAACATTCTTTTGGGCTCATTTTTGAAATTATTTATAATTTTGCTTTTTTCTATTAAGTATAATATAAAAGAGAGAATTATGCACCTACCAGATAACACCGTGCTTCAGGGTGGTCGATACATTATTAAGCGCTTTATAAACAGCGGTGGCTTCGGTTGCACCTACGAAGCCGAGCACACTCTGCTCGAAAAATGTGTGGCGATAAAAGAATTCTTTGTCAAGGATTTTTGCAACCGCGACGAGGCTACCGCACACATCACCGTGGGCACGATGAGTAAAAAAACGCTTGTCGAGAAACTGAAGAGAAAGTTTATCGACGAGGCCAAGGCTTTGTGTAAACTTCAGCATCCGGGCATTGTCAGAGTTTTTGATGTCTTTGAGGAGAATGGTACGGCCTATTTTGTGATGGATTTTATCGATGGGCAGTCGCTCAGCGAGATTGTCAATGAACGCGGCCCGCTACCCGAGGCCGAGGCTCTGCATTATATTCGCAGGGTGAGCGATGCGCTGAAATACGTTCACGCCCATCATCGTCTGCATCTCGATATTAAGCCCGGTAACATTATGGTGAGTGCCGATAATAACACAGTGCTCATAGACTTTGGAGCCTCGAAGCAGTATGATGAGGCGGGCGGCGAAAATACCTCGACGCTAATGGGAAAAACCCCGGGTTACGCCCCGTTGGAACAGATGGGGTGCGACGTTGTGAAATTTCTACCCTCGACCGATATTTATGCTCTTGGTGCAACGCTCTATAAACTGTTGATGGGGGTTACTCCGCCTGCCGCCAATATGTTGGCTTGTGGCGAGAGCCTTGAGCCGCTTCCCCGAACTATCAGCGAGGGCACGCGTGCCGCCGTTGCAGCAGCAATGTTGTTGAACAAGAATCAGCGTCCGCAGAGTATAGATGAGTTTCTGGCGCTCTTGGATGGCTCGGCCGAGAGCCTCGGGGTGGCAGACGAGGAGACTGTGAATAATACAAATGATGAGGCAACGATAGTGAATGTTATGCCTGCTGATGATGAGCCTGCTCGCGCCTCCGCCGATGATGAAAAAACTCTCCCTGCTGCCGAGAATCGCGCTACTGCTTTTGTCGAGCCGGCAAAAAAAAGCGCCTCCGAGGCCGAGCCTCGGAAAGAGGCTGCACAGGCGCTCGCCGATGAACCTTCCGTATCACAAGAACGGAAATTTAGCAGCACGAGACTTGTATGCAGTCTGGCTGGTATCATTTTCCCAATAGCATTCTTTCATCCTTTAGGTCGAGGCGACGCCTCTGTTGCTGTTTCTTATTACTCTTACTATTTTATAATAGGTGTTCTAAGTCTTTACTTTTTAGTTAAAGAGATGAATTTATTTTGCAAGGAAAATAATAAAAAACAAGATTCAATTGCACGTTTCTTTTACATTCTGTTAAACGTCTGTACATTGTGGCTTTGTTTTCTACTTGAAACTGATTTTTATTGGTCGTTAGATGGCAATTATATTTATAATTATGCGTTTTTAGGCTTTATTGCATTTACTCTATTACCTTTGGGAACAATTCAGTTGTTACTATGGGATAGATTGGGGATTGTGAGTGTTCTGTTAGGCGTTTTCGGATTTTCGATTCTTGTCGGTTGTACCACTCTTTATGCGCATCCATTTGCATATATTCTATTCTTATTTATATCAATTCAGCTCTTTTTATTGAGAATGAAGGCAGAGGGTGTAAGCTCGTGGGGACAGTTAGAGAATGGAATTTCTTTTAAAAAAACAAAGCTTTTGTATTTATTATTTGCTATTATAGTTTTTGTCATTTATCCCCTTGCATTGGTGTTGTAATAAGTAAATATTGCGGTATGAGTGGTTCGTTGAGGCTGCTCATACTTTTTTTAAAAAAGTCTATCTTAACGGCTCAGTTTGTTCCTTTTCTCTTTTTGGACAAGCGTATCGCGCAATTTGTTTAAGCGCCTTTTTTATAGATGCCTTGTGCCGGGGCGAAGCAGGGTTGCAACGTTTTTCGGCTTGTTGTTTTAAAAACAGACAGACTGATGCTTTTTAAAGCATCAGTCTGTCTGTTTTTATACTAATAATCTCGATTGTTATCGGGGCATTATTGGTGTCTCCATAAAGGGATAAACGGTGAGGTCCTTAATCTTACTGTTGAAGCGTCCGGCCTTGCTCAAGGGGAATACGAGTGTGCGTACGTAGTACATCTTGTCGTATTTGTCGCTTGCGCTGTTGTGGTGATACTGTGTCTGCCTGTCGAGCTCCTCGACGAGCTTGCCGTTTACATACAGACGGGTTACACTCTGGTTACCGCTGATTGTTACCTTGGCCTTTTCGCCGGGGAAGAAGCGGTAGTTGAATGTATTCAAATAACCGTCGCGTGCGAAGCCTATTTTACCCTCAACAGGGTCGCTCAGATAGAATGTAGCGTTCTTAGAGCGGAAGAGCACTGCGCCTTTTCTCTCGGCAGCGGCCTCAATGTCGAACGATACGCTATAGTCCCAACCAATCTCCTCGACGTCGGTCTTTTGTCCGGGCTTAACCTCGGCAAGCGCGAGGATGGGCTCCTGACCCTTGCTCATCTGACGACCTGCTACGTTTACGCCGGGAGCCTCGCTGATGCCGATACGTGCCTTGTCGAACTGCTCATATGCCACCGAGGGCTTTGCGCCTGTCCACATCTTGACTGCCATTGTCTGCATTGCGGGGAACACGCGGTAGTGAATATCCTGATAGCTGATGCCGTTGCCTGCGTGGTCGTTCCATACGGCGAACATTCCTCCCTTAATCTGGGGATGACGCTCCTCGAATTTCTGGTCGCCAATCTGTGCGGGTGTCCACGACTCGTACAGGAATTTGCAGTTGAGGTAGTCGTAGTAGTAACCTGCGGCGGGTACAATGTACAGATAGCCGTCGGGGATGCTGATGAGGTCGTACCCAAGCTCAATCATATCCTTGGGGTTGGCGTAGCCGTTGTACCAAGCACCAAGAAGCACATTATCGACCTTTACGGGTGTCTCGCCCTTGGCGTGCGTCAGGGCGCCCCAAGCGCAAGCCTGCTTGCCGTATTTCTCGACCAGACGGATGCAGTAGTCGGTAAAGTAGCGGAATTTCTCTACTACTGCCTTGTCGCGGTTCGAGTATTCGTCGGTACCAACGTGTACGCGCTTGCCGCGGAAGACGGGCTCGTCGCCCTTGAGATACTCGTCGTAGAGCGAGTCGATGAATGTATAGGTCTCGGGCTTGAAGAGGTCGAGGTGATCCATTCCATACTCTTTGCTGCCGAGCTCGGGACGGAACTTTGTGAATGCCAATGCGTGTGCGGGGGCGTCAATCTCGGGGATAATCTCGACGTGCAGACCCTCGGCCAGCTTCTGAAGCTCTATAAACTCTTTCTTTGTGTAGTGGCCGTCGCGTGCCGTGAGGCCGGGGAAATACTCGCTCTCGAGGCGGAAGGCGCTCTGTGTTCTGTTCCAATCGTTGTTAAAGTACTGCTTGAATGAGTTGTCGTTAAGGTGAATCTGGAATGTGTTCATCTTGTAGTACGACATAAATTTTACGTAGTCCTGAAGGAAGTGCAGGGGGATGAATTTACGTCCGCAGTCGAGCATAAAGCCGCGCAAGGGGTAGTCGGGCCAGTCGCGGATTGTACCGCAAGCAAGCTCGCGTGCTTCGCTCTGCTCGGCCATCTGAAGGATGGTGCGTGTGGCCCAGAATGCGCCGGTAGCTGTGGGGGCGGTTATCTGTACCTTGTTGCCAATTACAATCTGATAGCCCTCGTCGCCCAATTTCTTGTCTTTCTTGATGGCGAGTGAGATGTCGCCTTTCTTTGCGCTGCCCTCGGCTGTGGCAAGCTCCTTGCCGAACATCTCGTTATAGTCGGCTGCAAATTGCTTGGCAATCTGCTCGAGCTGGGGGTTGTTCTTGGGGTAGACGATGCGTGTGGCATCACTAATGGTGAATGCTCCGTTGCCGCCGCGCCACTCGCGCAGTTCGGGAATCACGAAGGGTTTTTCATTTTTGTCTGCTGCGGCAAATGTGGGCGATGCTATGAACAGGCCCATTGCTGCCAGCAGAAGGAAAAGTGTTTTTCTCATACTTTTGTTTGTTTTTAATATTGATTATAAAATAATGTTGTTGTTCATTGTTATTTTGTTACGGGGCGTATTGTGCTGCCGTTCCAACGGTTAAAGTGTGCACAGCCCTCCATTCTATTCTCAAGATATAAACGTAAAACGGCGTTGTATGTGTATCTGTTGCGTGTGCTCGACCAAAATGAGGCTCTTATTCCTATTTCGGTAACTTCGGAATCTATGTATTCGCCTGCTGCGGGCAGAAAGATACTGTTGCCGTTTGGGCCTGTTACTTGCTGTCCTTTAACTCCGTTTAGTGTGTCTAATGTCCATTCGCACTTGTCTAAGAGTTCTTGTATTTCTTCTCTTGTGGGTATTCTCCAGCCGGCGCCCCACTTGATGTTTGCAACGTCATCTTCAAGGTCGAGGTCTGTTTTTTCGCTTTTGAATGTATGGGTCGCCTCGCTATATACCTCTTTTACCTCGGTCTCGCCCCAAGCATAGTAACCGCCGAATTCTTCGGGCTTTGATGCTCCAATATTATATGAGGCCCATTTTGTGCCGCTGGGCAGGCCAAGGTCGATGGCTTCGGCCGGGGTGAATGTGAGGTCTTTATTGGGCACGAACGGCACGGCCTCCTCGGTGGTGGCTTCTTCGCCGGTTGTTGTGTCGCTTGCTGATTCGTCTGTTGACGCTTGCTCGGTTGTGAGTACTTTTTTTGCAATGCTTTTCAGCCCTTTTTTCAGATTAAAACTTTGCGAGTATGAACCCACTGAGAATAAAAATAGCAATGATAAAATGACAATCTTTTTCATAATACTGAATTTTATGGGTTTGCAATAAATGTATATGGACGAACTTTTTTCTTTTGATTCGTTGTCGATGTGTTGTGCCCGATTGATTATTTTACAGGGGAGTGAGCCGCTCGAAAGGGCTATAAACGACAATATTGCTTGCAATCTTTTTTGTGAGATTGTAGCAATATTGTCGATGTCTTTTGGGGCTTATTCAAGCACTACAAGCACTGCACCGTCGGCAACGGTGTCGCCTTTGGCTACGGCGATTGATGCAACTTTTCCGTCGCGGTCGGCGTTGATGTTGTTCTCCATTTTCATTGCCTCGAGAAGAACTACTGTCTGGCCTTTTGTTACCGTGTCGCCTACGTTTACTTTAACGTCGATGATTACTCCGGGCAGAGGGGTCTTGATGGGGTGCCCGTTTACGGGGGCTGCGGCTGCGGTGGGCGCTGCCGTAGCTGCTGCGGGGGCAACGGGCTTGACAACGGGTTTTACTACTGCTGCGGGTTTCTTGGCTTCGGGCTTTTCCCACTCGACGGTGTATTCTGCTCCGTTTACTGTTACTTTGGCTGTTGTGTCGGCTACTTCGTTTATTGTTACTTGGTATTTATCGCCGTTGATGGTATATTTATACTCTTTCATAATATTGGTGGCTTCTTAGTTACACAAATTGTTCCAATGTTTGTTGACGTAGCGGATGGTGAGGATGCCGCTCTCTTCGTCGTGGATATTATCGCCAAGATAGCTGCTCAGAGCCATTGCGATTGCTGCTATTGCAGCGTCGTTTTTTTCTTTCATAAGCGTAATGTTTTACAGAGGTATGTTTCCGTGTTTCTTATTGGGCAGGCCTTGACGCTTGCTCTCGAGCTGTGCAAGGGCGCGTATAACGCGGAAGCGGGTGTTGCGTGGCTCGATAACGTCGTCGATGTAACCATATTTTGCTGCCTGATAGGGGTTGGCAAAGAGTTTGTTGTACTCGGCCTCTTTCTCGGCAATGAAGGCTTTGGGGTCGGCTGCCTCTTTGGCCTCTTTGGCATAGAGTACCTCGGCGGCACCGGCGGCGCCCATTACGGCAATCTCGGCGCTAGGCCAAGCGTAGTTGAGGTCGGCGCGCAGCTGCTTGCAGGCCATCACAATGTGTGAACCGCCATACGATTTACGCAGTGTAACGGTTACTTTGGGCACTGTCGCCTCGCCGTAGGCATAGAGTAATTTTGCTCCGTGCAGAATTACGGCGTTGTACTCTTGTGCCGTGCCGGGGAGGAAGCCGGGTACGTCGACGAGGGTTACAAGGGGGATGTTGAATGCGTCGCAGAAGCGTACGAAGCGTGCACCCTTGCGCGATGCGTTGCAGTCGAGCACGCCTGCATAGCGGCAGGGCTGGTTGGCTACCACGCCCACCGATTTTCCGTTCATTCGTGCAAAGCCCACGATGATATTCTGGGCATAGTCGCGGTGAACCTCGAGAAACTCGCCGTTATCAACAATCTCGCCAATTACGTCGTACATATTGTATGCCTGATTGGGGTTGTCGGGGATGATGCTGTTCAAAAGGTCGCTCTTGCGGTCGATGGGGTCGGTGCAGGGAACCTCGGGTACTGTCTCGCGGTTGTTCTGCGGTATATAGCTGAAGAGTTTGCGGATGAGCAGCAGTCCATCCTCTTCGCTCTGTGCGGTAAAGTGTGTTACGCCCGACTTACTCGAGTGTACGCCGGCGCCACCGAGCTCCTCTTGTGTTACAACCTCGCCCAGCACGGTTTTTACCACTTTAGGGCCTGTGAGGAACATATATGATGTGCCCTCGGTCATTATTGTAAAGTCGGTGAGGGCGGGCGAATATACTGCGCCGCCTGCGCAGGGACCGAATATGCCCGATATTTGTGGAACAACGCCCGATGCAAGAATATTGCGCTCGAAAATCTCGGCGTATCCGGCAAGGGCGTTTATTCCCTCTTGAATGCGTGCGCCGCCGCTGTCGTTGATGCCAATGACGGGTGCGCCCACCTTCATTGCCATATCCATTACCTTGCATATTTTTTGTGCCATAGTCTCGGACAGCGAGCCTCCGGTTACGGTAAAGTCTTGTGCGAATATATATACGATGCGTCCCTCAATTGTACCGCAGCCTGTAACCACGCCGTCGCCGAGGAATTGTTTTTTCTCTTGCCCGAAATTGGTGCAGCGATGGGTTACGAACATATCAAACTCTTCGAAGCTACCTTTGTCGAGCAACATTTCTATGCGCTCGCGAGCGGTATATTTTCCACGCTCGTGCTGTTTTTCAATGGCTTTTTCGCCTCCGCCCAAGCGAGCCTTGGCTCTCATTGCTACCAGCTCTTTGATTTTTTCAAATTGCTTGCTCATATTATTATGTTTTTGTTGATTGTTAGTCGGGGTGAATAACTACTCCTCGCACAGCTCGGTGAGCACGCCTTGTGTGGCCTTGGGGTGCAGGAAGGCAATGTGCAGGCCTTCGGCGCCGCTGCGGGGGGCTTTGTCTATTGTGCGCACGCCTTTTTCGTCGCACTCGGCAAGGGCGTTTACAACGCCGTCCTCTACCTTATAGGCAATGTGGTGGATGCCTGCTCCGCGTGTCTCAAGGAATTTTGCGATTGTGCTATCGGGTGATGTGGGCTCAAGAAGTTCAATCTTTGTCTCGCCGACGCGTAGGAATGCCGTGCGCACCTTCTGCTCCTCGACGGTCTCTATGTTGTAACACTCAAGGCCAAGCACTTGCTCGTAGTAGGGTAGTACCTCTTCGATATTGGGCACTGCAATTCCCAAGTGTTCGATTTTTGAAATTTTCATAGTGCTTAATTTAAATAGGGTTAAATGTTTTTCATTTTCGCATTGTAGCGCAGATTATTTTCGCACTTAGCGCAAAGATACAAACAAGCGAGCAAAAAAATAAAGTTTACTTTATATTTTTACAGCGAGTGCAGTATATGTTCGCGCCTAAGCGCAAAGATACATATTAAAATGGATATTCAATACTTTTTCACAAATTTTTTAAAATGTGCAACTTTTGGTGCCAAAAAGGGCTAAAAGTTGCTTGTCGGGCAGGGTGTGTGTGCTTAAATGGCACTCCTAATGCGTTTTTGCGGTTGCTCTTGTTTGGTTTATTTGAGAAAACTTTTAAAATTACTATCTTCGCGGCAAGAAACAAGAAGAGAGAGTATGACAGAAAAAGAAAAAATGTTGCGTTCGATAATCTACGACGCCAACAACGACAAAGAATTGATAGAGGAACGTCGGGCGGCAAAAGAGCTGTGCTACGACTTTAATCATTTGCGCCCGTCCGATACCGAAGGGCAGACGAAAATTTTGTCTCGCCTCTTGGGGAAAGTCGGCGACGCTGTTTGTATTGTCGCCCCCTTTTGGTGCGACTATGGCTATAATATCGAGGTGGGTAGGAACTTTTTTGCCAACCATAATACTGTTATTCTGGACGGGGCAAAAGTGCGCTTCGGCGACAATGTTTTTATAGCCCCCAACTGCGGGTTCTACACGGCCGGGCACCCGATAGACACCGAGCGACGGAACAAGGGTCTGGAATATGCTCACCCGATAATCGTGGGCGATAATGTGTGGATAGGTGCGGGGGTGCAGGTGCTGCCGGGCGTTACCATCGGCTCGAATGTGGTGATAGGCGCCGGGGCTGTGGTGGTTAAGGATATTCCCGATAATGTTGTTGCCGTGGGCAACCCTTGCCGCGTGTTAAGGGCAATAACCGACGCGGATAAGCAAAAGTCGTGGAACAGATAATGCCTTTGGAGGTACTCTTGCTATTGTGTGTGGCGAGGGGATTATTTTTCAGGAATCGGATAGGTTTTTATTAAAAATCGGGCGCATTATCGAAAAATCGGGCTCTCCTCGTGTGAACAATGGTGCAAAATGCAATTGTTTAGTGTCGAAAAACACTAATAATGCGGAACAATGTGAAAACTGTTGTCGAGTAGAAAGTTTTTGTGTAACTTTGCACCGTTTTTAGCGGGAGCAGGCGACGGACGCCTTCCAGCTTTTTAGTCTAACAGCTGTCTGTTAGGCCTTTACAAAGAGGCCGGTAGCAGCAAAAACTATAATCAAAAATGAAGAAAACACTTGTAGATCTTTTTGAGGAGTCGGTAAGGCTGTATGCCAATAACACTTTCCTCTTGGAGAAAACAGACAAAAAGAAGGGCTTCGAGCCCACCACTTATGCGCAGGTTAAGGAGCAGGTCTATCGTTTGGGTGCCGGCCTTCAGGCGCTTGGCGTGAAGAAGGGCGATAATATGGCGCTTCTGAGCGAGGGACGTAATCTGTGGGTTATCGGCGAGCTTGCAATGTTCTATGCCGGAGCGGTGAATGTGCCCCTCTCGATTAAGCTTGAAGAAAGCAACGACCTTACATTCCGTCTCATACACGGCGATGTAAAATATATAATGGTATCGGAGCAGCAGCTGAAAAAGGTGCGCAAGATTAAGGAGCAGATTCCCGCTGTCGAGAAAATCATTATTCTCAATGGCGAGCATCAGTGCGAGGAGCGCGAGATTCTCTTGGCCGATGTCCT
Source organism: Bacteroidaceae bacterium (assembly GCA_045533955.1). Lineage (GTDB taxonomy): Bacteria > Bacteroidota > Bacteroidia > Bacteroidales > Bacteroidaceae > HGM04593. Next base: position 21,603 of record JAZSIU010000042.1, read on the forward strand.
TAAAATGGGCGACGATTTTCTTTCATCGCACACCGAGGATGAATTCTTGAGCGTTGCACGTTCTATTCAGAATGACGATATTGCCACAATCACATATACAAGCGGAACGACAGCCGAGCCTAAGGGCGTCGTGCTGACACACCGTAACTACACTGCCAATGTCGAGCAGGCCTTGACACTTGTTCACATCGACCAGACGTGGCGCACACTCATCATCCTGCCTCTCGACCACTGTTTTGCACACGTTGTGGGCTTCTATATTATGATGTCAAAGGGTGCAACGGCTGCCACTGTTCAAGTGGGTCGCACTCCGCTCGAGACGCTGAAGAATATCCCCGGCAACATAAAAGAGGTGCGTCCGCACTTTATTCTGTCGGTTCCTTCGCTTGCAAAGACCTTTAAAAAGAATATCGAGGGTGCCATCCGTGCCAAGGGTGCAACAACCGAGAAACTCTTTAATATGGGTATGAAAGTGCGTCAGTGCTATTTTGGCGAGAGTAATCTCGACCCGAAGGGGTTGCGTGCGCTTCTCAAGCCCGTTGTGTGGTTGTTCGATAAGATTATCTTCGACAAGATTCGTGCCAATTTCGGTGGCGAGCTTCGTTTCTTCGTGGGCGGTGGCGCATTGCTCGACAAAGACCTTCAGAATTTCTACATCGGCGTCGGAATGCCTATGTTTCAGGGCTATGGCTTGAGCGAGGCTACCCCCGTTATCTCGTCGAACGGCCCCGATAAGTATCGCTTCGGTTCGAGCGGTAAATTGGTTAAGCCCATCGAGGTGAAAATATGCGACGATAAGGGCAATGAGCTTCCTCTTGGCGAGATGGGCGAGATTGTCGTTAAGGGCGAGAATGTGATGGCAGGATATTGGAAGAATCCAAAATCGACCGCCGAGACTGTGCGCGACGGCTATCTTTACACCGGCGACCTTGGTTATATGACTGCCGAGGGGTTGCTCTACGTTAAGGGGCGCTTCAAGAGCCTTCTTATCTCGAGCGACGGCGAGAAATACAGCCCCGAGGGCATTGAGGAGGCGTTTGTGAGCCTTTGCAGCACTGTTGACCAAGCTATTCTTTACAATAATCAGTCGCCTTATACAATTGCACTAATCGTGCCCAATAAGGATAATATCAAGCGCGCGCTTGCTGCAAAGAACCTCGACCTTTCGACCGAGGAGGGACGCAAGGCTGCCATTGAGCTTGTCAAGGCCGATATGGATATGTTCAAGAAGGGTGGCGAGCACGAGGGTATGTTCCCCGAGCGTTGGTTGCCCAGCACATTCGCTGTGCTGCCCGAGGCTTTCACCGAGCAGAATGGTATGATGAACAGCACAATGAAGGTGGTGCGCGGTAAGGTTGAGAAATTCTATAAAGACCGCATCGACCATCTTTACACTCCCGAGGGTAAGGTTATCCTCAACGAGAAGAATATCGACTCGCTTAAGTAAAAATGATTCGCGGCGTCTGCTTTTTTGTGCGGCGCAGCTGATGGATAAACACTCCCGACCACTTTTCGAGTGGTCGGGAGTGTTTTTATTAGCGGTTGCATAGGTGGGTGAGAATACAGCCGATGGCTTTTTTGCGTGCTTCGATTGCCGATGCAATCTGTTTTATTTTGTTAATGGCGGTGCAGTTGTCTCCCCGCATTGTTCGTTGTGCTGCTTTTGTTGTGCGCCTCTTTTGTGGCAGAGAAAAAACATCCGCTGCCGAAAGTATAAAAAACTTTGGGCAGCGGATGTTTGTATTATGAAAAAGTCTCTCTTTTTTTTGTGGTTGTCTGAATGTAAAAAAGCCTTACTTAAAAAACTGTGTGTTGGCTTTTTACTGCCAGATGTTGTCCCAATCGTTTCGGCTGCCTTTTGTGTCGA
>JAZSIU010000064.1:0-15563 GCA_045533955.1 Bacteroidaceae bacterium
GCACCGTTACTGACAGAAAAATAAAGAAAACACAATACAAATTAAACGAAAGACCAAGAGAAAAACTGAAATTTTCAACACCAAAGGAGTGCTTTTACAAATTTATTTCGTAATGTTGCACTTGCTGGTTGACTCTGCGCTTGTTCTAAAAAGTGAATATAATTGTAGTTTTGTGGTGTAATTATTTGATAATCCAAATAATATAGATATATTTGCATTGCCTATGGGACGCTTTAAGTGTCTAAAGGACTAATTTAATTTCTACTGTTGTAGATACTGTGCTTGCTCTGCATTAAATTGTTGTCTAAAGGACTAATTTAATTTCTACTGTTGTAGATATTTGCCATTCTCCCATCTAACATTTGGTCTAAAGGACTAATTTAATTTCTACTGTTGTAGATAGTTTTGGCTCTGCGTTGTTCGTCTAAGTCTAAAGGACTAATTTAATTTCTACTGTTGTAGATAATGCAACGCTAATAGTTGCCTTACCCGTCTAAAGGACTAATTTAATTTCTACTGTTGTAGATGCGGCGAGACCACAAATTCGGTTTTATCGTCTAAAGGACTAATTTAATTTCTACTGTTGTAGATCTGCCGATACCATTAAACGCTCTTGCCGTCTATAGGACTAATTTAATTTCTACTGTTGTAGATGCTGTCAGAAGCTCCATAAGGTCGGCGAGTCTATAGGACTAATTTAATTTCTACTGTTGTAGATTTATGCGCATTTTCGGCATAATATTGTAGTCTATAGGACTAATTTAATTTCTACTAAATTTCATACTTTCAGCTCGCTTGTATTATATTTGCCGTAAACAGCGAATATATACTGCGCTCGCTTTGTAAAATATTGAAGTAAATTTCATACTTTCCGCTTGCTTGTATTATATTTGCAGAAAATAATCTTATTACGATGGAGACAATTATTCCTTATGCGCTTTTGTGCTTTACCTCTTTTTTCACTCTGACTAATCCGTTAGGTACTATGCCCGTGTTCTTAACTATGACTAATGGGCTGAGCGAGAAAGAGAGACAGCATATTGTTAAACGAGCAACTATAACCTCGTTTATAATTTTAATTTCTTTTACTCTGTTCGGTCAGTTTGTGTTTAAGTTTTTTGGAATATCGACCAACGGATTCAGAATTGCTGCGGGCTTTATCATTCTGAAAATCGGCTATGATATGATACAGGCTCGATATAGTAATGCTAAACTTAAGGATAATGAGATTAAGGCTTATGTGAATGATATTTCTATAACGCCCTTGTCTATTCCAATGCTTTGTGGCCCGGGTGCTATTGCTAATGGTATTATTCTTATGTCCGACGCTACAACTTTTGAACTGAAGGTTACGTTGATATTAACAATTGCCGTTGTTTATCTTTTGTCTTATATAATTTTGCGTTTATCGACCCGCTTGGTAAAGTTTATGGGTGAAACGGGAAATAATGTGATGATGCGTCTGATGGGACTTATTTTGATGGTGATTGCGGTGGAGTGTTTCGTAGGTGGTGTAAAGCCTATCCTAATTGAGATAATTCAACTGAGCCGCTAGGATGCGGGCTGCGATAATAGAATTGTGGGGGCAGATCAAGATCAAGCCCCCACAATTCTATTGATGATGTTCTATTTTTAATGAGTGGCACGAGGGGGTTGTTCTCTATTGTCAAAAGTGGATTGGTAAAATAGGGTAGTGCCGATACTCTTTCTTTACTATTTTTGGCGATTATGATAAATGAAAATAATCTCCCATAACTGCGAGAGTTACAGGAGATTATAATATGTAATTATCTAAAATTACTTTGCAAGAACCGATGCAATATCAACGGCGATGGCAACAGTGGCACCTACCATAGGGTTGTTACCGATGCCGAGGAAGCCCATCATCTCTACGTGTGCGGGAACCGATGAAGAACCTGCAAACTGTGCGTCTGAGTGCATACGGCCCATAGTGTCGGTCATACCGTAAGAGGCGGGACCTGCTGCCATATTATCGGGGTGCAATGTACGGCCTGTACCACCACCCGAAGCTACTGAGAAGTAGTTGCGGCCTGCAAGAACGCGCTCTTTCTTGTATGTACCTGCAACGGGGTGCTGGAAGCGTGTGGGGTTGGTCGAGTTACCTGTGATTGATACGTCAACGTCCTCTTTCCACATAATCGCTACGCCCTCGCGTACGTCGTTGGCACCGTAGCAGCGTACCTTGGCACGGGGGCCGTCGCTGTATGCTACCTCGCGAACAACTTTAAGCTCGCCTGTGAAGTAGTCAAAGTCGGTCTCGACGTATGTGAAGCCGTTGATGCGTGAGATAATCTGTGCGGCGTCTTTACCCAAACCGTTGAGGATGCAACGGAGGGGCTCTTTACGTACTTTGTCGGCTTTGGCTGCAATTTTGATGGCACCCTCGGCTGCGGCGAATGACTCGTGGCCTGCAAGGAATGCAAAGCACTTTGTCTCTTCGCGCAACAGACGTGCTGCAAGGTTACCGTGGCCGATACCTACCTTGCGGTCGTCGGCTACTGAACCGGGGATACAGAATGCCTGAAGACCAAGGCCGATTGCCTCAGCTGCATCGGCTGCGTTCTTGCAGCCTTTCTTCAGGGCGATTGCGGCGCCTACTACGTAAGCCCACTTTGCGTTCTCGAAACAGATGGGCTGTGTCTCCTCACAGGTCTTGTAGGGGTCGATGCCGTACTGCTCGCAAATTTCGTTAGCCTCTTCGATGCTGGCGATACCGTTCTCGTTCAAAACAGCAAGGATCTGCTTGATACGACGGTCTTGACTCTCAAATTTAACTGGTCTTATCATAGCTTGTCCTCCTTATTCTTTACGTGGGTCAATATACTTAACAGCACCTGCCTCCTCGGAGAAGCGACCGTATGTCTTGGTGAGCTTCTTTACTGCCTCGTTGGCATCGGTACCTTTCTTAATCTCGTCCATAAGCTGGCCCAGATTTACGAATTCGTAACCGCAAATCTCGTCGTTCTTGTCAAGTGCAAGGCGGGTGATGTAACCCTCGGCCATCTCAAGGTAGCGGGGACCCTTGGCCAATGTGCCGTAAAGGGTACCTGTCTGGCTGCGCAGACCCTTGCCGAGGTCTTCGAGACCGGCGCCGATGATAAGACCGCCCTCTGAGAATGCCGACTGGCTGCGGCCGTAAACAATCTGAAGGAACAACTCGCGCATTGCGGTGTTGATAGCGTCGCAAACAAGGTCGGTGTTAAGAGCCTCGAGAATTGTCTTGCCGGGGAGAATCTCTGATGCCATAGCGGCCGAGTGGGTCATACCCGAGCAACCGATTGTCTCGACGAGTGCCTCTTGGATAACGCCGTTCTTTACGTTGAGCGATAGCTTACAAGCGCCCTGCTGGGGAGCGCACCAACCAATACCGTGTGTGAAGCCTGAAATGTCGGCAATCTCTTTGGCCTTAATCCATTTGCCCTCCTCGGGGATGGGTGCGGGACCGTGATTGGGACCTTTCTTCACAACACACATGTTTTCTACTTCGTGTGAATAAACCATAATTGTATGTTTTAATGTGTGAAACAGGTTATTTTTGTCTCTTTTCAATTTGCGAAGATATGAAATTTTATTTTTATTTTCAAAGGATAATTGCAAAAATGTGTGGTAAGTTGCTTTTCGCCGCTAAAATTCTATAATGTATGTATATATTTTGGCGGTCGTTGACGCTTTTTGCAATTTTGTTTGTAACTTTGCGCAGTATGGAGTTGTGCGCTTATGCACGAACGGCAATTTTTAACTAATTTTTTTAAGTGATGAAAAAGTTTTTTAATTCGTTTTTTGTGATGTTGATGCTGCTCTTTACTATGGCGGCGTGTGATGAGGCAAATAATACTACCGAGTACTATTTCGACGGAATTTATACCGTGAGGGGCGAGACGCTGCTGCCCGAGCTGGAGGATACTTTCTACGTTGCACCCAATATTAAGTCGATGGGGCTTGCGACGGGCGACCGTGGATTGATGCGCGTACGCTGCTTTGTGGATAATGTGTTCGGCCCGAAGGCTGCACAGTGGAGCCTCGATAGGGTGTATTCAATGCTGCCGGCCGAGAGTATCGAGCGTCTTACTCCCGAGGATTCTTTGCAGTATAACTCGGCTCTTGTGGGAATTACTCCGTTTGCCAATTATGGCTCGACGTGGGTGTGGAACGCTATTCAGAATATCTGTGTGGTGTATTACAGCAATGGAGGCGAGGCCGATTTTCGTATGACGGCTCCGGCTTTTGTCAACGATACTCTGTGTTTGACGCTTTTGGCAAAGATTGAGGATGGCGAGGAGCCTACCTCGCAGTTGCTCTCGTTCGACCTTGCCTCGGCGCTTCCCTTGATGAATGTAAGCGAACAGGGGCTTCTGGCCGGGAAAGATACGCTGCGCACAAAGGTACTGATGCAGTATTATGATGCTCAGGCCGACACGGTTTATACGGCTAAGATTTTTGGTGGAAAATGTGTTAACCCTTTCCGAAAATAAGACTGTTCTTGTGAAGCGATAATATGTTGTGAGGGGCTCTTTAACGACGGGAATCCAAGGATTAAGAAATGGTGGATATTAAACAATTGCTCAAGGATGTGCTGATGCTGTTTATGCAACCGGCGATGGCGTGGCACGTTATCTCGCACAAGGGCGAGAAGGGCAGTATGATGAATACCTTCCTCTATCCGCTGATGGCATTCTCGGGCGTGGCGGTGTTCTTGGGCAAGATTTTAGGCAGTGGATTCGAGGGCGAGAGTTTTTTTCCGGCGCTTGTCAGGATGGTAGTGGTGTTTATGACAATGTTCCTCACTTTTCATCTTGTGGCATTTATCGTGGCGAAATTATCGCTTGCGGTGGCTCCCGAGAGTGCTCGACACAGCTCTTTGCTGGCGGGATATTCGATGGTGGTGGTGCTGGTGCTCGAACTTTGTCTGGGGCTTTTCCCGAACTTTCGCATAATAGCGTGGATTGCGCAATTCTACACGGTGAAGATTGTGTGGGACGGCGCCGCGGTGCTGATGCGCATTGCCGAGGAGCGTCGTCTCTCATACACGATGATTGTGTCGGTGGTGATAATTGTTCTGCCGATGATTATTGGACGCATAATGTCGGAACTTTCGGTTAGCTTGGTTTAGAATTATGGATAAGAGAAAAATAAATGTAAATATAAAGAATAAGAGGGCTACTTTCGACTATATTATAAGTGATACTTATACTGCAGGAATTGTGCTGACGGGAACGGAGATAAAGTCGATACGCTTGCAGCGTGCCAGCCTTGTCGATACTTACTGCACATTCATTGCCGATGAACTGTGGGTGAAGAATATGCACGTGGCCGAGTATTTTTACGGGTCGTACAATAATCACGTGGCACGACGCGACCGTAAACTGCTGCTCGAGCGTAAGGAGTTGCGCAAACTGCAACAGACGGTGAAGAATCCGGGCTTTACAATTGTGCCTCTGCGTCTGTTCATAAACGAAAAGGGGTTGGCGAAACTTGTCATTGGCCTTGCACGCGGAAAGCACGAGTATGACAAACGTCAGAGCTTGAAAGAGCGCGACGATAAACGTGAGATTGACAGAATAAAACGTAGTTATTAAGATTGCAGAGGCTGCTGAATTTCTTGGGAGAAACAGCTTGAACGGCTTCTGAATAAAAGGGGGCGCGCACAGATAAAGCACTGCGCCCCACATTTTTTTTAGAAATATGAACATAAGAGAGGCTTTAAAAGAGAGGATTTTGGTGCTGGACGGTGCAATGGGCACGATGATTCAGAGGTATAATCTAAGTGAGGAGGATTTTCGTGGCGAAAGGTTCGCGGCGCACCCCTGTCAACTGAAAGGAAACAATGATATTCTGGTGCTTACACGCCCCGATATTATACAGTCGATACACGAAAAGTATCTTAGGGCGGGGGCCGACATTATAGAGACAAGCACGTTTAATGCAAACGCAATATCGCAGGCCGACTATGGCTGCGAGGCGCTGTGTGCCGAGATTAACCGCACGGCGGTGCGTCTGGCGCGTGAGGTGGCCCGAAGATACTCGACGCCCGAGAAACCACGCTTTGTGGTGGCATCGGTGGGGCCCACGAGCCGCACTTGCTCGATAAGCCCCGACGTTGAGAATCCCGCAATGCGTAATATTACTTTCGACAGGCTTGTCGAGGCTTATCTTGAGCAGATGACGGTGCTTATTGACGAGGGGGTGGATGCGCTTCTGTGCGAGACGATTTTCGATACTCTCAACGCTAAGGCTGCCCTGTATGCGGTTGCCGAGGCTATGCGACGCACAGAGAAGAGGGTGCCCATAATGCTGTCGCTGACCGTTGCCGATGCTGCGGGACGCACCCTCTCGGGGCAGACGATTGAGGCCTTTATGGCCTCGGTGATGAGCTACGATATTCTGTCGGTGGGACTGAACTGTTCGTTTGGTGCCGAGCAGATGAAGCCTTTCATAAAGCAACTATCGGATATTGCGCCCTGCTACGTGAGCGCTTATCCCAACGCGGGACTGCCCAATGCTTTGGGCGGATACGACCAGACACCCGCTGAGATGGCTCTTTGCGTGCGCGAGTATATCGACGATGGGCTGGTGAACATAATAGGCGGTTGCTGCGGAACGACGGATGCTTATATTGCCGAGTTTCCGGCGCTTGTCGAGGGACGGGAGCCGCGTCGTCCGGCTGCTTATCCCGCCGACCTGTGGCTCAGCGGCCTCGACCGTCTGGTGGTAAGCCGCGCGATGAATTTCATAAACATAGGCGAGCGGTGCAATGTGGCAGGCTCGCGCCGCTTCTTGCGCCTTGTCAATGAGAAGAATTATGCCGAGGCGCTTAAGATTGCCCGCACGCAGGTTGAGGATGGCGCTCAGGTGCTTGACATAAATATGGACGATGGCCTTTTGGAGACAAGAGAGGAGATGATAAATTTCCTGAATCTCTTGGGTAGCGAGCCCGAGATAGCGCGTGTGCCCATAATGGTCGATTCGTCCGATTGGGAGGTTATTCGCGCGGGGCTGAAATGTTTGCAGGGACGTGCCATCGTAAACTCAATATCGTTGAAAGAGGGCGAGGCGCTCTTCGTTGAGCGTGCCACCGAGGCTAAGCGTTTGGGCGCGGCTGTGGTGGTGATGGCCTTCGACGAGAGGGGACAGGCTACCACTTTTGAACGTAAGATTGAGGTGTGCCAAAGGGCCTATAATCTGCTTACCGAGAGGGTGGGATTCTGCCCGCAGGAGATTATCTTCGACCCTAATATTCTTGCGATTGCAACGGGTATCGAGGAGCACGCGGCATACGGCCTCGATTTTATTCGTGCTTGCGAGTGGATAAGCCGTAATCTGCCGGGCACGCACATTAGTGGCGGTGTCAGCAATTTGTCTTTCTCGTTCCGTGGTAATAATTATGTGCGCGAGGCGTTGCACGCGGTGTTCTTGTATCACGCAATTGCTGCGGGAATGGATATGGGGATTGTAAATCCGCAGACGTCGGTGCAGTACGAGGATATTCCCTCGGATGTACGAGGGGTGATGGAGGATGTTATTCTGAACCGCAGCGCCGATGCTACGGAGCGTCTCATTGAGATTGCCGAGGGGCTGAAGGATAAAGCAGCACGGACGGTGCATCACAGCGATGATGCGTGGCGCAGAGCCTCGGTTGAGGAGAGGCTGAGGATGGCGCTCCTTAAGGGTGTGGGCGATTATCTTGCTACCGACCTTGACGAGGCTGTCGGAAAGTATGGTACGGCCGTGGGGGTAATCTCGGGGCCGCTGATGGATGGAATGGGATACGTGGGACAGCTCTTTGGCGAGGGTAAATTGTTCCTGCCACAGGTGGTAAAGACGGCGCGTACAATGAAGCAGGCGGTGGCTATTTTGCAACCGCTTATCGAGCAACAGAATAGTGGGCATAGTGCGGCGGGAACGGTGCTTGTGGCCACGGTTAAGGGCGACGTTCACGATATTGGAAAGAATATTGCGGCGGTGGTAATGGGCTGCAACGGCTATCGTGTCATTGACCTCGGGGTGATGGTGCCGCCCGAGAGGATTGTGGCCGCGGCTCGTGAGAGGGGTGTTGATATGGTTATTCTCAGTGGCTTGATTACTCCCTCGCTCGATGAAATGATTACTGTGGTTAAATCGCTTGGGGCTGCGGGATTGTCGCTGCCGGTACTTATAGCCGGCGCAACGACGAGCCCTGTGCACACTGCGCTGAAGATTGCTCCCGAATATGCGGGGCCGGTGGTGCACGTAAAGGATGTTTCGCAGAATATTATTGTGGCCGCCGAGCTGTTGGGCGGAGAGGCTCGTCGCGAGGCTTTTGTGGCGGCTGTGAGGGAACTGCAGAGGCTGTTGCGTAAAGAGGCAGAAGAGCGCGCAGTGCGTCCGATGCGAACGCTCGACGAGGCGCGCGGCAATCGTCTGAACCTCTTCGATGAGGCCGACGGGCATCCGGCGGGTTGTGGTTGCGGACATTGTGAATAAATGGTAAAAAAACATAAATTAACCTCCTAAATTGGCGCTTGCCGTTTAGGAGTGTTAATTTTGTGTCTTATTTAAATATAGAAGAGCCCGGCTTAAAAGAAAGAGCGTTGCGGAGGCCCGAAAAATAATTCTTATAGAAAAACCAAACAATATCTAAAGATATATGGATAACAAACAAGTTCAAGGACTTACGTCGCAAGAAGTAGATGAACAGAGGCGCCTTTATGGCGCAAATATTTTAACTCCCCCCGAAAAAACGCCCCTTTGGGTGCGTTTCTTGGAGAAATTCAAAGACCCTATAATTATTATTTTGCTGGTTGCTCTGGTGCTTGCGTTTGCAATCTCGTGCTTCCACTGTTTCGGCCCCGAGCAAGAGGGCTTTTCGGCTTTTCTTGAGCCGATAGGTATCTTTGTAGCTGTGCTGCTGGCAACGGTAATTGGCTTTGCTTTCGAGGTGAAGGCTGCAAATGCTTTTGACCGCCTGAATACCGTGAACGACGATATTATGGTTACGGTGATGCGCGACGGTGGCATTCATCAGGTGCCGCGCAAGGATATTGTCGTGGGCGATATTGTTATTCTGAATACCGGCGACGAGGTTCCTGCCGATGGTGTGATTGTTGAGGCTAATTCGTTGCAGATAAACGAATCGACGCTGACGGGCGAGCCGGTAATCTCAAAAACAACCGTCGAGGCCGATTTTGATGCCGAGGCTACCTATCCGTCGAATATGGCGATGCGAGGCACTACCGTCGTTGACGGTAACGGCGTGATGCGCGTAACTACGGTGGGCGACGCAACAGAGTATGGCAAGGTGAATCGCGGTTCACTCATCGAGAATAATATGGAAACTCCGCTGCAATTACAGCTGAAACGTCTGGCGGGCCTTATAAGCAAGGTGGGCTATACGGTTGCTGCGCTGACGTTTGTTCTGCTCACAGTCAAGGGACTGTGGAACGTCGGCGAATTGTCGTGGTTACAGATTGGAAGCGAGCTCTTGAGTAATTTTATGATTGCCGTAACGATGATTGTTGTGTCGGTGCCCGAGGGGCTTCCGATGAGCGTTACACTGAGCCTTGCGCTTAGTATGAACCGTATGCTGAAGACCAATAATCTTGTGCGCAAGATGCACGCCTGCGAGACGATGGGTGCGGCAACGGTAATCTGTACCGATAAGACCGGTACGCTGACACAGAATCGTATGCAGGTGCACGAGGCTCTCTTTTTCGGCCTCGGCGATGAGAAAATATCGGTGTGCGAGCATAATAGAATAGTCGAGGGCATTGCGGTAAATTCAACCGCCAATCTCGATAGGTCGGGCAGTGGGGTCGAGACAATAGGCAATCCCACGGAGTGTGCGCTGTTGCTGTGGCTCGACGCGCAGGGCATCGACTATGCTCCGCTGCGTGCCGGGGCCGAGGTGTTGAGCGTACTAACCTTCTCGACCGAGAGAAAATATATGGCTACCGTTGTGCGCGAGCCTGAGACGGGTGGGCGCGTGCTTTACGTCAAGGGTGCGCCCGAGATTGTGTTGTCGCTGTGTGGCGCGGTAGAGAGTGTCGAGGGCGATAAGAGCATCAAGGAGTGTCGCGCAGGCATAGAGAGCAAACTGCTCGAGTATCAGAACAAGGCTATGCGCACGCTGGGCTTTGCTTACGCCCGGCTGGGCGAGGATGACGAGGATGCTCCATACGCCGACGGCAGACTGCTTGCTGGGCTCGACCTTAAATATATTGGTTTTGTGGCAATCTCAGACCCTGTGCGCAGCGACGTTCCCGAGGCTGTTGCAAGCTGTCTTGCTGCCGGAATAGGGGTGAAGATTGTTACGGGCGATACTCCCGGAACGGCCTCGGAGATTGCTCGTCAGATTGGAATTATTGATGGTGCGTCGGTGGCTGAGGCTGTAATTACAGGCCCGGCATTCGAGGCGCTGAGCGACGAGGAGGCCTCGGAGCGCATAAAGAAAATGAAGGTAATGTGCCGCGCGCGTCCGATGGATAAGCAGCGCTTGGTGCGTCTGCTGCAAGAGCAGGGCGAGGTGGTTGCTGTTACGGGCGACGGAACAAATGATGCGCCGGCGCTTAAGGCGGCACAGGTAGGACTGTCGATGGGCGACGGTACATCGGTTGCAAAGGAGGCGAGTGATATTACCATTCTTGATAATTCTTTCGGCAGCATTGTGCGCGCCGTGATGTGGGGGCGCTCGCTCTATAAGAATATTCAGCGTTTCCTCTTGTTCCAGCTTACGATAAATGTGGTGGCGTGCCTCATTGTAATGTTCGGCTCGATAATTGGAACATCCTCGCCGCTGACAATCACACAGATGCTGTGGGTGAATCTCATTATGGATACTTTTGCGTCGTGTGCGCTGGCTTCGCTTGCGCCCAGCTGGAGTGTTATGAACGAGCAGCCTCGAAAAAATAGCGATTTTATCGTTACACGTAATATGGCTTATACGATTTTTTCGGTGGCGGCGGTGTTCTTTGCGGCGCTTATGGGATTACTTGTTTATCTGAATGCCGGCTATGGAATGACGCCGAGGAATATGGCGTTCTTCTTTACATTCTTTGTAATGTTGCAGTGGTGGAACCTATTTAATGCTCGGGCCTTTATGACCGATTCGTGGGCTCTGAGTGGTATTTTTAAAGAGAAGATGTTCCTCGTAATTTTGCTGATAATATTCTTCGGACAGGTGCTTATTGTTACTTTCGGTGGCGAGATGTTCAGCGTCGAGCCGCTTGCACTGAGAGATTGGGTGCAGATTACTGTTGCTACCTCGCCGGTGCTTCTGGTGGGAATAATCGTGGGCTTTATGCGCCGGAAATTTTTTGCTAAGAGATGAACGAACTGCTTATAATATTGGTTCTTATTCTGCTTAACGGCATCTTTTCAATGTCCGAGATTGCACTTATCTCGGCACGAAAATCGAGCCTCGGCTCCGAGGCCAAACGTGGAAGTAAGGCTGCCCGTATGGCATTGAAACTTGCCGACGAGCCCGATAACTTCCTCTCGACCGTGCAGATTGGAATAACACTCATTGGTATTCTCACGGGTATTTATTCGGGCAATAAAATTGCAGCAATTTTTGCCGATTGGTTGGCCGGGTTTGGGATTCAGTCGGTGTATGCTTCGAAAATTGCACAGACGCTCATTGTGGTTGTTGTTACCTATCTGACGCTGGTCTTTGGCGAGTTGTTGCCTAAGCGCATAGGAATGAATGCAGCCGAGGCGGTAGCAAAATTTATGGCTCGCCCAATGTCGCTGCTCTCTACCATCGCGGCGCCGTTTGTGTGGCTGTTGTCAAAAAGCACACAGCTGCTGTTCAATGTGCTGGGAATGAAAAGTCTGGAGAGCAAGGTTACCGAGGACGAGATAAAATCCATTATAAATGAGGGCAAAGAGGATGGTGAGGTTCAAGAGGTAGAGCAGGATATTGTGGAGCGCGTTTTTCTTATGGGGGATATGAAAATAGACTCTATAATGACGCATAAACACGATATTGTGTGGTTCGATGCGACGATGAATGCCGATGAGGTGCGCCGCGCTATGGGCGAGAAACTATACGAACTTTATCCCGTGTGCGACGGTAGCTTAGATAATGTGCTTGGCTTTGTATCTATCAAGAATTTGCTTTTTACATTGGATGGGCCCGACTTTTCGCTTGGTGCCATTATAAGTGAGCCGGTATATTTCTATCGTAATATGAGTGTGTATAAAGTGCTCGAGATTATGAAGAAAGATGGTGTCGGACGAGGCTTGGTGTGCGACGAGTTTGGTGCTTGTGTGGGCATTGTAACGCTCAAGGATATGATGATGGCGCTCATTGGAACGGTTACCGATGAGGATGATGAGGAGTTTATCGTTAAGCGCGAGGGTAGGGACGAATGGATTGTGGACGGACGTTGTCCGATACACGATTTTCTGCTCTATTTTGGCTGTGAGGAGCTGTATGAGAGCGGCGACTATACCACTGTGGCGGGGCTTTGTCTGTCGAGGTTCAGTCGTATTCCCCACGAGGGCGAGTGTGCCGTGTGGGAGAATTTCAGATTCGAGGTTAGTGATATGGATGGGGCACGCATTGATAAATTGCTTGTTTCTATCGAGGATTATGATAATGAGCAGGAGTAGCTCTTTTGTTGGATGATGCTGAATAACGGGCTTGAGGGTGAAAGAATGGGCGTCGATTACGCTTGGTGCCTCGTCGGAACTTTGTCGGGTGTAATTGTGGGCTTTTTTGCAAGGAATATTTTTGCTTAATATGTTCTGCCAATTTTATATATTAAATGCAGATAATTTGCACAATATTAGGAAAATGTGTAATTTTGCACGTCGTATTTATTAACACAAAATAAGTAACTTTTAATGGAGTCTTTGATACAATTTTGCCTCGAGCATTTGAACTATTGGACAGTAACGTTTTTTATGGCTGTCGAGAGCTCGTTTATTCCTTTTCCGTCCGAGGCTGTGGTGCCTCCCGCTGCGTGGAAGGCCACTGTGAGCGGTGATATGAATATTTTCTTAGTGGTGTTTTTTGCCACCCTCGGAGCATTGATAGGTGCTTTTGTGAATTACTATTTGTCATTGTGGCTGGGACGCCCCATCGTGTATAAATTTGCCAACAGCCGTCTGGGGCATTTGTGTCTGCTCGATGAGGAGAAGGTAAAGTATGCCGAGGCTTATTTCGACAAACACGGTGCAGTATCGACGTTTGTTGGTCGTTTGGTGCCTGCCGTGCGTCAGCTTATTTCAATCCCTGCGGGTCTTGCGCGTATGAGCCTCGGTAAATTTGTTCTTTTCACGACGCTTGGTGCGGGTGCTTGGAATATTGTTCTTGCCGTTCTTGGTTACGCAATGGCACAGATTCCCGGATTGACAACCGAGGCCGAGGTGATGACCGCTGTCGAGAAATATAGCAAGGAGATTGGTATCGGCATTGCTATTGTTGTGCTTGTTGTGCTGGCAGTCTTGATATATAAGGGAATGAAAAAGGGTAAATAAGAGAAAATATAACGTTTAATGCCATTGTCGACCGAGAATATTAACAGATGTCCGTTGCACGCCGATGCGGCGAGCCTCGTTGTGTCGGCTTGGCAAATTGTATATTTATATAGATATTTGGTAATAAACATATTGCGCAATTTTGCCCTATTAAACCGATTGCACTCTTGCGGTGTAGCCGGTTTTTGTGTATGATTATGAATAACATTTAATAATAAAATTATGAAACAAAATTACTTAAAGAAACTAATGACGGCCCTGTTGCTGCTCTGTTGCACAGCGGCAAGCGCCCAATATTTTGAGGTCGATGGAATTTACTACAACATTTTATCCTCTGAGGATAAAACTGTTGAGGTAACAAGCGGTAGTAATAAATATACCGGCGCGGTAACAATCCCTGCGAGTGTTACTTACAATAGTATCACTTATAGTGTTACAAGCATCGGCCAAAGTACGTTCTATAATTGCACCGACCTTACAAGCATTGAAATTCCCTCGAGTGTTACAAGCATAGGCGGGAGTGCGTTCTTTTATTGCTACAACCTTACAAGCATCGAAATTCCAAGCAGTGTTACAAGCATCGGCAGTTTGGTGTTCTTTGGATGCAGCGGCCTTACAAGCATCGAAATTCCTTCGAGTGTTACAAACATCGGCTCTTCTGCGTTTGAGGAATGTGCTGCTCTTACAAGCATTGTAATTCCAAATGGTGTAACAAGTATGGGAGATATGGCGTTTGCCTATTGCAGCGGCCTTACAAGCGTCGAAATATCCGAGGGTGTAACGAGCATCGGCAATTTTGCATTCTTTGGTTGCACGTCTCTTGTAAGCGTTGTTTCGCGTATTGCAGCCGAGGATTTATTTGCAATCAATGCCGGGACTTTTTCGGGAATAGATGAGGACGCTTGCACCCTCTACGTGCCCGCAGGTGCTGCGGCAACCTACGCCGCGACCGACGCTTGGTGCAACTTTAGAAATATCGTGGAAATGAGCCCTGCGGGATATTCTCTTACGGTAACGGCAGCCGGATACGCCACAATGTACCTCGGCACGGCAGTGGAGATTCCCGCGGGCGTCGAGGCTTACACCGCCAACCGCATCGAGGGCGACCTTCTGAAGATGCAGGCCGTGGAGGATGTAATTCCCGCAAACACAGCGGTAATTATCAAGGCCGAGGAGGGAAATTACACATTTATCCCCAGCGATGAGACACCCGAGGCCATCGAGGACAATCTGCTCCGTGGCACACTCACCGACACTTACGTTAAGCCCTCGGCACTGTCGGTAGCCTACGTCCTTTCTAAGGTTGACGGCGTTGTTGGTATGTACCGCGCAAAATTGAAAGCCGACGGCACATTCAAGAACAACGCCAACCGCGTTTATATGCTCTTGGGCGATATTAACGTGGGCGAGGGCGACCTTGACACAAGTAACCCCGGCTCGCAGCTGAGCAACGGCTACCGCTTCGACTTTAGCGGCACAACAGCCATCGAGAGCGTGCAGACAGAGAGCGCTGCTCCCGCTGTTTACTACGACCTCAGCGGCCGCCGTGTAGAGAATCCCACCCGTGGAATTTATATTGTCGGTGGTAAAAAGGTTTTTGTGAAGTAAACAAGATTATTAAATAATAGTAAGGCTGACTAAAAACATTTTTAGTCAGCCTTATTTTAATTTTTAAAATGTAAAGCAACGCTCCTCTTTTTTGTAATAAAGAGGAGCTCCCCGAAAGGGGTGAGGAGTTAAAAATAACCGCAAACAACGTTATTTATAAGCAGCGTCGAACTCCTCAGACGCTGCGCGCCAGCTCCTCTTTGTCGAAAGAGGAACGGTAATAACGCATCTTGTAACTTAAGCAAGCACAAAACAACGAGGGTGACCCAAAAGCAAAATTGGGTTACCCTTCTTCATTTTATTATTTCAGCGTTCAAATTGCCGTATGACAATAAAAATATAGCTATTCCATTGATAAACACTGGAATAGCTATTGTTTGTTTGGGAAATTTTTATTATCTTTAAACTACCACATCCAAAAACAATAAATCCCAACAAAAACTATGGCAAAGGTAATACATAAATTCTACAATCAA
>JAZSIU010000089.1:0-17400 GCA_045533955.1 Bacteroidaceae bacterium
ATCAAACCAATAGCAAGCAGGCGTATAATCTTTATAAAGTGGCACGTGAATTTGCGGCGCTGACAGGAGAGGAAGTGGTGTACGACCTTTATACGGGAACCGGAACCATTGCGAATTTTGTCGCGTCAAGAGCCAGAAAGGTGGTAGGTATCGAGTATGTGGAGGATGCCATAATAGATGCGCGTGTCAATGCGGAGTTGAACGGCTTCGACAACTTGACTTTCTTTGCAGGGGATATGAAGGATATACTTACCCGTGACTTTATTGCCGAGCATGGTCGCCCCGATGTGATAATAACCGACCCTCCACGTGCAGGTATGCATGATGATGTGATTGATACCATATTGTTCGCTGCTCCAAAGCGCATAGTTTATGTAAGCTGTAATCCTGCTACTCAGGCGCGTGATTTGCAGATGCTTGATGTAGATTACAAAGTTGTGGCTGTGCAGCCTGTGGATATGTTCCCTCATACCCATCATGTGGAGAATGTTGTGTTACTTGAACGAAGGAGTGATAAGTGATTGTAGTTTAATATTATGAAAAAGAATATAAAGACTCTGTTGACCTTTAAGGTTGTTGCTGGCTGTGTTCTTATCGAGTTTATTATGGAGAAGATGCACGGCATTAGCCGGAATAGAGCAAAAGCTTTAATCAGTAATAGGGTAGTGCTTGTGAATAATGCAATTACGACTCATCCTTTGACTGAACTTAAGGCTGGCCAAGTGGTTCAACTCGACCGTTCGAAGCATAAGATGTCGTTCCGTAGCAATGATTTGGAAATTGTTTACGAGGATCCGTATCTCCTTGTCATTGACAAGCGTCCTGGCCTGCTTTCCATGAGCAATAATACTCGCCAGCAAACAGTGCAGAATGTACTGAACAAGTATCTTGAAAAAGGCGGCGGGCGTAATACGTCTCATCTTGTGCATCGGCTCGACCGTGATACCTCTGGTCTTATGGTTTATGCTAAAGATGTGCAGACTCAGCAGTCTCTTATAAATGGCTGGCAGCAGCTTGTGACCGACCGTCGCTACCTTGCGCTGGTCGAAGGTGAGCTCAAGGCTCCCAAAGGACGCATCTGTTCGTGGCTTACGGAAGACAAGCGTTTTGTAACGCATTCAAGTCCAGTTGATAATGGTGGAAAATATGCTGTGACACATTACAATATGCTTGATTCGTCGAATGGCTATTCGTTGGTGGAATGTGAGCTCGAAACAGGTAGAAAGAACCAAATTCGCGTGCATATGGCCGATATGGGTAACCCGGTTGTCGGTGATCGTAAGTACGGAGCGACCGGTGACCCTATCCGCCGCCTTGGACTTCATGCGTACATGCTCTGTTTTACACATCCGGTTACCGGCAAGCACATGAGATTCGAGACTCCTGTTCCGGTAAGTTTTGAAAAGTGCATGAATGAGAAGTAACCCTCTGTTTTCTCTTCTTCTCCTCTTTCTGTTTTCTCTTTTGGGAGGGGCAGCAGAGGCGCAGATTGTTTTTCAAAAGAAACAGTCTCAATCGGGTGTACGCGTGTACAGGAAGTTGTCGCGCGACAGTGTTAAAGTGCCGGTAAAGAAGAGGGGTGATACTGTGGTGAAGAAAACTTCAGGAAAGTCTCGCTCCAAGGCTAAAAAGAGCCGCGCTGCGGCAGTTGATTCTCTTCGTCGCTCACCAAAGCAGTATGCTCTTGGGGAGCGTGTGATAATGCCGGGTGACAGCGGAAAAGATGTGAAGAGCGTTGCTGCTATTCTGATAAATAAACTTTACATTGATGAAAAGGAGGTAATCTATACCTCCGACGGCGGCGTGCTTTATAATGGCGGAATGGTCCGCGCAGTAAAGCATTTTCAGGAGTTCAACGGATTTTATCCTGATGGCATTATAGGTCATGCTTTGATAAAGGAGCTCCGCAAGAAGAAGGATTGACAGGATTTGACATGAACCCCGGAAGTTCTATGTCTAACTTCCGGGGTTCATGTCACTTTGTGGTCATCAACTTTTTCATGTTTGTGCTTTCAGTTTCTTGGCTGTGTTGAATATCTCTTTTAGCCACAGCCATGCAAACAGCGGAAAAACAATGGTTATCAAAGGGTTGTATTCCCATGCAAGCGTAAAATGTCCGTATAGTACTGAAAAGAATGCGCGTGTAATGCCGCATCCCCAGCACTCGGTATTAAGGAATCGCTTGAACAGGCATAAGCTTTCGCCTTCATATATGCTTTCAAGCGGAATCGTGTAGAGGATTGCCGGTATCAGCAATAAGGCCAATAGCTTGCTAGTTGTTCTTGATAGGGTTGCCTTTGGCATCGGTAAAACTGCCTACAAGGATTAGGATAAAGTCAATCAGTGTCCCCATATTCCGCATCCGCCTAATGTGAGGAGCTGTACTATGCCGGTTGCGGTTTTTCCTACATAGAAACGGTGTACTCCAAGACATCCGAGGAAGAAACATAATAATAGTACTACAAGCCATTCCTGGTCGTTCTTGTTCTCTTCTTTTGGCTTCTCGTTGATCCATGCGCCGCACTTCACGCATATAGCGGCATTCTCATTTACTTCTGCTCCGCAGTTTCTGCAATATGGCATAGTGATAGGTGTTTGAATGTTGGTTGTTTCTGTTGGTTTTTGACGATAAATATTCGCCTGCTTTTGCAAATATAGCGAAAGGCGAGCGGAGAATAAAATAAGTTACTTACTTTTTTATTCTATCTTTGAGTCCTTTTGTGGTTTTGTGTGTCATTCGTCAATTGTGTCTGTTTTGGCTGATATTCGGCTTAATTCACATTGAATATCTATGATTTACCATGTTTAATTGAAAAAAAATATCTTTTCTTGTAAAAAAATCTTCTTTTATGCCTTGATATTGTGATTTTTGTTATCTTTGTGCATCGTTAACCAAATAAACTCAGTATAATTATGAAAGAACTAATCGCACAGATTCAGGAAGCTTATGCTGCTTTCGAGGCAGATGCAGTTGCACAGGTAGAGAAAGGTAATAAGGCTGCGGGAACACGCGCTCGTAAGGCATCTCTTGAGCTCGAGAAGATGATGAAGGCTTTCCGTAAGGCTTCTATCGAGTCTTCTAAGGCTTAATGTTAGTAGTCATTAGAGACTTCCTTGTACAAAAAAATAAAAGCCTCATCGGCTTTTATTTTTTTTGTATAAGGCATTTATGTAATAATATTTTACCTGTTAGTGGTTGTGTGTCTGTGGCTCTTGGTTGCCGGTGTCGTCGTGTGAGTGCTCTTTCTTTTTCTGTCTAAGTTTTATTCGTTCTGCTCATTAGTATTTATATAATATATTAAAATATTTTTTTATTTTCTTATTTAATTTTGTCAGTGCGCAAAATAAGTTGTATTTTCGCAAAATATTATGTCGGGGAATTGCTGACAAGATGGATAATGCTTCTTCTTTTGCGGTTCACGGCACGATTGTGTTATAATAGCCCTTATTTGACGAAAATTATTGAGTATAAATTATTAAAACTTTAATTAACATTAACTATGAGAAAACGATTTCTTTCTTTGGCCGTAGTTGCTTTCTCGTTTCTGGCCTCGGCAATGGCCCAGAATCTGAAAGGCTTCGCATACGGCGATGCAGCCGCCCCTTCGGGTGGCGAGTGGGAGTCGCCCACTGAGTTGGCACTTAACAAGGAGCAGCCAAAAGGTTGGTTCTTTACTTTTGCCGATGAAGAGAGCGCGCGCAAGGTGCTTCCCGAACACAGTAAGTATTATATGTCGCTCGATGGAACGTGGAGCTTCAATTGGGTGGGAAACCCGTGGGAGCGTCCCGAGGACTTCTATAAGCCCGACTATGATGTTTCGTCGTGGGACAAGGTAGAGGTTCCTATGAACTGGAACGTCTATGGACTGCAAAAGGACGGCAGTCAAAAGTATGGTACCCCCATCTATGTGAATCAGCCTGTAATCTTTAAACACTCGGTTGCAGTGGGCGATTGGAAAGGCGGTGTTATGCGCGAGCCCGCAAAGCATCATACAACATATAAGAATCGTAATGAGGTAGGTTCGTACCGCCGTACATTTACCGTTCCCGCAGAGTGGGCCGGACGTCAGATTTACATCAATTTCGATGGTGTCGATCCTTTCTTCTACCTGTGGATAAACGGTAAATATGTGGGATTCTCGAAGAATTCACGCAACCTTGCGGCATTTAACATTACAAAATATCTTGTCGAGGGCGAGAATATGGTAGCCGTTGAGGTTTATCGTAACAGCGACGCTTCGTTCCTCGAGGCTCAGGATATGTTCCGTCTGCCCGGTATCTTCCGTACCGTATCGCTGACAGCCACAAATCCCGTCGAGCTGCGCGATATTCGCGTCGTAACCGACCTTGACGCACAGTATAAGGATGCTGTTGCAAAAATTGCAGTAGATGTGCGCAACCTCGGCAAGAAGGCTGCAAAAGGCTATAAATTGCAGGCGCAGCTCTATAAGAATGCTCTTTACAGCGACGATAACGAGATTGTTGAGGGTGCAAAGACGGTGGGCGACGTTGCAGTTGTAGCAGCCGGTGAAAAAGCCACCGCACAACTCGAGATTGCAATGGAGAACCCTGCAAAATGGAGCGCCGAGGAGCCCAACCGTTACACTCTGCTGGTGCAGCTGCTCGACAAGAAAGGTCGCGTAGTTGAGACTGCATCTACCTACATCGGTTTCCGCGAGGTTGAGATTCGCGACACAAAGGCCGCCGACGATGAGTTTGGCCTTGCAGGACGTTACTACTATCTGAATGGAAAGCCCATCAAGATGAAGGGTGTCAACCGCCACGAGAGCAACCTTGAGCGCGGACACGCCATCACACGCGAGCAGATGAAGAACGAGGTGATGCTGATGCTCAAGGGCAACATCAACCACGTGCGTAACTCGCACTATCCCGATGACCCCTATTGGTACTATCTGTGCGATAAATACGGTATTTATCTTGAGGACGAGGCTAACATCGAGAGCCACGAATACTATTATGGCGACGCATCGCTCTCGCACGTACCCGAGTTTCAGGATGCACACGTTGCACGTGTAATGGAGATGGCCTACGCCACAATGAACCGCCCCTCGGTTGTAATATGGTCGCTCGGAAACGAGGCGGGTCCCGGCGTAAACTTTGTAAAGGCCTACGAGGCTCTGAAAGCATTCGACGCATCGCGTCCCGTACAGTACGAGCGTAACAACAACATTGTTGATATGGGCTCGAACCAATATCCCTCAATCGGTTGGGTACAATATGCCGTACAGGGCAACGCCAACATTAAATATCCTTTCCACATTTCGGAGTATGCTCACTCGATGGGTAATGCCGCGGGTAATCTGAAGGATTATTGGGATGCAATGGAGAGCACAAACTTCTTTATGGGTGGTGCCATCTGGGACTGGGCCGACCAAGCATTCTGGAACGTGGATGCAAAGACCGGCGACAGATATATGGGTTACGGCGGCGACTTTGGCGACCGTCCCAACGACCACACATTCTGTATGAACGGTATTGTGTTCCCCGACCACTCGCCCAAGCCCCAATATTGGGAGGTTAAGAAGGTGTATCAGAATGTAGGAATAACGATGCTCGAGGATGGTCGTGTGAAGATTTTCAACAAGCGCTACTTTAAGTGCCTGTGTGATATGAACATCCGCGCATCACTCTGGGAGGATGGTAAAGAGGTCGAGCACTTCTTTATGCCCGATATGGTAATTGCTCCCCGTACAAGCAAAGAATTTAAATTGCAATTCGGCAACTATCAGCTGAAGGCCGATAAGGAGTATTTTGTAAAGATACAGCTCCTGCTTAAGAAAGACCAGCCGTGGGCCAAGAAGGGTTACGTGCAGATGGAGGAGCAACTTCCTCTGAAGGCGGCTCAAAAGACCATATTGCTTGCCGACGCCGCTAAGGGTGCAAAGACACAGATGGAGAAGAGCAAGGATAATGCAACAACCACCGTATCGGCTGTCGATGGCTCATTCTCGATTGTATTTGACAATACCAAAGGTGTGTTCAAGAGCGTCGCTTACAATGGCAAAGAGGTATTTGCCGAAGGTGGTGTGATGAAGATTGGTGCTTATCGTGCTCCCGTCGATAATGACAATTGGGCTTGGAACAATTGGTTTGCCAATGGATTGCACAACCTTCAGGATAGTGTAATGTCGGTTGTCTCAATGACAAACAAGGATGGCAGTGTGGTGCTGCAATATACTGTATATTCGCAGGCTCCCAATGCTGTACGCCGTGTTAAGAACGACGATAATACTTGGAAATTTGTGGATGATGCACGTGAGTTTGGCGAGAATGATTTCTGCTTTATCTCGAACCGCATTTATACAATTTATGCCGATGGTTCGGTCGAGCTGAACAGTAGCATCAGCGGTAACAAGAATATCGACCTTGCACGCTTGGGCTACGAGATTCAGCTTCCCGCCGAGTATTCTAACTACACCTATTATGGTCGCGGCCCTTGGAACAACTACAACGACCGTTGCACGGGCTCATTCATCGAGCAGTATAGTAGCACGGTGGCCGAGCAGTTCGTTCACTTCCCCAAGCCACAGGAGATGGCCAACCGCGAGGATGTTCGTTGGGCTGCATTGACCAATGCTTCGGGCGAGGGTGTTATCTTTGTCTCGACCGAGGGAATGTCAACTACTGCGCTTCCGTGGAACGACGTAGAACTGACACTTGCTGCGCACCCCTATCAGCTTCCTGCCTCTTCGGGTACTTGGTTGCACATCGACAAGAAGGTTAACGGCTTGGGCGGTAACAGCTGCGGACAGGGCGGCCCGCTCGACTACGACCGTGTAAAATCGGCCGAGAATACTATGGGCTTTATTATGCGTCCCGTTGTAAAGAGCGACGACTATACTCAGAAGGCTAATGTGTTGGCCTCGGGCGTTGTTCCCGTGGTTCTCTCGCGCGACCTTAAGGGTGTTGTAACAATGAGCTGCAACAAGCCCGGCGCCGAGATTTACTATAAGATTGGCAAGCGTGGTAAAAAGACGCTCTACACCGAGCCCGTCGATATGAACAAGGGTGGCGATATTACTGTTTGGGAGAAGGCTACTCCCACGCTGGCAGCCACATATAACTATCCCGAGGTAACAGCAATCCCCGTAACGGTGGTATTTGCATCGAGTCAGGAGAATGGCAACGAGGCCTCTAAGATGGTCGATGGCGACCCCTCGACAATATGGCACACAATGTACTCGGTAACAGTGGCAAGCTATCCTCACTGGATTGATTTTGACGCAGCCGAGGAGACTATGATTAAGGGCTTTAAGTATCTGCCCCGTCAGGATGGAGACAATGGCAACATCAAGGCTTACAGAATACAGATAAGCAACGATGGAAAGAATTGGAGTGAGCCTGTTTGCGAGGGCGAGTTTGAGCGCGGCAGCAAGCAAAAAGTTGTTATATTTAAAGAACCGGTTAAGGCGCGTTACGTGCGCTTCACGGGACTAAACTCGCAGAATGGTCAGGACTTTGGTTCGGGCGCCGAGTTTGAGCTCATCAAGGTGCAGAAATAATCTGCTCCCATAAAGTGGCTTTAAAAACTTTATAAAATAGACCGTGCGGGGGTGGTTCCCCGCACGGTTACCATAAAAACAATACAGATAATTGTCGATTGATAATAACGGATAGATACACTATATGGAATATATTAAGACTGATATTGAGGGGGTTGTAATAATAGAGCCTCGCGTGATATGCGACGAGCGTGGATACTTTAAGGAGACATTCTCGCAGGCCGATTTTGATGAAAATGTTCGTCCTGTTAGGTTTGTTCAGGATAATGAGTCGAAATCATCGTACGGAGTGT
This sequence comes from Bacteroidaceae bacterium, assembly GCA_045533955.1. Classification (GTDB taxonomy): domain Bacteria; phylum Bacteroidota; class Bacteroidia; order Bacteroidales; family Bacteroidaceae; genus HGM04593. The sequence goes on from JAZSIU010000089.1 coordinate 7,817, forward strand.
TGCGCGGATTGCATTTTCAGAAGGGCAAACACTCGCAGAGTAAGCTGGTGCGCGTGGTAAAGGGTGCCGTGCTTGACGTTGCGGTGGATATTCGTTGCGGCTCGCCCACATTCGGAAAATATGTGGCCGTTGAGCTCAGCGAGGAGAATCATCGTCAACTGTTTGTGCCCCGCGGCTTTGCACACGGATTCTCGGTGCTTTCCTCCGAGGTTATTTTCCAATATAAGTGTGATAATTACTACTGCCGCGAGAGCGAGGGGGCAATTGCTTGGGACGATGCCCGGCTGGCAATAGATTGGCGTTTGCCGGCCGAGAAGGTTATCCTCTCCGAGAAGGACAGGCACCATAAGCCCCTTGCCGAGGCCGATTATCTGTTCGATTATAACGAAGATTTATACAAATGAAAAATATCCTTGTAACCGGTGCCAACGGTCAGCTTGGCAGTGAGATGCGACGTCTGGGCGAGCTTTCGTCCAATAATTATATCTTTACCGATATTCAGGAGCTTGATGTTACGGATGCTGCGGCAGTAAAGAGTTTCATTGAGGAGAATGAGGTGGAGGTTGTGGTCAATTGTGTGGCCTATACTAATGTGGATAAGGCCGAGAGCGACGAGGCTGCGGCCTACCGGGTGAATGCCGAGGCTGTGGAGAATATTGCCCGTGCCGTTAAGGCTGTCGGTGGTACTCTGTTCCATATTTCAACGGATTATGTCTTTGGAATTGACGGAAATACCCCGCGCACCGAGGAGATGCCGCTTGCGCCGCTGGGTGCTTACGGCCGCACAAAATTGGCGGGCGAGGAGGCTGTGGCCCGTGTCGGCTGCAAGGCAATTGTTATACGCACCGCGTGGCTTTATAGTGAGTTTGGGCACAATTTTGTAAAGACGATGCTGCGTCTGACAGCCGAGAAAGAGAGCCTCAAGGTGGTATTCGACCAAGTAGGTTCGCCGACTTATGCTGGCGACCTTGCGCTTACAATCTTCTCGATTATCGAGGGCGACGTTTACGAGGGTAATGAGGGTGTGTATCATTTTAGCGACGAGGGCGTCTGCTCGTGGTACGACTTTGCCGTGGAGATTGCGCGTCTGGCGGGGCATAAGAACTGCCGCATAGAACCCTGCCACAGCAGTGAGTTTCCCTCACCCGTTACGCGCCCGCCTTACTCGGTGCTCGATAAGAGTAAGATAAAGAGTACCTTCGGGGTGGATATTCCTCATTGGCGCGAGTCGCTGATATATTGTTTGAAACGAATTTATGCTTCGAAATAGTTGCCTTGATGCTGTATGAGCAGGCTGATTGTTGTTCTCATTGTGGGGGCAGTGCTGTTGTCGGCGCTCTTGTGTGGCGAGGAGTATATGCTACGCTGTCCGCTAAATAGTCTGACGGGCTGGGATTGCCCTTTCTGCGGCACTCAGCGTATGGTGCGTGCGTTGCTGCATTGTCGCTGGGCCGAGGCTTTTGGCTATAATGCTCTTATTATGATTGCTTCTCCGCTCTTTATTTTGGGTGGGTTAAGGATGCTTTTCCCCTCGTTTGCTTCGCGGCACGAGCGTATTATGCTGTCGCCTCTGTTTACCGATAGGGCGTTGCTTGTGTATCTTATCATTCTGATATTTTGGGGCGTGTCGAGGAATATTTTTTCCTTGTGAGATGATAATTTTTTAATAAATATTTATGGAAACAAATTCTTTCAGATGTAGTTTAGATGTGAGTGCTTTATTCTCGCAGTCGTGGATTTATACACAAAAACACTTTCTGCCTGTTTTTGTGGTTATCTTTATGATAGTGGTAGTGATGGTTTCGCCTAACGCTATCTTTTTGAACTTTTATAAAGACATAATTGATGATGTTATGATGCTCTCGGGGCCACAGCTGATTGATGAGGGTGTATTGTCGTCGATATTTTCTATGGTGGTGAATACAATTATTACTACTATTATCTGTGCTTTTATTGCTATGTACCTATTTTTGGTACTTTATCGTATGTCTGTCAATGTCATAGAAAAAGGTAAGGTGAATATCGTTGAGGCTTTTAAGGATGGCCTGCGCGGGTATTTTTTCTTTTTGGGCTCGTATATTGTTTATTCGTTAATGGTGAGTTTCGGATGTACTTTATGTTTTATCCCGGGAATTTATCTGGCTGTACGATTGATGTTTCTTCCTATTTTGGCAGCAAATAAGCCCGAGCTTACTTTTGGCGAACTCTTGTCGCGTTCTTTGGCAATGACTGATGGACGTTTCTTTGAGGTTTTATTGTTGGGAATTGTTATGGCGCTGATAAACATAGTAGGTTTCTTTGTGTGCTGTGTAGGTATCTATCTAACCTCTATAATCACCCTCTTTATGTATGCCGAGGCTTATCGTCGTTTGCTTGGCGAGGGTGGTGATAATGGTGGCTCGCCTGTCGATAATAATGGAGCGCAGCAACAGGCTTATATGAAGAACGCCGAATGCGGGTACGTAAAATAATTGCTCCGTGATGTGATAGATAAAAAAATGCGCCTCTTGGGGAGGCGCATTTTTTTATCTATTGAACAAGGCTATCGAGTAGCCTAATCTTGCCGAAATTGTGTTGTTGGCCGAGCGCCCAAAATCGTCGGTCTTGGAGTTGTTGAATATATCGCTCAGACCATAGTAGTAGCGCCCTTCGATGAAGAAATTGCCTATCTTGGTCTTTAGCTCGAGGCCGAGGCCGCCGGCAATGCCATACTCGAATTTGTTGTCGATGCTCTTCCCGTAGACGGGCTGTGTGCCTATGGGGCGGCTGTCGGTGCTCCAACTGCCTATGTACTCTTCGCTGTCATCTATTAGAAGGCCTATCTGCGGGCCTAAATTTATGAAGAATTGAAGACCGCGTGGCTCGCTACCGAATGCCAAATGTGCAAAGAAGGGTATCTCGAGGTAGTTGAGTGTTCGTTTGTAGCTGTTGCCTGTGTTGTCGTCAAAATCTTCTTCCCAACCGCGTTGCGAGAAATTGGCCTCTATCTGTGCAGCGCATATCATATTAAAGTATTTTTCGCTTGTGTAGCGCAGACTGATGCCGCCGTTGAGGCCGTTTATGTATTTTTGTCCCATCTTGGGCTGCATATCCATCTGGCTCATATTAAGGCCGCCGGCAACGCCTACTTCGAGAATGTTGCGCGGTTGCTCTATCTGTGCAGCGGCTGTGGTCGCCAAGAAGAGTAGGATTATCAGGGGGAGTATTCTCTTTGTCATTTTTTGTCAAAGTCTATTTTTTTGATGGAGTATTCGGGGGTGTAGTGTATAAAGTATATCTTTTTGTTGACCATTCCTCCCCAATTGTTTACACGCTCGAATTTAAAGCCTGTTTGTACGGGGGTGAAGGATACTTTGTTTATATTCTCGGGCATATTGTTGCCGAATTTGCTTATTGCGAGCAAAAAGACGTAGCCTGTGTCGTATCCCAGCATTCCGTAGCGTGGGTAGATGTTCTGTGGGGTGCGGTTGTACCAGCGGATATATTCATTCTGGAATGCGTTGGCCTCGGGCAGGGTGTAGTGGCTGAAGAATGAGGCGTAAAAATATGTGTCAACCTCGTATATCTCGTTGCGCATATTGCCGGCGTATATCTGCCACTCGGGGTAGCCGAAGAGTTTAAAGTCGGGGAGGTCTATTGTATCGTTGTTCAATAGTATGAGCGAGGGAATGAGGCTGCCCATTGTTACCTCGTTAGAGGAGGTGGGGATGAATATGTTCTGCCGTTCATCGCTCATTATTCCTTTTAATATGGTGTCGCTGACTTCCATATTAGTGATTGTCGATAGGGGGATTGTCGAGTAGGGTGTACCGCGCTGCTTGAAGCTCTCGGTGAGGGCCGATACAAACTCTTTTTTGTTGTTGATGCTGTCGCTTACGAATATTACGTTGGCGTTGGGAAATTCTACGTCGAAATGGTCTATTACCTCGGAGTAGAAATAGGATTGCATTGTGTTTACTACATATACCATCGGGTTGCGGAATATTTCGTCCTCTTTTGAGGTAAAAGGTATAACAAGGGGTATCTCTTTCTTGCGTGCAAAATCGGCCAGTTGTTTGTTGTGCTTGGGGTAGAGGGCGCCGAAGATTATGTCCATATTGTCGAGCTCGCCGCTGGCAATGAGTGGCTCGAGGCTGTTGCTCTCTTTGCCCGAGTCGAATGTGTGTATCTCGAATGAGTAGCCGAAGCGCTTGAGCTTTTCGACGGCCATTAGGAAGCCTTCGTAATACTCGACCATACGCGATTGTTCGTTGGGCGAGTAGCTGTCGAGGACAAAGGGGAGGATGATGGCGGCGCGTATGCCCTCGAATGTGTCTTGTGAGGCTATTGAGTCTTTGAACTGTTCGAGGCGTCTGAAGACTTCGGCGTTGGTCTCTTCTTTTTGCTTTTTCTCGAGCTCTTTGAAGCGCATAAGGGCAAGCTCGCGGCTCGAGTAGGGGATGTTTACTACTGTGTTTTTCTTGAGCTTGTTCTTTTTTATGCCGGGGTTTGCTGTGCGGAACTCTTCCTCGGTTATGTTGTAGAGCTTTGTTATTTTATATACTGTCTCGCCACGCTCTACCTTGTGGGTGGTGCGTACGGGGATTGTGTCGGGCTCGGCTGTGGAGGCTGGTGCTTGCGGCTGCTCGACTACGGGGCTGTGTGTTGGCTTTTTGGACGAGGGGATTAGTATCACTTCGCCGCTGCGGAAATTGGAGATGCTGAGGCCGGGGTTGGCTTCGCATATTTCTTGCGGGGTAATGCCGTACTTCTGTCCTAAGCGGTAGAGTGTCTCGCCGGGTTGTATTGTGTGGTAGCGCTCGTTGCTTTGGATGCTGTCGGGCGCTTGTGTCTGTTGCTTATTTTGTCGGATTTTTATTTTCTGTCCTATCGAGAGTTTATTTACACACTCGGGATTTTGGTCTATAATCTCTTTTACCGTTGTTTGATACATACGGGAGATGGAGTAGAGAGTCTGTCCTTTGCTTACTGTGTGTATGAAATAGTCGCTGCTTTGCGCGGTGGCTGTTGTTGCGAACAGGAGTAGGAGCAGTGTTATGTATGTGATTCTTTTCATATTCTTAATATAGGGTTTGTTGGATTATCTTGCTTGCGTATGATATATTATTTTGCAAATATACGAACAAACGAGCGGAAAATATGAAATTTATTTCAATATTTTACAAAGCGAGTGCTGTGTATATTCGAGATTTATCTCAAATATTTAAAATTAGAGCGGAAAATATGAAATTTATTTCAATATTTTACAAGGCGAGTGTCGTGTATATTCGAGATTTATCTCAAATGTAATGAAAATCGACGAGAATGTTCTTAAAAAATGTTTTTTGTGGGTGCTTTGGGATAAAGTGTGATTTTTTTTGCTTATTTTTAAAATAAATGCGCTTGTTAGCTCGTTTGTTTGTATATTTGCGCTAACGCGCGAACATATACTGCACTAACGCGCGAACATTGCGGCGAGGCATTGGACTATAATGGTTTTTTGTTGCTTTTGTTTGAATGCCGTACTTAAATGATTTTGATAAGCATAATTTAATATGATAAGAGAATTTAAACTGATATTTTTGTTGGCCCTGCTTATGCTACCCGTCTCTTTGGTGGCGCAAGAGAGCGTCGAGGCACCTGTCCCGACGGCTGTTGTAACCGACCGCGAAGGCGGCGAAGAAGAACTCAACGAGGGTGGCACGTACGAGGGCGAGGCACCGCTCAAGGTGTCGTTTCGCTCTAATGCTCCCGAATATGAGGGGTATTCGCGTGTCTGCACGTGGACGTTTACACACGACGACGAGTCCGAGCCTTTTCTCACCCGCTACGATGCCGAGGTCGATTATGAGTTTCGCGAGGCGGGCCTCTTCAGCGTGCAGTTGCTTGTCTCTTATACGCACCGCACGAACGAAAATCTTCTCCTCGAATATGAGTATGAGCCGTTCGTGATAAGCATCAGCGAGTCGTCGCTTAAGGTTCCCAATGCTTTCTCGCCCAACGGCGACGGCATAAACGACTATTTTAATGTGTATGACGTAAAATCAATTGTCTCGTTCAACGGGGCAATATACAATCGTTGGGGACAGCAATTGTTTACGTGGGGTATCGACGAGATGGAGTGCGAGGAGTGTGGCTGGGACGGTACCTACAAAGGTACGCCCGTAAAAGACGGTGTCTATTTTGTGGTAATAAGCGCGCGCGGAGCCGATGGTATAAACTACGATATTAAGGGCGACGTAAATGTGTTGCGCGGATACATTGAGGAGGTTGGACAATGACAGATAAAATTGAGGTCTTTGGTGCCAAAGTGCACAATTTGAAAAATATTGACGTTGAAATTCCGCATAATTCGCTGACGGTGATAACAGGCCTTAGCGGTAGTGGAAAATCGTCGTTGGCCTTCGACACGGTTTTTGCCGAGGGGCAGCGACGCTACCTTGAGACTTTCTCGACCTACGCGCGTAATTTCCTCGGTGGAATGGAGCGTCCCGACGTCGATAAAATAACAGGCCTCGGCCCGGTTATATCAATCGAACAAAAGACTACGAATAAAAACCCACGCTCGACTGTGGGCACAACAACCGAAATTTACGACTATATGCGTCTGCTCTTTTCGCGTGTGGCCGATGCTTATTCGTATCTCTCGGGCGAAAAAATGGTAAAATATACCGAGGCGCAGATTCTCGAACTTATCCTCAAGGAATACGAGGGTAAGCGTATCTATCTGTTGGCTCCTCTTGTGAGGGGACGTAAGGGACACTATAAAGAACTATTTGAGCAGATGATGCGCAAGGGCTATCTGAATGTGCGCATCGACGGCGAGCTGTGCGAAATGTCGCACGGGATGAAGCTCGAACGCTATAAAAATCATCATATTGAGGTTGTAATAGACAAAATGGTGGTCGAGGCTGACGATGCCGAGCGACTGAAAAAGAGCCTTGCAACGGCAATGGGACAGGGCGACGGCCTTATTATGATAATGGAGATGCCCTTGGGGACGGTGCGCTATTACAGTAAGCATCTGATGTGCCCCTCGACGGGCCTCTCGTACAAAGAGCCCGACCCGCATAATTTTTCGTTTAACTCGCCTCAGGGTGCCTGCCCGAAATGTAAGGGCCTCGGGGTGGTGAGTATGGTGGATGTCGATAAGGTTATCCCCGACCGTTCATTATCGGTCTATGATGGAGCACTTGCGCCGCTGGGCAAATATCGTCGCTCGTCAATTTTTCAGCAGATTGAGGCTGTGCTTGAGCGTTACGAGGCCGACCTTAAGACTCCCGTCGAAGAACTTCCCGACGAGGCTATTGACGAGATTCTCTATGGCTCGCCTATGCCGCTGCGTCTCTCGGGTGGTTCGGAAATGTTCTTCGACAGCATAGCAACGTACGACGGCCTCGTAAAATACATACAATTGCAGAAGGATGCGGGCGTCTCGGCCAAAGAACTCCGTTGGGCCGAACAATTCTCGGTGATGCAGGCCTGCCCCGAGTGCGGCGGCGCGCGTCTGAACCGCGAAGCACTGCATTATCGCATAAACGGGAAGAATATACACGAGCTCTCGTCGATGGATATTTCTCTTTTGTATCAATGGTTTACGCAGCTTGATGAACACCTTACCGAGAAGCAACGCACTATTGCCGATGAGATTGTAAAGGAGATTCTCTCGCGCCTGCGCTTTTTGTTGGACGTAGGGCTGGGTTATCTGTCGTTGGGGCGCTCTTCGGTGTCGCTCTCGGGTGGCGAGGGACAGCGCATACGCCTCGCAACGCAGGTGGGCTCGCAGTTGGTAAATGTTTTTTATATTCTCGACGAGCCGAGTATCGGACTGCATTCGCGCGATAATGATCGTCTGATAAATTCCCTGAAGGCTCTGCGCGACAGCGGAAATACGGTAATTGTAGTGGAGCACGACCGCGATATTATGGTTGCGGCCGACTATGTCATTGACCTCGGCCCGAAGGCAGGCCGCAGGGGCGGTAATGTGGTCTTTGCCGGAACACCTGAGCAGATGCTCAAGAGTAATACCCTTACAGCCAACTATTTAAAAAATATTGAGATGATTACCGTGCCCAAAGAACGCCGACAGGGCAACGGGAAATTTATAAGGCTCTTTGGGGTGCGTGGAAACAATCTCAAGGGGATAGACGTTGAGTTTCCGCTGGGCAAGCTCATTTGTGTAACAGGCGTCTCGGGTGGCGGAAAATCGTCGCTCATAAACGACACGCTTCAACCGATTCTTGCCAAGCATTTTTATCGTGCATTGCGCGAACCGCTTGCATACGACCGCATCGAAGGGGTGGAAAATATTGACAAAATTGTGGATGTCGACCAATCGCCGCTGGGGCGCACCCCGCGCTCGAATCCGGCTACTTACACGGGGGTCTTTGGTGATATTCGTAATCTTTTTGTCGAACTGCCCGAGGCTAAAATTCGTGGTTATAAGGCCGGACGATTCTCGTTTAATGTCTCGGGCGGTCGTTGTGATGCTTGCGGTGGCAATGGCTATAAGACGCTGGAAATGAACTTTTTGCCCGATGTGATAGTACCTTGTGAGGTGTGCCACGGCAAGCGTTACAATCGTGAGACGCTCGAGGTGCGATACAAAGGAAAATCTATTGCCGACGTTCTTGATATGACAATAAATATGGCGGTGGAGTTTTTCGAGAATGTCCCTACGATACTGAACAAGATTAAGGTGTTGCAGGATGTGGGATTGGGATATATTAAGCTGGGACAGCCATCGACGACGCTCTCGGGCGGCGAGAGTCAGCGTGTGAAATTGGCAACCGAGCTATCGAAGCGCGACACGGGAAAGACGCTATATCTGCTTGACGAACCGACAACGGGACTGCATTTCGACGATATTCGTGTGCTTATGAATGTTATTAACCGGTTGGTTGATAAAGGTAACACAGTGATAATCATTGAACATAATCTGGACGTTATAAAAATGGCCGATTATATAATTGATATGGGACCCGAGGGTGGTCGCGATGGTGGAGTGGTGGTCGCAAAAGGAACGCCCGAGGAGGTTGCGGCAGCGGGGGTGGGCTACACGGCGCCTTATCTTGCAAGGGAGCTCGAAAGATAATCGTTTTTTAGAATTCTAAACAGCCACTTAATTGCCTTATTCGCGTAGATTGAGATTTTTGTACATTTACTCTAATGTGCGAATATTATGCGAATATTTTACATACTGTCAAGATAGAAGTGCAACAAATTTGCTTCCTTGCTCACTCCTTTTCGCTACGCTCAAAGTCGTGAGCAAGGAAGGCCCGACAAGCGACAGTGCAAAAGTCAATCAGCAATACAAAAAAAATAAAAAAGGGAGACCGCCGTCTCCCAAGGATTAACTAATTTTGTATTGCAAATGTATAATCACTTAATCCGTGAGCAAAGATACGTAATCTATCTGGAACTACAAAGAGGAACATCGCAAGAAGTAATTGCTCAACTTATAGATGTCAGCAAATCAACCGTCAGCCGTGAAATCAAGCGCAATTCCACGAAAAGCGGCAAGTATGTATGGTTCAAGGCGCACGACAAGGCCGAAGAGCGCAAGAAACGCACACCGGGCAACAGAGGCCTCTCCCCTCTTTTGC
>JAZSIU010000068.1:0-64851 GCA_045533955.1 Bacteroidaceae bacterium
TGCGCTCACTCGGTCGGAGGCTTGCTTGTCATTTCGGTTTACGATTGTTTTAAGGGTGCTGCGGACCGCCCTCACTTAGTCGCTTGTAAACAAGCGTCTAAGTAGCGGTTAAACATACCTCGCGCTTTTTCCTTAAAACAATCGAACCTACATTGAATTTCTTTTTTATGGTGCAATAAATTAAAAGTTACCTTTTGCACGTAATTATATTCGGCTGTTCTTGAAATTGAGATATAGCTTATTGATTCCTGTTCACAGTAAATTTATACTGAGCCAAATTTATTCGTGCAGCGGGATTTTTATATCCGGCTTGTGAGGATTTTCATTTTTCCGCAGGGGAGAATATCAATTGCGGTTGCCGTTGCGGGAACAAGAATCGTCTCGCCCTGTCGCATCTGAACCGAGCTGCCGTTGTTGTCGGTGATTGTGCCCTCGCCCTCGGTGCATATTACTATTACAAAACTGTCGAGGCTCGAAAGGTCGATGCTGTGTGCCTTTGTCAGATTATAGAGCGTGGTGGTAAAGTAGGGGCACGATACAAGCTCGACGGGGGTGTCGTCTTTTGCCTCGTAGTGTGTGCGGTAGTCGTCGTGTACGCGGTAGTCGATGACGGCCTTGCTCTGCTCGGTGTGAAGCTCGCGGGGGTTGCCATTGGCATCTACGCGGTTAAAGTCGTATATGCGGTAGGTGATGTTTGAGGTCTGCTGAATCTCGGCGATAAAGGCGCCTGCGCCAATGGAGTGTATGCGTCCGGCGGGCAGGAAGAAAAGGTCGCCTGCGTGAATGTCATACTCGGCCAAAAGGTCGGTGATTGTGTTGTCGGCGATGCTGGCCTCGTACTCCTCGGGGGTTACTCTCTTGGCAAAGCCCGAGCGCAGGCTGCTGCCGGGGTCGGCATCTACTACGTACCACATTTCGGTCTTTCCCTTTGATTGGTGGCGCTCCCACGCTTGCTCGTCGTTGGGGTGTACCTGTATCGAGAGGTCTTGACGGGCGTCGATAAATTTTATCAGCAGGGGAAACTCGTTGCCGAAGCGCTCGTAGTTGGCCTTGCCCACAAGGGCGGCGCCGTCGCGTGCGAGAAGCTCGGGTAGCTTCAGGCCTGCGTCGGGACCCTCGGCAACTATCGATTCATTATCTTTTACTCCTGAGATTTCCCAGCTCTCGCCCACCTGTTTCTGGTCGGATACTATGCCTTTGTAGGGGAGAATTTTCTCGCCGCCCCACAGCATTGATTTTAAAATTGGCTTAAATTTGTACATAGTGTGTATAGGTTTTATTTGGTTGTTCAAAGTGCGTAAAATGGTGCAAGAGGGCTAATTGTATGGCTTACTCCGATAAACTTATCTTTCGTTTATACTGCAAAGTTAATCTTTTCTTTGAAAGAATCGTGAACTGATTATAAAATATCGGGCAATTGCGAAAAATCTTCTATAATATATTGTGCGCCGGCTGCGAGTAGCTCACTGCGGCTGCCGTTGCCGTATGTTACTCCGCACGTGTGGCAGCCTGCGCGCAGCCCCATTAGAATGTCGTAGTGTGTGTCGCCAACGACTATTGTTGCGTGCGGCGGACACGAAAAGTGTTGCAGAATTTTTTCGGCGGGCTCGGGGTGGGGCTTTGCCTTTTGTGTGTCGTCGGCGCCGACGACGAGCGAGATAATCTCTTTTATCTGCATCTCACGCAGATACTCGTCTAATGTGTGGCGGTTGCGGCTGCTGGCTATTGTGAGTGTGTATCCCGCGGCGTGCAGCCTGTGCAGTGTCTCTATTGTGTGGGGGAAGGGCTTTACTGCGCCGGGGGTGTTGCTGCGGTAGAATATGCGTCGATAGGTGTCGGTGCACAGCTCGGCGCGGGCGCTCTCTATCGCAAAAAGGCTCATAAAGGCCTCCTTTAGCGGAAGGCCTATGGTCGATGCGCACTCCTCGTCGGTGCGCGGGGGCATATTAAGTTCCTTTATTGTCTTTTGAAAAGTGCTTACGATGAGGCTTTTTGTGTCGCCTATCGTCCCGTCAAAATCGAGTATTATCAGTTGCATATTTTCTCTTTTGCCGCTAAGATAGCTCATAAAATCTGCTTTTGTTAAAAAAAACTCCTTTTTTTATGTTACATTTTGCTAATTTTGGCGTCTTTATTGTAGAAACAATTATTTAGATTATGCGAAGATATTTACTGCTTTTTATGCTTATGCTGTTGCAGCAGGCGCTGCTGACGGCGCAGAATATAACGGGAAAAGTCCTTGACGAGCAGTCGCAGGCGGTCGAGGGGGCGAGTGTGGTGGTGCAGACGCTCGACTCGGCATTTGTGGATGTTGCGCTGACAGCCTCGGACGGCTCTTTTTCCATCCCATCGACACTCACGCGCTTCCGCCTTATTGTGCAGCATCTGAGCTTTTTTCATAAAGAGGTAACGGCCGATGCTTCCGCCGTGGGCACCATTGTGCTAAAGCGTAAGGACGACGAGCTTCAGGAACTTGTGGTAACAGCCTCGCGCCCGCTTGTGCGCGTCGAGAATGGTGCGCTTGCCTACGACGTCGAGGCAATGGCACAGAACAGCACCGCCAATAATGCCTACGAGGCTATCCTCAGAATCCCCGGCGTCTCCGAAGCGAGCGACGGCACGCTGTCGCTGGCCGGCGCGGGGTCGCTCACGGTAGTTCTTAACGGGCGCCCCTCGTCGATGACTGCCGAGCAGCTGGCGACGCTTCTGCGCAGCACCCCCGTCGAGCGCGTCGAGCGAGCCGACGTAATGTACAGCGCGCCACCCTCTTTCCACGTTCGCGGTGCTGTTGTTAACGTGCAACTAAAGAAGAGTAACGACTACACTTTTCAGGGCGAGCTTGGCGCAAACTATTTTAATAAGTATAACGACAATTATGCGACGCACGCCAATCTGCGTATGGCAACGCCCAAGATTGCATTCGACCTAATGTATAAGGTGGGGCAATATACCGATGCGCAGAAGATGGGGCTGCACTCGCTGCATCTTCTCGACGGTCGATTGTACGATATTCGTCAAGAGCAAATTGCGGTGAACGAGGGTCGCCGGCACAATTATCGTGCCGCTCTCGAATATAATTGGGGCAAGGGCGATAATCTGTCGCTGGCCTATTCGGGCACCCTTGCCGAGGATGTCGAAGGGCGCTCCCTCTCGGACGGTAATTATCAAAAGTCGGAGTCTGTTACTGCCTCGGATTATGATTTTATGCATAATGTGGCGCTTGCTATGCAGCTGTCGGCAGGGCTCTCGGCGGGCGTCGATTATACTCTTTACAAGAGCCGCGACGCGAGTGAAATGTCGGTGCTTTATAAAGAGGACGGCAGCAATGCGCGCACGGTCTATACCTCGGGGCAGAAGATAGGCAGCCTCACAGCATACGCCGACCGCACCCGCTCTCTGGCCCGCGGCTGGACATTGGGCTACGGAGCATCGTACAAATTTATCTCGACCGAAAATTATCAGCGTTACAGCGAGGCGCTCACCCCCTCGGCTCCCGATATTGATTCAGAGCTCGACGAGACGACCGCCTCGCTCTACTTCTCGGCGGGCAAGCAGTATGCTTCGGGCGTGTCGTTCAGCCTCTCGGCAACGGGCGAGTATTACAAGATTGGCGATTATAAAAAGTGGTCGTTCTATCCGCAAGGCTCGCTCACGTGGATGCGCAATCCCAACCACATTTTGCAGGCCTCGCTCTCGGTTGATAAGCATTTTCCAAGCTATTGGGCCTTGCAGGGGACGGTGAGCTATATTGATGGTTACAGCGAGCTGCACGGCTCGCCCGGATTGCGCCCGCTCACACGCTATAATATGAATGTGAATTACATCTACAAGCAGAAATATGTGGCCGGGCTCTTCTATATTTACAACGATAATCTCTTCGGGCAGACACCTTATCAATCGAGTGAGCGTTTGGTGCTTATATACAAAATGCTCAATTGGAATTATTTGGCGCAGACGGGTGTTAATTTTGTTGTGCCCGTAAAGGTGGGCAATTGGCTCGACAGCAGGCTTACGCTCACGGGGATTTATATGCACCAGCGTTGCGACGAATATTTCGACCTCGGCTTTGTGCGCGATAATTGGGGTGCTGTCATTTCGCTTAACAATAGTTTCATCCTCTGCGAGGCTCTCTCGCTCGAGCTCAACGGCTTTATGCAGACGCCCGCTGCGCAGGGCACGTTCGATATTCCCACTCTTGCCGAGGTTACTGCGGGTGCACGTTGGACTTTTGCCCGCGAGAAAGCCTCGCTGACGCTCCGCTGGAACGATATTTTCGATACTTTCTCGCCCGACCTTTCGCTCGACTATAAGGGGCAGAAGATGAGTATGGAGAATAATGATTATACAAGTTATTTGTCGCTCGATTTTGTCTATCGCTTCGGAGGATACAAGAAGCGCGAGATAAAAGAGGTGGATACCTCGCGCTTCGGCCGCTGATGGTAAATAAATTCAGCCCCAACCAATCAACAGTTGGGGCTGAACTTATTATAGTCTCTTTTTATCATAGACAAGGCTGACTTTTTTGCTACCCGCCCTGTCGATGCAATATGGACACAATTATTTAACGACAATCTCGTCGGTGAAGAGCCAACCGCCATACTCGCCGGGACGCGCCACGTAGCGAATGTAACGGCCTTTGGCCTCGCCCTTCCACGCAAAATTTTTGAATGTAAGAGCATCGTCGCGCACAATCTTGTGCTCGATGCGTGTCAGCTCCTCGAAATTCTCATTATCCTCGGAAATTGAGACAACAACCTCGGCGGGCATAAAAATTTCGGGGTTGCAAATTTGCATAAAGTCGGCGCCAATGGATTGTACGGCCTTGCTCTCGCCAAGGTCAATGGTAACATCTACTCCGCCTCTGATAAAGCCTTGCCACACTCCGTCGTTGTTGTTCCACGCGCCGCGGTTGCCATCGACAAGGGCTGTGTCGCCACCGGCTGCGTAGCCGTCAAAATAGGGGCGGGCGTATGTTACGCTGCTTCCAATGGCAAGGTGGCTGACGGGCGCGTCGGCCTCGGGGCGGTTGCCTGTCTCCGAGGCAAGGTCGAAGGGGTTGTAGCCCTTGCTCTTGAGGTAATCCACGGCTGTCAGTGCGCGGTTGCGGAAGCAGTCGTAGTCCTTTACCTCGACTGCGCTCCATCCAACCTCGGCAATGGCGAGGATGCGGGGATATATCATCATTTCCATATGCTCGGGGGTGGGGATATACTCGGCCCATAGGTTGCCCTGCACACCGTAGATGAATTTTGCCTGTGCACTGTCGAGTGTTTCGGGGACGGGGTTGTAGCTATACACTTTTTTCAGTGGCAGATAACCTCCGATGGCCTCGGGCAGCGTGTGGGGCGCATCTTGATATTGGTCGAGGTAGCAGTGTGTGCCGGGCGACATTATCGCCTTGTGGCCCATTGAGGCTGCTTTTAGTCCTCCCTCGGTACCGCGCCACGACATTACAGTGGCGTTGGGTGCAAGACCTCCGTCGAGAATCTCGTCCCATCCTATAATCTGACGGCCTTTGCTGTTGACGAATTTCTCGATGCGGTGTATAAGATAGCTCTGAAGCTCGTTGACGTCCTTAAGCCCCTCTTGCTTCATACGCTTCTGACACAGCGGGCAGCTTTTCCACGATGCTTTTCCTGCCTCGTCGCCACCAATGTGAATATACTCCGAGGGGAACAGCTCCATAATTTCGGTGAGCACATTCTCTAAAAACTCGAAGGTCTTTTCGTTGCCCACGCAAAAATCGGCCTGTTTGTAGGGCTCGTGTGTACAGGAAATTTCGGGGTAGGCGGTGAGAACCTCTTCGCTGTGTGCGGGCATTTCAATCTCGGGGATTATGGTAATGTGGCGCTCGGCTGCGTAAGCTACAATCTCACGAATATCGTCCTGTGTGTAGTAGCCGCCGTGTGCCTCGGGAGTGTCCTCCTCGACATATTTACGGCCGCTATTCCACCACACTTTCCACACGGGGTGGTCGCGCCACGCTCCCAATTGTGTCAGGCGGGGGTATTTTTTTATCTCTACGCGCCAGCCTGCTGCGTCGGTAAGATGTAGGTGCAGACGGTTCATCTTGTAGCGCGCGAGGGCGTCAATCTGCTTTAGTACAAAGTCTTTGTCGAAGAAATGGCGCGAGCAGTCGAGCATCATTCCACGATAGGCGAAGCGGGGCTCGTCGATGATTGTTCCGCAGGGTACGGCGCCCTCATTTTCAATAATCTGTAATATTGTCTGAATGCCGTAGAAGAGGCCGGCCTCGGCGGTTGCCTCAATCTGTACGCCCGATGCGTCGGTGGTTACTCTGTAACCTTCGTGCGATGATATTCCGTCAATCTTGTCGCTAATCTTCAGTAGCAGGCGATTGTCCTGTGTACTGCTCTCGGGGGTGAGGGTGAGCGCTGTTGTGCCAAGATATTTTGTGATGCGTTCGGCTGCTTTCTCGGGCGCCTCGATTACAATCTTGCTCTCTTGGTCGAACGTGAAACTGCTTGTCAGCAATTGTGTGCCCAACGGCATCGGGATAATGTCGAGCGGCGCTGTTCGCTCCTGTGTGCAGCTTGCCAATGTAAGCAGTATGGCAGCTAAGGTTAATAGTTTTTTCACAAGGTTAGGTTTTATTTCGTTTATTTTACATAGTATTTGAGCCAATTGCCGAAGAGCTTGCGAGCGTCGGCCTGCCAACGGTTCACGGGGGCGAGTGAGGGATTGTCATCGGTGTAATAATTCTTGGGCGGTTCGATGGGTAGCCCTTTTGAAAGGTCGCGCTTATACTCCTCGCCCAGCGTCTCGAGGGCATACTCGGAGTGCCCCGTGATGAAGAAATTACGTGTGCCGCGCTCCTGCATAATATATACGCCCGAGGCTTGCGACTCGGACAGAAGCTCGATGCGCTTCTCGGCTACTACATCCTCGCGGTGAATGCTTGTGTGGCGGCTGTGAGGCACATAATGCACGCTGCCGAACCCCTCGAACAGCGGCTCATCGCTGCGCAGCAGTGTGTGCGGAAATACTCCGAACATTTTTTCGGGAAGCATATATTTCTGTATGCCGAATTTATGGTAAAGCCCGGCCTGTGCCGCCCAACAGACAAAGAGGGTGGATGTTACGTTGCTTTGTGCCCAGCGGAAAATATCGCACAGCTCGGGCCAATAGGTAACCTCTTCAAATTCAATCTTCTCGATTGGTGCTCCTGTTATTATTAACCCATCGAAGCGTTGCGCTCGCAGCCGGCCGAATCCTTTGTAGTACCGCTGCATATGCTGCGGCGAGGCGTTCCGGGGCGTGTGCGTGTCGAGCTTCATAAGGGTGAGTTCAATCTCCTCGTCCGAGCTCGATAGGATGCGTATAAAATCGGCCTCTGTGGTCTCTTTCATCGGCATCAGATTAAGCAGTGCTATATGCAGGGTGTTGCCCGTAGAGATTTTTAACTCCTCTACGGGTGCTCCCTCATTTTTTACTGCTTGCAGAGCCGGTAGCCCTGCCGGTACTTTTATTGGCATTTTCTATGCTTTTTTTGTGGCTTTACACGGATGTTACCAAATTTTCAGACGCTGGTTGGCGGGTACGAACATCGGACTCTCTTCGGTGATTCCGAATGCAGTGTACCAATCGTCAATGTGGGGCAGAGTGCCGTTTACTCTCCAGCGAGAGAGCGAGTGAACGTCGCTCTTTGTGAGGTTGCGAATCTCTTCGTCGCGCACGTGGCCTGCCCACACGCCCGAGTAAGAGAGGTAGAAGCGCTGCTCGGGTGTAAAGCCCTCGACAACGGGCAGAGGGGCATCCTTTGTTGCGTTGCGGAAGGCCTGCATTGCAATCATAAGGCCTCCGTGGTCGGCAATATTCTCGCCCAGAGTGAGCTTGCCGTTGGCGTTGAGGCCGGGGAGTACCTCAATCTTGTCGAAGAAATCGACAATCACCTGTGTGCGCTCGTTGAAATTCTTTGAATCCTCGTCTGTCCACCAATTGGCAAAGTTGCCATCCTTGTCGAACTGACGGCCTTGGTCGTCGAATCCGTGTGTCATCTCGTGTCCTATCACAACGCCGATGGCTCCGTAGTTAAATGCATCGTCCTCGTTCATATCAAAGAAGGGATACTGCAAAATTCCTGCGGGGAAGCAAATTTCGTTTGTCGTAGGGTTGTAGTAGGCGTTTACTGTCTGCGGTGTCATATGCCACTCCTCGCGATCGACGGGCTTGCCCCATTTCTCTTCGATGTGCTTGTTCCACTCGAATTGCGACATATTGCGGCAGTTGTCGGCGTAGCTGAGCTCGGGGTTTATTGTAAGGCCGCTGTAATCTTCCCATTTGTCGGGGTAGCCGATTTTTACGGTAAAGGTATTGAGTTTTTCGTGTGCTGCCTTTTTTGTTTCGGCGCTCATCCACTCTTGTGCGTCGATGCGCTCGCCAAGAGCAATCTGAAGGTTGCGCACTAACTGAACCATACGCTCTTTTGCGGCGGGGGGAAAGTGCTTGGCAACATAAAGCTCGCCGATAATGTCGCCCAACGGGCCGTTTACAGCATCGAGGGCGCGCTTCCAGCGGGGTTGCTGTACTTTTTTGCCGCTGAGTACGGTGCCGTAGAATGCAAAGGTCTCGGCCTCGATGGCGTCGGTGAGCTCGTTAGATGTCGAGCGGATGATTCTCCACTGAAGATAGGCTTTAAGGTCGTCCATAGGGCTCTCTTTGATGATTGCCGCTACCTCTTTTATTGCCTCGGGGTGTGCCAGATTGATATTCTCGATGCCGTTGATGCCCAAAATTGTGTAGAATGTGTCCCAATCTATTCCGGGGACGCTCTTTTTAAACTCGGCGTATGTCATCTTGTGGTAGCTGTTCAGTGGGTTGCGACGTTCGACGCGGCTCAGATGCTTTGCGGCCAAGCGTGTCTCGATTCTCATAATGGCCTGCATACTCTTTTGTGCCTGCTCGTCGCTGAATCCGTGCAGCTTGAACATATTCACAATATACTCCTTGTATTTTGTGCGTATGTTTGTCGATGCTTCGTCGGTGTCGCTGTAATACTCCTTTTCGGGCAGCGCTGTTCCACCCTGATATACGCCCAACTGATTCTCGTTGCTCGACATAATGTCGGTGCCGATGCCTGTGCCGAAGAATCCGCCGATGCCTGCGCGGTAGTTGCGGGCCATAAGGGGGATAATCTCGCTCTTTGTCTTAAGGGCTGTAACCTCGTCCATAAGGGGCTTTACGGGTGCTGTGCCCTGCTCGTTGCGGCGTGTGCTGTCCATTACCATATTATAAAGGTCGCCCACCTTTTGTGCGTTACTTCCGGGTGCGTTATTTGTTGCTGCAAGCTCAAGCACAAGCTCTTTCAGCTGTTCGCGGCTCTTCTCGCGCAATGCGTCGAATTGTCCGTAACGCGCATATTCGTCGGTCATTGGGTTGGCTTTCTGCCAACCGCCCGTAGCATATTGGAAAAAGTCTTTGCCCGGCTCCTGCGTTGTGTCGATATTACCGATTAGTTTAGTCTCCATACTCTCTTTTGTTGAGCAAGCTCCCAATCCTACGATTAGAGCTGTGCAGATAAATAATTTTTTCATTCTTATTTTGTTATTGGTTTTTTGCGTAACTATAAATTTTCGAGTGCCTCCATACTCTTCTCCCACTCGCTCTCGGCCTCGGTGAGCTGTTTTTTCAGTGCGGCATATTGCTCGAAATTCTTTGGCGTGCTACCCTCGGGGGTGCTCATAATATCTTCTAATGCTGCGATGGCGGCCTCGAGCTCCGATACTGCCTGCTCGCACTGCTCGACCTGTTTTTCTATCTTGCGGCGCTGCTTTTGCTGCTGTTTCTCGGCTTCGTAGCTCAGACGGCTATCGCTTGCAGTGGCTTTTTCGGGGGCTGATGCTTGCGCCACCGGTGGCTTTGTGCCCGAGAGTGCTTCGTTTATGTTGGTCGCATTTTTCGATGCAAGATAGTCGTAAATTCCTCCAAGATGTTCGCGCACCTTCCCCTCGCCAAACTCATAGACCTTTGTTACAAGGCCGTTGAGAAAATCGCGGTCGTGGCTCACTACAATAACAGTGCCGTCAAAGTCGCGGATGGCCTCTTTCAGCACGTCTTTCGATTGCATATCAAGATGGTTGGTGGGCTCGTCGAGGATGAGCAGATTCATCTGTTGCAGTAGCAGACGTATCATTGCCAGACGACTGCGCTCGCCACCCGAGAGTACTTTTACGGGCTTGTCCGAGGCTTCGCCGCCGAACATAAAGGCGCCCAGAATATCGCGTATGCGCAGGCGAATATCGCCCGTCGCCACATTATCTATCGTCTGAAAAACTGTCAGATTCTCGTCCAGCAACTGTGCCTGATGTTGCGCAAAATAGGCAGGTTGTACGTTGTGTCCCATTGTTATTGTGCCCTCGTGGTCGAGCTCGCCCAATATGCAGCGTACCATTGTGGTTTTCCCCTCGCCGTTGCGTCCCACAAAGGCCACTTTTTCGCCGCGGTTGATGGTAAAATTCACTCCGCTGAAGACTGTGTGGCTGCCGAATGTTTTTTTTACATCGTCGCATATCACGGGGTAGTTGCCGCTGCGTGTGGCGGGGGCGAATTTCAGGCGCAGACGGCTGGTATCCTCCTCGTCAATCTCTATCGGGATAATTTTTTCGAGTTGTTTTATGCGGCTCTGTACTTGCACGGCTTTTGTGGGCTTGTAACGGAAGCGCTCGATAAACTCCTTTATGTCGGCAATCTCTTTCTGCTGATTCTCGTAGGCGCGTATCTGCTGCTCGCGGCGCTCCTTGCGCGTGAGCATAAATTTGTCGTACGATAGCTTGTAGTCGTATATTCGTCCGCACGAAATTTCTATCGTGCGGTTGGTTACGGCATTCAGAAAAGCGCGGTCGTGGCTCACCAGAAGCACGGCGTTGCTGCTGCGGGCAAGAAATTGCTCGAGCCATTGGATGCTCTCAATGTCGAGGTGGTTGGTGGGCTCGTCAAGAAGCAGAAGGTCGGGGTGTCTCAGCAGCAGCTTGGCAAGCTCGATGCGCATACGCCATCCGCCGCTAAACTCGCTTGTGGAACGCTCAAAATCGCTGCGGCTGAAGCCTAATCCCACAAGTGTGCGCTCAATCTGTGCCTCATAGTGGCTGCCGCCCATCATTGTGTATTGTTCGTTCAGATGGGTGTAATCCTCGATAATCTGTTGATACTCGGGCGAGTCGTAGTCGTCGCGCAAGGCAAGCTCGTTGTTCAGCCGCTCAATCTCGCGCTCCATCTCGTGTATGTGCTCAAAGGCTGTCTCGGCCTCTTGAAACACCGTGCGACCATCTTGCAGGTTCATCACCTGTGGCAGATAGCCTATTGTAATGTTACGTTGGCGCGACACGGCTCCTTCGGTGGGTTGTTGCTCTCCCGATAGTATGCGTAAGAGGGTGGTCTTGCCGGCTCCGTTTTTTCCGACAAGTGCCACACGGTCTTTCTTGTTTATAATAAAGCTGACGTCGTGTAGGAGTGGTGTTCCTCCAAATTCGACTTTTATGTTATCTACTGAAACCAATTTCTCATTTATTTAACTGTGCGAAATTACTCTTTTTCGTCGAGATATGCAAGATGTTGATATTTTGACTATCTTCGCAGACGGAAATTTGTAATTATGGTAATAAATATTAACGGCATAAATTTTGAACTCGACGCATCCGACCGATGCGCGGCGGTTGTAAAGGGCGATTATGGCGGGGCGGTTATTGTCCCCGCGGCGGTGCAGTACGACGGGGTCGAGTATTACGTCTCGGCGGTGGGCGAGGCGGCTTTTGCCTCGTGCACGGGGCTGCAATCGGTTACTCTCCCCGAGAGTGTAAGGGCTATAGGCGCATCGGCCTTTAAGGGATGCGAGGCTCTGCGCAGTGTCGCGCTTGCCGATAAGATTCTTATCATCGGCAACGGGGCCTTTGCGGGCTGCACGGCGCTTGCCGGCATCAGACTGCCCGAGTATCTTGTGGGCATCGAGGCCTCTCTTTTCGATGGTTGTACGGCGCTCGAAAGGGTCGAGATTGGCAGCAGTATCGACATTGTCGATGAGTATGCTTTTTGTGGTTGCGAGGCTCTTCGCGAGATTATCTTGCCCGAGGGTGTTAAGAGCATCGGCTCTTGGGCTTTTCGAGGATGCAGGGCTCTGCGCCGCGTGGTGCTTCCCGCGAGTGTAGGGGCTATAAACAAGGGTGCTTTTTGGGAGTGCGAGGCTCTTGAGGAGTTTACTCTTCCACCCTCTGTGAATATTCTTGAGCAGGGTGTGCTTGCAAAGTGCGTGTCGCTGAAAAAGGTGGATATTCACGATGGTGTGCTCAGCCTCGGATACGGTGCTTTCTACTACTGCCCGTCGCTTGCCGAGATTCATCTGCCCGCCTCGTTACAGTCGGTCGAGGAGCAGGCCTTCCGCGGATGTACGGCTCTGAGGCGTCTGCAAATTGATGCCGAGGCTGCCCCTATGTGCAGTCGCGACATTGCCGACGCAGCAGTATATGCCAATGCCGTGCTTTATGTGCCAAAGGGGTGTGTGGGCGAGTATGGCTTTGCGCGCGTATGGAATAAATTCGAGAATGTCGAGGAGATATAATTGCTCTCTTCTCTTTGGGAACGCGCGTATGCTTTTTTATGTGTCCGCGCTGTTTTTTTGCCTCGGACGGTAATTTTGCTTTAACGGATAGCAGGGGTTTTTAAAATTCTCTATCGGTAATATGTTTTTTTTTTACATAATTAAGAGCATCGTGCCGCGGCACGATGCTCTTAATTATGTTTATGCTCTTAAAATGTTATTTTTAGAACAATTTTGCGGGATACTCGCCTGCATCTACCAGAGCCTGAATCTTCTCGACTGTTGCGGGACGGTCGGCTGCGTATGTTACGCCGAACCATTTTGCTGTTGTGTCGAGAACCTCGCAGCTTGCCTTGCCTGATGTTGTTAGGTTGTTGACAACGAGGGGAATAAAGTACTCGGCCTTGGGCTTGTCGATGTTCTCTTTCAAGAAATCAACAAACTGCTCCTCAGAGTCTTTGAAATAGTCGGGTGTAAAGCCCCAAAAATTCATTGACACGGGAGTCTCCTCGGCAACGGGCTGCCATTCGCCTTGCTCGTCTTTGTAGCAGATGGGGCCGTCAACGCGCATAATCTCGGTGCGCTCAACAACGCCTGTGAGCATATTCTGGTCGTTTGTCTCGCAGACACCGCGTGCAACGCTACCATTCTCGCTGAGGGTGTTGCAAATGCGGAAACCTACCATACTGTAACGGCCTGTGCTGCCCTCGGGAAGCTCGCTGAGCCATTTGCCCATTACTGCAAATGCGTCGCGGCCATAGAAATCATCGGCGTTGATAACTGCGAAAGGCTCTTTGATAACGTCCTTACCCATAAGCACTGCGTGGTTGGTTCCCCAAGGCTTTGTGCGCTCGGCGGGCACGCTGAAGCCCTCGGGCAGATTGTCGATCGCTTGGAATACGAGCTCTGTGGGAATGTGGCCCTCGTATTTGCTGAGTACCTTCTCGCGGAAGTCCTGCTCAAAATCCTTGCGGATAACAAATACCAATTTACCGAATCCTCCGCGGATAGCGTCAAAGATTGAGTAGTCCATAATTGTCTCACCATTGGGGCCGAGACCGTCCAACTGTTTCAGACCACCGTAGCGGCTGCCCATTCCGGCTGCCAGAACAAAAAGTGTAGGTTTCATAATTCTGTTGTTATTTAAGTTTGTTAAAGTTAGTCGATTGTCGATTCTTTTTTGCGGCGCAGCACGTACTGCGCAAAAATGCTATTTTCGCAAAGGTAAGTATTTTGTTTTTAATTAGGTTATATTTTCTTAACTTTTTTATGAAAAAAAATGGGCAATTATGCGCTTATTAACAATTAGCAGCGGGGCGGCTGCCTCGCTGCTAATTGTTGGTGCTATGATGTGTGGTGCCGATTATTGCTCGTCGTCCCAATCCTCTTCGTAGTAAAGTTCGTCGTCGTCGCCCTCGGCAGGTTCGTAGTCTTCGTCCTCCCAATCGGCAAAGTCGCTGGCCAGCATACGGCGGTCGTAGTTGCGGTGCACAAGCTCGTCGCGTTTAACGGCCGAGAGCAGATTCTCTTCGCTGTTGAGTTGCTGCCACAAAATGTCTTTAAGGTCGGATATTCCCTCGCCCGTTGCTGCCGAGATGAATATGTGTGGAACCTCTTCGGGCAGGTTCTCGGAGAGCATCTCCTTGAGCTCTTCGTCAATAAGGTCGCATTTTGTTATTGCAAGCACACGCTGCTTGTCGAGCATTTCGGGGTTGAAGGTGGCAAGCTCGTTCAGTAGTATCTCGTACTCCTTTTTTATGTCGTCGGCCTCGCTGGGTACCATAAACAGTAGCAGCGAGTTACGCTCGATGTGTCTGAGGAACCTCAGTCCGAGGCCGCGCCCTTGACTGGCTCCTTCGATTATTCCCGGAATATCGGCCATTACGAATGATTTATTGTCGCGGTACGATACAATGCCCAGATTGGGCTCGAGGGTGGTGAAGGGGTAGTTGGCAATCTTGGGCTTTGCGGCCGATACGCTCGACAAGAGGGTCGATTTTCCTGCGTTGGGGAAGCCTACGAGGCCTACGTCGGCAAGTAATTTTAGCTCGAGTGTTACGGTCATCTCGCGCATCGGCTCGCCGGGTTGTGCAAAGCGCGGAGCTTGTCGGGTGGGGGTGGCAAAGTGTACGTTGCCCAATCCGCCGCGTCCGCCACGCAGAAGTACCACTTTTTGGCCATCCTCGGTTACGTCGCACAGATACTCGCCTGTCTCGGCGTTGTAGGCTACTGTTCCGCAGGGGACGTCTATTATTTTGCTCTCGCCGTCGGCGCCGGTGCTGCGGTTCACGCCGCCATTTTGTCCGTTGCCGGCAAATACGTGGCGCTGATATTTAAGGTGCAGCAGTGTCCAATAGTTGCGGTTGCCGCGCAGAATAATATCGCCGCCCTTGCCGCCGTCGCCGCCGTCGGGGCCGCCGTTGGGTAGGTATTTTGCGCGGTGCAGATGGGCCATTCCTCGGCCTCCGCGTCCTGAACGGCATATTATTTTTACGTAGTCTATAAAGTTCGATTCTGCCATACTGTGATGCTTCTTAAATATATAAACAGAGAGGACGCGCTTTTTTTGCGGTGCATCCTCTCTTATTGTTCTATGATTTTTATTAAATTTTGCTCTCTATTGCTGCTACAATGTCGGCAAAGATACGGTCGAGTTCGCCAAGGCCGTTGATGTAACAGTGCTTGCCGTCTTTCTTGTACCAATCTTTCAAGGGAGAGGTTTGTTCGTTATACACGATTAGGCGCTTTTTGATTGTCTCTTCGTTGTCGTCGGCGCGACCCGATGCTTGTCCGCGCAGCAGCAGGCGGGTCATAAGCTCGTCCTCGGGTACGTCGAGCTCAATCATTGCCGTTACGTCCTGTCCGCGCTCGTTGAGCATAGCCTTAAGGGCCTCGGCCTGTGCTATCGTACGGGGGAATCCGTCGAAGATAACGCCTTTGCTATCAACGAGTTTGTCGAGCTTCGAGGAGAGGATGTTTACCATAAGCTCGTCGGGGATAAGTTGTCCGTTGTCGATGAGCTCTTTTGCGGTCTTTCCCAACTCGCTGCCGGCTGCAATCTCGGCGCGCAGAACGTCGCCCGTAGAAATGTGGTCGATGCCGTATTTCTCTACTATTCTTTCACTTTGTGTGCCTTTACCCGAACCGGGGGCTCCAAAAATTACAATGTTAAGCATTATTATAAGCGGTTTAAATTTCTATACGTTTCTTAATTTACTCGGCAGCATCGTAAATATCGGGCAGATTGCGTCCGAGGCCGTCATAATCAAGGCCGTAGCCCACGATGAATCTGTCGGGGATTGTGAATGCGCTGTATTTTACCTCAATAGGTACTTTCAGACGGGCAGGCTTTAAGAACAGCGATGCTATGCTGATGCTTGCGGGCTTGTAGCCCTTGAGTGTCTCTAACATACTCTGCATTGTGAGGCCTGTATCAATAATGTCTTCGACGATGATAATATCGCGTCCTTCGATATTCTCGTTAAGGCCCAGCAACTGCTTAACGGCACCGGTGGTTGTTGTGCCTGCATAGGAAGACATTTTTACAAATGATATTTCGCACTCGATATCGAGGCTGCGCATAAGGTCGGCAACGAACATAAAAGCTCCGTTGAGTACCCCCAAGAGCAGCGGGCGGCGGCCTTTATAATCTCGGTTAATCTCGGCAGCCACTCTCTTAACCTCATTCTCGATGCTTGTGCGCGGAATGGAGGTTGCGAATTTCTTTCCGTGTATTTCTATTGTTTGCATTTTTTTATATTTTGCCCGAAATGTTGTTGTGTGTGAACATTCTTTACGGGTAGCGCCTACAAATGTAGCATAAACTTCCGAAATATCGGGAAAAAAGCGCTTTTTTTTCGCTCACTTTGTTTAATAATCATAACAAAGGGATTTTTATAAGGTAAAATTGAAAACAATTTACTATCTTCGCGGCAAATTAGTAGAGTTGTGCACTGATTAAAACTCGGAAAGTAATTATGAAAAAAATATTTCTCTACATACTTTTGCTCTCGGCTGTGCCTTGCTTTGCACAGACGGTGAATAATTTCGAGACTGGAATGAACGAGGGGCTTACATATACTCTGCCCGACACACAGTTGGATATTACCGTCGAGGCCGAGTGTATAACACACACGCCCGGTGAGTTTGTGCGATACGCCGAGCGCTTCTTGCGCATCAACGATGCCGTTGCCGAGGAGAGCAAGGAGTGGAGGCTCACGGGGGTTAAAGTCAAAAGCGTGGGTGTGCCCAATAGTAAAAAACGCTACACCGTAGCGCTGGCCGGTAACCCTATGAGCAGCGTCGAACTTACCGAAAAGGGGCTCATCAGCGCTGTGAACCGCAAGGGTATCGCCCTTGAGGAGCAGAGTGTAAAGAGCACCCCCGCAAAGCGCGTCGATGCCAGACAATATTTCACCGAGGAGATTCTTCAGGCAACCTCGACCGCCAAAATGGCCGAGCTCGTGGCAAAAGAGATATACTCGATACGCGAGAGCAAATTGGCCATCACGCGCGGCACGGCCGAGAATCTGCCGCAGGACGGTGAGTCGATGCATCTTGTGCTTAGCGAGCTCGAGCTGCAAGAGCGCACTCTCACCGAGCTTTTCACAGGCCGCGTCGATACGGTAAAATACATCAGCAACATAAAATTCACTCCCACGCAAGAGAGCGACACAACCCGCTCGGTGCTGTTCCGATTCTCGCGTAAGTTGGGTATCCTCGAGCGTGATAATCTTGCCGGCGGCCCCGTATATTACGACTTTAAAGACCTTAAAACAGTAAACCTCCCCACCGTAACCGACGGCAAGAAAAAGAAAAAAGAGGTAAAGAAGGAGGGAATATGCTACTCGCTCCCCGGAAAGGCACAGGTAAAGATTTACACCGCAGCCGAGACACTCTTCGAAGAGGAGCTACCCTTTGCGCAGCTGGGCACCGTCGAGGTTCTTTCGCGCAACTTCTTTGCCAAAGACGGCAGCACAAAAGTGCTCTTCGACACAGCCACGGGAGCAATAATCGAGATTCAGAAATAAACAAAGATAAACACAAAAATATAGACCAAAATGTTTGAAAATCTAAGCGAGCGCCTCGAACGCTCATTTAAAATACTAAAAGGTGAGGGACGCATCACCGAGGTGAACGTAGCCGAGACATTGAAAGACGTGCGCAAGGCGCTGCTCGATGCCGACGTAAACTACAAAGTGGCCA
This sequence comes from Bacteroidaceae bacterium, assembly GCA_045533955.1. GTDB lineage: Bacteria > Bacteroidota > Bacteroidia > Bacteroidales > Bacteroidaceae > HGM04593. Next base: position 17,756 of record JAZSIU010000068.1, read on the forward strand.
AGACCTTTACCGACACGGTAAAGAACAAGGCAATAGGTCAGGATGTGCTCACATCAATCCACCCCAGCCAATTGATGATAAAAATCGTGCACGACGAGCTCACCACGCTTATGGGTGGCGATACGGCCGACATAAACTACGAAGGACACCCTGCCGTGGTGCTAATGTCGGGTCTTCAAGGTTCGGGAAAGACCACATTCTCGTCCAAGCTGGCCAACTATCTGAAGAAAAAGAAAAACCGCAACCCTCTGCTGGTAGCCTGCGACGTTTATCGTCCCGCCGCCATCGACCAGCTAAAAGTGTTGGGACAGCAGATAGACGTTCCCGTATATAGCGAGCCCGAGAATAAAAATCCCGTTCAGATAGCTCTCAACGCCATAAAAGAGGCCAAACAGCAGGGCTACAACCTTGTGATAATAGATACCGCCGGACGTCTGGCCATCGACGAGGCGATGATGAAAGAGATTGCCGCCATAAAAGAGGCTGTTAACCCCGGCGAGACACTCTTTGTAGTAGATTCAATGACCGGACAAGATGCCGTAAACACCGCCAAAGAGTTTAACGAGCGTCTCGACTTTACGGGAGTAATCCTCACAAAACTCGACGGCGACACACGCGGCGGTGCAGCCCTCTCAATCCGCACCGTGGTAAACAAACCCATAAAATTTATAGGTACGGGCGAGAAGATGGAGGCCATCGACCTTTTCCACCCCAGCCGTATGGCCGACCGTATTTTGGGAATGGGCGACGTTGTCTCACTCGTCGAGCGTGCACAGGAGCAATTCGACGAAGAAGAGGCCAAGAAACTGCAACGCAAATTGGCCCGCAACCAATTCGACTTTAACGATTTTCTCTCGCAGATAGAGCAGATTAAGCGAATGGGTAACATAAAAGACCTTATGGCAATGATTCCGGGAATGGGCAAAGCCATAAAAGACCTTGATATTGACGACAACGCCTTTAAGAGCGTCGAGGCCATAATACACTCGATGACCCCCAAAGAGCGTGCCAACCCCGACATTATCAACGCCTCGCGTCGCGAGCGCATCGCCCGAGGTAGCGGAACAACCCTGCAAGAGGTCAACCGCCTTATGAAACAATTCGAACAGATACGCAAGGCAATGAAAACCGTAGCAGGCGGCAAGATGGGCAAAATGATGGGAGGAATGCCCCGATTCAAATAAAAAAGCTCTAAACTAACCAAAATAAAGACTATGCAGATAATCGACGGAAAAGCCATTGCGGCTACAATAAAAAAAGAGATTGCCCAAGAGGTAGAACAGATGATGGCCGACGGAAAAAAACGCCCGCATCTGGCAGCCATCTTAGTGGGACACGACGGTGGCAGCGAGACATACGTTGCCAATAAGGTACGCGCCTGCGAGGAGTGCGGCTTTACATCGACCCTTATACGCTACGAGGCCGACGTAACCGAGGCCGAACTTCTTGCCAAAGTAGATGAACTGAACAATGACCCCGACGGTGACGGAATCATCGTGCAGCTGCCTCTGCCCCGACACATCGGCGAGCAGAAGGTAACCGAGGCCATCGACTACCGCAAGGACGTTGACGGCTTCCACCCCGTGAATGCCGGTCGCCTCTCGATAGGCCTCCCCTGCTTCCTTTCGGCCACTCCCAACGGAATTATGGAACTTCTGCGTCGATACAACATCGACACAAAAGGCAAAAAATGCGTCGTCCTTGGCCGCAGCAACATTGTAGGCAAGCCTGTCGCCAGCCTTATGATGCAAAAGCAGACACCCGGCGACGCAACGGTAACCGTGTGCCACAGCCACACAGCCAATATTGCCGAGGAGTGCCGCGCCGCCGACATTATCATAGCTGCGCTCGGGCAGCCTCACTTTGTAAAAGAGAATATGGTGAAAGAGGGCGCAGTGATTATCGACGTTGGCACGACACGCGTGCCCGATGCCACCCGTAAGTCGGGCTTCCGTCTGTGCGGCGACGTCGATTACGAGAATGTGGCACCAAAATGCTCATATATCACCCCCGTGCCCGGCGGCGTAGGCCCGATGACCATTGTGTCGCTTATGAAAAACACGCTGCTGGCTGCCAAGCACGAGATTTATTGATTCTACGGTGGCGCAAATGACCTTTTTGCGGACAGTTATATGCACGATGCTCTTGATGCCGGCCTTACTATCGGCTGCACAGAGCATCGTGCAGCCTTTTTCGCGCCTGAGCTTGTTGTTTGCAGGCGACCTTATGCAGCACCAGAGCCAGCTTGATGCGGCGCGGTGCAGCGACGGCACATACAGCTTCTCGTCCTGCTACGATTATATACGTCCCGAGGTGTCGTCGGCCGACGTTGCAATAGCCAATCTCGAGACGACGATAGGCAGTAAGGGGTTCGGCGGTTACCCCGCTTTTTGCGCGCCCGACAGCTTTTTGTATGCGGCAAAGGGGGCGGGCTTCGACGTACTTCTTTTTGCCAATAACCACTGCCTCGACCGTGGGCGTGCGGGTGCCCTGCGCACGCTTGCGATGATGGATTCGCTGGGCATTGAGCATTGCGGCCTCTATCGCGACAGCCTCGACCGCGCGCAGCGTGTGCCGCTCATCATCGAGCGCAAAGGCATAAGGCTGGCTCTGCTCAACTATACGTATGGTACAAACGGAATTCCCGTCCCGCCGCCGCTCGTTGTGAATTTTATTGACAAAGAACTCATCGCCGCCGATATTAAGCGTGCGCGCGATAAAAAAGCTGATGTAATAATAGCCTGCCTGCATTGGGGCGACGAGTATGTGAGCCTGCCGCCCAAGCACGTGCGCTCTCTTGCCGATTGGCTCATTGAGCAGGGGGTTGACCACGTTATTGGCGGACACCCGCACGTGCTGCAACCTATGGAGGTGCGCCGCGACAGCATCAGCGGACGCCGCAGTGCCGTTGTCTATTCGCTCGGAAATTTAATCTCGGGAATGTATGCTCGCGGGCGCGACGGTGGCGCCCTTGTGCGTATGGAGCTCTGTCGCTTCGGAGAGCTTGTGTATATGAGCTCGTTGTCCTATTCTCTGACGTGGGTGGCACGTCCCGGACGCGACGGAGTACGTAATTTTACCATCTTGCCGGCAGCCTCTCCTCCATTTGAACTGTGCGGTGCGGCCCGTTTCAAAATGGGCGAGTTTCTGCGCGACAGCCGCACGCTCTTCGAGAAGTATAATCGCGGAGCGAGCGAGTATCTGATGAGAAAATAAAAGTGTGAGCCCCTCTAAAGGACACACACTTCTTTATATAGGCATAGAATTTTTGCTTACATACTCTCCAATATTCGCTTGAGCACTACGGTGGCCGAAATTTCGCGGTTGGCGGCCTCGGGAATAACAAGAGAATTGGCACTCTCAATTACATCGTCGGTTACAATCATATTGCGGCGCACGGGCAGACAGTGCATAAAGAAGGCATTGTCGGTAACAGCCATCTGACGCTCGCTCACCGTCCAGCTGCGGTCGGTGCTTATTATCTTACCGTAATTATCGCCCTCGTAAGCCGACCAATTCTTGGCGTATATAAAATGTGCTCCCTCGAAGGCCTTCATCTGGTCGTACTCGACGTGGGCCTTACCCACAAATGAGGGGTCGAGTTCGTAGCCTTTGGGGTGGGTGATGACAAAATCGTAGTCGGCGGCGTTCATCCACTCGGCAAAGGAGTTGGGCACAGCTTGCGGCAGGGCTTTGGGGTGGGGCGCCCACGTGAGCACTACTTTGGGGCGCTCGACGAGTTTGTGCTCCTCTATTGTGATAAGGTCGGCAAAGCTCTGAAGAGGGTGGCGTGTGGCTGCTTCCATTGAAAAGACGGGGCGCCCCGAGTATTTTATAAATTGGTTTAGGATGACCTCGTTGTAGTCGTCGCTCTTGCTCTCGAAGCGGGCGAATGAGCGTACGCCTATTACGTCGCAGTAGCTGCCCATCACGGGGATTGCTTCGAGGATGTGCTCGGGACGGTCGCCGTCCATAATTACTCCGCGCTCGGTCTCTAATTTCCACGCGCCTTGGTTAATGTCGAGCACAATTACATTCATTCCTAAATTAAGGGCGGCTTTTTGTGTGCTCAGACGGGTGCGCAGGCTGGAATTGAAAAATACCATCATAAGGGTCTTGTTACGGCCCAGATGGTTGTATCTGAAGCGGTCGGCTTTAATCTCGAGTGCCTCTTTTACGGCGAGTTTAAGGTCGCCAATGTCGTTGACTGATGTAAAATGTCTCATAGCGTATTATTCTTTTGTTTCTTCCTGTTTCTTGTCTTTTTTCTTGCGCAGGCGCAGCCAATTGTTAAAGTCGTGGCGGAGCATTATGCCTGCGCCTTGTGTGGTGAGGGTTGTTTTTGAAAAGTATCGGTCGTTGGTCTTGTTGTAGGCCTTGAGGCTTACGTTGCCGTTCTTGTTGAGTAGCCACTCGACCTCAAAATCGCCGATGAAATTTTTGTTGGCGTATGGATTGTCGCGGTAGCCGAAATTGCCGTTTATGAGCAGCCGGTTGTCGAGCAGGCGCCCGCTAAGCATTCCTTCGACCTCCATATTGTTCCAGCCTTTCTCACTTGTTGTGAAATTGCCCGAGAAATTCCAATTGTTGTTGTCGGTGATTTGCGAGAGCATATTGTTGAGCTGTCCCGATATTGTGCTGGAGATGAGCGACTCCATCATTGTCGATGATTGGCTGTTGTTGGCTTGATTGTTGTAATCATAGGTGTAGAATTTTCCGATGCCTATGAGGTAGATGAATTGCATATTGGTCTGTTCGGGGGTGCTTGTGGCGCTTGCCAGAAGCTCGCGCTCCTCTTCGTTGCCGTCGGGTAGCTCGAGGCCGAATGTGAGGTTGGGGCTCTGAAGTGTTCCTGTAATGTCCATAAGGCAGTTGACCTTTACGTTCTTGCGACGCTCGGCTGTGATGCTGAGGTCGGTCAGCGGGGCCGAGGGTACGGTGTAAATGGTCTTTAGGTTCAGATTGGCAAGGAAGGGGTCGCCGTTGAAGCCGAGGGTACTGCCCGGCTGTATGGTAAACTCTTTGGGGAATATATCTTGCATTGTGAATTTGTATGTGCCGCGCGTGAGGCTCAGGCTGCCTTTCATACTAAAGCCCTCTTTTTCGTCGTAAACGGCGTTTATGGGGCCGCTGCCGTAAATGTCGATATAATCGTCGGTGATAGTGTTTGTATATACGCGCAACTGCATCCCCGGGGTGGCGCTTATCATAAAGTCGAGGCGCAGACGGCTCAGAATGTCGTTCACGGGCTCTGTGTCGAAAGTGCTCCCGGCGTCCAAAAGAGTGCTGCGTGGGGCTTTTCGGTCGGTGAAGGTTACGAATTTGTTGTCGGTGGCTCCTATTGGGCCCGCTGCATTATATACGAATTTTGAGTTTTTGTTGGTCTCAATCTCGGCGCTCAGACTAATGCCGTCGCTGTTGGCTGTGAAGCGTGCGTCGCCTGTTACGAATGCTGTTCCGTAGAAGCCATTTTCGCCGAATTTATCTTCGTCGTAGGCCAATAGATTGTTGGCTTTTATGTCAAAATTGCAACCGAACTTCTTGAGGCTGCTGTGGCTGACTGCACCGTTGAGCAGGCCTTGATTGCTGTGCTTGTCGGCGAAGCGTATGCCGTCGAATGCTATGCGGTTGCGTGTGAAGCGTACTGTGTCGCCTTTTAGATAATAGGTTGTGTTCGTTGGCTTTAGACGCATACTGCCTGTGGGGCAGAGGGCACCGTATAGGTTGACGTCCTTCATTCGTCCGCGTATGTGAAGCTCGCCCTTTACGCGCCCATCGACGTTGTCGAGGAAACTGCTGAGCATATGGTTCAGAAACTCTATTCGGGTGCCGTCGGTGTTGACGCTTATGTTGAGTGTGTCGTTGGCCGGAGAGACAAAGCCTCGGGCGACGCTGTGGGCGTTTGTGCCGTCGAATATGCGGCCGTTTAGGAGTATGGCCTTATTCTCCTCGTTCCAGCTGCCCTCGAAGGACATCCAGCCCATTCGTCCCTTCTCGAAGGTAAAATCCTCGACCTCTAGATTTGCAGCGAAGCTGGGGCTTGCAAATATGCGTGCTACATTTACCGTGCCGCTGGCCTTGCCGCCAAAGTCAACGGGGTGGAAATTGGCAATGTCGAACAGCTCTTCGAGGCTCATCTTGTTGAGCATTATTTTCAGGCTGTCGCTCTCGCTGTTGCCCACGATGCCGTTTATGCTCAGCTGTCGTTTGTTGTTGCGTATGGCGAAATTGTCAATCTTGAACCTTTGGCCTGCGCCCGTGATGCGGCTGCTCGAGAGGTTCCACACGCTGTCGTTATATACTATTATGCCGGGGTGCAGATGAGCGTCTATCGAGGTGCTGCCGCTGTTTGTCTGCCCAAGCACGGCGTCTATGGATAGTCGGCCGCGGTTAACGGGGGCTATTTTGTTGCTCCACTCAATGTTGGTGAGCAGTGTGTCTGCAAGAATATCTCCTGTTACTGATATTCTTATGTCGTTGTCGTGATTGTCCCACTCCTTGACCTTGAGCGGACGCAGGAGTTGTGTGTTGTGCGATAGTTTATCCTTGTCCGAGGCTATGTTGAGATTTATTTCGCGGTATTTACTGCCCATTAGGGTGGTGTTGCTGAATGTGCCCGATATTTGAGATTGACTGTGTGTGGCGTCTATGCTGCCCGATATTGACGATGCTCCTTCGATACAGACGGGAAGGTCGAAGAGGTGGCTCACAATCTCGCTGTTGTTTACTCTTATGTCAAAAACAAAATTATCGTTGCTTTTTTTATGCTCTTTCCCAATGCCGAGCGCGGGAATATGTTTGTCGATAATCTCTGTCAGGCTACTTCCGAGGCTGTTGTATGTGTAGCAGCCCATAATGTAGCCACTTATAATGTCCGAGTCTATTAAAAGTTTGCGATGCTTGTCGAGTGAGTTGTCGGTTACGTGCAGATGTCTTATTTTCCAATATTTCTCGGGTGTTTGCAGCCTGAAGTTGTATAGATTGGCCTTTATGAGTGAGTTGTCGGGGAGTGTGCCCGAGGCTTCGGCCGCAAGCTCAAATGAGATGTTAGTATCTTCTAAGCGCTCGGTGAATCCTAAATTATGGGGTGATATTGAATCTGCGTCGATGTTTATTGTGTATATGGGGGCGCTTTTGTTTGTTCTGTTTATGGCAAAGGTGGCTGTACCGGATAGATTCTTGTCGTTGCTGTTTAAGGTGGCGCTGTATTTTTCGGGGGTAAAGGCGCCCTCGATTACTATTGGTGCAAAGGTGTTGTCGTTATATTGTAGCGAACTTATTGTACTGCTTGTCTGACCTTGGAAATTGGTGCTGTCGGTGTAAAAGCCGCTTGTGGTTGATGCTATCCGGCAGTATCCGAATTTGTTGTCGCCGGTGATGCGTGCAAGATTTATATCTTGTGCTTTGCTCTCAATGTGAAACACTCCTTCGTGGTCGCTTTTCACCGTAAGTGCCACGCTGCCGCTGCTTGTCGAGAGTGTGGCGGTGCCATCGCTCCTTTTGCCGTGCAGGGTAAGGTCGGCAACAAGGTTGATATTGCCTGCCCGCTGCTGAATCTCGCGTGCGGTGATTGTGTCGCCCAACAGTGTGCCAATCTCTTTTATTCCCCGCTCGCTTATGTTGCACGATGCTATTTGTGCCTTATATGTGGGTACCGAGCCGCTGTTATCGACAGTAAGGCTCGCTTCGAGGCTCACTCCGCCCTCGGCGCTCGAGAGTGTGGCATCCTCGATGCTTATCTTTTTATTGTTGCCCGAGAAGGGGATGTTAAAGCTGACGCCCGAGAGTGAGCCTATTTGGGACGATAGGGCTTTGAGGTCGTTACCTGCTATGTGCGGTGCGTTTATTAGGCCTCGGTATTTTAGCTCTTCGATGCTCTTTGTGCTGTCGTTTATTGAATATTGTGCGGCGAGCAGCGGAATCTTTATTTGGCTCTCGGGTAGCGCAAGGAAAAAGTCTTTGATTGTCGCCCCGCTTTTTGATGCCTCTATTCGGCCCTTTATGCGCCTCAGATGCAGTCCCGATGCATCGGAGCCTGTAAAATTTCTGATGTAGAGGCTCAGTGTGTCGGCGTTTAATTTCTTTAGTGATATATTGGCCGAGACGTTGCATATATTTATGTGCGCGGGCGTGAAGGTGCCATCTTGTGCGGCGGGTTCGCTCATTACATTGTAGCTAAGACTGCCGTCGTATATGTGTAATTGTCCTACTTTTATGTGTGGCAGTGGGGTGGCGGGGGTGCTGTCGTTGCTCGCAAAAATATCGAGCAGGAATTGTATGTTGGCTGCTGTGTCGGGTCTCTCACGAGTAATGTTAAAGTGGGGCCGCTCCAATGTAACGGTGTTTATGCGCACCTCGTCGCGCAGTAGATGAAGGGGCGAAAAGTGTACCGTCAGTCTTTTAATGCTGCTTAGTGTGTCGCCCGATAGGTCTTTTAGCAGAATGTCGTTAATGTCAATCTTGTTAAGATGGCGCACCGATACTCCTCCGATGCTCAATGGTATATTTTCGATATTCTGAATGCGGTGGGATATATAATCGGCTACTCGATGCTGTACGGCGTCGAGCCTGAGCAGTAGCGACAATGCATAGACGAAAAATACAATGGCTACCGACGAGAGTATGAGTCTTTTCAGCGTTTTTATGGTAAATGTATTATATAGTGCAAAGTTACATAAAATATGCTGTAATACGAAGCGTTGCCCCCGATATTTTACATTCGTGGGCAACGCTTTTTCTCTGTTGTCTTTTGTAAGAATTTCGGATGGCTGGCGCTGCGGGGGCGTTGTCTGTGAGGACAAGCTGCGACGAGAATGTTATAATAGCTTAAACTTTATCGTTTTACGGTCGCCCGTCGAAAATTTTATTTTGAAATGGCGCTGTTTTTTTGTAATTTTGCACTTTGTGCGAAAGATTTTCTTCGCTCGCTTTGAAAAATATTGAAGTAAACTTCATATTTCTCGCTCGCTTGTTTGTATCTTTGCAAAATTGTTCCGCGGAGACTTTTTTAGAAAAATAATTCTACTTTATGTATATAACACTTTTAGTCTTACTTCTTTCGGTGCTCTTTTTTGTTAATGGAAGAGTACGCTCCGATATTGTGGCCCTATGCGCTCTTGTAGCCCTTTTGGTGTTTCAGATTCTCACCCCGGCCGAGGCGCTTGCCGGCTTCTCGAACAGCGTTGTTGTGATGATGATTGGACTCTTTGTCGTTGGTGGTGCAATATTTCAGACGGGGCTTGCCAAAATGATTAGCTCGAAACTGATGAAGCTCGCAGGCAACAGCGAGACAAGGCTTTTCTTGCTTGTGATGCTGGTAACGTCGGCCATTGGGGCTTTTGTCAGTAACACGGGTACGGTGGCGCTTCTGCTGCCCATCGTCGTGAGTATGGCAATGAGTATGAAGATGAACCCCTCGCGCCTGCTTATGCCGCTTGCCTTTGCCAGCAGTATGGGTGGTATGATGACACTAATTGGTACGCCGCCCAACCTTGTGGTTAACAACGCATTGTCGGCGGCGGGATACGAGGCCTTGTCGTTCTTTTCGTTCACCCCCGTGGGGCTTGTGTGTGTGGTGGTGGGCGTAATTGTGCTTATGCCGCTTACAAAATGGTTCCTATCGAAGCCCGGAACATTGAGTAGCGAAGGGGCGGGCAGTGGAAAATCTCTAAAAACACTTGTCAAGGAGTATGGAATATCGAGCAGTCTGCACCGCCTTCAGGTAAATGCCGACTCGAAATTGCTGGGCAAAATGATTGTCGAACTGAATGCCCGCAGCAAATATGGAATGAATATTCTCGAGGTGCGCAGGGTCGAAAATTCACAGAATCGCCTGCTGAAAAAGGTTATACAGATTGCAGCCGAGTCGGATACGGTGCTGTGCGAGGGCGATATTCTCTTCGTAACGGGCAACCGCGAGAGCGTACACGCCTTTGCCGACGAGCATAAGGTGCTCTATATTTCCGAGGATAAAGGAAAGAGTCTCTCGCTCGACTTTTACGATATTGGTGTTGCCGAGATTGTGCTGATGCCTTCGTCGAGCTTTCTGAACAAGAAAATCCGCGAGGCCGAGTTTCGCACACGCTACAATGTGAATGTGCTGGGAATATGCCGCAAAGGAAAATACATTATGCAGGCGCTTGCCAACGAGACAATTCTAAGCGGCGACCTTCTGCTGGTACAGGGTACGTGGGATAATATAGCACAGCTCGAGAAAGAGACTACCGAGTGGATTGTAGTTGGACGTCCGCTCGACGAGGCTGCAAAGGTTACGCTCGACTATAAGGCGCCGTTGGCAGCGGGAATAATGCTTCTTATGATTGCGGCAATGGTGTTTGATTTTATTCCCATAGAGCCCGTTACCGCTGTGATGATTGCGGGATTGTTGATGGTGCTCACCGGTTGTTTCCGCAACGTCGAGGCTGCCTATAAGACAATAAATTGGGAGAGTATAGTGCTAATTGCAGCAATGATGCCAATGTCGACGGCTCTTGAAAAGACCGGTGTTTCGGAGTATATATCAACAACTCTTGTAAGTTCGATAGGCAGCTACGGCCCCATTGTACTTATGGCGGGAATATATTTTACCACCTCACTGATGACGATGTTCATAAGTAACACGGCGACAGCGGTGCTTCTTGCGCCCATTGCCCTGAGCAGCGCCCAGCAGATCGGGGTTAATCCGACGCCGTTCCTCATAGCGGTGGCTGTTGCCGCAAGTATGTGCTTTGCATCGCCTTTCTCTACTCCTCCCAATGCTCTTGTGATGCACGCCGGGCAGTATAAATTCATCGACTATGTGAAAGTGGGACTACCCTTGCAGATAATAATGGCAATTGTAATGATTTTTGTGTTGCCGCTTCTTTTCCCATTCTAAAAAAAAGAATACTTTTGTAGGAAAATTACTTCTCTTTTGGCTATTATGGATACGACAGAGATACAGAGAGTGAAGCAGCAATTCGGGATAATAGGTGGCGCTCCCGAGCTTATGCGCGCAATAGATACGGCCATACAGGTGGCTCGTACCGACCTTACTGTGCTTGTAATGGGCGAGAGTGGTGTGGGAAAAGAGTTTTTTCCACAGATAATACACACGAACAGCGCACGTAAGCACAGTAAATATATAGCAGTAAACTGCGGAGCAATCCCCGAGGGTACAATCGACTCCGAACTTTTCGGACACGTAAAAGGCGCCTTTACCGATGCTGTCAGCGAGCGTCGGGGCTATTTCAGCGAGGCCGACGGTGGTACAATTTTTCTCGACGAGGTGGGCGAGCTTCCAATCTCGACGCAGGCGCGTCTGTTGCGTGTGCTGGAGAATGGCGAGTTTATGCGCGTGGGCTCGTCTAAAGTGGAAAAGACCGACGTGCGCATAGTCTGTGCCACAAACGTCAATCTGCCCGAGGCGATAAAGAACGGACGCTTCCGCGAGGATTTATACTATCGTCTGAGCACTGTTCCCATAAACGTCCCTCCCTTGCGCAAACGCGGCGGCGACGTGCTTCTGCTGTTCAAAAAATTTGTGATGGACTTTTCGGCACGATACAATGTCCCCAAAATAGAGCTCGACGAGGCTGCCACCGAGGCCATTCTCTCTTACTCGTGGCCGGGCAATATACGCCAACTGAAAAATGTAGCCGAGCAAATATCCATTCTCGAACTCAACCGCAAGGTAACGGGCGAGACTATGCTGAGCTATCTGCCGCAGCAGAGTGTCGGCAATCTGCCTGTGCCCGCCGTGCAGCAAAATAGCGGAAAAACCTTCGAGAGCGAGCGAGAGATACTTTACAGCGTGCTTTTTGATATGCGGCGCGACATAACCGAACTGCGTCAACAAGTAAAAGAACTTATGGGTGCTCGCACAGTGGCGCCTCACGACGCCGTTCAGCTCTATCCTCACGCACAGGAGGTAACAATCGATCCCCGCACAATACACATTTCCTCGCCCTCGCCTATGCACGAGGTTGGTGAATATATAGACGAGGCTCTCTCACTTGACGACGTTGAGAGAAAAACCATAAAATCGGCTCTCGAGAGGAACCACGGCCGCCGGCGCGACGCGGCGCGCGAACTCAATATCTCGGAGCGCACGTTATACCGAAAAATAAAAGAATATGGCATTGAATAAACTGCGACTAATGGGGCTCGGAGTGCTGTTGCTGCTGACAGCGTTGCTTGCAGGCTGCAAAGTAAGCTATAAACTCACGGGTGCATCAATAGACTACACAAAGGTAAAGACAATCTCTTTGGAGACCTTCCAGAATAGGGCGGCCTATCAGTGGGGCCCAATGGCGCCTATGCTCAACGAGACGTTGAGCGACGTATTTGTGCAGCAGACAAAGTTGCGTCAGATACCGCGCGGCGGCGACCTTCAGCTCGCGGGTGAAATTACCGCCTACGACCAATTCAACAAGTCAATCTCGGCCGATGGATACTCGGCAATGGTGCAGTTGAAGATAACCGTCAACGTGCGCTTTACAAATAACACCAATCACGACGAGGATTTTGAGCGCTCATTCTCGGCAACGCGCGATTTTGACGCCTCGCAGTCGCTCGATAGCGTTCAAGAGGAGCTTGTTACTCAGATGATTAAGGAGATTGTCGAGTCGGTGTTCAACGCAGCGGTGGCCAATTGGTAAGGCAATGGAGGCGCTTATAAAATATATATCCTACCCCGCAGCGTTAAACAGGGAGACGCTCTACGAGCTGCGACTGCTCGTCGGGCGCTACCCCTATTTTGATGCTGCCCGCCTGCTGATGCTCAAGAACCTCTATCTTCTGCACGATATTGAATTTGGCAAGGAACTGCGCAAGGCTGCTCTCTATTTAAAGAATCGGCGCGTGCTTTTCGAGCTTATGGAGGGTTACGGAGCACCACCGCACGACGATGAGGCCGATGCCGAGCCTACACTCGACCGTACAATGAGCCTCATAGACGCCTTTCTCGATACACTGCCTAAGGATAAATTCTCGCTCGAGGCCGAGGGGGCCGCAGCCATCGACTATGCCACGGCCTATCTGAAAGAGCCCGCGGAGCAGCCCTCGGCCGATGTTCCGAAATTACGCGGGCAGGAACTTATCGACGATTTCCTCTCGGGCGACAACGAGAAGATAACCCTGCAACTGCGCCCCGAAGCTGAGGCCGAGCCTCAAGAGACACGGGTGGAATCACCTGTCGAGAGCCCATTTTTTACCGAGACGCTTGCTGCAATTTACATTAAACAAGGAAAATATGACAAGGCTCTTGAAATTATTCGGCGATTATGTTTGGAATATCCGAATAAAAACCGTTACTTTGCAGACCAAATTAGATTTTTAGAAAAAATAGTTAAACATACAAAAAGAAAATAAAGATGTACACACTTTTTTTGCTCCTTGTTTTAATAGCTGCTGTATTGATGTGCTTGATTGTTCTTATTCAGAATTCAAAAGGCGGTGGCCTTGCATCAAGCTTTGCATCATCTAACCAGATAATGGGCGTTAGAAAAACTACCGATTTTCTCGAGAAGGCAACTTGGGGATTGGCTATTGCAATAGCTTTTTTCAGCATCTGCGCATCAATTTCGCTTCCCAACAGCGTTATTGTAGAGAATAGCGTAATTCAGCAGAATGCAATTGAGAATAGCGACTTGAATCCTATGGCTGTTCCCGGCTTTACACAGGATGCGCCCGCTGAGGCTCCTGCTGCCGAGGCTCCCGCAGCCGAGTAAGCCTACCCGCTTTTACAAGATAGGACACAAGAATAAGGATGCACCAAAAGGGGCATCCTTATTCTTGTGTCTCTTTTTTTGCTTTAAATAATGAGTAAGGAGGCAGGAGCTCATTGGTGCGCGGCAATAATCAGCCGCCCCCCCTCGACCTTTGCGCAGAATTTACTGTTGCTACTCGAAGGGGTCAGCTGCACGTCTCTGTGCCGCGCAATCTCAAAAACCTTCAGCGCCAATATGCCAATATTCATCCTGAGGTTAATCTCGACGCAGGGGTGAATCCTCGGATGCCCATCCTCAATGGCAATGAGCATATCAATCCCGACACAGCCGCAGTAGTGCCCCCGCAGTCTGCGTGTCAACAGACGAGCGTGAACATCGACGAGCCACTCGAGCAGGACGCCGTCGCAGCCCTCCTCAATAATTCTCGCCTTAAGCTCCTGCTCCGAGGCAACAAAATTATATCCGTAGAACCCGTTGCCGCCGGCAACAAATAGTGAAAAGCCCAGAAACTGTGCTTCGCCACTCTCGGTAATACGATATTCAAGGGCAAAGTCGAGACTTTTGTTGTACATTTTGTCGGCAAGAAAGCCGCCCTGACGCGTGATAAAGCCTCTGAGTTTGTCGTGTATCGAGGGCTCATCGAGGCTGTTCGCTGCAAAGATTCCGCGGCCGCTACTCGACCACGGCGACTTAAAAATTGTCCTTTCGGGCATCCGTAGCTCGTCAATAGCCCTTATGAAGCGCATCTTCTCCCCAACGAGTGAGCCTCGGTGAGGGGCTGTCGCTTCATCGGCGAGAAGTTCCTTTATATATTCTGCGGCAAATTCGCGGCTCGACAGGGCGCGCATCCTCTCTATTGCTTCGGCCGTGGGAATGTGGCTCTCGGGCACCCCGAAGCGTTGCAGCCGGTAGGCGGTCGCGGCACTCCAACCCCACGGCGCAGGACAAAAATGACACCCTGTACTTTTGTGCAGAGTGTCATACTTCTCATCTTCGTTGATAAAGCGAATGTTCCGTTTGTATGGCGCAAAAAACGCCTCGACGCTGCTCTTATCGGCTCCCGCCGGCAGAAGCACTGCGTCGCCTTCTTCGGCCCACCACCAAGCAATTGCCGATAGGTCGCGCTCCATTTGTACGACGCTCTTTGGGGCAATATACTCCTTTGTTCCTTGTGCAAGGGCAAGGTCGTTGGAGCTGTTGAAAAGCAGCAGGCGGTTCATTGTTTAATGCGCGGAGTTAATCCTCGTTGTGTGTGTTGCCACCATCCCATCTGCGGGCCATCATCTGAAGCGCGGTAACGGCGCATTCGTCGCCCTTGTTGCCTAAGCGACCACAGCTGCGCTCCTGTGCCTGCTGAAGATTGTTTGTGGTTATAAGGCCGAATATTACGGGGGTGTCATACTCGACATTCAGACGCGAGAGGCCTGCGGTTACTCCCTCGCAAATATAATCGAAATGGGGTGTGTCGCCGCGTATCACGCAGCCTATTGCTATTATGCTGTCGAATATTCGGCTTTTTGCCATTTGTGCGGCGCCGTAGATGAGCTCGAAACTGCCCGGCACGCTCACAGCTGTAATATCCTCTTTGTTGACGCCGTTGTCGGTGAGGGTTTTTATTGCTCCGTCGCGCAGCGCGTAGGTTATTTCGGAATTCCACTCGGCATATACTATTCCTACTTTTTTGTTTTTACCCGAGGGGGTTACGGTGGGGTCGTAGTCTGAGAGGTTGTGTAATTCGGTTGCCATATTTTCTGTTGTTTTTGGGATGCGGGTGCTTCAGATGGGCCTCTTTAGGATTATTGGGCGCGGTGTGGGCACTCGCTTATTTTGTTTATCAAAAAGGGGTGTGTCAAAATAACAATTTTGCCACACCCCTTACTATTTTTTTAAACTAATTTTCTTATTTTACGCGGTTGATGTAACGGTCAATGTCCATAGCCTGAATTGAGGTAGGGTAGTCGTTCTTAATCTCCTCGTAGAGGTCTAATGCCTTGCTTGCTTTTCCGGCCTGCTCGTACAGAATGCCGGCCTGCAACAGATAGTAGGCGCTTATTGTGTTGTTCTTAGCGCTGTTTGCTGCGTCGAGGAAGCAGTTGATTGCTTTGTCGCTATCGCCTGTCTGTGCATAGCAGTTACCGAGCGCGCCCTTTACTGCGGGGCCTACCATTTGGTCGTCGCCGTCAAAGTCGCCGAGGTAGGGGATTGCATCCTGATAGCGTCCAAGCTGTGCGAGGGCCAATCCGGCGTATGCGTTTGCAAGGTTGCCGCTTGCGGTACCGCTGTACTCCTCGGTTACGGCTATAAGGCCGAGGTTGGCACCGTCGCCGTCCAATGCCTCTTGGAATTTACCCTCGTCGAAGAGTGCCTGTGCTGCGAATAATGCCTCGGCAGCCTCTTTCTCGGCGGGAGCAGCTACATATTGATTGTAAAGTGTGCTTCCTATTGCGAATAGGATTATCGCTACAACTGCGCCGATAATGACGTTTTTGTATTTGTTGGCTAATGCCTCTGACTTGCTCAGCACCTCCTCAACGGCGATAGGTGCCTGCTCTGTTTTTTTTGTGCTCATCTTTGTATTATTTCTTTTATTATTTATTTTCAAAAAGGACTTTTCTGCAAAATCAACCGCAAAAGTAATTAAAATCTTTGTAGTGGGAAAATTATATCACTTTTTTTTATCGGATAAGGTAAAATATATTGCTCCGAGCGTGTAAAAGCTATTAAAAATAGCTATCTTCGCGCTACTTTAGTAAATTTTAAGTGCACTTATGCTTATTGATAATATATCGGTAATAAATTATAGGAATCTCTCTGAGGTCGAGCTTGCTTTTTCGTCTAAAATAAATTGCTTTATTGGCAGTAACGGGATGGGAAAGACCAATCTGCTCGATGCGCTCTATTATCTCTCGTTCTGCAAAAGTGCGTTGGGTGCCTCCGATAATACCAACATTCGGCACGAGGCTCCTTTTTTTATGATTAAAGGAAAATATGTGAGCGGCAGCGGCATTGAGTGCGAAATTTCCTGTGGCCTCAAGAGGGGTGATAAGAAACAATTCCGCCGCGATAAAAAGCTATACGAGCGCCTCTCCGACCACATTGGCACGGTGCCTCTTGTGCTTGTTTCGCCCGCCGATAATGAGCTTATTGCGGGCGGTAGCGAGGAGCGCCGACGCTTTATGGACGTCGTAATATCTCAGTACGATAATGAGTATCTTGCGGCGCTCATACGCTATAATCGTGCTTTGCAGCAGCGCAATGCTCTTTTGCGTGCCGAGCGTGCGCCTGACGGCGAGATTCTTGCGCTTGTCGAGGATATGATGGCCGTCGAGGCTTTGACCGTCTATAATGGCCGATGCAATTTTGTAGAGGAGATTATCCCCATTTTCAAGGAGTTTCACGCCCATATATCGGGCGGCGACGAGAATGTCAGCCTGCGCTACCGTTCGCACCTCTCAGAGAATAATTTGCAGCAGCTTCTGCAAGGCTCGCGCAGCGAGGATTTTCGCGTGGGATACACCACAAAGGGCATTCATCGCGACGAGCTTGTGATGCAGCTCGACGGCTATCCCATCCGCAAAGAGGGCTCGCAGGGACAGAACAAGAGCTATCTTGTATCGCTTAAATTGGCGCAGTTCGACTTTTTGCGTCGCAAGGGTGGAGAGACGCCGCTTCTTCTGCTCGATGATATATTCGACAAACTCGACTCGCGCCGTGTCGAGAAGATTGTGCAATTGGTTGCCGGCGATAAATTCGGACAAATTTTCATCACCGACGTGAACCGAGAGCACATCGACGGCATTTTAGAATGTATAGAGGGCGAGTATAAGCTCTTCGAGGTGGTAAAAGGTGGTATAAACTTGATAAAAGAGAGATGAAACGAGGAAGTCTTAAATCAATAGCCGATATTGTGCGCGAGACGTGCCGCGAAGAGGGCCTCGAGACACCTCTGAACGAGTATCGCCTTGTTCAGGCGTGGGCGCAGGTGCTGGGCAGTGGTGTGCAGGCCTATACAAAATCCTTGTTCATAAGGAATCAGATTCTTTATGTAACCCTCTCGTCGTCGGTGCTGCGTCAGGAACTTATGATGAACCGCCGCACGCTTGTGCACCGTCTGAACGACCACGTAAAGGCACAGGTAATAACAAATATCATATTCCGATAACAACAAAAAACAAAGAATAATTATGGAAAATTCAACTCTTAAAATCCGACTGATGGCCCTGAGCTTCTTGCAGTTTGCCGTGTGGGGCGCTTATCTGACATCTATGGGACGCTATCTTGGTGGTGCCGGGCTGGGCGAACAGATTGGATGGTTCTACTCGGTGCAGGGATTAGTCTCGATATTTATGCCTGCCCTGATGGGTATTATCGCCGACCGTTGGGTGGCTGCGCAGAAACTGTTGTCTTTCTGCCACGCTGTGGCAGCCACTTTTATGGCAATCACTGCTTATATGTGTAATTCCCGCGGCGCCGACGTTGCCTTCAACGATATTTTCTGGTTCTACACAATGAGCGTTGCCTTTTATATGCCCACGTTGGCCCTCTCAAATTCTGTCTCATATTCGGCACTCGAGCGTCGTGGTCTCGACACGGTAAAGGCTTTCCCGCCCATTCGCGTGTTTGGAACGATAGGCTTTATCGTCTCAATGTGGATGGTCGATATTTTGGGCTATCAGGATAATGGCAATCAATTTTATACCTCGGCAGTGTGGGGAGCGATGCTTGCCCTCTACTCGCTGACAATGCCTGCCTGTCCTGTAAGTAAGGGTGGCAAGCGCTCGTTGGCCTCGTCGCTGGGGCTTGACGCGTTCAAACTTTTCAATCAAAAGAGAATGGCGGTATTTTTTATCTTCTCGATGCTGCTGGGTGGCGCACTGCAAATATCCAACGGTTACGCCAACGGCTTTATCGCAGGCTTCAGCGAGAATCCCGAGTATGCGGGAACATTTGCTGTGGAGCATACGAACATAATAATCTCCCTCTCGCAGATAAGCGAGACGCTCTGTATTCTGCTCATTCCCTTCTTCTTGGGGCGCTTCGGAATTAAAAGGGTGATGCTCATTGCAATGTTCGCGTGGGTGTTCCGATTCGCATTCTTCGGCCTCGGAAATCCCGGCAGCGGTGTGTGGCTCTTTATTCTCTCGATGATTGTCTATGGAGTGGCATTCGACTTTTTCAATATCTCGGGCTCGCTGTTTGTCGATAAGGAGGTGCCCGAGAATATGCGTTCGAGCGCTCAGGGACTTTTTATGCTTATGACCAATGGCCTCGGTGCTTCGATAGGGGTAATTGCCGCGCAAGAGGTGGTAAACACATACGCAACCTCTATCGAGGGGTGGAGCACAGCGTGGTACATTTTTGCGACCTACGCATTTGTTGTGGGCGTGCTCTTTGCTCTGCTTTTTAAAGATAGTAAACCGGTGCAGAAGTAATTGCTATGATTGAGCTTGTCGTATCCGATATTTTGTGCAAGGCCTCGGACGAGAGGGCTTATGTGATGATTCTCAAGGAACGTGAGGGCAACCGTAAGATTATGGTTGCAATAGGGGTGATGGAGGCGCAGGCAATAGCCTTTGCTCTGCGAGGATTCGAGACTAAGCGCCCCATTACGCACGACCTTTTCTTGCCGCTTACCGATGCTCTGGGCGCTACAATGACCTGCGCCACCATAGGCAGGGTGAGCGACGGCACATTCTACTCGCAGCTACTCTATAAACAGGGCGAAAGTGTGTGTCAGATAGATGCCCGCACCTCGGATGCGGTGGCAATTGCACTGCGCGCCGGCGCTCCGATATATATCGACGAGGAGCTTTTGGAGCGTGTGGCCATCCGCGACGTCTTTAACGGCGCAATCTCGGTTCCGATAACCGTTGCCGACGTCGATACGTTGCGTGCCGTGCTCGACAGGGCTGTAAAAGAGGAGAATTACGAGCTTGCAATGAAAATTAAGGAGGAGATTGACTCGCGCTCAAAGGTTAAAGAACAGCCCTCCGAGGACTCTCCCTGCAACGAATAAGATAAGAGTTTGCTCTATACACAAAATAAAAAACTACTATGGCACTATTCTACGCACCCGACATAAAAAACAATTGGCAACTGCCCGACGAAGAGGCGGCCCACTGTCTGCGTGTGCTTCGTCTGAGCGTGGGCTGCAAAATTGATATTACCGACGGCAAGGGCTGCTTCTATAAGGCTGCAATATCCTCAATCGTCGGTAAGCACTGCTACGTCGAGGCCGAGGAGATTATCGAGCAGCCCAAAGGGTGGCGCGGACATCTGCACATTGCCGTCGCTCCCACAAAGAATATGGATCGCATCGAGTGGATGGTCGAGAAGGCGGTGGAGATTGGCCTCGACGAGCTTACCTTTCTCTCGTGCCGATTCTCGGAGCGTAAAGTGATAAAGACCGACCGTATCGAGCGCATCGTGGTCTCGGCGATGAAACAGTCGCTCAAGGCACGTAAGACGGTGGTAAATGAGATGGTCGATTTTAAAAAATTTATAGTCTCGGGCGGGTGCGAGGATAAATTCATTGCCCACTGCTACGATGACGAGCGCTTGCTATTGAAGGATACTCTCGCCGCAGGCCGCGACGCAACCATCCTAATCGGCCCCGAGGGGGACTTCAGCCCCGAGGAGGTACAGGCTGCACTCTCGGCGGGCTATCGTCCCGTAAGTCTCGGAAATTCGCGCTTGCGCACCGAGACGGCCGGCCTTGTGGCCTGCCACACATTCATCCTAAAGAACGAGATATGATGCAGCGCTATTTTATACAATTCTCGTACGATGGCGCCGCCTATCACGGATGGCAGATACAGCCCAACGCCCGCACCGTCCAGCAAATGCTCGAGGAGGCGCTTGCCACGCTGCTGCGCAGGCCTTTGAGCGTGGTGGGTGCCGGACGCACCGATACGGGAGTAAATGCCGTCAATATGGTGGCTCACGCCGACCTTCCTGCAGGCACCGACCCCGCGCAGCTCCTTTATAAGCTCAACCGCATACTGCCCTTCGATATTGCCGTTAAGAGTATTCTCAGGGTAAGGGACGATGCTCACGCCCGCTTCGACGCCATCGCCCGTCGCTATTGCTATTATGTATCGACCGAAAAATCGCCCTTTGCCCGTCGTTACGCCTGCCGCGTGGGGCCCGGCATAGATTTTGAGGCGATGAACAGGGCCGCAGCCATTCTTCCCGAATATACCGATTTTACCAGCTTCAGCAAGCTGCACACCGATGTAAAGACAAACAACTGCCGCATTGTGCAGGCTCGTTGGCGCAGGATAGATGACGCTCATTGGGTCTTCGAGATTGAGGCCGACCGCTTCCTACGCAATATGGTGCGGGCTATTGTCGGTACGCTGCTTATGGTGGGTCGCGGACGTATGACGATAGAGGATTTTCGTCGAGTAATTGAGCAGAAGGAGCGTTGTGCCGCAGGCGACTCGGCCGCAGCCGAGGCACTCTTTCTGGTCGAGGTTAAATACCCTCAGGATATATACTTATGATGTGGGTGCTGTTGGCTTTTGTGTCGGCGGCCCTTTTGGGCTGCTACGACTTTTTCAAGAAAGTGTCGCTAAGGGATAATTCAGTCCTTGCGGTGCTGCTGCTAAACACGCTCTTTTCGAGCCTTATTTTTGCTCCCTTTATCGTGCTGTCGCACACGGCGCTCATTACCGACGGGCTTTTATATGTGCCGCAGGGCAGTGTGCACCAGCATCTGCTGCTGATGCTCAAGGCGGTGATTGTGCTCGGCTCGTGGCTGTGCGGATATATTGGCATTAAGCATCTGCCTATAACAATTGTATCGCCCATACAGGCTACCCGCCCCGTGCTTGTGCTCTTGGGGGCGCTGCTCCTCTTTGGCGAGCAGCTGAACGCCTATCAATGGATAGGCGTGCTGACAGCCATTGTCTCGTTCTTTCTGCTCAGCAGGAGCGGCAAGCGCGAGGGGATAAATTTTGCTCATAATCGTTGGATTCTTTTTGTTATTATGGCTGCCCTTTTGGGTGCCGTGAGTGCCTTGTACGATAAATTTCTTATGCGGCAGCTGCAGCCTATGTTCGTGCAGTCGTGGTTCAATATTTATCAGTGTGTGCTTATGGCTGTGATAGTGTTTGCGATGAATCTGCTCTCGACGAGGCAGCGCAGCAAGCGTTTCGTGTGGCGGTGGAGCATCCCGATGATTTCTATCTTTCTGGCCGTTGCCGACTTTTGTTATTTCTCGGCCCTTGCCCGTGAGGGGGCGCTCATTGCCGTGGTCTCTATGATTCGTCGCGGAAGTGTTGTGGTAGCCTTTGCTTTTGGGGCACTGCTGCTGCACGAGAAGAATCTCCGAAGCAAGGCCATCGACCTTTTATTGATACTCTTAGGATTGTTTTTCTTATATCTTGGTTCAAAATGAAAAAGATGAGTTTTTTAGTGATACTTTTTGCCCTTTTTTATGGAAGGGCCGAGGCGCAGAGCTTGCGCGACCTTTTTATTGAGATGCCCGACACGCTGCTGCCGCTGCTGACAACCAACGACCGCCGCGACCTTATCGACTTTTGGGATGCGCGTATGAGTACCGAGGTAACTAACCGTCTCGACGGCAAGAGCCGAATAACGATGCTCGCGGATGATTTTCTTGCGCTACGCCTTACGCACAGCTCGTCGATGCAGATAAAAATGCTCTCCGCCGAGGGTGGCGACACGCTTCTGTGTGTGATAAACACGGTGGGTGCCGAGACGTCCGACAGTCGTATCTGTTTCTACGATTCCCGTTGGCACAGCGTTGCCGCCTCTCGCTATTTCGAGCAGCCGTCGATAAGCGACTTTTTCCTCCCCTCGGACAGCGTGGCCGATGTTCTCGACCTCTGCGACATTTATCTTGTGCGGCTGAGCCTCGCGCCCGAGAGCGACTCTCTGCGAGCCGATTATACAATGCCTGCTTTTATGACGCGGGGCGACTCGGCGCGAGTGGCACCGCAGCTGCGTCCGCTTCACTATCGTTGGACGGGTAGGCGCTTCGAACGATAATAGAGCGTGCCCGACAAATAATAAAATAGAGACGCCCCCCCCTTGAAAAGTAGTATTGCAGAAAAAATCCCCCCGTTAGAATATTCTAACGGGGGGATGTGCTTAAGAAAAGGACTTTTGGGTTACAGAATCAATATCCGAAAATATCCTCCTGCGTGAGGCGCACAATCTTACCCCACTTTTCGAGTGCCTTCATATCAAGGTCGCTCTCGCGTCCCAAAATACAGGTTATATATTTGCGTCCCTTGACATTAGCCTGCTGGTAGGCAACAACGTCGTCGAGTGTCATTGTCTGCACAGCCTCGTAGAGGCGGCGGCGTGTGTCCTCGGCCAGACGCAGTTTCTCTTGGTCGAGGAAATAGTCGAGTACACGGTCGCGGGTGATGCGCTCTGTGCGCAGGCGTCCGATGAGCGCCTCTTTTGCAATCTTGAAGGCCTGCTCGCTCACCGGCATATTGTTTATTATCTCGTCAAAGGCACTCAGAGCGTCAATCATCTTGTCGTTCTGTGTGGCAATGTATGTCCAATAGAAGGCCGGAAGCTCAATGCGCCACGGCTCTGCCAT
Organism: Bacteroidaceae bacterium; assembly: GCA_045533955.1. Classification (GTDB taxonomy): domain Bacteria; phylum Bacteroidota; class Bacteroidia; order Bacteroidales; family Bacteroidaceae; genus HGM04593. Next base: position 41,045 of record JAZSIU010000068.1, read on the forward strand.
ATAAGCCGCCGCACTATATGCAAGGGCGCGCGCCTCGCGCATCTCTTGGAATACTATGCTGTTCATTCCGCCGCCGAAATACTCGTTGTACATTGTGATTATAGGTGTCTTTTCAGGGTCGTACATCTCGCCTTTGTTCGATACTGACGACATATATATCTGATTGGCGTCGTAGGGCGCTATATATACTATATTCTCATCGGCCGACTGATATTTGAATGTATCATTCTTCTTGACGCTTTTTAGTGTCTCGGGAACCTTGTGGCAATCGGCTATTATGGCCGAGGCCTCGTCCATTGTCATCGGGCCGTAGTAGAGCACGCGATGCTCGGTGCCCGATAGCTCTCTGATGGTCTCGATAAGCGTCTCGGGCTTCATACTCTTGAGTTCCTTCTCGCTAAGAATATTCTTCGAGGGGTTGTTGGCTCCGTACAGGGCATACTGACGCAGCATATTGAAATTGCTCTGCTGGTTGGCCTTGCTGTCAGCTCGTGATTTTAGAATATCGGCCACGAGGCTCTTGTAGGCCTCTTCGTTGGGCTGTGCGTCGGTAAGAACCTTTTCGAGCAGTTCGGCGGCCTTGCTCATATTCTCGGATAATCCGCTCAGGACAATAGATACCTCGTTGTTGCCCACGCTTATATAGTAGTTGCAAGCAAGGTCGTAGAAGGCCTGCTTAATTTGTGCGGCGCTCATTTCCGAGGTGCCGAGATAGTCGAGGTAATTGCGAGCGGTGCCCAATGTCTTTATCTCGTTGGTTCCAAATTCAAATATATATTTTAGCGTGAAAATGTCGTTCGTCGTATTCTTCTTGTATAGCATAGGAAGATTGCCGATGCTGCCCTTGCTCATATCCTTCTGAAAATCGACAAAGACAGGCTCTATGGGTGTTACCACCGATGCCTGAATCTCGCGCAAGAATGCGCTTGCCGTGTCGCGGTTCATAAAAATGGGAGTAATTGCGGGCTTTGCAATCTTCTTTATATTGGGGTCTTCTCCCTGACGTTTATATACGATGGCGTAGTTATTGTCTTTTAGATATTTGTTGGCAAAATCTACAACATCTTTTTTTGTGATTTTCTCCATACGCTCGATGCGGTTCACCATATTCTCCCAAGATATTCCGTTGACGAAGCTCGTAACAAAGAGGTCGGCGCGTTCCGAGTTGTCTTCGAGCATTCTCTGAATTTGCAGTTTATAGTTGGCAATGCCCGCCGTGAGCAGCGTCTCGTCCCATTCGCCCTTGCGCAGTGCCTCAATCTGTGCAAGCAGAAGCTCTTTTACTTCGTCGAGCGATTGTCCCTCTTTGGGCATACCCTGCATAAAGTAGGCTGTATAGTCGCTCTGCCCGTAGGGGAACGAGTAGGCCGAGAGCAGTTTCTGGTCTTGCAGAAGGTTAAGGTCGATGAGGCCTGCCATTCCATTATTCATAATGAGGTCTACGATGCCCAGCATCAATGCCTCGTCAGACGCTTCTCCCGGGAAGCGCCACGCGAGCGCAACGCGCTCGGCCTCAAGGCCCAGCACCTCTTTTACTATGGGCTCGGTAATTTCGGCCTCGGGCTCGAAACTCAGCATCTCGAGCTCGGGGTTGGGCTGCATATCCCCAAAATATTTTTCTATTATGTCCATCGCCTCGTCAAAGTCAAAGTCGCCCGACATACAAATGGCCATATTGTTGGGTACGTACCACTTTTTGTAGTAGTTCTTTATGTTGGTTATTGAGGGGTTTTTCAGGTGTTCTTGTGTGCCGAGCACTGTCTGTGTGCCGTAGGGGTGGTGCTTGAAGAGCGACGAGAACATTGCCTCGTATAGTTTGCGCGTGTCCTGTGTGAGGCTCATATTCTTCTCCTCATATACGGTCTCTAATTCGGTGTGGAAGCCTCGGATTACGTTGTGCTTGAAACGGTCGGCCTGTATCTTGGCCCAATTTTCCAATTGGTTCGAGGGGATGTCCTCGACGTAACAGGTAACGTCGGTGCTTGTGTAGGCGTTTGTGCCCTCGGCACCAATGGCTGCCATTAGTTTGTCATACTCATTTGGGATGCTCAGTTTCGAGGCTTCGTACGAGAGGCTGTCAATTTGTCGGTAGATGGCGGCGCGCTCGGTCTCGTCGGTCTTTGTGCGATATACCTCGAAGAGGGCTTCTATCTGGTCGAGCAGTGGCTTCTCCTCGGCGTAATTCTGTGTGCCGAAGCTCTCGGTGCCTTTGAACATCAGGTGCTCGAAATAGTGGGCAAGGCCGGTGGTCTCGGCGGGGTCGTTCTTGCCGCCTACGCGCACGGGGATATATGTCTGTATGCGCGGTGTCTCTTTGTTTACTGTCAGATAGACTTTTAGTCCGTTGTCTAATGTGTAGATGCGGCTCTGCATAGGGTCGCCGTCAACTGTCTCGTAGCTGCGTTCGTTGCTGCACGATACTAATGCCGTGGCAACTATCGCTGCCGATAGCATCGAGAATAGGATTTTTTTCATAATATTGTGTTTGAAGTTAAGTTGTTTGTGAGTGATGTGTGCGGGGGGCGGCGGAGGCTCTTTGCCCCTCTTTATTCGGCAAATTCCACGCCTCGATGGGTGTTCCAATCGCCGCGGGTAAAGTCGGGAATCTCTATTGTTGCTCCCCCTGCCGATGCCGACTGCTCGGTAAGTTCGACAAGGCAACTCCACTCGACGGCGTCATATACGTCCATATCAAGAGGCAGGCCTTTTCTAAGGCAGTAAATTAGGCGGCTGTCCATTGCATAGTCTATCCAGCGGCGTCCGCACAGATTGTATCCAAAGGGCTTGTAGCGCTCGACAAAGGGGTGTGTGTAATTCTCGAGCAGGGCTGTAAGCTCCTCGCCTGTGATTGCTCGCTCGCCCTCGGGGTCGAGGGCTACGTGCGGCAGAGGGTATTTTTGTGCGTAGCCTTTGGTGCCGCTGAGTACGAACGAGCGGCTGTATGGGTGGGGCAGTGAGATACAGTGCTGTACGAGTAGCGTGCAGCCTCTTTCGGTGGATATTATCGAGGAATTCATATTGCCAACGAGTGAGCCCTCCTCGCCTCCGTAGCTTATTCTCTTTGACGAGAGTGAGACGATGCTTTTCATCCTGTCGCCACGGTGGATGTTCATTGCAAGGGCAATGGGCCCGAGGCCGTGTGTGGGGTAGGGGTTGCCGTTGTGTCGGTTCATAAATTCTACCTGCCAATTGCTCCATTTGCGGCCGCCCGCGTCGTTCGACGAGATGCGCTCGCGCAGGTCGTGCAGATACGAGCCCTCGGCGTGAATAATCTCGCCCAACACTCCCTTTTGTACCATATTGAGGAGGGTCAGCTCAAATTCGTCGTAGCAGCAATTCTCGAGCATTATGCAGTGGCGACGGGTGCGCTCGGCCGTATCGACCAGCTTCCAGCACTCCTCTATTGTGGTTGCAGCCGGAACCTCTGTGGCTGCGTGTTTGCCGCACTCCATTGCGTAGAGGGCAATTTTTGCGTGGCTCATCCAATCGGTGCATATATAGACAATGTCAACCTCGGGGTGCTCGCACACGCGCATCCACCCCTCGCTGTCGCCATACGCCGCAGCCTTTGAACCTCCGTTTTTTGCGATTATCTCTTGAGCCTCTTCGATATTCTCGGCCACAAGGTCGCAGACAACGGTAATATCGGCTCCCTCTATGTGCATCATACGTTCCACGGCCCGCTTGGCTCTCACACCGAGGCCTATGAACCCAATGCGCACCCTCTCCATCGGCGCACATTGCAGCTTGATTACATTCTCTTGCTCTTTGGGGCGTATGTTGCTATTGTGGCTCATCTTATAAACTATTCCTTTGTGCGAAGATAAGGAAAAAAACACTACTACTCAATAATTGTACGCTTTTTTAGCATTTCTTTGCTTTATACCACACTGCTGCGGCTATAATGGCGGTGAGCAGGCCGCCCAGAATATAGGCTAATGTACGATTCTCCATCCCGCACATCATAGGCGATACAAAAATGTACGACGAGCATACGTAGGTCATTATAAGCGCGGGCACGCAGCCTATTGCCAATGGTTTTTTGTTGCGCATCAGATAGACTGTGATGCACCACAGGGTAATTACGGCCAGCGTCTGATTGCACCAAGCAAAGTAGCTCCAAATAGTCTGGAAGGGCAGGGCGAAAATGATGAACAGCGCAGCGGCAAAAAGAGGCAGCGATACTAAAATTCTCTTGTAGATGCTCTTTTGCTCGATATTCAACATATCCGCAACTATGAGGCGTGCGCTGCGGAATGCTGTATCGCCCGAGGTTATTGCGCAACCTATCACGCCGAATATTACAATTCCCGCAATAGCATCGTTCATTGTGGTCGCGGTGATTGTGTTCAGCATTTTTGCGGCGCTTCCGCCGTACTCGGCGATAGCGTTGTTGAGCCCCTCGACGCCGCCCCAAAAGGACATTCCTATTGCTGCCCAGATGAGCGCAATTATACTCTCGCTAATCATCGCGCCGTAGAAGACGCTGCGGCTCTGCTTCTCCGACCTCAGGCAGCGGGCCATCATAGGCGACTGCGTAGCGTGGAAGCCCGAAATTGCACCGCAGGCAATTGTGGTAAAGAGCATCGGTACAATGGGGAATTTCTGAGGGTCGGCAATTTGGTTGCTGAGCGATGTAAGCTCGGGTATTCTGTATGTGTCGCTGTCAAAAATCAGCACGCCTAATATTCCGGCGGCCATAATGAGCAGCGCAATGCCAAAGAGCGGATAGATGCGCCCTATAATCTTGTCGATGGGCAGAACCGTTGCAAGAATATAATAGCACAGAATTACTATAAGGATGACAAAAACTTCCCACGAGGTATTTTGGAATGCGACAATCTCGAGTGAGGGCAGGCTGAAGTTCGATGCAATAAGCTCGGCCGGCTGCGACATAAACACCGCTCCGACAAGCGCCATAAGAAGCACCGAGAATATGCGCATAAATGTTCTTGTGCCTGTGCCCAAATACTCGCCAATGGTCTCGGGCAGGCTCATTCCTTTGTTCTTCAGGGATATTACGCCGGCAATAAAGTCGTGCATTGCGCCCATAAAAATTCCGCCGAGTGTAATCCACAGAAAGGCTACGGGGCCGTAGGCGGCGCCCAGCAGTGCACCGAAAATAGGGCCGAGGCCTGCAATATTAAGTAGCTGTATAAGAAAAACCTTCCAGCGGGGAAGGGGCAGATAATCTACTCCATCGTATAATGTTTCCGAGGGAACGGGGTTCTTCCCGTCAACGTCGCATACTCTCTCGAGGTATTTTCCGTATGTGAAATAAGCAATGACAAGTGCCGCAAGGCACACTAAAAAGGTAATCATATTTTTCTTGTGTTGTGAACTTGGTCGGCAAAAATAGTATTTTAGATGACAATATGAAACTATTTTACCCGGAAAAATAAAATTTTATCGGCATATTCCCCAAGGAGAAACTGCCGATAAAATTTCTGATGCGCGGCTGTGTGTTAAGGCTTCTTTAATGTTTGCCAAAGAATTTGAACATATTGTACCACGCCATCTTCTCTTTGGCCGTGGTGTTGCCCTCCTCGGCAGCCAATTTATAGTATTTGGCGGCCTTATGGTCGTTACGTTCGGTACCCCGCCCTTTTTCGTAACACTCGCCTACCTTTTCGTAGGCGGCCGAGTATCCCTCGTTGGCCGCCCGCAGATACCAATAGAAGGCTTTCTTTTTGCTTCTCTTTACATAGTAGCCGCTTTCGTAGTATTGCGCCAGAAGATGCTGTGCCTCGGCGTTGTTCTTTTCGGCGGCTCTATGTATGTACTCTATTGCAGGCTGTCGGCGCAGTTTGCGTTTGCTTAGTTGCAGCAGCGAATCGGCCTGTGCCATTCTGCTGCCAATGACGTACAGCGCGGCGGGCTCGTCGTTGAGTGCTGCCTGACGGTACCAATATAGAGCCTGCGTACTATCCTGTTCTATGCCGATGCCCTTTTGGTAGCAGTTGGCAAGCATTGTTTGCGACTGAGGGGTGCCCTTCTCGGCCGATTCGCGGTACCATTTTGCTGCCAGCGTATCGCTTTGTGCCGTGCCTATGCCGAGCAGATAACAGGTTGCAAGATTGTGAAGCGAATTTTTATTGCCAAGATTGGCTGCCTTGCGGAAATAACGGAATCCCTCGATAAAGTCCTGCTGTGTTCCGTTGCCTTCCATAAAGCATACGGCACAGTTGTACAGAGCATCGGGGTAGCCGAGGCCGGCGGCCTCGGAGAAGGCTTCGAAGGCCTTCTCGTACTCCCCCTCGCGATAATATTCGCGTCCTCTCTCGGTTATCTTGAAACTGTGGGCAAGAATGTGGGGTGCGCTTATTCCCACTGCCGGCAGATTATTCTGTTCGACGGCTCTCTTGGCGGGTGCCTCGATTGTTTCTTCGATGGTGCTGCCATAGAATGTGCCGTGTGAGTAGCCCTCGACGGTGGCGGTTATTCCTTTGCCGCTGCCGCTATTGTAAAGCTCGACCACGATGCGTCCCTCTTTTATCTGTGCCTTGGGAACCCACAATAGTGTTCTTCGATAGTCGCGTGTGCTGCTGTCGGGACGCATCGTGCCATAGTCGGGCGAGTAGAATTGTTTGCTCTCGTTGTATCCATAGAGCTTCGTGTAGCGTGTAGTGCTCTTATGGGCCAGACGCGGCACTATTTGCTTGTGCTTGTCCTCGTCGCTGTTGGGGATAAAGCAGGCTACATAATTGGGGATTGCCTCGCTGCTTATGGCGCCGAAGCTCAGGGTGCCCGTGTTTCTGTGGTCGGCGTCGATGGTTACGTTGCTCGAGGAGTATTCCGTTATATCGTCGCTCTTAAGAGCCATAATCTCCTCGTCTAACATCGAGGGGTCGGGAGCATCCTCAATCTCGCCGCTCATTGGTTCAATGCCCATTATTCCCATAAAGGACTGATAGTGGTTGTTGTAGTCGAAGGCGAGGCGCTTTTTTCTGTTCGGCGACTTTATTCGTCGTCCATCGCCGAATTGTGAGCGTGTCTTTTCGTCCGACCTTATGATTATCTCTTTAAAGTCCATCATTTTCTCGGGGTCAACGCCTTTTAGATATTCTTTGTCGGGCACGGGGGTCTCGTACGAGCTGTATTCTCCATCGACCACAATGCTCTGTATCCAATAGCACCAATTGAGATTGTGTCGCCAGAATGCGCTGCGCAGTACGTCGGCGGCAGTGAGTGCTCCGAGGAACGTTGGATTCAGATTGCTTTGCGTTACGCGTGTGCCGTCTCGACGTTGACTGCCGTGCGATATGTGGCCGCCGCGCATTACACTGTGGTCGAATGTCGATAGCTCGCTGCTGCCCTCAATGTGATATTGATGGCCTTGAATGGGGGCCACGGCCAGATTATGCTCGCTCATAGATGCTGCGGCGCTGTTGTAGGTGTTGTAGGGAGTAGGCGAGATGAATTTTTGTCTCATAAATGTAACATCCTGAGCATACTCCCACTCGTCGAGAAAGTCGAGGCGCATCTCGCTGCGCGGCGGACGGTGGTTGCGCTCGTGTTTTCTCTTGTGCACTACCTCAACGGGCGAAATAAGGTAGTTAAATGGGTTAATCTTTATCATATTGGCTCTGTTGCGTTGCAGTTGCTCGAGTGTGGCCGGCGCGCCTGTGTTGCGCTCCCAATAGTGATAGAGCCGCATCTCGGGCGAGAAGTATCGGTCGAGCACAAAGGCAAAAATACTGTCGCGCGAGGCAATATTATTGACGTCGGGCACGAGCTTCGCAACTTTTTTACCGAAAAATTCTTTTGTTGTTATGCGAAAATCGCCGTTGTTGTCGGTGAGGAAGGTGTAACGTGTGGCGAGGCTGTCCCGATAAGGGATAAGCATTGTTACTTTTGTCTTTGGGCGGGCGCTGATATCCCATTTTCCAAAATCGCCGAATTTATGTGTGTCGTTCTTTTTTACGAATCGTCCTTTTATGATTATTCCTTTTTCGATGGGCTCGTCGAGCTTGAATTGTTGTGTGGTGAGCCTGCGCCAATCGTAGGAGCTCCAGCCATGTGTCAGCATAATAAGCTCAAGCTCCTTGTGGCGGTTGATGTTCGTGGGGTCGAAATAGCGTGCGGCGTCGGGAATATAGCCCTTTAGCTCCGAGCCTAAAAGCATATAGCTGTATATGTTGTAGCCGTAGGATGTTTCCTGTCGGTGGGTGGAGTCGACCACTGATATTGAGAAATTACCCTCGCTCAGCGGCTTGCCATCCTCGCGCCCGATGCTCAGTGTTATCTTCTCGTAGGGTTGTACGCTCAGATTTTTCGGGGCGTAGCCGTTGCTTTTTATGGCGAGGCGTACGCGGCTGTTGTCGCCGCTGCAAGGCTTCTCGCGGGTTACAAAAAAGAGGCGCTCGGCAATGGGGATGCTGTCGTCTATGAAAAGGACGGCGCGGTTGACGCCCTCTTTCAGTGAGTTTTTATCTACGGAAAAGAGCATATTGCGCTTTTGAGCGTCGAAGCGCTCGTAGAATAGAATTTTGCCGCGGTGCAGAATGGCGCAACCTATCTGAGCCTCGTGTGCAAGATTGTTCTTTATCCTTAGGTTTATGTAGTCGTTGCTCTGTTCGAGGCTCATCACTGCTCCGCTCTCCATAATGGGTGGAAGGTCGAATTTTATACTCTTCTTCCCGTCCCATAGCAGCGCGGCGTATTTTATCCCTCTCTCGGGCGTAAGTCTGAAGGTGCCTTTGCCAAAATGTGTGGGCGAGACCTCGAGCAGAGGCTCACCGTCGGCAAGGATTGTGATTGTGCGGTCGCTGTTTATCCCCTCGGCGGCAAAGACCTCGAAGGCAACAAGGCTCTCTGTACCATAGACAAGGTGTCCGCCCTCGGGGTAGAATTTTACGTCGTTGCGGGGCAGACGGCTGCTTACCCAGCTGATGCTGTCGTCGAAATTCCGGTTGTTGCCTTTCTTGTCTACCCCCACAAGGTAGCCTCGACGGCGGTCGAGTATGTTCTTAAACTCCCAATTGTCGGCATTTACGCGGTCGAATATGGGAAATACACGGCTGAATATGGCCTCCTTCCCGCGATTGAGCATATAACGTGTGTAGGCGCGAATCTCGTAGTAGCCCGAGAGTAGCAGTGGGCTCAGCTCAAATTCGCCGTTGCAGCAACCATCCTCGTCTATCTTGTATTTTTTTGTCTCTACGACGTATCCCTCGGGGGCCACAAGCTCGACATAAAGTACGCTGCTCATTGTGGTGGGGTTATTCTCGCTGCCGCTCACGACGTAGGCCTTGAACCATATTGTCTCGGTGAGATAGTAGGCTGTGTTGTCGAAGTGCAGATAGACGCGCTCTTCGGGGAAGAGGGCTTCTATTGCTACGGAGCGCAATACTAAATTGTCGAGTGGGTTGCGCTCTATGCTGTCGTTGCTGCTCTGTGCCATTATTGGCAGCACGAGGAGTAGCAGGGCTGTGTATATGATTGTTTTCTTCATTGTTAATCTATTTTATGGGTGTTGTTCCTATCCACATTATTTCGTCGGGGCGGGGAGTGGGGCTGTTGCTTGCTTTGCCTGTGTGCATTGTTATATTGGCAATGTAGTGTGTGGTGCCCTCGGCGGTGCGCGGATGCCACTCTCGGCTCTGAATGTGTGCTGTGGCCTGCTGTATCGACTGCTCCCGGAGCCGTGGCAGCAGTGTGCTTATGGGTGTGTCGCTCTCTTGCTCGATGCTCAGATTGCAGGTTTTTGTCTCTATATTCGATATTTTGCCCTCGCCTCCGAGGTCAAACTCAATGATGAGGCTGCATTTCCAATTCTGTGGCTCTTTTTGCTGCTCGTCGAGTGCTATGCTTGTTGCGTAGTATTCTGTTGTGGTGCGGGTTGGCCGCGGGTCGCTTGTTGATTCGGTGGAGGGCTCTTTAACCGGTGGCAGTGTGTCGCAGGGTGGCTCTGCTTTCAGTGTTGTTACTTTTTTTGTGGCTTCTGTTGCACTGTCTGTTTTTTGTGTAGTCTTTATGGCCTTTGTCGTCGCGCTGTCGGCTTTTTGTGGCTCAGGGAGCGGCTGCCGGGTCTTTTCCTTGTGCGTCTCTTGTTGCCCGATGGCGGCAGGGGGGCTGCTGTATATGTACTCGGGCTCCGAGAATAGTAGTATCACAATTATGGCTGTGGGTAGTGTATAGAGGCTCTTTAACAGTCGGCCGGGGCCCGATTTTTGACGTATCATCATCTCGACCCTCTTGCGCACGCTGCTGTGCGCAAAATTGTTAACGAGTGTGAATTTTTGCTCGCCTATTGCCTTTTTTAGTATCAGCAGTTGATAGGAACGTGCGTCGTTGCCTCTTTGCAGTGCGTAGCGGTCGGCTGAATACTCGTGAATATCTTTAAGCTCGTTTGTGAGCATATATATAAATGGGTTGAACCATTGTAGCGGTGTCAGCAGGCTTACGATGAGTATGTCCCACGAGTGTCGCCCTTTTATGTGCCCCTCCTCGTGCAGTATTATCTCTGTTCGATAGTTGTTGTAGTCGTCTTGTGAGATTACAATATTGCCGAACCAACTGAACGGGGTGATGGGGTGTGCGTGGCAGTGGAGTGTGTAGCCTGCGCGCTGCTCGCGCCACAGGGTGCCGCGGCGTATGGTGCGGCCTGTTATTATTATGTTTATGAGCAATTTTATTGCCGAGATTGAGGCGCCCGCAATGTATATAATGTATAGTATCTGCCACGGGTCGAGGCTTTTTTCTTCTTTTGTGTTGCTGTTCGTGGCGGTTGTCGTTATTATGTGGCTTGCGGTCTCGAGGACGAGATTCTGCGTGTAGGCGCCTGCCTCGATGGGGATTTTTACCTCGGCAAGGGGTAGCAGCAACGAGCCCGACAACGTGCACAGCAACAGCGCGCGGTTAAATGAGGCGAATGTCTCTTTGCGCATAAGCAGTGTAAATGGTGCATACAGAATAGCAAGTGCTATTGCCCATTTTATTATATATATAAGAAACGTGTGCATACTATTGCTTTTGTATAATTTCGATGAGTTCGCGTATCTCCTCATCGTCCATCTGCTCGTGCTCGACAAAAAATTTTACGAGTGATGCGCCCGAGCCGCCAAAGAACGAGTCTTGTACGTCTTTCATTACCATACGTGTGTATTCGGGCTTTGTAATCAGCGGGTAGTATGTGTGTGTTTTTCCGCTGAGTTTATGGTATTTTACAAAGCCTTTGTTCAGTAGTATTTTCAGAAACGTGGCCACGGTGGTGTAGGCAGGCTTTGGGTCGGGGTAGTGCGATATAATCTCGTGTATGCACCCGCCGTGAGGAAGTTCCCAAAGGATGCTCATTACTTGTATCTCGGCCTTTGTCAGTGTGTCGAATTTTTTCATAGCTTGCTCTTTTGTTGTAAACAAATATAAAACTAATTTTTTAGTTATCTAATATTTTAGTAATTGGAATTTCTTTTTTTGAGGCTCTTTTTAACACTTGTTATTAGTAATGGCTGTCTCTTTTTTAGTAATTGACAATGTTTTTTCTTTGGGTTGTTGGGGGGCGTGTGCCGATAGTAAAAAAAATCCCCTACCGCGGCGGGGGAAATTTTTGAGAATCTTTTGCTTGGTGGATAAAACAATTGCAGTCTGTGTCAAAAAACACACAGACTGCAATTGTTTTATGTTGTTCTAAAAGACTGCTGTTTACTGCAAGCGGAATACAACGGGGAGTGTAAAGCGTACGCGTACGGCCTTACCTGCCTGCTTACCGGGATTCCATTTGGGCATAGTCTTAACCACGCGAACGGCCTCCTTGTCGAGGTAAACGTCGCCCGAGCTCTTCATAACCTCTACGTCCTGAATTGAACCGTCGGTGTTAACCACAAAGTTTACGTATGTCTTACCCTGTGAGTTGTTGTCGCGGCTGATACGGGGGTAGTTGATGTTGTCTCGCAGATATTTCATAAGTGCCTGCATACCACCGGGGAATTCGGGCTGCTGCTCTACTACCTGATAGATTGTCTCCTCCTCGGGCATCTCCTCAACGACGATGTTTACATCCTCGTTAATCTCTACAATCTCGCCCTGATCCTCGACCGACATAATCTCGCTCTCTTCAATCTCGGCGTCGTCCTCTACAATCTCAAGAATTTCGGTAATCTGCTTTGCTTGGGGAGGGGGAGGTACCACCTTCTTCTCGGGCAGTGTGATGGGCACCATAATCTCCTCCTCGAGGAGGATACCTTGCTGAATAATCTCGCCTGTGTGCTTTTTCTCTGTTGCAGTCCACTCGAATGCTACGAAAAGGATTGCAAGCACCAGAACATAACCGATGAGAAGCCAGCTTGTCTTGTTCTTTTCAAGATTGGCTTCGGGGCTTTTCTTTACCTCAATGAGGTTTTTTGTCTCTTTACTCATTTTGTTAATTTTTTATTGTTATTTATTGTTTTTGTGCAATTTTCACAATGCAAAAATACAACTGTTTGCCCAAATAAAAAAGAAAAAACTCTTTTTTAATCTTACAACGGGTGTTTGTAACGTATTATTATTCAGTAGATTATAAAATTATTTTCTTTTTTCTTTCTTACAGAATTTTTGTCCGATTGTAAACTGTTGAGAATCAACGTGTTACAATGCTGATAAAATATTTTATTATTAGTGTGTTGATAATCAATGCTTTACAAGTTGATTCTTGCATTTGTCGATTGTGTAATCAAAAAAGTGAGCCAATTTTAAAAATTGGCTCACTTTTTTGATGTTATCGGATACTTTTTACTTTACTGCCGAGATGCGTAGTTTGTAGCTCATTTTCTTATTGGGCACGCGATACTCGGGCAGCGTGTCAACGTCGGCACCGCACGATGCGTTACCTATTCCGCGCATCCACGCGTCGAAGTGAACAACGGTGTAGGGACGGGCTGTCATCTCCCAATAGTGCCCGCTTCTCATAAGGTCTTCGTCGGTGTAGGGAAGGGCCGAGAAGCTGACATTGCCTTCGGTTACAATCTTGACGCCCTCGCCAAGCTCGTTGGTGAAGATTACTTCGCGCAGACCCTCGCGGCTGCCGCTGCTCTGAGGCTTGACGTAACGGTCGGCCATTGCATCGACTGTGGTGTTGTAACGTCCAACAACAACGCCGTCCTTGCGGTCAACGGTATTCTCCCACGGGCCGTAAGCGTAGTAGTTGACATATTTCAGGGTCGAGTCGATGCCGCAGATGAGGCCTGCACGGCGCAGATTGTTGCTCTTGGGAACAAATGTTGCCTCAACATCTACAATGCCTTGAGGATAGATTGTGTAGTTAATCTCTGTATCGCAGATTGAACCCTTGCGTACTGTCTTTACAACTGTGTTGCCATTCTCCTCGACAACTTTTATCTCGCCCTTAGCTTCGAGGCCGTTGCTTGTCTGCTTATACTGCTTGTCCTTATTGTGGCGCTCATATTGATAGTCGTAGCCCTGACGGTCGTTCTCAATCCAGCGGTGGTTGCTGTACAAGAAGCCCTGTCCGTGGGTGATAATTTCCTTTCCGTCGAGTGTGAGGGCTGTGAGCTGTGCTGTCTCGTTATCGAATTTCAGAGACACCTTTTCGTTGCCTATGATGGTCTCGTGCAGCGACGAGGTAGCGGCAAGAGCATCGCCCTTGGCCTTAATCTCGGCCATCGGTGCACGCTCGGCAAGGGTGAATTGCTCAAATGCCTCCTCGTGTCCCGCCTTTGCGTGCAGTTGGGCGTCGCGGTGCAGCAGACGAACTGTCAGAAGCAGCTCGTCGCCATTCTTCTGAGCCTTCTCGATGTTGGCCTTCTTCACAGTGAGCCATACTTTGGGGCTTTCGCCACTTGCGGCCGAGGGGGCTGCTTTAAGGCCCGAATATACAATCTCGCCATTCTTTACAACGTCGTAGGCAACGTCAAACTCGTCGAGGTTGGTAAAGTTATACTTATTCTTAATCTCTATTGCTACAATGCCATACTCTTTGTCGATTGCCGCTATCGTAAATTCGGCAAATTGGTGAGCTGCCTTAACTTCTTTGAGCTTGGCGCTCTCTTGACGTGTGGGCGAGATAATACCATTCGAGCAGAAATTGCCCTGATGGGGGCCGGGATAGTCGTAGCCTGTGTGCAGCTCGAAGATGCCCTCTTTCATCTTGTGGGGGTCGAAAATTGCTTGGTCAACCCAATCCCAGATACATCCGCCGATGCACGAGTTTGATGCCTCAATCTTCTGCCAATACTCTTTGAGGTTACCGATGGCGTTACCCATTGCGTGGGCATACTCGCAGATGAACATTGGCTTGTCGAGGTTGTTGGTGTATTTATCCATCCACGCCTGACCGGGGTACATCTTCGAGTAGAAGTCGCTGAAGCGTCCGCCGCCATAATCGCTTCTCGAACGTGTGCCCTCGTAGTGGACGGGGCGGCTGTCGAGACGCTTGGCCTCGTCGTAGCAGGGACCGAAATTGTTACCGTTACCGGCCTCGTTGCCAAGCGACCACATTACCACCGATGCGTGGTTACGGTCGCGCAGAACCATACGGTTGATGCGGTCAACGAATGAGGGTATCCACGACTCGCGGTCCGAGATTGATTGGTTGGCGTGGTCCTCGAGGTCGGCCTCGTCGCAGCAGTATAGTCCGAAATAGTCGAACATTGCATACATACGGGCTGCGTTGGGGTAGTGGCTGGTGCGGATTGTGTTGATGTTATTCTGTTTCATCAACAGAACATCGCGCAGCATAGAGCGTGTGGTTACGGCACGTCCCAGCGCGGGGTGAGTATCGTGGCGGTTGACGCCCTTGAAGAATACGCGCTCGCCGTTGATATATACGAGTGAGTTTTTAATCTCAATCTTGCGGAATCCGTGCTTTGTCGAGAAGGCCATCTCTTGGTTGCCATTTTCGTCGAGCTGTGTGATGCGTACGGTGTAAAGGTTGGGCTTCTCGGCGCTCCACAGCTTGATGTTCTCGACGCTGAGCTTAATGTCGCCGCTCAGGGCTGCGATGCGGGCTGCAGTGTTCAAGGTAACCGAGTCGCTTGCAACCAATTGTCCCTCGGTGTCGTAGATAGCGGCTTTGACGGTCTTTTTACCGGGGATATAATCGCGGTTGTCGAGCTCGAAATTTACGTTCACCGATGCACTGCCGAGGTCGTCCGAGAGCTCGCTTGTTATGTAGTGGTCGCGCACCGATACTTTGGGTACGTTGTACAGATAAACGTCGCGGAAGATACCGCTCATACGGAACATATCCTGGCACTCGAGGTACGAGCCGTCGCACCAGCGGAACACCTGTACGGCCAGCTTATTCTCGCCCCTCTTCAGAAGGTTGGTAAGGTCGAATTCGGCTACGTTGTTCGAACCCTGTGAGTAACCTACATACTCGCCGTTGAGCCATACAAAGGCTGCCGAGTAGATTCCGCCAAAATGAATGAATGTGCGGCGGCCGTCCCAATCCTCGGGAATCTCGAATGTGCGCACGTATGAGCCCACAGGGTTAATGCCGTAATTCTTACCGCCGTCGTTGTATCCCGGGCGGGCGTTGATAAAGGGAGGAGTGTTAGAGTGGGGATACTCGACGTTGTTGTATATGGGCTTGTCGTAACCCAGCATCTCCCAATTCGAGGGTACGGGGATATTGTCCCACGAGCTGACGTCGAATCCCTCTTCGAAGAATGTCAGGGGGCGTTGCGAGGGCTCGCTGACAAGGTTGAATTTCCACGTGCCATTGAGTGTCATATAACGGCTGTTGACGGGCTTTGTCCACGGTGTGGCGTAGTATCTTGCATCGGCAAGCATCTCGGCCTCGTTGTTGTAGGGCATATATGTTGCAACGCCACGCTCTTTGTTCTCGGCAAAGACTGTCTCGTCCTCCCATTTGGGCGATGCAATCTTGGGTTTTTCGACAACCTCGAATGTGAACCACGCGCAGCTGTCGGCGGGATTCTTTTCTACTCGCATCATACGACCATCTTTAAGAGTGTACATTGTGCCCTCTTTTCCGGCCGATACGATGAGGAAACTGCCTTTTTGTCCCTCGACGGGCTCGAAGCGGAATTTTGCATTGTTCCACACGCCTGTCGTTGCGGGCCATTGGAGCAGATAGTCGATGCTTGCATTGTTGCCGCCGTCGTCGAAATTCTGTCCGTAGAAGGCATTCTCGACTGCAAATGTGTAAAGGTCGATGGTCTTTACGTTCCAATATTGTCCGCGGTTGTTGGCGTTAAATTCCTCGCCCACGATGCGTGCGTTATTCTCGCCCGAGTCGTTGTTGCCGATGACTGTGCCGGGGTTTACGGCCGAACGGATAAGGTAGGTAAGGTCGTTGTCGAAGCCTGCGTATTTCGACTCTTCGATGCGGAACTGTGCTGCCTTGTGTGTGGCAGCTTTCTCCTTGCTGATGAGCACAAGAGCGCCCTTCGATTTTGCCGCAGCTACATTGGGGCTGTTGGCGGGGATAAGGAGTCCGTTCTCGTATTTCCACAATTGTGCCTCGTCCGAGCCGTTATTCTCGCCCACCTCGACGCGGTTACCGTTGACGCGCAGTGCGTGGTTGGTTACGGGGTTGATGATGCGCCAACTGCCCGAAAGGTCGGTGATTGTCCAATATTGTGCAGAGTTTTTATCCTCAAGGTCGATGAGGCTCACTGCATTGTCTTTCTTCTCGGTTACGACGTTTCCTTTGTCGCCCGATGCAAAAATGTGGTAGAGTTTACCCTTTACAAAGGTTGTCTGCGCAAAGCTGCTTACGGCAACAAAGAGTGCCATAATAGCAAGCGTCAGACCCTGTTTTAAGCGGTTGTTTGACATATCTTTTATTTTTTGGTTAATAGTTTTTGTCGGTTAGGTTGAGCGGATGCTTCTAATTTTGCGAAAATAATAAAAAAAAATGAAAAGAAAGGAGAACGGGGTGTTAAATAATAAAATATTATGTTGCCTCCGATTTTTATTTAAGCTCTTCTTCCTTTGGCGGGTAATGAAAAAGAGGGGCACCGGCGAGTGGGGCGGTACTCCTCTTACACTTTTATGATGGGAATATCTTCCCATTTTGTGGTGTATTGCGGCGATAGATATTGTCGGTTGGTGTGGTCGGTGATTGCTCCCTGCGACACTAATTTCACCGCCTGCGGCCCCTGTGTAGCATTTATTTTGTCGATAGCCTGCATCAGCTTTTTGTGCTTGGGGCGGTCGATGGTGTCGAAAAGCTCGCCCTGAATGCAGGCGGCCGAGGATATTTCGCCTATCGACACTCCGCTTTTCTTGTAGCCGTAGCCTCGGCGGTAGATTTTCTTCAGCAGGGTGGTGGCGGCTTTTACAATCTCGAGGGTGCTGTCGGTGGGCACGGCAAAATGTATTGCGCTGCCCTCGCGGTGCTGAGGCTGGTCGTCGCGGTGGCGGTTGGTGAATATGAACACTTGCAGCAGACGTGTCACGGAATTCTGGTCGCGGAGCTTCTCGGCGGCAATGGCGGCAAAGGTCGAGACGGTCTCGGCAAGCTCGTCCAATGAGTAAATCTCGCTCGAGAATGAGCGCGAGACGGTGATGCTCTGCTTATCGGCTATCTGATGGTTAAACTCTATGCAGGGTGTTCCGTGCAGCTCGCGCCACGTGCGCACCCCCGTGATGCTCATCCTGTTCTGCACCCACTCCCGGCTCAGTGCGCTGAATTGTGCCGCCGTGCGTATGTAGCACTCTTCGAGCATTTTCGTGTGCCGGCGCCCGATGCCCCAAACGTCGGCTATCGGGTAGGTCGATAGAACTTTTGCAATGTCCTCGGGGCGGTGCATAAAGCAGGCGCCGTTGAGCTTGGGGTATTTCTTGCACAGCTTGCCGGCTATCTTGGCAAGGGTCTTTGTCGATGAAATACCAATGCTTACGGGTATTCCCGTGCTCTTGCGTATGGTGCGCGCGAGCCTCTCGCCCCACTCTTTGAGACCCTCTGTGGCGAGTCCGTCGAGGGATAGAAAAGCCTCGTCGATGGAGTAAATTTCTATCTGTCCGACATTGCTTTTGAGGATGGACATTACTCTGTGCGACATATCTCCGTACAGATGATAGTTGGCCGAATGCACCGATACATTCTCCCTCTTTACAAGGTCGCGTATCTGATAGAGCGGCTGCCCCATCTTTATGCCTATGGCCTTTGCCTCGTTGCTGCGCGAGACGACGCATCCGTCGTTGTTGCTCAGTACAACCACGGGGCGTCCATCGAGCGAGGGGTTAAACACCCGCTCGCACGATACAAAAAAGTTGTTGCAATCGCAAAGGCCGAGCATTATTCTCTCTTTCTATACTTTTTTTATTACATAAGTTACTATGCCCCAGATGATAAAATCATTCTCGGCCGTAACTTTTATGGGCCGAAACTCTTTGTTGGCGGGCACAAGCAGTCCGTAGTCGGCGTGGCGGTGGAACCGCTTGAGGGTAAATTCGCCATCGATGTAACAGACGGCAAGCGAGCCGTCGCGCGGCTCTATGCTTTTGTCGATGACCAGAAGGTCGCCGTCGTTTATTCCCTCGTCCACCATAGAGAGGCCGCTCACACGGGCATAAAAGGTTGATGCGGGGTTTTTTATGAGCTCGCGGTTAAGGTCGAGGCTCAGCGAGGCGTAGTCCTCGGCAGGCGAGGGGAAGCCTGCTGCCACACGCTCCTCGGCGAGGGGTAGCTCGGTGCAGTCGTTGCTGTCGGGGGTGAATATGCTTATATTCTCACTCATTGTTTTATGAAACGGACAATATGTTCGACAAGCTCTTTTTTTATCGGAAGGTCGGGGTTTTTGTATGTCTCAAGCTGCATTATGGTATTTTCGCTGTCGCAGTGCTTGAGCACGTGGTTCATATTTTCTATAATGTAGAACGACGAGAAGGGACGGGCCATAAATAGTTTCTGAGCCTCTTTTACGTCTACCTGTATGTCTTTGTTGCCCTGAAGGATGAGTACGGGTGTTTTTAATTTTGAAATTTCCTGCGCGGGATTGTAGCGGAACCACGATATTAGATAGGGTTGCACGCTCTTGCGGTAGAGTGCCGCAAGATAGGCGGGGATATTCTCGACTGTGCGGCCCGCGCACAGCTCTTTGTTTATTTTTGTAACCTCGTCGCGCACCTGCTCGGGTTGTTGGCTCATCTGCTCCTCAATGATTGTGTGCGCGGGGCTGCCGCAACCTGCTATCGAGATAAAGGCTTTTACTGCGGGGCTTTTGGCGCTTGCTATCATTCCAATGAGCGAGCCTTCGCTGTGTCCGGCAATTACAACCTTTGTGAAGCGCGCATCCCGGGCGAGTGTGTCGGCCCACGCTGCCGCGTCGTCGATGTAATGCTCGAAGCGCAGGTTTTCTTCGTTTGCTTCGGCCGCAGCGCTCTTGCCGATGCCTCGCTTGTCGTACCTCAGTGTGGCGATGCCCTCTTTGGCAAGCTCCTCGGCAAGGTGGAGCAGGGAGTTGTTCTTGTTGTCGGTGCCGAGGGTGTTGCCGTCCATATTTGTGGGGCCGCTGCCGGCTACGATAAGTACGACGGGGCAGGGGGTGTTACCCTCGGGCATAAGCAGGCGACCGTGTATCTTGCCCGTTGGTGTCGATAGAATGTACTCTTGGGCTGCTGTGTTGAATATTGCCGATAGAAGCAATAATATTGTTGCTGTTATTCTCATAATTCTTTTTTTTGTTGATAATATAAACGGTGCACCAATCATTTTTTCTTCTCTCTGATGGGCGCACCGTCTGTGTGGTTTATGATTTTTTTTTGTCTTATTTCCTGAATTTTCCTCCCATTTTTCCACCCATCTTGGCGCCGCCGCTGCCTCCTGCCGCAAAGATATTCTCGCCGTAGTTGACAGCCTTGAAGCTCGCATCCTGCTTGCGGCGCAGGGCAATGTCGATGAGCTTGTCGATAAGCGTGCCGAAATTTATTCCGCTGTACTCCCACAGATAGAACGAGAGCGAGCCGGGGATTGTGTTAATTTCGTTGACAAAAATGTCGCCTGTGGCCTCGTCGATGATAAAGTCGATGCGGGCAACGCCGTCGCACGAGAGGGCGCGGAACGTGTCGCAGGCTGCCTTTTGGATGAATTTTGTGTTCTCCTCGGGGAGGTTGGCGGGAATCTCGCGCACGGTCGAGCGCATTCCCTCGGACTGTTTGCCGCCTCCGCTCATATATTTATCCTGATACGAGAGAATCTCGCCGCTGCGCACGGGAACCTCGCACACCGACGGCTGACACTCGTAGTAGTTGCCAAGTACAGCGCAGTTGACCTCTTTGAGCTTCTGCACATATTTCTCTATAATCACGCGGCTGGTGAATGAGATTGCATAGTCAATGGCGTCGATAAGCTCCTCGCGGTTGTGTGCCGCGCGTATGCCCACGCTCGAACCACTGTTGGCGGGCTTTACAATGACGGGGTAGCCGAGCTTGTTCTCTATGCGTGCCACTGTGTCGTTTTTTTTGTCGTCCCACTCTTTGTCGCTGAACCAGCAGTAGTCGATTACGGGTATTCCGCACTCTTTGAGAATCATTTTCATTGTTATCTTGTCCATCCCGTTGGCCGATGCAAGGGTGTTGCAACCCGTGTAGGGGATGCCCGAAAACTCCATTACTCCCTGGAATGTGCCATCCTCGCAGTTGGTGCCGTGCAGCGCAGACAGAATAACGTCGAGTGTGGCCACCACCTCTTTGCCGAAAAAGCTCTTTTTTGTGCGGTAAAGGTTGGTGTCGCCGTAGAGGGGCTTCATATATACCTCCTCGCACATTGCAAGCAGTTTCTTTGTGTCGCGGTAGTTCGATACGTCGAAGAGGGCGTCGCCGCTGTACCATTTGCCCTCTTTTGTTATGTAGATGGGGATAATATTGTACTTCTCCCTGTCCATAGCCTGTATTGCTTGATTGGCTGTTATTACCGAAATTTCATTTTCGACGGAGCGGCCGCCAAAAACTACGCCTACATTTGTTTTCATTGTCTTTATGCTGTTTTTTGTTTGTTGTTCTTGGGATAGATTGTAAAAAAAAGTCTGCACTTGTTCTTGTGGTAATAAATGTTCATTGTGCTTGTTTTTTGCAGTCTTTTTCTCGGGGGGGTTATTTAAAATTGTCGGGGAGGTCATTCTCGTATAGAACAACGTCGCCGGCTTTTAGAATGGTACCCAGATGGGCGCGTGCCTCGGCGAGTGTGTCGGCAAGAAACACCTTTTCGGCGGGCATTCCTCCCTCTTGTATGCCGCTGCTTATAGCTGCGCGGTTGGTGGCGTTGACCACTATGGCATAGTCGGCACACGAGGCGATGGTGCGTCCGAGCTCTTTGTTGGCCTCGGCCTGACGGCTGCCCATCTCGACAAAGCCCGGGGTAACGATTATGCGTTTATTGCCCTCGCTTACACTGAAGTTTTTTAGTACCTCGAGTGCCATTTGTGCTCCCATCGGGTTCGAGTTGTAGGCGTCGTCGAGGATTGTGAGGCCGCCTGTGCGGCTCATCGAGAGACGGTGCTCGACGGGTTGCAGGCGGGCGATGGCATTTTTCTGCTTTGTGCGGGGGACGCCCAGATGGTCGGCAACGGCTATCGAGGCTAGTATGTTCAGAAGGTTGCCTCGGCCCAGAAGACGGCTCTCGAAGCGGTCGTCGCCCTGCGCAAAGGATACCCCGCTGCCATTATAGATAATGTCGGTGGCGCAAAAATCGGCCTTCTGCTCGACGGCGTATCTCAGCACGTGGCAGTGGCTTGTATGGCCTTTGTACTCTCTTATCAGCTGCGAGTCGAAATTTATCACTCCGAGGCCGTCGGAGGGCAGCGAGTCGATGAGCTCGAATTTTGTCTTTTGTATATTCTCGACGCATTTAAATGTCTCGAGGTGCATTTCGCCCACGGCCGTTACAATGCCTATCGTGGGGTGTACAAGGTCGCAAATTTCTTTAATGTCGTTGGGTTGCTTGGCGCCCATCTCAACGATAAACACCTGATGGTAGGGGCGCAACTGCTCGCGCACCGTGCGCACAACGCCCAACAGGGTGTTGAAATTACCCGGTGTTACAAGCACGTTGTATTTCTCGGCCAAGAGGCTCGCAAGATAATTCTTTGTACTTGTCTTACCGAAACTGCCCGTAACGCCTATTATGATAAGCCCTTTGTGCGAGCGGATAATTTTCTTTGCGTCGTTGTAGTAGTGTCGGTTGATGGCTTTTTCTATGGGGGTGTTTATAAAGTTGGCAAGCAGCATTATAAGGTTCGACAGTACGATGGCTGTACCTATTATTATGGGTGCGTGGCTGTTGCCGAATATCACAGCTGCGGCTGATATTGCCGCAAACAGTAAAATGTTGGTGGCGAATAGTCGTTTGACGCGCATCGTATATACAAGCGGGGTCTTGAATTTTTCGTGCAGTGCGTGGGTTGCCGCCACAATTGTTACGCCCGATAAAAACCCCAATCCGTAAAAGTCGGGCAGCAGGGCCGAGGCGCAGGCTAAAAGCGCGACCCCTCTCTTAAGGGAAAAAATATTCCCCGGTACCAACCAACGAAAATAGCGGTTGTATCGGTACGAGCTCAGCTGGAACATATGAATGTCGTACTTTGCAACGATAAGGTACATTGCCGTCGCTATTATCGCGTATATTATGTTATAGTGCTCCATAATCAGTCTATTTTAAAGAAATTCTTCATTACTGCGGCAAAAAGTCCTGCATTCTCGAGGAACGAGAAGTGTCCCGTGCCGTGGGCAATCACAAGGCCGGCGTCGGGGATGAGGCGCTCCATTGTCTTTGCATCCGACAGTGGGGTGGCAGTGTCGAGATTACCCCAAAAGAGCAGTGTGGGTGCCTTTATCTTTTGTAGAAGCGGTGTAAGGTCTTCATTTACAACCTTCGAGAGTATGGCGCGCATCTTGGGCGATGCGTTATTGTAGTCGCTCGAGCCTGCACCCTTGCGGCGCTTGTCTATAATCTGCTGCGCCTTTTGCTTGGGCAGAAAAGTGTTGCACAGCCACTTTAGCAGTTTGAATGTATATACCTTATAATAATACTTTAGCGGGCGCTTGGGCTTTATGCCGGCTGCATCGACAAGCACCACGCGTGCAGCCTCGTTGCGCGATGCGAATATTATGCTTATTCTGCCGCCGAACGAGTGCCCCACAAGCGCCGGACGCTCAATGTTATGCTCCCTTACAAATGCCTCGACCATTGCGGTGTATTCCTCGGTGCCCCACACCGTCGAGGGCTCGTCCGAGGCTCCAAAGCCCGGAAAATCGAAATTATAGACCGTGTATCTCTTTGCCAACAGCTGTTGCAGCGCCTTGAATATCTCGTGCGTGCAGCCCCAGCCGTGCAACAGCAGCACGGGCTCGCCCTCGCCCTGTTTGTCGATGAATATATTATGGTTGTTGTATCTGAATATCATACTCTTTGGTGCTATCCTCCTTAAATTCTTGCGAAGATAGCAAGAAGTAACGTAATTTGTGCGTGTTTCTCCGATTTTTTGAAGAAAAATGAAATATGTGATATTTATGACGGTAATTTCTGCGGCAGTTTCTTGTGTCCTGTTTAGAATAATTTTGAAGTATTTATAGTTTTTTTTGTTCATTTATTTGCGCTAACGCGCGAATATAATCTGCGCTCGCTGTGTAAAATATTGAAGTAAACTTCATATTTTTCGCTCGCTTGTTCGTATATTTGCGCTAACGCGCGAATATACACTGCGCACGCTTTAAAAAACGCTAAAATAAATTTTGCGTTTTTCGCTCGCTTGTTCATTTATTTGCGCTAACGCGCGAATATACACTGCGCTCGCTGTGTAAAATATTGAAGTAAACTTCATATTTTTCGCTCGCTTGTTCATTTATTTGCGCTAACGCGCGAATATACACTGCGCTCGCTGTGTAAAATATTGAAGTAA
>JAZSIU010000104.1:0-16297 GCA_045533955.1 Bacteroidaceae bacterium
TTTTGAGCAGATATTCATTTTGGGGATGCAGGGAATAGCGAGCTATTTTCAAATTCCCAAAATGGATAGATGCCGAAAAGAGTCTCAAAGAAGCCGAAAAAAAGTCTTAGCAATAACGAATTAACTTGTTTAATAAAATTCAAAACATATTCTTAGTGAATGACAGTATAGCACAGGCGTATCGCTCGGGCTGCTTTTTCTATTCTTGCCGTTCAGTGTGCCATTATTTAAAAAGTGCTTTTGTGGGCTGTTCGTTGATGCGCGCAGAGGCAAATTCTCGGCTCAGTAGCAAAAAGGTGTGGTCGAGATAATTCTATTTATCACCTTCACGGAATACTTGTGCGGCTATTCTCTCTTTCACTTTATACTTTAGGACTTACTTTTTTTCGGAAAAAAGTAAGCAAAAAACCTGCACCTAAAGAAATTGTCGCGGGGCCTCCTTTGCTCGTGAGGCAACAGTGCGCTCACTCGGTCGGCGCTTGCTTGTCGCAGACGGCTTTTTCGCCCGAGGCTGCGGGGACAAAAGAACTCGCTTCCCGATGATTAACAGCCTCGTGGCGGCGCACCGCTCAGACAGCTTTTGTCCTCTTCCCGCTGCCTCGGCGGCCACTGCTGTGGTTTTTCATTGTGCCGTTTTTTAAGAGAATGCTTTTGCTGTCGGTTGCGCGCCAGCTCCTCTTTTTTGTAATAAAGAGGAGCTCCCCGTGAGGGGTGAGGAGTTAAAATAACCGCAAACAACAACATTTTATAAACACATCGAACTCCTCAGACTCTACGCGCCAGCTCCTCTTTGTCGAAAGAGGAGCGGCAATAATGCTTCTAACAATAACACACCAAAAAAAGCTCCTATTTTTTGTCTCTTTAAAAAACTTTTTCGGCATTATTCTCGGTCTTTCTTTCTGTCTGTGTGTGATTTTTGTTGTGCTTTTTGTGCTCAAAAAGCACCAAAAAAGCTCGGCACGGAAAAACCGGTCGCAAGCGGCCTTTTGCTCGCGCCGTCGCGGGGCGTCGCTCGGTCGGCGCTTGCTTGTCGCAGACGGCTTCTCGCCCGAGGCTGCGGGGACAAAAGAACTCGTTCCCCGATGATTAACAGCTTCGCGGCGGCGCACCGCTCAGACAGCTTTTGTCCTCTTCCCGCTGCCTCGGCGGCCGCTGCTGCGGTTTTTCATTGTGCCGTTTTTTAGGAGATTACTTTTGCTGTCGGTTGTTCGTCGGCACGAAAAGGGGAGAAAATTTTTAACCACTTCCCCGCATTATTCTTGGGAGTTTTATGTGCTGATTCTTGCGTGCAACAGAAAATAGCCTCTGCGCTTGCGTGAAAATTGGCCTTATCTTAAAAAGAAATTATACTCTTTTTCGTACTCTATTGTAGTGCTGCGGTCGTGCCCGGGATAGACGGTTGTTTCGGGTGGCAGTGTAAGGATTCTTTCTCTTAAATTTGTGATTAGCGCCTCGTGGTTCGAGTCGGGAAAATCGGTGCGGCCGATGCTGCCGCAAAAGAGTGCGTCGCCCGAGAAGAGTATCTTGTGGGCGGGCATATAATAGGCGAGACTGCCGGGTGAGTGCCCCGGTACGGCTATCGCAACTATCTGCTCTTGACCGAAACTGACGGTGTCGCCGTCGCTTAGGATGCGTCCGAGGGGTGGAATCTTCTCGTTGTAGCTGAGGCCGAAGCGTGCGACACGCTCGGCGATGCTCTGTGCCCAATGAAGGTCGCCGTCCGAGGCCCACGCGCCGATGCCAAACTCTTGTGCGATGAATGGACTGCCGAATATGTGGTCGAAATGCAGATGGGTGTTAAGATAGACTTTTAGTTGCAGATTGTTGCTGCGGATGAAGGTTTTTAGTGTCTCTTTCTCGCTCTCGAAAAGGCAACCGCAGTCGATGAGTGCCGCCTCGCCCGTGTGGTCCCACAACAGATAGCTATTTACCTGAATGGGATTGAATGTAAATATTTTTAACTCCATAATGCTGTTATCCGATGGGTAGATAGACTACTTTTTTGTCCTTGAAGAATTCTTCGTCGAAGATGCTTTCGAGCGGGGTTATTTCGATTATATTCTTAAATGGGCTCACTTCGGCCTGAACGTCGCCACCCTTGAGGCAGATTATGCCGTTGGGAAGTGCGTTGAGCTGCTCTTTGCTGATGTTCTTGCGGCATATTTTTACAAGCTCGGGCAGCTGCATCACGGCGCGGCTCACTACAAAATGGTATTTTTCTTTTATCTCTTGCGCGCGGCTGTGCGTGGCAATGACATTTTTAAGGCCTATGGCCGAGGC
Source organism: Bacteroidaceae bacterium (assembly GCA_045533955.1). Taxonomy (GTDB): domain Bacteria; phylum Bacteroidota; class Bacteroidia; order Bacteroidales; family Bacteroidaceae; genus HGM04593. Next base: position 2,281 of record JAZSIU010000104.1, read on the forward strand.
AATCTCGGTTGCGACGCGCACCTTCTTACCGATGCTATCGACAAGGTGGAATTTTGCCTCGGGGAACATTATGGCAAGGGGAATGCCGGGGAATCCGCCACCGCAGCCCATATCCATTATTGTGGTACCGGGGCGGAAGGTGATTGTCTTTGCAATGGCCAGCGAGTGAAGCACGTGGTGAAGGTAAAGGTTCTCAATATCTTTGCGCGAGATGACGTTTATCTTGTTGTTCCAATCGGTGTAAAGGTCGTATAGCGCGGCGAATTGCTCTTTTTGTGTGTGGCTGAGTGAGGGAAAATATTTCTCTATTATTTTCATAATTGTTCTTGTTTTTTGTTATTAGAGGCTCCCGGAATTTTATGCTTAAATGTAGGAGGGGGCTTTGTTATGTCTCTTGTATATTCTAAAAACTTATTTTTTTATTATCCCTTGAAGCTCGTTGTAGCCGACGGCTATTCTTGTTTGTCCTGTCGAGTAGGGGGCAATGTCGTATGGGTTGTAAAGGAAGATGATGCTGTCGGCCGCAAGCAGAAAATTCTCGGTGGGATAGAGCTCTCTAATGTTGAAATATCCTTTTTCGTTTATCTGCTCGGGGGTTGTGGCGCCTAACTCTCGGCCGAGGGCTTGTATGAGTGTTGCACTAAGGGGCTCTTCGAAATTGACTGTGAAAATATCGCATAGCTTTATCTCTTGGCCGCTTGTGGGGTCGAAATTCATATATATATCGGCGTAGTAGCCGTGGGCTCCGCCGCTGTACGATTCGCTCTTTATGGTGTAGTTTATGCAACCGCTGAGGCCTGTGCTTGTGGTGCCGTTGATGCTTATACGATGGTTGAACCACGCGGGCGAGTGTTGCATACTTTTTTCGTTCAGATAGTGGGGACGTTGGGCAAGATACTCGTCGGCGGCGCTTGTCAGTGCTGTGGCAATGGCTGCCGAGGGTGCCATACTGTCGAGCCCGAATGCTGCGTATATTACCGAGGCGTTTATGTTGCCAGCCTCGGCGCTGCTGCCCGTGGCAAAGGGTAGTGAGATGTGCGCTTCGAGGCGGGGCGAGGCTTTGTCGAGTGTGTCTATTGCATATACGGCTGTGGTGTCGATGCTTGTAAATTCAATTGCGTTGCCCGGGACGTCGGCGGGGCCTGTGGCTGTGCTGCCGCCTGTACCTCCCGTACAGGCGCCTAAAATTAGGAGAGAAAATATTATTGAGGTAATTGCGCACTTTTTCATATTTTTTTTGTTTATAGTTTTTGAATATAGTGGGCCTGTTGGGCTCTTTGCGTGCGAAGATAACTATTTTATAACGATTCGCTTCAAAAAAGGGTTTCCTATTTTGGGCTGTTGACGAAAAAAAGTAAAAAATGTGCTCTTGGGGCTTGTTTGATGAGCCTTGCGGGCCTTGATGAGGGTTTTATGATGGACGAGATAAAAAAGAGTCTGGAGAATTTGACCGAGGATTTAAGGCGCAACGTCGGCCTGCGTGTCGATGAGGCGAAATTATGCGCCGTGGAGTTGCTTTCGGCGCTCTTGGGGCGCGTGCTTACTTTTTTGGCGGTGGCGTTGCCGTTGCTGTTTGCGCTGTTGTTTTTCCTTTTGGCGGTGGCGTGTGCTCTTGTGCCGCTGATGGGGTTTGTGTGGAGTATGGTTGCGGTTGGGGTGTTGCTTGTGGCTGTGGCGGCTGTGCTCTATTGTGTGCGCGGAAGGCTCTTCGGCGGTGTGGGGATTCGCGCGCTTTGTCAACTTTTTTTTAAGGATTCGGGTGATGATGAAAAGGAGTGAATTTGAGAATATCTCCTCGGTGGAGGAGCTGCGACGTGCGCGTCGTGCGCTGATGAAGCGTCGTGCAAGGGTCGATGAGCGTGTGGTTGTCGATTGGGCGGGGCTTGTGCAGACGCTCTCGCCCGTGCGTCTGTGGGGACGGGCGGTGAAGGGTGCTGTGGAGTTTGCCTCGGAGGCGGTGGCGCTTCGAGGGGCGCTGAGGGTGCTTGAGGAATTGGGGGTGGCCCTGCTTGGGGACGAAAAGGAGCACGAGGAGTAGGGGGGCTGTGCCGCTGCAGCCTGCTAATATGGCGTCTGGGCGGTTTCTTGTCGTGCGATTGCGGGGGGATTGTCTCTATTGTGAAAAATTTTGTTAATTTTTGTGGAATTTATATTCCTTTTTGATAATAGGTTTGCGGATACGTTTCATTTTTTTATCTTTGCACCTACGGTGCGAAGATTTTCTGCACTCGCTGTAATATATTAAAGCTGTTGCTTTATATATCTTGCTCGTTTGTGTGGCTCTTTGCGCCTAAGGCGCGAAGATTTTATCGGTACTCGGTCATAGTCTCTTTGCTCCGGAGCGACGAAACTAACTTTTAACTAATTAAATTTATATGGATTATAGTGTACTATTTTGGTTTGTGCCTGCGGCGTCGCTGTTGGCACTTGTGTTTGCTTGGTACTTCTACAAGCAGATGAAACGCGAGAGTGAGGGTACCGAGCGTATGGCCTACATTGCCGAGGCTGTGCGCAAGGGTGCAATGGCTTATCTGAAACAGCAGTATAAGATTGTTACCGCTGTATTTGTGATGCTGGCCGCTGTTTTTGCAATAATGGCCTACGTGTTCCACATACAGAATGAGTGGGTGCCCTTTGCCTTCCTGACGGGTGGTCTTTTCAGTGGATTGTCGGGCTTCTTGGGTATGAAGACTGCGACATACGCCTCGGCACGTACCGCTAATGCGGCGCGCCGGTCGATGAACAGCGGATTGCGTATGGCGTTCCGCAGTGGTGCTGTGATGGGACTTATTGTTGTGGGTCTCGGACTGCTCGATATTTCGATGTGGTACCTTATTCTGGATCATTGTATCCCTGAAGAGGCTAATAACGCGGGTATGAAACTCTGTATCATCACAACTACTATGCTGACATTCGGAATGGGTGCTTCGACACAGGCTCTTTTTGCGCGTGTGGGCGGTGGTATCTATACAAAGGCGGCCGACGTTGGTGCCGACCTTGTTGGAAAAACCGAGTATAATATCCCCGAGGACGACCCTCGCAACCCTGCCACAATTGCCGATAATGTGGGCGATAATGTGGGCGACGTTGCGGGTATGGGTGCCGACCTCTACGAGAGCTACTGCGGCTCCATCCTTTCGTCGGCGGCGCTTGGTGCGGCGGCTTTTGCTGCCGAGGGTGGCGCTATGCAGACTAAGGCTGTGTTTGCGCCTATGCTGATTGCGGCCGTGGGTATTGTGCTCTCTATCATTGGTATATTCTCGGTGCGCACAAAGGAAAATGCCGATATTAAGAGCCTTATTGGTGCACTGTCGCGCGGAACGAATCTCTCGTCGGCGCTCATCGTGGTTGCTACTTTCGGCATTTTGTATGCGCTGGGAATTGAGAATTGGTTGGGCCTTTCGTTTGCCGTTGTTGTGGGACTGCTGGTGGGTATTATCATCGGTCGCTCGACCGAGTATTATACCTCGCAGTCGTATGCTCCCACACGCGAGGTGGCCAAGGCCGGAAAGACGGGTCCCGCAACGGTTATTATCTCGGGAATGGGATTGGGAATGCTCTCGACGGCAATTCCCGTGCTATCGGTTGTTGTGGGTATTATCCTCTCTTATCTGCTGGCTACGGGCTTCGACCCTTCGACCGAGAAGATTGCGCTTGGTCTTTATGGTATTGCAATTGCTTCGGTTGGTATGCTCTCGACGCTGGGAATTACGCTCGCCACCGATGCTTACGGCCCCATTGCCGATAATGCGGGTGGTAACGCCGAGATGAGCGGCCTTGAGCCCGAGGTGCGTCGTCGCACCGATGCGCTCGACTCGCTTGGTAACACAACGGCGGCAACGGGTAAGGGTTTTGCAATAGGCTCGGCTGCGCTGACGGCGCTGGCGCTACTTGCTTCGTATGTCGAGGAGATTCGTATCGCCCTTGAGCGCTCTAATCCCGACGTGCGTATAAATGGTAAGCTTCTTATGGAGGCCAATATTACCGACTTTATGTATCATTATGACGTTACGCTGATGAACCCGATGGTGCTGTGCGGTATCTTCGTGGGTGCAATGATGGCTTTCCTGTTCTGCGGAATGACAATGAACGCTGTCGGAAGGGCTGCTCAGAAGATGGTGAGTGAGGTGCGCCGTCAGTTTACCGAGATTAAGGGTATTCTCGAGGGTAAGGCCGAGCCCGACTACTCGCGTTGTGTCGAGATTTCGACGCGCGGCGCGCAGCACGAGATGATTCTGCCCTCGCTGCTGGCAATTGCGGCGCCCATCTTGACGGGTGTTGTGCTGGGCGTGCCGGGTGTTATCGGACTGCTCATCGGCAGCCTCTCGGCAGGATTCCTGTTGGCTGTCTTCCTTGCCAACGCGGGAGGCGCTTGGGATAATGCCAAGAAATATATCGAGGAGGGTAATTTCGGCGGTAAGGGTAGCGACACGCACAAGGCTACCGTGGTGGGCGACACTGTGGGCGACCCCTGCAAGGATACGTCGGGCCCCAGCCTTAACATCCTTATTAAACTTATGAGTATGGTTGCTATTGTGATGGCCGGCCTTACACTCTCTTTCAGCCTTATATAATGTCGAGACTTTTCCGTAATTTTTTAATATTTCTGTTGCCACTGTCCGTTGCTTGCTCATCGGACAGTGGCAACGTCTCTGTCCCCGAGCTTCCGGCCGACCCCGAGGGCACGCAGACGCATCGTCTGCATCCCGGGGGGCAGGCGTTGCACGTTGATTTTTTCGACGCCGATATTATGGCGGATGATTCTCTGAGGCTCAGCGGCGAGGGGGTGCGATTCGCCTCGGTGGGCGCGTGCCGAGGGGTGGGGTACATTATCGAAATTCCGCGCACGGGGTGGCAGCGCAAGAGCGAGCCTCTGCGCGAGGGTTGCGGGTATGTGGCCTGTAACATCGGCTCCGAGGGTAGTACCTTTGCGGCTCTCTTTGTCGATTCCATAAGCGCAGGCGGGGTGGCTACGGTAAAGACGCTTGCACCACAATTCGGCCGATTCGACCGCTTTGCGGTGAACCCGAAGGAGTTTTATTTGACGGCTGCCGAGGGCGACACGACGGCTTTTATCATACACCCGACAACATACGAGGCAAGGCTGAGCGACGGAGCGTGGGCGCGCCTTGTGCCTAATGTGGCATTTGTGAAATTATACTACGACGAGAATAATACGCGACGTCCGCGCACCGACACGCTGATTCTGAGCAACGGCTATTTCCCTAATCTCAGGATTCCAATAATTCAAGGAAAATAAGAGCCTCGCAGCGTTGGCAGAATGTCGAAAAACCGTTACCTTTGACGCATAGATTTTTTTGGGGCTCTTGATGCAGCCTTTTAACCGACAAATTACTAATAAGAAAATGCTTGCAACGGAAATAAGAAAAGAGATTATAGCACTCATCAAACGTGAGGTGGTTCCCGCAATGGGATGCACCGAGCCTGTCGCTGTGTCGCTGTGCACGGCAAAGGCTGTCGAGACGCTGGGATGCCGCCCGCAGAGAATCGAGGTGCGTCTGAGCCCCAATATTCTGAAGAATGCAATGGGTGTCGGTATCCCCGGGACAGGAATGATTGGATTGCCCATCGCAGTGGCACTCGGAGCAATTGTCGGACGCAGCGAGTATCAGCTCGAGGTGCTCAAGGATACCACTCCCGAGGCTGTGGAGCAGGGCAAGGCTATGATTGCCGAGGAGTGCATAACTATTGGCCTGAAAGAGGGTGCGTGCGATATGTTATACATCGAGGTGCTGGTGGCAACAGATGACGACAGCGCCGTGGCCATTATCTCGGGCGCGCACACCAATTTTGTATATCTCGAGCACCGGGGTGAGGTGCTTCACGACAGCCGCACGCCCGTGGGTGCAGCCTCTGAGGGTGAGGCAGGGGTGAAGCTCGATTTTCGCACCGTGTGGGATTTTGCAACGACAACTCCCATAGACGAGCTGCGCTTTATTCTTGAGGCGCGTAATCTTAACAAGGCTGTTGCCGAGGAGTCGCTTAAGGGCGAGTGGGGGCACTGTCTGGGCCGCACAATAAGCTCGGAGGCGCAGAGGGCAATCTTTGGCCATACTACCTTTACCCGTATGGTCTCTTATACGTCGGCCGCGTGCGACGCACGTATGGGTGGTGCAAAAATCCCCGTGATGAGTAACTCGGGCAGCGGCAATCAGGGTATTGCATCGACGCTTCCCGTTGTGGTGTATGCCGAGGAGAAAAATGCCACCGAGGAGCAGCTTATCCGCGCACTTGTGCTCAGTCATCTGACGGTGATATACATAAAGCAGAGCCTCGGACGCCTCTCGGCGCTCTGCGGATGCGTGGTTGCATCCACGGGCTCGAGCTGTGGAATAACCTATCTTATGGGCGGTGGCTTCACAGAGGCCTCGATGGCCGTGAAAAATATGGTGGCCAATCTTACGGGCGTAATATGCGACGGCGCAAAGCCCAGCTGCGCACTGAAATTGGCAAGCGCAGTATCGACGGCGCTCTTCTCGGCAGTGATGGCCAAAGAGCATCGCTGCGTAACCTCGCTCGAAGGCATAGTGGATGATGATGTGGATTGCTCGATTCGCAATCTTACGTCGATAGGTTCGCAGGGTATGCAGCAGACCGATAGTATGATTCTCTCAATTATGACAAGCAAGAAAAAGTAAGGAAAATTTACCATAAATGCTAGGGGATCTCTTTTCATTAAGAGGGCCCCTAGTTTTTTTTGGGCGCGAGCGAGGGGTGTCGGTTGAATGCTCGCCCCATTGCAATATTGTATCCCCTAATTTTCTTGCAAATTTCCTTGTTATAGTGGAATATGCTCTAAGAGTACCGAATACAAACAGTTAGAAAAGCCTATTTATGTCTTAATCCTTGTTATAGTGGAATATGCTCTAAGAGAATAATAACCCTAAAACAATACAACTTTTGAGACCTTGGGTCTTAATCCTTGTTATAGTGGAATATGCTCTAAGAGTTGGCTTTCACTTCACGAAAGCCATGCGTTATGCCAAGTCTTAATCCTTGTTATAGTGGAATATGCTCTAAGAGTGGAATTGAGGATGCTCCAATGGGAGCATCTTTACACGGTCTTAATCCTTGTTATAGTGGAATATGCTCTAAGAGCGGTAATTTAAATTTGTTCAGTATGAAAATAGAAGGCGTCTTAATCCTTGTTATAGTGGAATATGCTCTAAGAGACACACAAATGGAAGAGTTAATTCTCGGCTTAAAACAGTCTTAATCCTTGTTATAGTGGAATATGCTCTAAGAGTTCCAAAATTTCTCAGAATTGGAGTTAATATACTAGTCTTAATCCTTGTTATAGTGGAATATGCTCTAAGAGCAAAAAAGTTTAGTGCTATTCGCATTAAAAATGTAGTCTTAATCCTTGTTATAGTGGAATATGCTCTAAGAGAATGTAAACGAAGTAACTAACGTAGAAAATGTAACAGTCTTAATCCTTGTTATAGTGGAATATGCTCTAAGAGCAAATTATAATCGTTTAATTACAAAAGATGATGTCTTAATCCTTGTTATAGTGGAATATGCTCTAAGAGAGGTAATTTCTTAATCTGTTTATATTTAATGCTTTACGATATAAATATACATAAAAGCACTCTAAATATGGGCAAAAATATGTTCCTTTTTAGCGGCTGCAAAGGTAGTAAAAATGTCAAAGAACACAAAATAAATATTGTTAAAACTTTTTTAAAAAAACAGTGTGTTTTTGCTCCTTGTAATTACCTCGATGTCAATCTGTTGTCCTATAATGCGCATAGCTTGCAGTAGTTCGGTGGATACGGGTACTATTAAAATGCTGTCGTTGTTCTCGTAGAACGATTGTACTTCGGTTAGGTCGTTCTGTATCTGTCGGTAAACATCTATTGATAAATCGGCCAAAAAAATAGAGCGTTGCACTCTGAAGCATCCTTTTGCTAACAAATATTTCGATATTTGATAACGCACTTTATCGTCTTCTATGTCGTACATTACAAAAAATAACATATTTGTAGGCTTGTGTTTAGGGTTATTGGTGATACCTAAAATGTGGTTTATTCGCTCGTCAATGGGAATGAGCTCGCCGTGAGCTTCTCTCGCAGGGGTGAATAGTGTTTTTGACCCTTCGAGACCTGAGTGCTTGATGCGTTGTAAGCGCTCGAACAGTGTCATTGGCGGCTTTTTTTTACGTGGCATTTTCGTCTATATTGTTTTAGGGACAAAGATAGCACAAGCGAGCGAGAAATATCAAGCTTGCTTGAATTTTTTGCAGCGAGCGCATAAAATCTTCGAGCGTATAAAAATTTAGACCTTTATATTAAGGAAATTAAAAACTCTTCAATAAGTGCAGACATTAACTCGTTTACTTCGGCAGATGTTCCGGTGCGGGGCGAGCGTACAACGCTGAAGCCGTGTTTGCCGTAAAACAGATTTATTTCACCTAAGCGACTGCCTACTTTTAGGCGGAGTTTCTTTCCATATTGTATGTTTTTTACTTCGTATAGTATAACTCCTGCGTTGTGCAGATACTTTTGAAGCTCGTCCATAATTTCGTTTAATTGCTCGGGTATGTATGGTTCGGGCTTCTCGGGCTTTGTGCTTTTGGGATTGAGTAGGGCTTTAATCTTTTTTATGGCTTCGTCGTCGGCTGTGGACTTTATTTGTGGGGTGTTTGTTTTTTCTTCTTTCTCTTTTTCTCTTTTTATTTCAAATAGTGCTTGAGGGTTATCGGGGGATGCGTAGTCGTACATATTAACGCACCGGGCCGATGGGTTATAATAGGCATCGGCGTCAATGCTGATGAAACAGGCGCGGCTGACGTCGCTGGTCTTTGTGTCTATGACTACCTCAAGATTGTGCTCTTTTGAAAATTCTTTAAGGAACTGTTTGTAGAAGATTGTGTATAGACCAGCATCGTAACAGCGTTGTGTTAATTTGAATATGGCTTTCAGACCATCTTCGCCCGGGGAGAGAAATAATAACATTATTCTATCGTCTTTCATTAGTTTCGACTTTACCTCGGAGACGGATAGCTCTTTTGATGATAGGTGGTCGATGTCTATTATAAAGTATTCGGTGTAGGCAAAGTTGTCGCTCTTGCGATGGGGAGGATTGAAATGGGCGCATACTATGTATGGGAGCTGGCGCTTGAGCTCGGAGTATAGTTTGCTGTTTATGGTACGCACTATTCTTAAGTTACTTACCAGACGGGCAACATCCTCTTTGGGATTGCGCAAACTATTGTATAGATGTGTTAATGGGACTTTTTTTAGCACATCGTCTTTGGCTGTTATGTTTTTTCCGCACGATAGCATTTTAGATGTATTTTTTAAATGTTTGTGCCAATGATTGTGTGTATAGTTGTATGTGGGTGGCGCGCGAACGGGTTACTCCTTTTATTGTGATGTTCTCTTCGAGGTAGTCGTTAAGGGATTGTATTAGCACTCTTCGTCCTAATGCTTCGAGCCAATATGAGCCATCTTCACGTATTGAATAAAAATCGTCTGTGATAACTCGTTGCGAGGCTATCCCATAGACTACGTAATCGACCCACACACGGTAAAGTTCTATAATGTCGTAAACAAGCACGGGACGATTGTAGTCGTCGCGGTGCAGTATGCCCACGTATGGATCTATTCCTGATTTTATAAGGGCGCTTTCTATTTTTCCATATAATAGGCCGTAGCCGTAGTTGAGAAAGGCGTTCATTGTGTCGTTGGCCGGGTGCTGCGAGCGTGTCTCGAAACGTAATTCCTCGGGTATATGTAGATTGAGTGTCTCAAAATAGATTTTCGAGGCAAGGCCTTCCCATCCTCGCAGTTGTGCGGCAATGTCGGGGACGACTTCACCACTTAATCTCTTTATTTTTGCTTGGTAGTCGGCTAAGCGTGTGATGTTTTTTTGTGTGATGTCTTGTGCAGCGGGGTCGTGGCTACTCATCATTAACAATAGTGCTTGCTGATTCTCTATTTTACGTGTAATTATTTCTTTAATCCATTCGACGGCGTCGTGAGTGAAACTGAAATTCAGTTGTCCTTTGCGGATGGTTGATATTGAACCGTATTTTGGACTCCAAACTCGTCCAATCGGGGTGCCGGATTTGTCGATGAATAGTAATTCTATCTCATTCTCTATTGCCAGCATTACTGCGTCGCTTGTTATTTGAGCTCCTTTGCCAATATGAATTGTTTTTAGCCCGGTTACAGGGATTCTTCTTTTGCCATCCTTGCTGCTGATGACAAAGGCTTCGTTGTCTCTGTTTAGGGATACTCCGTATGTGTTAAGTACTAATTCCATAGTTTGTTACATTATCCAAAAATCATCTACTAAATATAATTCGACGCTGGCGCGGGTCATTGCTGTGTATATCCACTGATAGACGTAGGGCTTTTCTATCTGTGGCAGGTTGCGGGGAATGTCGAGATAGACGTGTTCCCATTCTCCACCTTGTGCTTTGTGGCAGGTGAGTGCGTAGCCGAATACTGTGCGTAGGGCATTAAGGTAGGGGTCTGAGCGCATTTTTTCTTCAAAGAATGGGCTTTTTTGTTTTATCCCCTTTTGCTTCATTCGGATGAAAAAGTCGATGTAAAGTTCTTTCTGTTGTTCGGATGTGAGGTTGGTTTTGTTGTGATAGAGTATTTCTTCTATTAAAAATTGGTTGTATGTTCGTTGGCTGACGAGCTCGCGTACTTTTACTTGGAGGAACGTCAGTCCTGCGCGGTGTTCGCGCTGCATTGTCTGCTCGACGGTAACAAGGTCGCCATTTAAAAGTCCCGAGATAAGGTTGTTTTGTGTAACAAGCAGAAGGTCGCCCGGTTGTAGTGTGCTTTCGTTTTTGCCGAAAAGTGGACGGAGTACTCTAGTGAGTGTGCTGCTCTGATAGTTGGAGTAGCATATTAGGGTGCTTGCGTTGAATCCGTTGTTCTTTACATCTTGTACGTAACGGCTGATAAGCTCGGCTTGCGACGATAGTAGGTGGATGTTTTTATATCCTTTGAATGGAAATTTTGCCCATTTCCACGGTTGGGGGTTGTGATAGAGGTGTCGCATCTTCTTGGCCGATAGTACAATGTCGTTGTCGTGAGCTTGACGCATTACTTCGGTTAGCTCACATTCGCTTGCGTTTATACGGAATTTTTCTTTGAAATAGTTGACCGAGAGGGCGGGGGATATTTTTTGTGTTATCGGAGGCAGCTGACAGGAGTCGCCAATGAAGATAAATTTGCCGTTTTTGTCGTATGCTAATAGGTCGCTCAACAGACAGCCGCTGCCAAAGAGGGCTTGGGTTGCTGTTTTGTCCTCTTTGTCGGATACCATTGACGCTTCGTCAATTATGTAACATATTGTTTCGAGGGTGCTTGCCGTGCACAACTCGAATTTTAGATATAGCTGCCCGCTGGAATCGACACCGTATATATCGCGGTCGTTTACTACTTGCTCTAAGTCTTGGTTGATGTCGTTGTATTTGTATATGAGACCGTGTATTGTGGTGGTGGCACAGTTTGTCGCGTTTGAGAGGATTTTTGCAGCTCGACCTGTTGAGGCTAAAAGGCGGAATGGTGTCTTGTGCTCTTTTAGTTTGTTTATGAATTGTTTCATCATTGTGGTTTTACCGGTTCCGGCGTATCCACGCAGTATGAAAATTTGTTCGTTGCGCGATTTTATGAATTGCAACATTCTGTCGAATGCGTTCTGTTGTTGCGGAGTAAATTTTATTTCTTTTGCTTTTGTCATATTGATTGCGATGTTTGTTGCTTAATTGGAGTATTATTAAGCAAATGTAATGGATTTTATGGTAATTGCAAATTTTATGCGGCAGAGTGTATTGTTTCTTGGTTGGTTTTATATTTGCTTTGCAATTGCAACACGCGCTTCGCACGACTCGTAGCTAATTGTTTTTTATTAACCAATCATAAGCCGGGATAATTTGTATTTGTTTATCTTCAATGTTTAAATTCTTACGGTGAAAGTCGGTAATAAGGAAAAGATTCTTGCATCGTGTCTCTTTAGAGGCTGTGAGCAGGCCTCTTAGCTCTCTTTTGCGGGTCTTGTCTTTGCTAATGTCGTATGAGACTTGGTATATTTCTTCGACACGATTGTCTCGGCACACAGCAAAGTCGGCCTCGTAGCCATTCACGCTTTTATAATAATGTACGTCGCGGTTTATAGGGCGATTTCGACGAAGTAACTCTATATATACTATGGTTTCTAATCTCCAACCGAGATATTCTTTGGCAAAGGCTTCCTGTCGGCCGTCCATTAAGGCTACATTAACGGGGTATAGCTTTTCTGCTCTTACTCTTTGGCGGCTTTTGATGGCAAATTTCTTAATTCCCAACATTAGATATGCTTCTTTCAGGTGCCAAATATAATTATTTACAGTATGGTTAGACTTTAATCCAACTATGGGGCTAATTCATTCTCTACTATAATGCAGGGTGCGGTATTCATCAAATGGTGTGCTAATTGTTCGAAGGCTTCTGTATATTTTACTTTATGGCGTTGTTCAATATCGCGCTTTAGGATATTATTTACCAAATTGCCTACGTAACGAGTTTTATTCTTCTCGTACATTAACTCGGGGAAGCCTCCTTGTAATATATATTCATCAAAAGCGGCTCGTCGTGATGCTTCGGCTTTAGTGGTGGTCGATTTTGTGTCGATGCCTTTGCAATGACACCAATCGGAGAATGAGAATGGATAGAGTTCTATTTGGTCGTTGCGGCCTGTGAGGTGCGTCGCTAATTCTCCACTTAATAATTTTGCGTTTGAACCGGTTACAATTATGTGTATTCTTTGGCGTAATAGACGGTTTACAAATAGGTGCCAACCATCAATGTTTTGTATTTCATCGAGGAATAGGTGTTGAAAGTTTCCATAAATTTTATATAGAACTTCTAGTATTGCATTTAAATCGCTTGTTTGAATGTTTTGGAAGCGCTCGTCGTCAAAGTTAGCGTATGCAAATTTGACTTTACTGGATTTTAGGGTATTGTAACATAGTGTTGACTTTCCACTTCGGCGTACGCCTATAACTACTTATGCAAAATGACTGTCGAGGTAATAGGACAAAGATTGATGTTTTACCTAATTTGTCATATATCTCACTAAGAGTCTTATATGAAGGTTAAAAATCATATTATCAATCCAGCAATAATCCGCTCCTATACTATTCCTTATTGCTTCTGTAAAGTGTTTTTGCTTACTACTATGTGAAATAAATGCTTTTAGTATCATAAGTATACAATTTGTTTTACGATTTTAATTTAATACCACCAAGGCTACCTTTATTGCTTCCTGTTTCAATTTGTTATCATCTTCTTCTAAAGCATCAAGAATCTTGTCAGCCAACCATAATGTGAGTAGTTCCCTTTCATCAACTTTGAATTGTTGGGCAAGGGTTATAACCTGCCCACGCTTTGCTCGCCTGTCGCCACGTTCAATCTTGCTAAACATAGGAGTGTCTATTTCAAGAATAGCAGCTAACTGCCGTTGAAGCAGTTTTTGTTCCTCCCTTAATTCTTTTATTCTTTTTCCTAACAACATACGCAATGAATTAAAGAAGTTTTTCCAGCTCTTCGACAGGAGGAAGCAATCTCTTCAAGCGTTCATCCATATCGGCTGTTGTCTTATATGTAGCCACTCCCATAGGTTTGTCATAGTCTTGAATTACATACTCAACAAATTTCTTATTAGCACTCTTGCAAAGGATAATGCCTATTGAGGGATTCTCGTTAGGCTTTCGTACTTCATCATCGAGGATACGCAGGTATCCGGCCAATTGTCCCAAATATGAAGTCCTGAATGGACCATCTTTTAACTCAACACATACAAGAGCTGCCAATTCTCTGTTGAAGAATAGTAAATCAGGAAACTCTTCCACACCGAATTTTTCCAAATGATATTGGTTGCCTACAAATGTAAAGTCCTTGCCGAATGTCATAATAAACTCTTTCACATTCTGCACTATACGCTGTTCTATCACGCGCTCGTCTCTGTCTTTATCACGAATGAACAGTTCTTC
>JAZSIU010000100.1:0-3316 GCA_045533955.1 Bacteroidaceae bacterium
CACCAAGATAGAGACTCCCGACGACGATGTAACAATTACCGACGTTGACCCCGCGCCCGAACAGCCCGCTCCCGAGAAGCCTGCTCCCGAGAGCCCCGTAGCACCTGAAAAAAAGCCCCAAGAAACACCCGCCGAGCAACCAGCCGACGAAAATACTCCGTGGAAATGGGTTGCGGCCTTGGCGGTAATAATTGCTGTGGTGCTTTTCGTGTGGCAACAATCGGGAGGCGGCGACGAGCCCTCCCGCCCGGCTGCCCCTCAACAGCCTGCAAAAGTGGTGCAGGTAACGCACACGCAGCCTGTCAAAGAACCCACAAAGGTAACACCGTCGCAGCCTGCAAAGGTGCCGGCAAAGGTAACACCGTCGCAGCCTGCCAAAGAGCCCGCAAAGAAACAACAGAAATATGATTATGTAAGTAATTATTCCGATGGCCTTGCAAGGGTTCGATTAAATGGTAAAGAGGGTTATATTGATAAAAATGGCAACGAGGTTATTCCTTGTAAGTATGATGATACCGGTAGTTTCTCCAACGGCCTTGCATCGGTTAAATTTAACGGTAGGGAAGGCTTTATTGATACAAGTGGCAATGTTGTCATTCCAATAAAGTACCAAGATGTTAATTACTTCATCGAGGGGCTTGCCGCGGTTAAATTAAACGGTAAATGGGGCTTTATTGACAAAAGCGATAATGTTGTTATTCCATTTAAATACGAAAATGCGTACTCTTTCAATGACGGGCGCGCAAAAGTTAAATTAGACGGCGAGTGGTTCTATATTGACAAAATTGGCAATAGGGTTGTAACTACCCAACAGACAGAAACAGCTGCACAAGCACAGCCTGCAAAGGAGCCTGCAAAAGTAACAAAAAAGTATGATGAAGTGCTATATGAGAAGGAGGGCTTTAGGCGTGTTAAATTAAATGGTAAGTATGGCTTTATAGACGATAGGGACAATGTTGTTATTCCTATAAAGTATGATAATACTTGGTTTTTCTCCGAGGGCCTTGCCTATGTTGGATTAAACGGTAAGTATGGCTTTGTTGACAAAAGAGGCAACGAGGTTATTCCATTAAAATATGATAAAGCTCATGATTTCCTCGAGGGCCTTGCCTGTGTTAAATTAAACGGTAAATGGGGCTTTATTGACAAGAGTGGCAACGAGGTTATTCCATTAAAATATGATGGTGCTTGGAATTTCTCCGAGGGGCTTGCCTGTGTTAAATTAAACGGTAAAAGGGGCTTAATTGACAAGAGTGGCAACGAGGTTATTCCATTAAAATATGATGAAGCTCATGATTTCCGCGAGGGCCTTGCCCGTGTTGAATTAAACAGAAAATATGGCTTTATTGACAAGAATGATAATGTTGTTATTCCAATAAAGTATGATGCTGCCAGCGATTTTTACGAGGGCCTTGCCTGTGTTGGATTAAACGGTAAATGGGGGTTTATTGATAAGAATGATAATGTTGTTATTCCATTAAAGTATGATGATACTTATGGTTTCAGCGAGGGCCTTGTATCGGTTAAATTAAACGGTAAAGAGGGCTTTATTGACAAAAGTGGCAACGAGGTTATTCCATTAAAGTATGATGATGCCTTGCCTTTCTCCGAGGGCCTTGCCCGTGTTAAATTAAACGGTAAATGGGGCTTTATCGACAAGAGTGGCAATGTGGTTATTCCATTAAAGTATGATTTTGCCTTGTCTTTCTCCGAGGGGAGTGCTTGGGTTGAATTAAACGGCGAGGAATTTTATATAGACAAAAAAGGTAACAGAATAAAGTAACAAAAGTGCTGCGGCCCGTCGGCTTTTCCATTAAAACAGCCTCTTGCGGGTGCGGGGGTGAGATTCCTCGGTTGCTTCCGCTCGTTGGAAAAGACAAAAAAATCCGTCCTTACAAAAAGAAAAAAGTGAGGGCTAAAAATAAAAAAGTAATATAAAACAAAATACAAAAAGGACTATGCAACATTTGTCAGAAGGGACGCTTCTTCAGGGCGGGAAATATAAGATAGAGAAGGTGTTGGGGCAGGGAGGATTCGGAATAACCTACCTTGCCACACAGGTGCTCTTGGGGCGCAAAGTGTGCGTTAAAGAGTTTTTCTTCAAGCAATTTTGCGAGCGCGACGAGGCCACCAGCCACGTAACGCTGGGCACAAAGAGCAACCGCGAGATTGTCGATAGGTTTATGGAAAAATTCCTTAAAGAGGCACGCACAATCTCGCAGCTCAACCATAATAATATCATTAGAATACACGATATTTTCAACGAGAATAGCACGGCCTACTATGTGATGGAGTATCACAGCGGCGGCTCGCTTGCCGACCTTGTGCGTGGCGAAAAACCCCTCCCCGAGGCCGACGCAGTAAGATATATCACACAAATAGCCGATGCGGTGGGGTATATTCACAAAAGAAAAATCAACCATCTTGACATTAAGCCGGGGAATATTTTGCTTGACGACGGTGGCGCGGGCGTGCTCATTGACTTTGGATTATCGAAGCAATATGACGAGCACGGCGACCAGACGAGCAGCACTCCAGTTGGCATCAGCCACGGTTACGCGCCGATGGAGCAGTATAACGCCGGCGGCGTGGGGAAATTCTCGCCTCAATCGGATATTTATTCTTTGGGAGCCACTTTGTATAAGCTGCTCTCGGGTGTTACGCCCCCGCAGGCGGATGAGATTTTTAACGAAGGACTGCCCGCGCTGCCGCAGAATATCTCGCCCCGCGTGCGAAACGCTGTGGCACAGGCAATGCAACTGCGCAAGAGCGACCGCCCCGCCACGGCCGAGGAGTTTATTGCCTTGCTCGGCGCCTCGGGTGCAGAAAATGAGGAGACGATGGTTAATGCGTCGCACGAGGAGACGTTTATTGACGTACAGCCCAAGGTAACGGTTGTATCCGAGCCTGCGAAAAAAACTCCCGAACAGCCCGCCGAGCCTAAAAAGTCTTCCAAAAAAACAGAAACTCCCGTAGCGCCTGCCGAAAAGCCGAAAGAAAAACCCGCAGCGCCCGCCGAAAAGCCCGCGAAAAAAGGCGGCGTGTGGAAATGGGTTGCAGCCGCGGTGGCAGTGGTTGTAATTTTGGGCGTCTCGGCTATGCTGTTAAATGTCGAGAAAAGCATCGCCGTTATCGAGAATAACGGAAAATATGGCCTGATAGACGAGGACAGCGTGGCAATTACACCACTAAAATATGATTATCTCGACTACTCCGATTCTCTTGGCGTAGCCATCGCCCGATTAAACCATAAATGGGGCTTGGTGGATAGGCAGGGCAACGAAGCTGCCCCCTTGAAATACAATGCCGTAGAATC
>JAZSIU010000044.1:0-3694 GCA_045533955.1 Bacteroidaceae bacterium
TATTGGAGCATATTTAGAATGTTGTCGGGCTGCATAAAGGATTTATGCGTACAAAAATGATATCTCTTCGAATCTGAAGGTAAAACTGAAAAATCACTCCAAAAAAGAGGCTGAGCCAAAATTACTTTTGACCCAGCCTCAATTAGTGGCTTTTTTATGAGTTTATTGATTACTCGCCGCTTTCGAGCTTGCTCTTCAGTGCAGCAAGTGCGTCAATGTCGCCAAGTGTTGTTGAGGCTGCCTGATTCTGGATTGCGGGTGTCTCCTCAACAGCCTTCTTGCTGCTCTTGCGAGCTGCGGCTGCAGCCTTCTTCTCGGCTTTCTCCTCGGCCTTAGCTACATCCTCGAAGATTCGGCTGTGCGAGAGGATGATTCTCTTTGCCTCCTTGTTGAACTCAATTACCTTGAACTCGAGCTTCTCCTCGGCTTTAGCCTGTGAGCCGTCCTCTTTTACAAGGTGCTTGGGAGTTGCGAAGCCCTCAACGCCGTAGGGGAGCGATACAACTGCACCCTTGTCGATGAGCTCGGTGATAACACCCTCGTGGATTGAACCAACGGTGAACACTGTCTCGAATACGTCCCAAGGATTCTCCTCGAGCTGCTTGTGGCCAAGGCTCAGACGACGATTCTCCTTGTCAATCTCGAGTACCTGTACCTCGATGCTCTCGCCAATCTGAGTAAACTCAGAGGGGTGCTTAATCTTCTTTGTCCAAGAGAGGTCGCTGATGTGGATAAGACCGTCAACACCCTCCTCAATCTCAACGAAGATACCGAAGTTTGTGAAGTTACGAACCTTAGCGCTGTGCTTCGAGCCAACGGGATATTTCTCCTCGATGTTTGTCCAAGGATCCTCCTTAAGCTGCTTGATACCCAAAGACATCTTGCGCTCGTCGCGGTCGAGTGTCAGGATGACAGCCTCTACCTCGTCGCCCACTTTCATAAAGTCCTGAGCCGAACGCAGGTGCTGGTTCCAAGACATCTCTGATACGTGGATAAGACCCTCAACGCCGGGGGCAATCTCGATGAATGCGCCGTAGTCGGCCATAACAACTACCTTACCCTTAACAATGTCGCCCACTTTGAGGTTGGGGTCGATAGCATCCCAAGGATGGGGAGTAAGCTGCTTCAGACCAAGAGCGATGCGCTTCTTCTCGTCGTCGAAATCAAGGATAACAACATTGATTTTTTGGTCGAGAGAAACAATCTCGCTGGGCTCGCTTACGCGACCCCAAGAGAGGTCTGTGATGTGAATAAGACCGTCAACACCGCCGAGGTCGATGAATACACCGTAAGAGGTGATATTCTTAACTGTACCCTCGAGTACCTGACCCTTCTCGAGTGTGCTGATAATCTTCTTCTTCTGCTCCTCGAGCTCAGCCTCGATAAGAGCCTTGTGCGAAACAACAACGTTTCTGAATTCTTGGTTAATCTTAACAATCTTGAAGTCCTCTGTCTGACCTACGTATGCATCGTAGTCGCGGATGGGCTTAACGTCAATCTGCGAACCGGGCAAGAATGCCTCGATACCGAATACATCTACAATCATACCGCCCTTTGTACGGCACTTGATGTAACCGCGTACAACTGCCTGATTCTCCATAGCCTCGTTAACGAGCTCCCAAGAGCGGCTTGCACGTGCTTTCTTGTGTGAAAGGCTAAGCTGACCTTTCTTATCCTCCAAATTCTCGATGTAAACCTCTACTTGGTCGCCTACTTTGAGGTCGGGGTTGTAGCGGAACTCGCTGATGGGGATAATTGCGTCCTGCTTGTAGTTGATGTCAACAATAACCTCGCGCTTGTTGATGCCGATTACTGTTCCCATTACTACCTCGCGGCTTGATACTTTGTTGAGAGTGCCATTATAGGCCTGCTCCAACTGCTCTTTTGAGAGACCTGATACGTTCTCTCCATTTGCGTACTGCTCCCAATCGAAATCGGGGGTACCGGTTAATACTTTCTCTTCGCTCATAATTGATTTTAAGTTAATGAGTTAGACATTATGTTGATAGAATTCGGCTGCAAAGGTACTACTTTTTTTGTAAATAACCGCTTGTTTTTTAATATTTTTATAAATGGCTTTCGTTAAAAGTGTTATAAAAAATGTTGTGTGTTATTATTTTAACTCCTCACCCCGTCGGGGAGCTCCTCTTTATTACAAAAAAGAGGAGCGATTTTATGTATTTTAAATTATTATTAGCGTTACTGCTGCTCCTCTTTCGACAAAGAGGAGCCGGCACGTAGCGTCTGAGGAGTTCGACGCAGTATCAAAATAAAATGTTGTGTGTTATTATTTTAACTCCTCACCCCTTTCGGGGAGCTCCTCTTTATTACAAAAAAGAGGAGCGTTTTTTTTGTATTTTAAATTATTATGAGCGTTACTGCTGCTCCTCTTTCGACAAAGAGGAGCTGGCGCATAGCGCCTGAGGAGTTCGACGCTGTATCAAAATAAAATGTTGTTTGTGCTTGTTTTAACTCCTCACCCCGTCGGGGAGCTCCTCTTTATTCCAAAAAAGAGGAGCGGTTTTTTGTGTGTTATTGTTAGAGGCATTATTGCTGCTCCTCTTTCGACAAAGAGGAGCTGGCGCATAGCGTCTGAGGAGTTCGATGCTATTTATAATAAGTATTATTTGTTATTATTTTAACTCCTCACCCCGTTGGGGAGCTCCTCTTTATTCCAAAAAAGAGGAGCGTTTTTTGTATTTTAAATTATTATGAGCGTTACTGCTGCTCCTCTTTCGACAAAGAGGAGCTGGCGCATAGCGTCTGAGGAGTTCGACGTTGTATCAAAATAAAAAGTTGTGTGTTATTATTTTAACTCCTCACCCCGTTGGGGAGCTCCTCTTTATTACAAAAAAGAGGAGCAGTTTTTTGTTTGTTGTTTGTGATTATTTTAACTCCTCACTCCGTTGAGGAGCTCCTCTTTATTACAAAAAAGAGGAGCGGTTTTTTTGTATTTTAAATTATTATGAGCGTTACTGCTGCTCCTCTTTCGACAAAGAGGAGCTGGCGCATAGCGTCTGAGGAGTTCGACGCTATTTATAATAAGTATTATTTGCGGTTATTTTAACTCCTCACCCTTTCGGGAGCTCCTCTTTATTACAAAAAAGAGGAGCGTTTTTTGTATTTTAAATTATTATGAGCGTTACTGCTGCTCCTCTTTCGACAAAGAGGAGCTGGCGCATAGCGTCTGAGGAGTTCGACGCTGTATCAAAATAAAATGTTATTTGTGCTTATTTTAACTCCTTACCCTCTCGGGAGCTCCTCTTTATTACAAAAAGAGGAGCCGTTTTTTTTGTTTGTGCTTGTTTTAACTCCTCACCCCGCTCGGGAGCTCCTCTTTATTACAAAAAAGAGGAGCGGTTTTTTTGTTTGTGCTTATTTTAACTCCTCACCCCTTTCGGGGAGCTCCTCTTTGTTACAAAAAAGAGGAGCGTTGTTTTGTGTGTTGTTTGTTATTATTTTAACTCCTCACCCCTTTCGGGGAGCTCCTCTTTATTACAAAAAAGAGGAGCGATTTTTTTGTTTGCGGTTATTTTAACTCCTCACCCCTTTCGGGGAGCTCCTCTTTATTACAAAAAAGAGGAGCGGTTTTATGGGTTGTTTACAAATAAAAAAAAGGATGGTTCATAAAAGAACCACCCTTTTAAAAGAGTTATTGGTTGCTGTGAATTATTCACCGGGCCAACCCTCTATC
>JAZSIU010000038.1:0-6162 GCA_045533955.1 Bacteroidaceae bacterium
AAAGAGGCTGGGTCAAAAGTAATTTTGGCTCAGCCTCTTTTTTGGAGTGATTTTTCAGTTTTACCTTCAGATTCGAAGAGATATCATTTTTGTACGCATAAATCCTTTATGCAGCCCGACAACATTCTAAATATGCTCCAATAGGGAAAACAAAAAGTCTTTGACTGTTGCTATTTTCCGTTTTTCGGGCAATATACTTCCTTAGATTGTGGGCTATAGCCACAAGTCCCCATTCGACAGAGACCTTTTCTGCCGATTTCAGTCTGAAACGCTTGAACCCGTGATTGAACTTTATGTTTCCGAACACAGCTTCGGGTTCTATCGGTCTTCTGCTTCTGTGTTCCAGCCCCTTTTCACTTGTCAGCAGTTCCCTTGCCTTTGCCCTGTATGTGTTATTCTTATGATTAACCTCAATAATGCGCCTGTCTGTCTTTCCTTTGTAACACATTCCACGCAGAGGACATCTTGAGCAGTCCTTTGCCATATATACGCTTTTGGTTGATATGTAACCCGAGTCGGATTTCTCTTTCTTATAATAGATGAAGTCAAGATGTTGTCCCATCGGGCATACATAATAGTCCTGCTCCTTGTTGTAGTACATATTGCCCGGCAGAAAGGGATTGTCTTTGTACATCCTTTTCATCTCGGCGTGGAACATATTGTACTTTACATAAGGTGTCATACCATTGGCAAAAAGATACTCGTAATTCATTTCACTGCCATAGCCCGAGTCTGCGACTATATCTATGCTCTGCATACCATAGCGTTGTACAAAGGAGTCAAGGTATGGGATAAGTGTGCCCTGGTCGTTGGGATTCCAGAAAATGCCGTAGTTGGTGATGTATTGATTCTCTGTAGATATCTGGACATTGTATCCCGGTTTTGTCTGTCCGTTGTTCATCGCATCCTCCTTCATCCTCATAAAGGTGGCATCGGGGTCGGTCTTGCTGTAGCTGTTGCGCTCGCCAAGGGTTTCGAGGTGGCGGTCGTATTCATCAAGCTTGGATTTACTATCGCTTGCGGTCTTCTCTATCAATCGGCGTTGTTTACCCTTGCTTATTCCCAACTCATCCATTTTGGAAAGAATCTTCTCTGCACGACGTTCGAACTCTTTCTGTGGCAACTCTTCGGGGATTTCAGCGCTTTCCTCTATGGCAAGTTCTTCTTCTGCTGCAGAAAGAACACCACGCACCTTGTCTATCAATTTTGCCTTGTTCTTCTCTACGCTGCCTTTCCATACAAAGGTGTACTTGTTGGCAACAGACTCTATCTTGGTGCCGTCAATATACTGCACATTTAAGGAAACAAGACCTTCGTCATTCAAAAGTTCCACAACCTTGATAAACACGCCCTCAAGACGGCCACCGGAGAGTCTTTCACTACGGAAACGGTTGATTGTGCGGAAGTCGGGCCTGTTCATGCCGCTGAGCCACATGAAATGGATATTCTCACGCAGAAGCTTTTCCATCTTTCTGCCCGAATATACATTGCACAGGTAGGCATAAACAACTACCTTAAGAAGCATACGGGGGTGATAACTGCTAGTGCCGCCGCTCTTGTAGGTTGCCTCGATATCACTGATGTCGAACCTGTCGAGAATATCGTTTACAATACGTACAGGATGCGACGAAGAAATTAATTCACCCAATGACGGAGGAAGCAGGAGCGAATCGTTTTGATTGTAGAATTTATGTATTACCTTTGCCATAGTTTTTGTTGGGATTTATTGTTTTTGGATGTGGTAGTTTAAAGATAATAAAAATTTCCCAAACAAACAATAGCTATTCCAATGTTTATCAATGGAATAGCTATATTTTTATTGTCATACGGCAATTTGAACGCTGAAATAATAAAATGAAGAAGGGTAACCCAATTTTACTTTTGGGTCACCCTCTTTTTTAAATACTATTTGGATTATTCCTCGGTCTTACTGCCTGAGAAATGAAACTCCTTCTCGGCAACCTCTTTAGGAAAGCAGTAGAAAGTAAGCTCGCCCATCGAGCATATTTCGCCGTTATGCGAGATTGAAGCGTCGATATACACAAAATTGCGTCTTGTCTGTTTTACGCGCGCACGAATCTCCAATGTAACATCGGCCCCCGTCGGGATGGGCTTTTTGTATTTTACATTTAAATTTGTGGTCATTCCTGAGGTCTGAAATTTATGGGTGATGAGCCATCCGGCACTCTCGTCGAGCAGGGTAGCCTGAATACCGCCGTGCAGTGTGTTTAACCAACCTTGATAATTCTCGCCGGGCGTCCATAAAGAGACAATGTCGTCGCCATCCTCGTAAAATTCCATTTTAAGGCCGTAGGGATTGTTGGGGGCGCAGGCGAAACAGTTGTAACCTTTTCCGATGAGGTTTAAAAAGGGATTAGTAATCTTTTTCATATTTTTTTATCGTAATTTACTTTGTTGGTGGTGCCGGCGGCAGATGTAGCAATGGGGGGCTCTTCTGTGGTCTGTTTCGGCACTGATTTGTGTGCAAAAATACCAAAAGTAACTGAAATAATCAACCGCGCTGCTATAAAAATATAACTCTTTGTATCCTTTGTTGATACTAACGGTCAACAATTACCTGCCACAGAGCCTCTGTTTTTGCTTTTTTTACGGAATTTTACTTTTTTGGGCGATTTTTTCTTGTAAAAATTTGGTAGAGCCGAAAAAACTGCATATCTTTGCACTCGCTTAACGGCACATAGAGGTTGACTCGCTAGCTCAGCAGGTAGAGCACATCCCTTTTAAGGATGGGGTCTTGGGTTCGAGCCCCAAGCGAGTCACTGAAAAAAGACGAGAGATTTATATTCCTCGTCTTTTTTATTTTTAAAAAGTCGGCTGCTATGATAACCCGTTGCTATCTTGAAATAACAAACATTTGCAATCTTAACTGCTTTTTCTGCCCAAAGACCGCAAGGGAGAAGCGACGCCTCACGCTCGAGGAGTTTCAGACGCTTACCGACCATCTCAGGGGTAGGGTAAAATTCCTCTATTTTCACCTGATGGGCGAGCCTCTGCTGCATCCTCTCTTGCCGCAGTTTATTACCATTGCCCGTGCGAAGGGCTTTGTGCCTGTGCTCACAACCAATGGCACGCTGCTGCGCGACGGCGGCGCTGTCATCGACGCCGGGCCTCATAAGATACAAATATCGCTCCACTCGCACGAAGGCAACGGTCGTAAGGATGCTCGCGAGTATATCGAGACGGTGATGAAATTCTCCATTGAGGCTGCCTCGCGCGGCATTGTCATTGTGCTGCGCTTTTGGAATGAGGGGGGCGGCGAGAGTAACAACGACAAATTGTTGCAGTTTATTGCCGAGTATGCGCCGCAGCCGTGGACGCAGCGCCACGATGGGTGGAGGCTCGCAGAGAATCTTTACGTCGAGTATGATAAAATATTCGAGTGGCCCGATGCTGCGCGCGACGAGTATGCCGAGGATGAGGCCTTCTGCTACGCACTGCGCAATCAGATAGGGGTACTTGTCGATGGCAGTGTCGTCCCCTGCTGTCTCGACCACGCGGGTGAGATACGCCTTGGCAATCTTTTCAGAGAGCCACTCGACGATATTCTCTCCTCGCCGCGCGCCCGTGCAATATATGATGGCTTTACGTGCCATACGGCCGTTGAGCCTCTGTGTCGTCGTTGCGGATACGCTGCCGTAACAAAAAGGTTCCGAAAATAGCCCTCTACTGTTAAAAAAAGAAAATTATAACATATTTTCTCTTTACCGTTGCACGTAGGTAGTATATTTTTTTGTTACCTTAGCGGCCGTATTTAAAATTATTTTATTATGAAGAAAAATTATTTCTATCTGCTTTTTATGGCGCTTTGCACCGTGTGTATGTTCACTGCTTGCAGCAGCGACGATGATGACAACAATACCGACAAGCCAATTGTCCTGAATGATATTATAGGCACCTATAAGGGCTCGCTCGAGGTTCTGGGTACCTCAATTGATGAGCAGTTGGCAGTTGAAAAGGTCGATGACTCTAAGGTGCGTGTCGTGCTCAAGGATTTTACTTTCGGGCAGATGCCTATCGGTACCATCAGTGCCGAGTGTGCGGCTGTAAAGAACGATAAAGGTACCTCGTACGATATTTACGGCACAGCGGTGGTTACTGTTGCTATGTTCGATAATGCCGAGCTTCCCGTTACCGTGGATGGCGAGTGCAACGGAAAAGAGCTTGACGTTACAATATCAATAAACGATGCTCCTGTGGTTGGCTCGCTTGAGGTTGATTTCCACGGTAAAAAGTAATTCAGCATTTTTTTAAGGATAAAACAATCAGCGCCCGACAATTTCCTGTCGGGCGCTGATTGTTTTATTGTAGGGCAGCGAATATTGGGGCATCGTTCCCGCAAATAGTGCCACGCCTAAAAATGCGTCAGAAACGGTAGCCTGCCGCAATATTCAGATAGATGGGGTACATAGAGAAACTGATGGTCTTAAAATCACTCTTGAAAAACTCATTCAGTCCCCACGTCAGCTGTGCCGAGAGCCTTGTATGCTCGGTTGCGTTCCAATGGGCGCCTGCCTGCACACCCCACGAGAGGTTGTTAATCTCGTCGGAAAAGTCGTATGTGCCTTTGTCTTTTTTGTCGAACACAATTTTATCGCCTGTCGGATTATCCTTGCGCAGATAGCCGTCGTTGACGTAACCATCGAAGCTGCCGTCAATAAGATAGGCGGCAAATAGTCCGCCCGTAAATTCTATGCGGCTGCCGGGGCGGTAGTGCGCTTGCACGGGAATGCTTATGTACCAGCTTTCGACGTTTGTGTGTACGTCGCCTGTCCAATTGCCGCGCAGTTTGTTGCCCCCTTCGCCTATAATCTCGGTGCGGTAGTCTTTTACTTGTGCGTGTGTGCTCATTGCCTTTTTCTCTATTCTTATGCCGCTGCCGATGCCCCAGCAGCTGTTGATGAGGCGGGTGGCGTTTATCTCGATGGTAGGCGAGAATTGCGGCGAATACGACTCAATCTTGCGTATCTCGCGCGGAAGAGGTAGAGGCGAGGTGCCGCCAATGTTCGCTCCCACGCGCGCATCAAACTCCCATATTCTGTCGCTCTCTTGTGCCGAGGCTGCTAATAGCCCTATTGTCAGTGTCAATATTGTTGCTATAATTCTTTTCATTTTCCACTCCTTTTTATTCGTATAATAATTCTACCTCGTCGACCCATAGCGTGCTGCCCGGAGCACCTTTAAACTCGTCGCCTCCGCTGCTTGATGCAAATACCACGGAAATGTAATATTTTCCTTCGGCCAATTTTTGTGGATCGAGGCTCTTGCCGTAACGTGCATAGTCGAATGGAATCTCGAAACGGCGCCACTCGCTGCTCTCGACCTTTTCAGCCTCGTCCATAAGGGCAGTGGCGACCATTCGCGGGTGCCGGAATCCTTGCGATGGGATGTGCCCGTCGATATACGGCACGTCGTCGCCCTTTTCGAAGAACATTGCATAGATGCTGAATTTGTCTTTCTCGTCGGTGTAGTTGCCATTATCGTAAAAATCCTTGCCGGCCGTGTAGCGGTAGAGGCCTGTGAGCATCGTTGGCTTGTGCCTAAATGGCACACCAAAGCGGGTGGAATTGAGCGAGTTTGTCAGCGCTGTGGGTAGGTAGAATGTTCCCATAAACAGGTTGCCGGCTGCTATGGGCTTTCCAACGCGCTGCCCCCAATCGCCTGTGAGCAGAGTTTGCAGTTTCAGACAGTTGCCGTTGTAGCCGTTGCTGTCTATTGTGGTGGGGTAGCTGTGTGGTGATGTTATTCCTTGCAGTTGTGCGGCGAGGGCAAAGCCGGGGTTTCCGCTGGCCCACGTCAGGGGGGCGCACCCCTCGGCCGATTCGTGGAATATGTAGTAATTATCCTGCTCTTTTATGCTCTCGAAATGATACTCTGTGGGTATATCACGATTCTCGGGATAGTGAATGTCAATGAGATAGACACGGTGCCATCTGTGGCTCTCGGATGTTACAATGTAGCGCACGGGCTGCGAAAAATCTTGCTCCCTGCTCCCGACAAGGGGGGTATCTATGGTGTCGCCCTTTTCAATTACTTTGAGGGTGGCGCCGGGGGTGAGCTCGAATGTGGGTGAGAGGGCGCTGAGGTCGGTGCCAAAGGCTACCTCGATGGATAGGGGGAAGGCTCGAAGGTCGTTGTCGTAGG
>JAZSIU010000071.1:0-5823 GCA_045533955.1 Bacteroidaceae bacterium
AAAAATGCGCTTTTTGGCGAAACATCGCAAGATAATTCGGTGTTATATAAGCCTATGCGCAAGCTCTCGGTTGCTTTTATCGAAGAGATGAAAAAAGAGATACATGAAAAAAAAGAGTAACAATATATTTAGGAAAATTGCCGATAAAGCCTATAAATATGGCTTTATAAGTAATATAAATACCGAAATTATAGATAAGGGACTCAATGAAGATGTCATAAGGCTTATATCCTCGAAAAAGGGCGAGCCCGAATGGTTGCTTGAGTTTCGTTTGAAGGCATACAGATATTGGCTGACGCTGGAAATGCCCGATTGGGCTCATTTGAATATTCCTCCTATCGATTATCAGTCAATTTCGTATTATGCCGACCCGCTGAAGAAGAAAAAGAGTAACGAGAATAAAGAGATTGACCCCGAGCTTATGAAAACCTTCGAGAAGCTTGGTATCCCTCTTGAGGAGCGCCTCGCACTCAGCGGCACCGCTGTCGATGCCGTGATGGACTCGGTGTCGGTAAAGACAACTTTCAAGGAGGAACTCAAAGAGAAAGGAATAATCTTCTGCTCAATGAGCGAAGCCATACAAGAGTACCCCGACCTTGTGCGCAAATATCTTGGTACGGTGGTCAACTACCGCGACAATTTCTTCGCGGCGCTCAACAGCGCAGTCTTTAGCGACGGTTCATTCGTATATATACCCGCCGGAGTACGCTGTCCAATGGAGCTATCGACCTATTTTCGTATCAACGCAGCCAACACAGGACAATTCGAGCGCACACTCATCGTCGCCGACGACAACAGCTACGTATCGTACCTCGAAGGCTGCACCGCCCCTATGCGCGACGAGAATCAGCTACACGCCGCAATAGTCGAAATTATAGTGTGCGAGAATGCCGAAGTAAAATACAGCACCGTACAGAATTGGTACCCCGGCGACGCCGAGGGCAAAGGCGGCGTATATAACTTTGTAACCAAGCGCGGCGACTGTCGCGGCAACAACAGCAAACTCTCGTGGACACAGGTCGAGACAGGCTCGGCAATAACGTGGAAATATCCCAGCTGCATACTGCGCGGCGACAATTCGCAAGGCGAGTTCTACTCGGTGGCCGTAACCAACAACCACCAGCAGGCCGACACAGGCACCAAGATGATACATCTTGGGCGCAACACCCGCAGCACAATAATAAGCAAAGGAATATCGGCCGGAAAGAGCCAGAATTCCTACCGCGGCCTTGTCCGTGTGAGCAAAAATGCCGACGGCGCACGCAACTACAGCCAATGCGACTCGCTGTTGCTTGGCGACAAATGCGGTGCCCACACATTCCCCTATATGGACATACACAACGACAACGCCGTAATAGAGCACGAGGCAACAACCTCAAAAATATCCGAAGAGCAACTATTCTACTGCAACCAGCGAGGCATCGGCACCGAAGAAGCAATAGGCCTCATCGTCAACGGCTACGCCAAAGAGGTACTCAACAAACTGCCGATGGAGTTTGCCATCGAGGCACAGAAACTCCTGAGCGTCTCGCTCGAGGGAGCAGTGGGATAACAACAATAACATTAGAGAAAAGCAATGGACAACCTTATAGAAATAAAAAATCTTCACGCCACAATAGACGGCAAAGAGATACTCAAAGGCATCAACCTCATCGTAAAACCCGGCGAGGTACACGCCATTATGGGCCCCAACGGCTCGGGCAAAAGCACCCTGAGCAACGTCCTTGTGGGACACCCCGCCTACACCGTAACCGAAGGCGCCATTATATACAAAGGACAAGACCTTTTGGCACTGAGCCCCGAGGAGCGCAGCCACGCAGGCATATTTCTCTCGTTCCAATACCCCGTCGAGATTGCAGGCGTGAGTATGACCAACTTTATGCGTGCAGCCATCAACGCCAAGCGCGAGGCTCAGGGCCTTCCCTCAATGAGCGCCGGTGATTTCTTAAAGCTGATGCGCGACAAGCGCGCCCTTGTCAACCTTGACAGCAAGCTGGCCAACCGCTCGGTGAACGAAGGCTTCAGCGGAGGCGAGAAAAAGCGCAACGAGATATTCCAGATGGCAATGCTCGAGCCCACGCTGAGCATCCTCGACGAAACCGACTCGGGCCTCGACATTGACGCCCTGCGCATCGTAGCCGAGGGAGTGAACAAACTGAAGCGTCCCGACACCTCGACCCTCGTCATCACACACTACCAACGACTGCTCGACTACATAAAGCCCGACATTGTACACGTACTCTACAACGGACGCATAGTAAAAACAGCCGGCCCCGAGCTTGCCCTCGAGCTCGAAGAACGCGGATACGACTGGATTAAGAATCCTCAGGCAGAATAACAATGAGCAACGAGAAAGAATATATCGAAATTTTCGACAACAACCGCCGACTGATAGAGACGCCCTGCTCGGCCCTGCTCAACAAAGAGCGCGCAAAAGCCTTTGAGCAGTTCAAGAGCGCAGGCTTCCCCAAGAGAAGCGACGAGGAGTATCGCCACACGGCCATCGACAAGCTCTTTGCCGCCGACTATGGAATGAACCTCGGTCGCCTGCCCCTGCAAGCCTCCCCCGCCGACTTTTTCAGCTGCGACGTTCCCAACCTCAGGGCGCGACAGGAATATATCATCAACGACAGCTTCTACCGCGATGCCGCCGACAAAAACCCTCTGCCCGAGGGCGTACTTCTTGGCAGCCTCGACCAATATGCACAAACGCACCCCGAACTCGTCAAGGCCTACTACAATCGTCAGGCACAAGAGAGCGACAGCCTTGCACAATTCAACACGACCTTTGTGCAGGACGGCCTGCTGCTGTACGTTCCCCGCGACACAAAGCTCGACGAGCCCATACAGATAGTAACCCTTCTGCGCTCCAATATCGAGATGCTCAGCAACCGCCGTCTGCTCATAATAATCGACGAAAATGCCACAGCCGACCTACTCATCTGCGACCATTCGTCGAACGACAAACAGACACTATCGACACAGGTAACCGAAATATTCCTTCGTCGCGGTGCCACGCTCAATATTGTCGAGATTGAAGAGACGGGCGAACGGAACAGCCGCCTTGCCCATCTGCTGGTCAACCAAGAGAGCGACAGCCGCCTTAACCACTGCTGCATCACCCTCACCAACGGACTCACACGCAACAACATAAAAGTAACCCTCGCAGGCAGCGGCGCCGAGGCCCATTTGGGCGGCCTTGCCATCTGCGACAAAAATCAGCACACCGACAACAACACCCTCGTCGAGCACAAAGCCTCGCATTGCAACAGCAGCGAGCTTTACAAATACATCCTCGACGAAGAGTCAACAGGCGTCTTTTCGGGCCGTATGCTCATCTGCCCCGATGCACAGCACACCACCTCGTGTCAGACCAACCGCAATCTGTGCCTCACAAAATGCGCCCGAATGTACGCACAGCCGCAGCTCGAGATTTATGCCGACGATGTAAAATGCAGCCACGGCTCCACCGTCGGACAACTCGACGAGAGTGCCCTCTTCTATATGCAGCAACGCGGCATAAGCAAGGACGAGGCACGCCATCTGCTGATGTTTGCCTTTGCCGGCGAAGTGATAGAGAAAATAAATATAGAAACACTGCGCGACCGCCTGCACCTTCTCATCGAGAAGCGTTTCCGCGGCGAGCTTAACCGCTGCAAAAGATGCGCCCTGTGCAAGCAATAAAAAAATAATATGTTCAACCCCAACGACATACGCGAGCAATTTCCCATACTCGGGAGCAAGGTCTATGGCCGCCCGTTAATCTACTTGGACAACGCCGCCACCACCCAGAAGCCCCGCTGCGTCATCGACGTCATAAGCGAGGCCTACTGCACCATAAACTCCAACGTCCACCGCGGCGTTCACCATCTCTCGCAGGTGGCTACCGAACGCTTCGAAGAGGCTCGTCGCACCGTACAGCGTTTCATAAATGCCCCCGACAGCCGACAGATAATATTCACCCGCGGCACCACCGAGAGCATCAACCTTGCAGCCTCGTCGTTCGGCGGCACATTCCTGAAAGAGGGCGACCAAGTGATAATCTCCACGATGGAGCATCACAGCAACATAGTCCCGTGGCAGCTGCTGCGCGAGCGCATAGGCATTGAGATAAAAGTAATCCCCCTAAAGGCCGATACCACCCTCGACGTCGAAGCCTACAAAGCGCTGTTCACCGAGCGCACCCGCTTAGTGAGCCTCACACACGTATCCAACGTGCTTGGCTGCACAAACCCCATAAAAGAGTGCATCGACATTGCCCACAGCCACGGCGTACCCATCCTAATAGACGGAGCACAAAGCACCCCCCATATTAAGGTAGATGTTCAAGCCTTAGACGCCGACTTTTTCGTCTTTAGCGGACACAAAATGTACGGCCCAACAGGCATCGGCGTACTCTATGGCAAGGAGCAGTGGCTCGAGCAGATGCAACCCTATCACGGCGGCGGCGAGATGATACAGACCGTAAAATTTGAGAAGACCACCTACAACGAACTACCCTATAAATTCGAAGCCGGCACCCCCGATTATATCGGCGCAATTGCATTGGGAAAAGCCATTGAATTTATAGAGCACGTTGGGATAGAGAATATTGCGGCGCACGAGCACAGCCTCACACTGTATGCCCTTGAGCGTCTGTCCGAGGTTGAGAATATGCGCATCATAGGCCGTCCCGACGGCTCGGCCGTCTCGCTGCTCGTGGGCGACATTCACCCCGCCGACCTCGGCACCCTGCTCGACCGATTGGGCATTGCCATACGCACGGGACACCACTGCGCACAACCCCTCATCGACCATTTGGGAATCCCCGGAACGGTGCGAGCCTCGTTTGCCCTGTACAACACAAAAGAAGAGGTAGATACCCTTGTCGAGGGTATCAAGCGCGTTGCGCGAATGTTCGACTAATGGCATAAAAAACTAAGGAGAAGAGAATGTTAAAGCCATATATGCAAAGCGGAAGGATAGAGGCCGGCTGCGACGAGGCGGGGCGCGGCTGTTTGGCCGGCGACGTCTATGCAGCAGCCGTCATACTGCCCGAGGGATTCGACAACAGCCTGCTCAACGACTCGAAACAGTTGAGCGAGGCTCGTCGCTACGAGCTGCGCGAGGTAATAGAGCGCGAGGCTCTTGCGTGGGCCGTGGGTATTGTAACGGCACGGGAGATTGACCGCATAAATATTCTCCGCGCATCTATTCTTGCGATGCATCGCGCAGTCGAACAGTTGAAGGTGTATCCGCAGCATCTGCTCATTGACGGGAACAAATTCAATCCCTACCCCGGCATCCCCCACACGACGGTGGTAAAGGGCGACGCAACGTATATGAGTATTGCCGCCGCCTCCATCCTTGCAAAGACCTACCGCGACGACTATATGCAACGCCTCGCCGAGGAGTATCCGCAATACGATTGGAGCAGCAACAAAGGCTACCCCACCGCAAAGCATCGGGCCGCAATAAGAGAGCACGGTCCCACCCCTTATCACAGAATGAGCTTTAATCTTTTGGGCGAGGAACCCCGACAGCTTACTCTCGATTTTGGTGAATAACTTTTAAGCGCACCGCAAAAAAACGGTGCGCTTTTTCTTTTTCTTCAATGTTAAGTATCCACCGGAATTTTAGGCTCAGTAGAAATTTACTGTGGGTAAGAATCAATAATCTATTTTCACCATCAAGAACAGCTGCATATAATACGTACAAAAGGTAACTTTTAATTTATTGCACCATAAAAAAGAAATTCAATGTAGGTACGATTGTTTTAAGGAAAAAGTGCGAGGTATGTTTAACCGCTACTTAGACGCTTGTTTACAAGCGACTAAGTGAGGG
>JAZSIU010000053.1:0-5508 GCA_045533955.1 Bacteroidaceae bacterium
AAGAGGAGCCCCCCAACGGGGTGAGGAGTTAAAAATAACCGCAAACAACATTATTTTAATGTACCATCGAACTCCTCAGACGCTGCGCGCCGGCTCCTCTTTATCGAAAGAGGAGCGGTAATAATGCTCCTTGTAATTTAAGCAAGCACAAAAAACCGCTCCTATTTTTTGTAATAAAGAGGAGCTCCCTAAAAGGGTGAGGAGTTAAAAATAACTGCAAACAACGCTTTTTTTTGATGCAGCCTCGAACTCCTCAGACGCTGCGCGCCAGCTCCTCTTTGTCGAAAGAGGAGCGGCAATAATGCTCCTTGTAATTTAAGCAAGCACAAGAAACAATGCTCCTCTTTTTTGTAATAAAGAGGAGCAGAAATAACAGACCCCGCAGGAATACGCTCCGGCGGGGTCTGTTATTTCTAAAAGTGAGCTTTATTGCCACTCTCTTATTCACAAGTGAATCCACGTATTTATAGTATCCTTTATTATCTCACCCACCCCAATTTGCGAGCAAACTCCCAGATGACCATCCCGGCCGTAACCGAGACATTGAGCGAGTGCTTTGTGCCGAATTGCGGAATCTCAATGGAGCCG
The DNA here is from genome assembly GCA_045533955.1 of Bacteroidaceae bacterium. Classification (GTDB taxonomy): domain Bacteria; phylum Bacteroidota; class Bacteroidia; order Bacteroidales; family Bacteroidaceae; genus HGM04593. The sequence goes on from JAZSIU010000053.1 coordinate 589, forward strand.
TCCGAGGCATCGACCACCGACTGCTGCACGCCCTTTACCTCGTTGCCAAGAATTACGGCGTACCGCGCACCATCCTCTACCCCGAACTGTTGCAGGGGGATACTGTCCTCGACCTGCTCAATGGAGTAAATGCCATAGCCCTCGCTGCGCAGCGCCTCTACTGCCAGCATTGTGTCGGCAAAATATTGCCACTCGACAACATCCTCGGCCCCAAGCGCCGTTTTATGAATCTCGGCCGAAGGGGGTGTCGCCGTAATTCCGCACAGCAGCACACGCTCGACGCGGAAAGCGTCGCTTGTGCGGAACACCGAGCCTACATTGTGCAGGCTGCGAATATTATCGAGCACCACCGTAAGAGGCAGTTTTTGGGACGCGACAAACTCGTCGCGTCCCATTCGCCCCATTTCTGTTACAAGTTTTTTCTTCATTAAAAAGGCATATATTTTTATGCAAATTTAGAATCTGTTTTAATTTTATTTCGAGATTATTTGAGGACTATTTTTAAGCAGATATTCATTTTGGGGATGCAGGGAATAGCGAGCTATTTTCAAATTCCCAAAATGGATAGATGCCGAAAAGAGCCTCAAAGAAGCCGAAAAAAAGTCTTAGCAATAACGATTTAACTTGTTTAATAAAATTCAAAACAGATTCTTACTCCAATCGGTAAGGCGCATATCACCGCTGCGCTCGAATGTGGCGTGCATTCCAAGGGCGGCCGCCACATTGTGGCTCACGTGTCCGCATTTCGAAATTTTCAGATAGTCCCACAGCAGTTGCTTATAGTCGGGGTGGGCGCACTTTTCAATTAGCAGTTTGGCGCGCTCGTCGGGCCCCTTGCCGCGAAGGTCGGCAACGCCCCACTCTGTCGCTACTATATTAACGTCGTGCTCGGTGTGGTCGGCGTGTGTAACGATGGGCACAATTGAGCTTATTTGTCCGCCCTTTTGTGTCGATGGGCAGGTGAAAATTGAGATATAAGCGTTGCGCGCAAAGTCGCCCGAGCCTCCGATGCCGTTCATAAGCCTTGTGCCGCAGATGTGCGACGAGTTTACGCAGCCGTATAAATCGACCTCAATTGCCGTGTTCATCGCTATTATGCCCAGACGGCGGATTACCTCGGGGTGATTCGATATTTCGCTGGGGCGCAGCACTAACTTATCGCGGAAAAAGTCGAGATTATCATATACGTGGTCGAGGCACTCGCGGCTCAGCGAGAGCGAGCAGGTGCTTCCGGCCTTTACTCGTCCAAGTTCCATTAGTTTAATTACGGAGTCTTGCAGCACCTCGGAATAAAGATAGAGGGGCGGTATTCCGTCGCACTCTTCGAGCCCTTTGAGCACTGCGTTTGCCACATTTCCGATACCGCTCTGAATGGGCAGTCCCTCGGCGGGGATTATGCCGCGTTTCATATCCTCGAGGATGAAATTCACCACATTCTCGCCGATCTTGCGGGTAACGTCGTCAAGCTCTTTGAATACTACAATCTCGTTGGGCATATTAACCTCGACGATGCCCACAACCTTTTTGGGGTCGACCTGAACGTATGGCCTGCCCACACGGTCGTCGGCCTTGTAGATGGGAATTTCCTTGCGGTAAGGGGGGGCGAGAGGCTCATAAACGTCGTGCAGCCCTATTGTGTGATGATAGGTGTTGCGCTCGATTATTATGCGGTCGGCAAGATTGGCCACTGTCTGCCCTATGCCGCCGGCTGTTGTAAGATATACTTTTCCGTCGTCGGTAATATCGACTGCCTCGAGAATGGCTACATTTACCTTGCCCATAAAGCCGTAGCGCAGATCTTGCGCCATCAGTGAGAGGTGAAGGTCGGTGTATGTTATCTCTTTGGCATTTATTGCGTTGCGCACTGTCGGGTTCGAGATAAATGGTGCGCGGAAGCGTATGGCCTGTGCGCGGGTGAGTGCTCCGTCGATGGCATCGCCTGTGGATGCGCCCGAGTATAGGTCAATCTTAAAGGGTTTTCCGGCGGCGTGTGCCTCCTCGGCGCGACGGGCAACCTCGGGGAGCACGGTCTTTGGGGTACCCGACAGAGTAAAGCCGCTTATGCCCACTCCGTCGCCATCGTTAATGTAGTTTGCAGCCTCGGCGGCTGTTATTATGCGGTACGACATATTGTTTGTGTTTTAAATGTTAATTCCTTTATTTATTGCAATAGATGGTTGAAAAGCTCGTCGAATTTCTCGCCGCGCGTCAGACGACCATTTTCAATGGAGACAATCTCGATGCGCCCCTTTACGCACAGCTTTTCGTCGGGCAGACGATGGATGTTTTGCAGGCAGACGAGCTTCGCCCCCTCGCGTTTCATTGCAATAGAGACAAAAAATCTATCGTCGCCGCGCAACGGGTTTTTGTATTCGAGAGTGGCTTTTGAGACCATAAAATCGACGCCCTCGTTGTGTAGTTTCGAGAAGCTGACGCCCTCGGACAAGAGAAACTCGTGCCGTGCGTGCTCTAAATAGTGCTGATAGTTGGCATTATTAACCACTCCTTGAATGTCGCACTCGTAGTCGCGCACTTTCATTTCGTGTCGAAAAAGTTCTTTTTCCATAATAGAGACATTTTGCTGCGAATATAGAGTTTTTTTGCAATATTTTCAAATTGACAAGAAACATTATTATAAACGGGGGCAAGAAAAGAGGGGGCCGAAGGAAGAGTGTTTCCAGCACTTATCTGCGCTCGTATTCAAATCTCGGCGCTCCGTGCGAAGATTGTCTGCACTCGCTCTAAAAAAACACCAAAATAAATTTTGTGTTTCTCGCTCGTTTGTTGGCATCTTTGCGCTAAAGCGCGAAGATTGTCTGCGCTCGTAGGGTAAAATATTGAAGTAAACTTCATATTTTACACTCGTTTGTTGGTATCTTTGATATAAAGATCGAAGATTGTCTGCGCTCGCTGCAAAAAACACCAAAATAAATTTTGTGTTTCTCGCTCGCTTGTTGGCATCTTTGTTGTATCTTCGCGGCAGATATACAAACAGATATATTGTGGAAAATAAAAAACTTTTTATAGAGACCTACGGCTGCCAGATGAACGTAGCCGACAGCGAGGTAATTGGTTCTATTTTGGGCGTTGCGGGCTACGACAGCTGCGACGACATTAACGAGGCGCACCTTATTCTATTGAACACCTGCTCGATACGCGACAATGCCGAGCAGAAGATTTACGGCCGCCTCGACCAGCTCAACGCCCTGCGCCGCGGCAAAGAGACGCTCATTGGCGTTGTCGGATGTATGGCCGAACGGGTAAAAGAGGAGCTCATCAAGCAGTATAAAGTAAATATCGTGGCCGGCCCCGACAGTTATCTGTCGCTGCCTCAACTCATTGCCGAGGCCGAGCAGGGGCACCCCGCAATGAACATCGAGCTATCTACCACCGAGACCTACCGCGACGTAATCCCCACACGCATTTGCAGTAAGAATGTCTCGGGCTATATTTCCATTATGCGCGGATGCAATAATTTCTGCCACTACTGCGTAGTGCCCTACACACGCGGACGCGAGCGCAGCCGCGACATTCAGAGCATCCTGAACGAGGCCGACGACCTTATAGCAAAGGGCTACAAAGAGATAATCCTCTTGGGGCAGAATGTAAACTCATACAATTTTGTTGCCGAGGACGGCACAGCGATAAATTTCCCCGAGCTACTGCGTCGCGTGGCCCGTCGCGCCCCCGGAGCACGCATACGCTTCACAACGTCGCACCCCAAAGATATGAGCGACGAGACACTGCACGTAATTGCCGAGGAGCCCAACGTATGCCGACACATTCATCTGCCCGTACAGAGCGGCAGCAGCCGTATGCTAAAGGCAATGAACCGCAAATACACCCGCGAGTGGTACATCGACCGCATCGACGCCATACGCCGCATAGTCCCCGACTGCGGCCTCTCGACCGACATTATCGCAGGCTTCTCGGGCGAGACCGAGGCCGACCATCAAGAGACCCTCTCGCTTATGCGCTACTGCGCCTACGACGCAGCCTTTATGTTCAAATACTCCGAGCGTCCCGGTACATTCGCCAGCCGTCATCTTGCCGACGACATTGACGAGAAAGAGAAAGTGCGCCGTCTGAACGAGATTATAGCCCTGCAACAGGAGCTCTCGGCCCGGCAGAATCGCAGTTGCATAGGCAAAGAGTACGAGGTACTCATCGAGGGAGTATCCAAGCGCTCGCGCGAGCAATTCTACGGTCGCACCGAACAGAACCGCACCGCGGTATTCAACCGAGGCAACCACAAGATTGGCGATTTTGTAAAAATCAGAGTGGTTGACGCCACAGCAGCCACACTGCTCTCCGAGCTTGTCGAGGAGTAATCAGGCACACACATAAAAAAAGGAGCCCCGCGGGGCTCCTTTTTTTTACGCTAATATCAAATATTACTTTTTACCAAGTTTCTCGTTCATACGCTCGGTATAATTACCGCTAACTGATTTCTGAGGCATAACAATCCACAAAATAAGATACAACACCGCGCCGAATCCGCCCAGAAGAACACAAACAAGCCAAATAATACGCAGCAATTTAACATCTAAGCCGGCCCACTCGGCAACACCCGCACACACTCCGGCCAGCACTCGGTCATTTGAACGATACAATTTTCCCATAATCTAAAATTTACTTTACTATAAAACAAAAGGCACACCATAGCGCCCACTGAAAATCAGTGCAAAAATACAACAAATAAACAAAATATGTAAAGTATATTTTAATATTTTTAAAACGAATTATTCACAATAGTTGTTTGAGATTACAAAAGAAGCCCCTTCTTACTCCAAATCGGCGTCTCTGTAATCATCAAAATCGATTCTGTAATTCCGATTCTCATATTTTCGTTTGTACTCTTCCTCGTTGTGCGGCAGAAGTCTGGTATAGTATATTCCATCGTAGAAATACTCAAAAGCG
>JAZSIU010000098.1:0-51548 GCA_045533955.1 Bacteroidaceae bacterium
ATTCGCGGTTCTCTGTTTTATTGTAGGGCTTTCACCTACGGTTATCTCCTTCGTTCTATTCATTTGCACCGGCTACGCCGACAGCAAACAACGAAGTCGATGGGTCTCTACGAGACAAATCTCAAGCCCTAGATGGCCCACGAGTAAGAAAAGAGGTTAAATATCTGATAATAAAGATATTTAACCTCGCTTTTTTATGTATATTATAGTTTGCAGAGAGGAAAGAGAGAGCGGCAGAACGTAAAAATGGCTCAGTAGAAATTTACTGTGGGTAAGAATCAATAATCTATTTTTCACCATCAAGAACAGCTGCATATAATACGTACAAAAGGTAACTTTTAATTTATTGCACCATAAAAAAGAAATTCAATGTAGGTTCGATTGTTTTAAGGAAAAAGTGCGAGGTATGTTTAACCGCCGGGCGCCAACAATGCTTGCCATTCGCATCCCGCGCGCTGCAAGCTGCGCCTGCACTTTCGCGCGACTATTGCTGCAAGCATTGTCGATTATAATTCCGCAGCACCCTTAAAACAATCGTAAACCGAAATGACAAGCAAGCCACCGACCGAGTGAGCGCATCGTTGCATCACGAGCAAAGGAGGCCCCGCGACAATTTCTTTAGGTGCAGGTTTTTTGCTTACTTTTTTCAGAAAAAAGTAAGACCCAAAGTATAAAATGAAAGAGAGAATAGCTGCATAAGTATTCCGAGAGTGTGATAAATAGAGTAATCCCGACCACACCTTTTTGCCACTGAACCTCTTTTTATATCAAAATTCATTGAGACACAAAGGCATAGCCCTCTTGACTATATATTTTGACAACTACCAATAAAAAAGGTCGGTTACCGTTTATAAACAGCAACCGACCTTTTTTATTCTCGTAACACGAAGATATTAAAGCATACTTTTTACAAGCGCCTCGATGGCAGGCTCGTCGCCGGCCTTCATACGCGATTTTATCGTTACCACGGGCTCGACAATCTCAATGTTCTTCATCTCCTCGAGCATCGAGCGCATCACCCTTGCGGCTGTGGGAGCCCACGAGCCATTCTCGACAAGCGCCACGCATCTATTTTGAAAGTTCTTAATCTTCAGATGGTGCAGAAAATGTTGCATCGGGGGAAACACTCCGGCGTCGTACGATGCTGCGCACAGCACCATTCGGCTCATACGGAAAGCGTCGGCAAGCGCCTGCGAGGCGTCGCAGCGCGCAAGGTCGGCCGTTATTACGTTCACTCCCTGCTCGCGCAGTTCATCGGCAATGAGCAGGGCCACAGCTGCCGTTCCTCCGTATATTGAGGCGTATGCCACAAAGACACCGTCGACCTCGGGACGATAGCTGCTCCACGTATCGTAGAGGCCGATATAATGTGCGAGATTCTCTTTGAGCACGGGGCCGTGCAGAGGACAGATTATCTCAATATCCAACGCAGCGGCCTTTTTCAGCAGCGTCTGCACCTGTGGGCCGTACTTTCCGACAATGTTCAGAAAATAGCGGCGAGCCTCATCGTCCCACGCCTCGTCGAGTGTGGCGGCACCGAATTTTCCGAAAGCATCGGCCGAGAAGAGCACGTGCTCCTTGCTGTCGTACGAGACAATCACCTCGGGCCAATGCACCATAGGCGCTGCCACAAAGGTAAGTTCGCGGCTGCCCAGATTAAGCGTGTCGCCCTCTTTCACAGCAATGGTGCGCGACGAAAAATCGGGCTCGGCGAAGAATTGCGGCATCATCTTAATGGCAATAGCCGAAGCAACCACCTTGAGCGAGGGAAAATGCTCCATCACCTCGGCAATGAGCGACGAGTGGTCGGGCTCCATATGCTGCACCACAAGATAGTCGGGGGTGCGTCCGTCGAGCGCCTCCATAAGATTGTTCCACCACTCCTCGCCCTTGCGCGCATCGGCAGTGTCCATAATAGCTATTTTCTCGTCGAATATCACGTACGAGTTATACGACACACCCTCGGGCACCTTATATTGTCCCTCGAAAAGGTCAATATCACCATCGTGTACCCCGATATATTTTATTGTCGATGTTATATTCATAATTTTGTTGTGTTATTAAAATTGAACCTCGGGAGCCTTTGAAGCACCCTCCTCGGCCTCGAAATAGGGTCGCTTCTCGAATCCGAACATTCCTGCCAAAAGGTTGCGGGGGAAAGTGCGGATGGCCGTATTATACTCCTTTGCAACCTCGTTAAAGTTACGACGCTCGACGCTTATGCGATTCTCGGTACCCTCTAACTGTGCCTGAAGCTCAAGGAAATTTTGATTGGCCTTAAGGTCGGGATAATTTTCGGTAATTGCCAGCAGACGTCCCAGCGCAGCGCCTACCTCGCCCTGTGCCTTCTGATAGGCCTGCAATTTCTCGGGGGTAAGGTCGTCGGCACTCACCGTCATCTGTGTGGCACGTGTGCGAGCCGAAACAACAGCGTCCAGCGTCTCTTTCTCGTGCGATGCGTATCCCTTAACCGTATTTACAAGATTGGGGATAAGGTCGGCACGACGCTGATACTGGTTCTCGACATTACTCCACGCTGTACCCACGCCCTCGTCCATTTTCACAAGACCATTGTAGGATGTTACAGCCCATATAATCGCAACAACAGCGACTACGATAATAATAATTGTTGACTTTTTCATTATAGTAAGAATTTAAATTTATAATCACACTAAAATATTCTCAGAAGCGCGAGCCTGCGCCACCGCCGCCGAAACTGCCGCCGCCGAAGCTCCCTCCTCTGAAGCCTCCGCCACCCGAGCCTCCGAAGCCTCCGCCGCCGATTATGCCGCCACCGCCGGGGCCGCGATAATTAGGGTCGACGCTGCTCTGCTTGCGCGTAAAAGTGTGTCCGCAGTCGCTGCAACGATAGGTAACATTATGTATGATATATCCGTTCGAGCGCCCCACGAGACGCGACGTTACGAGCTTCAGGTTCTTTTTCTTGCATTTCGGACAGCGTCCCATCTGATAAATTCCGTAAGCCATTATGGATATTCCCAGCAGTATAATAGCTCCAAAGAAGAATATCAGCAAAGCACTGTCGTCATTCTCGGCCTCGGGCAGCGCCTCCATCGAGCCGTCCAGAATTGCCGCCACCGCCTTAACACCCTCGAGCATTCCGGCATCCCAATCATCGCGCCCCAAATGCTCGACCATATACTGCGCCTGCACACGCTTACAGAGCGCATCGGGCAGCACCCCTTCGAGCCCGTAGCCCGTGGCAAACTGCACACAACGCTCGTCGGTGGACAGAAGCACCACAAGACCATTGTCGCGCCCCTTCTCGCCCACGCCATTCTCCTGTCCCAAGCGATGCGCAAAGTCGAAACAGTCGCCACCCTCGATGCCCGTAACCACAGCCACAAGCGTCTGTATGCCCGTTTTTTGTTCCAGCGCATAGAGGATGCTGTCCATCTGCGCAACAACCGCCGACGAGAGGATATTATCGGGGTTACTCACGTAACGCGTGCGGTCGCTCAGATGCACAAGCGGAATTTCGCTAACCTTATATTCGCGACCCGACGAAACTCCCCCGCCCAAGAGCAGCATCAGCAGCATCGCAAAGAGCACTCTTTTTATTATCATATTCTTATATTTTATTGTGAATGACGAATATATGCACCGACGGGGCATAAAAGTGTTTCCAAAATTCTTTTCAGCCTCGCCCCTTTTGATATATTCGTTGCAAATTTAATAAAATAGCCGAGAAAAAGGGCTTTTTGATATAAAAAAGAATCGACCGCCACCCCCCTCGGGGAGCAGCGGTCGATTGCTTGAGGCCATCGGCAGTGAATTACATATTATTCAAGCCATTGCGGAAGCCGTTGACCATTTTTGCACTCTCTTTCGAGATTTTTGTAAGGTCGATGCTCTTCAGCAACTTCTCGAGCTTGGCCACACGAGCTTTGTTGCCCTTCTCTTTGGCCTCGTCATAAAGTATCTTATATTTCTCGAATTGCTGAATACCCTGCACCATACGCTCCCAACGTACCGAGCTTATGCTGAAGGGATAGACAATATATGTGTCGCCTGCGGGCCACGAGATAAAGCGCGAGTCCTTCTCGGCATCCTCTGTCCAGCTGTTGTAGGCCCAACGCAGATAGCCGTCGAGGTCTTTTGCAAGAGCCTCAAGGGCGATAAACTCGGCGTCGGCGGGGGCGGTGAATGTAAATACATTGGGATACTCGGCCGAGCAGCAGGTATAATAGGTGCTTATCTTACCCTCGGCACGGCGACGGGCGAGAAGCTCGGGAGTATAAGCCTTATAAGCCTCAATATCAAGGCAGTAGTCGGTAATATCGGCCTCAATCTCGGGGTGATAGTTTCCGGCCATTGAGATTTTCATTCCGGGGGCATACTCTTTAATAACCTTTATGGCCGCCTGCATCTGCTGGAGGCTGCGCTCGTCCATCGAGATAAAGGTCTTTTCGAACCATCCTTTCTCTTTAAGGTGTGCCGCAAAAGCCTTCAACATTCCGCCCCAAAATTCGCTGTAAGCCTTCTCGCCCGGAGCACATTTCATCTCCTTATGACTGTCGGTGGCTTGGTCGTAGTAGCGGAAGGCCAGACGCCACGGAATCATCGAGAAACAGGTTATCTCCTTGTCGATGCCGCAATCCATCATAAACTCCACCCAACGGTCGAACACGGTAAAGTCGTACCACCAACTGCCGTCGGCCTTGCGCACCCACGTTACCATACTGCCGAAGGGGTCGAATGTCTGCCCGTTCCACGGCTTGTGAGTGAGGGTGGCTGTGATAACCTTCTGTCCGCCGGCTGCCAATTTCAGCATATAGGGGCGCAGAAGTTCGAAGTGCTTGTCCGACCACGGCTCTACGTTGTGCACACGTGCCACTGCATAGGGGTTCTGCCAAAAATCGAGGTGGAAACGCCAATCTTTGGGTGCGGGAAGCGTGCGGCCGAGCACCTTGACGCTGTAATTGTTCTTTATGCTCTTTCCGTTGGCTGTTACCGTTACGCTACCCGTGTATGTTCCGGGCTTAATGTCGCGTGGCACCTCGACAGTGAGCCACAATCCGCGTGAGGTATTTGCCTCGAGCAGTGTGGTGTCAACGTCTGTGATGCGGTCGGCCGATAGATTCTCGCCGTAGGCATCCACTGCGTGGCGTCCGCAGCCTGTGAAGCGGTCGGTGATTACGGGCTGCACGAAGCCTCCCACAACGTTCGATGCGGGGATAATGCTCTTGCCGCATTTAAGGTCGCCAAACGAGTATGTTACCTGCGCATCCTCGCCTGCGTTGCTCACAAGAAGTTGGAAATTAACCCTCTCGCCACGCCACGCTGCCGTGCTGCTTACTCCTGTGGTTTTAATCTGTGCGCCTGCCTCAACAGGGTAACGTGTATCGGCGTTTCCCCACTTTGCTTTTACCTGCGCGCTCATAGGCAGCATAAAGGCGCATAATGCCATTGCTGCAAAAATCTGTCGTAGTCTCATTTTTGTTACTTTTTTATTGTTAGTCAAATATTATTCGTTTGTTACCTTAATCTCGAAAGTGCTTGTCGGAAGCCCCTCGCCGTTCACAAGATTGGCCGTTGTATAGGGCTGCCAAGCGTAGCGCACGCGAGCAGCCGGATGGTCTATTATAATTTTATTATCCTCGAGGGTAATTCTATCCTCGGCCACAGTTTCAAAAGAGCCTATGGGGCCGGCAATCTCGAATCCTCGCACGGGACGAGCGTCGCTTGTACACAACCCTTCGGCGCTGCTCATTTCGATGATAGTGCGGCCGCCCACCACTCTTGCGCTCACGGGCGTTGGGCCGTGCTGCACAACGTGCGGCATATTATATGTAGCTCCCAACGCAAGGCGCGCGAGGCGCTGCCCAATGGGTGCTTTTTCTTTCGGATGAACGTCGCCGGGATGCCCTTTGTCGCTCGATACGGCAAAGTCGCAGTGGGGAATCGCCTCGGCCAGACGACGCTGCGAATCGCGGAAATGCGGCCACGAGGGGCGGTTGATGCTCGATAGCTGCACAAAGTAGAAGGACATCTGAGCATTGTTCCACGCACGACGCCAGCTATCGACCAAAGTAGTGAAAATAGTCTCGTGCAGCTCGACATTATGCGCATTCGACTCGCCCTGATACCAGATAGCACCCTTTATGGGATAGCAGACGATGGGCGCAATTCCCGCCTCGTACAGATAACAAGGCTCGTAGGGGTGGCGTTGCAGGGGATTCGAGCTTTTTGCAATATTCTTGCCTGCGCGTCCGCGGCACCAATCTTGAATCATATCATTGCTTCTCCAATTGTAGAGAATATCCACAAGCACGGGGTGAAACTCCAAAGTCCGTCGGTCAATGAAGGCCTCGGCCGGTGCACCGCCCACCGCATTGCAGATGAGCCCCACAGGCACTCCCAGCGAATCGGCCAGCATCGCACCAAAATGGTAGGCTACGGCCGAAAAATCGGGCACGTTCGCCTCGCTCTGCATCTGCCACTCCGTGGGCAAATAATAGTCGTGTCTATTGAGTGCCGCAAGGTCAATGCTGTCCCACTCGACGTTGTCGGTGATAACACGCGGACGCATATTGTAGATACGAATATCCTTCCCGCCTACGTTGGCGAGACTCTGCTCTATGTGCGAGCTCTCCTTAACCATAAAGGCCATATTCGATTGTCCCGAGCACAGCCACACCTCGCCCACTGCAATATTTTCAAATTCCTTTTTCTCTTTTCCACACTCGACCACCATTTTGTGGTTCTTTCCGTCAGCCTTAAGGGGAGTAAACTCGACGCGCCAACTGCCATCGTCGAGAGCCTCGGCCACCCTCTTCTGCCTGTCTAATTTCACAACCACGCGGCTGCCCGCATCTGCCGTTCCGCTCACGACAAAGGGAGAGCCCTGTTGAATGACCATATTATCGCTGTATATTGCCGGCAGCGACAGCCCGCCGCAATCATCGGTTATTGCCGCGTAGGCCTGACGCGCAAGAATCTCGGCTCCCTCGGCATTGGGGTGAAGCGCATCGGGCATAAGGTCGGGGCGGCTGTAAAGATAGCGGCTAAAGTCAATAATCTCAATATCGCCGCTCTGCGCAACGTTGTTTATCTCGTCCTGAATCTGCCAATACCAATCGCGTGTGCCGCTTTTGAAGCGTCGATGCCAATGAAAAATGGGCGACATTCGGCAGACGATTATTTTGGGACAGCCATCGGGGTGCGCACTGCGAAATTTGTCTATGATAGCTGTATAATCGCCCCAAAATTCATCGCGGTAGTTGGGCCAATTGCGCGGGTCGGTGTCGTTCAGTCCCAAATGAATAATCACAATATCGGGACGAAAATCGAGCGCCGCCTTATACTCGGGCAGATTGATGTAAGGACGATGCCCCTTGCTCAGAAGCGTCGCACCCGAGTGGCCGAAATTGCGCACCTCGTACTCGGGGCCCAGCATCTGTTGCAAGCGCGTGGGGTAAGAGGTCTCCGACGGATTTTTATGCCCGTAGCCATACGTTACACTGTTGCCCACGCAAGCAACTTTTATTTTTTTTTCATTATCCTGCGCTACCATCAGTAGGGACCAAAGAAGCGCAACCGCCCAAAGCATTATTCTCCTTTTCATCGGTGTTATTTGTTTGATAAGAGACTGCGCAGCAACCGCGATGCGAGGCTTGCCACAGAAAAGTCCTCTGCCGAGTTTTACGCAGCACATTTTACATATTTTTTCGTCGTAAGACAAAAATATATAAAAAAGTATTTCACTCCAACATTTGAAGCGAAATACTTTTATATGCTTTTCAAGCCCCCGGCTCCGAGGCCGCAAAGAGCGTTATTTTACTTAAAAATAGGCGCTTGAAGCAGACAAAACCGAGGCACGTTTAATTACTCGAGCTACCCTCGAACATAAATTCGCCACGGGTCATACTTGCACCAAAGACCAATGAGCCGTCGGCACAGAGCCCCTCAATGCGGCTGAACGCAAAAGCCTCCATAGGCACAAAATCCTCGCCCATACGCACCAAAGGAATCATTGTCTCGTGGCACGCAAACTCCACGCCACCTTCATTAGCCACACAGGGAATAGCTTGCAGCTTAATATCAACAGTAACGGGCATATTCTGCGCAAAGCGTGCGCCATAGATTATAAGGTCGAGACTGTTTTTATCGTCGGCAATCTGAACATCGCAATTAAGAGCCTCGCAGATGAAAGGCTCCTCGGCGCCCGTTGCAAGCACCGTCATTGAGCCTGTATAACCACCCGTAAGAGGAGCATTTTCCTCCTTTTCATCGGTATATTTTCCGCTAAACGTCAATGCACCCATCTTCATTGAAGCCGCCAGCGAAATGTCCGATGCCGTTGCGTACCCCTCGACACTCTCGATGGTATAATCCTCATAAGGCACCGTCTGTCCCATCATTGTTACAAAGGGCACGATGGGCGCAGCAGAGGCAAACAGCATCTTATCGCCGTCAATTTTGCAGGGGACACTCTTTATACAAATATCAACCGAGGGCATTGCGGGCGCAAATTTAAGTCCCTCGATGGTAAGGTCGCAACTCTTCGATGCCTCATTATAGACAAAAGAGCATTTTGTAGTAAGCGCAGCCTCGCCGAATGTAAGGTTACCCTTATAAGAAGCCTCAGTAACAGAAGGCTCAGCGGCGGTGTTATCATCATCGTCGCTCGAACAAGCCGAGAGCAGCATCAAAGCCGCGAATAGAGGCAAAAAGAGATTTTTTTTCATAAGTTTTTTATTTTTAAAGGTTTATATGCAAAGACAATCCAATCTGCCGAGGCTTACCCTGTGCAAAAAAATTATTGCCGATTGATTTAAAATAGAATGTGTTATACTGCTCGTTCAGAAGATTCTTACCCCATAGCGAGGCACCAAAATGCCCCCTCTCCCACGTCAGCGAGGCCGACCACAGCCCATAGTACGCCTGCCCGAGGCTGTTGGCCTCGTTCCAATAGATGCGCCCCACCCCGTTGTACCCTACGTTAAGGATAAGAAAATTGGCAAATGAGCGCGGCACGGGGATACTGTACGAGAGATTAGCCGCAACCGTCTCGCGCGGTGCCAGCGGCAGATAGTTACCCGAATAATCGTCGTCGCCACTCTTGTAGCGGTCAAATTCGGCGTATGCGCAACCATACGAGGCATCAAGCACTACGCGCCCCGACGAATAACGCACGGTCAATTCACCACCGTAGCTGTGCGAACGTCCGGCATTCGACATCATACGTCCCGTGGATAATCCTTTGGGAAAGACCGTCAGCTGTTGGTCGCGGCAGTCAATGTAAAAGAGCGCCGCCGAGAGCGACAGCCTACCGTCGTCAAGGGGCGAAAAGTGCGTTCCAAGCTCGTAGGTCCAATTGGTCTCGGGACGATAGACGGTTGCCGAAGCATCCGTCTCGGCCTTATTGTTCAGAATATCGTCAGTGAGTTTCTTTTGCAGAATATCCGAGAAAAGTTGTGTATTGTAACCACCCGCCTTAAAGCCCTTGCTAACCGTGGCGTAAATATTTCCGTGAGTATGCGAGTATGTAACAGAAAAACGCGGCAGAAGCTCGAGCGCATCCATACTCTCGCGTCCCTTAAAAGTAGTTACAAGCGTGCGATAATTGCTCTCGCTGCGACGATACTTATAGTGTACCTGCGCATAGCTGTTGTAACGCATCGACGAGCGCTCATAGTCGAGGCGCAGCCCCGCCGCGAGCAAAAATCGCCCCACACTCCATCCCATCTGTCCATAGAGCGCCGTCCCGAATGTAGGCAGCGTGAATTTATCCTCAATAGGAAACGAACTGTCGCGAAACTCCAAATGATAGTCGGGGCCCGCAAGATGGAAGAAGTTGTCGTTTGCATTCTTCAGAATAAGATTCTCAATGCCATATTGTTTGAAAAGCACGGGCGCATCAAGGTCGATATTTTTGTAAAAAACAAAAGCGCCGACGAGCCAATTTATGGCCTTTTCATCGGTAGATTTTAGCACAATTTCCTGCGTCAGACTATGCTCCTTTTGATACTGCCCCAAAGTAAAATATTCCAGCGGCAGAAAATCATTGTCCAAACGCATACGGTCGGCCGTGAAGCTATATCCCGTCGTTGAAGCAAGAGTAAAGGAATCAAAAAAGCGCTTCAACGTAAGGCCATCTGCTACATTCACCCTGCGGTAGCTGCAAGCGTCATTATAGGCGACGGGTGCCAGCGTGGCAGAAGCCTCATCGTAGGCACGATAGCCCCAGCCACCCTCATCGACATAATTCAGAGAGAGGCTGTTATCGACGAGCCACCCATCCGAGGGCAAAAAAGTGTGGCGCACCCTTGCCGAGAGATTATCGCCTCCATCACACTTTTCACCGCGTGCCACATTGTCGAAATATCCGCCACTATGGCCGTAGTACACACCGGCCGACCACCCGAAAGAGCGGCTGCGGGCAGCATAGTGCGACGCCTTTATCTTGATATTCTCATCCGAACCATACTCGAATTTCAGACGCTTCCCCTGAAAAACCAAAGGCGAGAGCGTGCGCACGTTTATTGCGCCACCCACGGTATTTCGGCCATAGAGTGTACTCTGTGCACCGCGCACAATCTGCACCTGTGAAATATCGAAAAAGTCAAAATCGTAATTATTCTTGTTCATCACCGGCACATCATCCACCGTAAGCCCCACCACAGGCTGGTCGATACGCGAGCCGAACCCCCTCACATATATCGACGAGGTCATACGCGAGCCATAATCGGGCTGATAAAAATTGGGAGCAACAGCCGATAGTTCCTTAAGCGAGACAATATGTCTGTGCTCAAGAGCGACACGTCCTACGGTAGTCGAAGAAAAATCGCCCACCGCATCGTCGCCCAGCTTCAAAGGAGCTACAATGTCAACACTCTCAAGCACAACCGAGTCAATCGGCTGGGCAAGAAGCGTCGGTAATATTAAAAACAGTGATAAAATATTCACAAATATTAAATTCTCAAACGGGTTGCGAAGATAGTTAAATTAAGCCACCCACGCAATAATAAATTGTTAAAGAAATTTAGGGTGTGCGCATTGCAGGCTAAATACCCACTTTTTTTTCAAAAACTTAAAATAAAAAGCCTAAAAATATTATTATTAGAAAATTATTCCATAAATTTGCGTACTTTAACTTTATTATGTTGACACAACAACAAACACCGCGAAAAACAATAACTAAAACAATAAGATTATGCTTAAATCCATTTTCAAAACAGCCTTAGTTGCGTCGGCTTTTGCTATGGTAGCATCTTGTACCGAGGAGATTGACAAGAGCAATCGTTACACCTTTACCAAGGAGACAATAGCCGATTTTCTCGAGAATGACGAAAACATCGACAAATTCTCGAGCATAGTAAAAATCTACAAGCAGGCCGATATGATGGGTATCCTGCAAACTTACGGCAGCTACACAATGTTTGCCCCCACGAACGAAGCCATCGACCGTTTCCTTTTCGAGCAGGACAGTATATGGAACGCCACAAAGGGCACTGAAAAGCCCAAGTGGACAGGTATTGAAAGCCCCTATCTCGAGGATTTGAGCGACTCTATGGCAATTGAAATAGCACGGACCCACCTTGTTCCCGTGGCATTCGAGCTTGCCGAGATGAGCTCGGACGTGCTCGGTTCTCAAAATTACAACAACCGTTATCTGAACGTATCGTACAGAGTCGAGAACGAAAATGTCGAGATATACATAAACAATCAGGCCCGCATATCTATGGGCGACCAGATACTCGAGAATGGCGTTGTACACGTGCTTGACAACGCAATAAGTTCGGCAGCCGATATGGTATGCGCACAGCTTCAGAAATACGAGTATTTCTCAATCTTCAACGAAGCCATCAGAAAGACACAATACGAGGACAAGCTTCAAGGCTATAAGGACAACAGCTACAACCTTGGTCTGGCACCCGCAAAATGCCATATGGGCCCCGAAGGAAAAGGTCGTTACCCTCATACAAAATACATTAAATACACCATCTTTGCCGAGCCCGACAGCGTATTCTACTCACGCGGCATTAACGACTTTGCCGACCTTGAGGTATTTGCACAAAAATGGTACGGCACCGAAGACATTAACGACTACACAAGTCCCAAGAACGCCGTAAACAAATTCATCAGCTACCACATCCTCGACCGCGAGGTTGTATATGACAAGCTGGTAATGTTCGAAAATGCAATGCACAACAACAAAGACTTCAAGCAGGATATTGCATTTATGGACAATCAAGACCGCTACGACTATTTCGGCACAATGCAGAATACACTGCTCAAAGTTATTATGCCCCTCAGCAACAGCAACCCCGAAAAATCCTCGAACATTTGGATTAACCCCTCGAACCGCGAAACTCCCGGTAATGCGGATATGCGTTACCACCTTGACATAAAGATATATCGCCTCACCGACTTCAACGATATGAACGAGCTTTATTCAGAATTCAGCGGTAATTCACTCAACGGAACAATCCATCCAATAAACAAAATCCTTATATATAATGAGGACGAGATGCACGGCAACGTACTGAACGAGAGAATGCGTTTCGACTTCGGAACACTGCTTCCCCAGCTCACGACAAACAACGTACGCTATGCACCGTGGGGCAACGCCGGCACAATATGCGGACACGGCGAGTACGAGATTCCCGAGGGTTACGACGAGAACCTGAAGATTCTCAACGGCGACACACACGTATTTTACACAAGCCCCTACACTTGGGGATGTAACTACCTCGGCGACGAGTTCCTTGCAGTTGGTAAATACGACTTTGCCTATAAACTTCCACCCGTACCCGCAGGCACATACGAGCTTCGCGTAGGCTACACAGCCAATGGTATGCGTTCAATTACACAGTTCTACGTTGACAACAAAATATGCGGTATCCCCGTTGACCTTAGAATCGGTGCTACCGATGCACGTATCGGTTACAAAGCCGACGTTGCCGACGACAGCGAGAACGAAGAGAACGACCGCGTAATGCGCAACCACGGCTATATGAAGGCCGGCGACAGTTTCACATCGCAGTGGCAGAGCGGCAACGGTAAAAAGACCGCACGCAGCTACGAGAATGCCATCCGTAAAATTGTTACAACAATGCGCTTCGAAGGAGAGCATTGGATTCGCATCAAGAAGGTTGACGACATTGCCAACTCGCAGATGAACCACGACTACATTGAGATTGTGCCCACATCAGTTGTAAACTCTTACATTCCTGAGGATAGACACTAATCTAAAGCAGCATCATATAAAAAATCCTGCAAAGTAAAAGACTTTGCAGGATTTTTTATACAGTCGAGCTTTGCCCCCTTAAGCGCATAGTAACCAAAGGGACGAATAGCAGGAGCCTCCGCCTCGGCTACCGGGTAGTATATGGGAGCAAAAAAGAAACACACGCACCAAGATAAAACATAATAAGCGCACAACCTTTTGGTTGTGCGCTTATTGCATATAACAGCCTTGGGGGCATTAGTTACGTCTTATTCTAATCTGAATGGCATTCTTTATGGGAGTATCGTTTACAATCACAAGATAACCGCCACCACCGGCACCGGTAATTTTGTAACCCTTTACGCTATCCTTATACTCGTTCACGGCTTTTAGCACGTGGTCGGACATCATATTGGGGAACATTGCAAGCTGCGCCTTAAACGACTCGGTGCAGGCCTTGCCCCACGCATCAATATCCTTGGTCTGAAGAGCCTTCCAGCAGTCGTCGGCCGCACGTGAGAGGCGCTCGACACCCTCGACGCTGATATTTGTGTTCGAGAGTACATCGTACGAGCCGTCGCGCGGAGCCATAGGGATGAGCCACAGGTTCTTCTCGATAAAATCAAGCACCTCGGCATCCTTTATTGTCTCGATATTCTCGGGCCAATAGCCACCGTCGTAGTTCAGACGGTTGAGACAGGGCATCACAATACCGATAGAGTCCTGTGAGCCGCTTATGTAGGGCGAGCCGGGGGGATTCTCGTATCGGAACAGCATTTTGGCCAGCGTCTCTTTATCGCCTTCGGGAATATCCACGTGCCACATTTCTATTGCAGCCTTGCGCGACGAGGTACTCATACCACCGCGATTGTTGAAGTCGTAGTCGGGCTCGATGCTTATTGTAAGCACGGGGCCGGGATGATATTTGCTGACGTAAGGTTGGTCGAGCCAACCGCCTGCAAGGTCGATACGATAAGGGATGTTGCATTCCTGACGCAGCGCCGTTGTCGAGCGCTTGGGTAATCCGGCCTCGGGGATACGCTTACTCACAACAAGTTCAATGCCATTTTCGTCGCAGAAGCGCTTTTTTCCGGGCGTGTAACCATCGCTGTTAACAAAGAAAATATCGGGCTTAAGACGTTTCACATCCTCGGCAAAATCAAGAATGCCGCTACCCGAGTTTACAAAGGCGTCTTTAACGTAGCGTATAGCCTTAACCATATACAGACGCTCGGCCTCTGTGTTTATGGTCTTACGGTCTTTAAGTTCACGTATAGTCGCGTCGGAGCCGATGCCGACGTAAAGGTCGCCATAAGAGGCTGCCTCCTTAAAGAAGGCAACGTGTCCCGAATGTAACATATCGTAACATCCCGAAACAAACACTTTCTTACTCATAGCCTAAAATATATAATTCTTTTTGTATAATCAATCACTAACGAATGGCAATATAAATCGGTTATATGCACATTTTTGGCGAAGATACTAATAAACGGCCGAAAAACAAAGCCTTAGGGGCATAATATTTTACAGCCGCAGAAAAAATCCGTTACGCTTCCCAAAAAATAATCAAGCCCCCTCGAGGAGCATCCTCCTGACAATAGGCAGCAACACACTCTTAACAATCTCGTCGTTCAGACGATGCTCGCCCTTGAACCAATGGCAACGCTCGGCCCCGTAAAGGCTCTCCATAAGCGGCTTAAAATGTACCACAGGGTCTTTATCGCCAAAAAGCCCCACGACAAGCTCTTTATCCTCGGGTGTAATGCCATCGAATTGAGTCTTTTCCATCAGCTTGAAACGCTCGACAAGCGCCTTATCCACCCGAAACTCAGTGGCACCGTCCTTACGCTTGCTCATATATTTATTGCGCCCCATCTTACCAAAGAGCAGCGAGCGCGACATTTCAAACGACGGGTTGACGATAATGCGACGGACACCCCGCAGCTGCTGAGCATACATTCCACCCATCGAAGTACCTATGACAATTGCAGGCCTCTCCTCGACAATAATCCCGCGCAACAGGGCCAACGCCTCGAACGGGTCGAGGGGAAGGTCGGGCGCCACGATGCGGCAGTCGGGCAGTTGGCGACGCAACGTCATCACCGTTCCCGAACTTCCCGACGATGCGAACCCGTGCACATACAATATTTTCACATACTCGCCCATCGGTTACAGATTTTGGGTGTTAGACTGAATATCCTCGTCGCTTATGGTATAATTGCCCAAGCTGCCCGAGATATATTGGTCGTAGGCCGACATATCCATAAGGCCGTGCCCCGAGAGGCAGAAGAGTAGCACTTTCTCCTCGCCCGTGGCCCTGCAACGGTTAGCTTCGGCTATTGTGGCGGCAATGGCGTGGCACGACTCGGGCGCGGGCACAATGCCCTCGGCCTTGGCAAAGAGAAGCCCAGCCTCGAAAGAGCCCAACTGCGAAATATCTACCGCCTCCATAAGGCCATCTTTGAGCAGTTGCGAGACAACCACTCCGGCGCCGTGGTAGCGCAATCCTCCGGCGTGAATATTGGCCGGCTTAAAGCTGTGGCCCAAAGAGAACATCGGCATAAGCGGCGTGTAACCACTCTCGTCGCCATAGTCGTAGCAGAATTTTCCGCGGGTGAGTTTGGGGCACGACTCGGGCTCGGCCGCCACGAAGCGCGTCTTTCTCCCCTCTAAGATATTGTGGCGCATAAAAGGAAAGGCAATGCCCGAGAAGTTAGAGCCTCCACCGAAGCATCCGATGACAACGTCGGGATACTCGCCCGCCTTTTGCATCTGAAGCTCGGCCTCGAGGCCTATTATTGTCTGGTGCAGGCTCACGTGGCTCATCACCGAGCCCAACGAATATTTGCAGCCGGGTGTTGTGCGGGCAAGCTCGACAGCCTCGGATATTGCCGTTCCCAACGAGCCTTGATGGTTCGGGTATTTTGTGAGAATATCTTTTCCTGCGCGCGTTGACATTGAGGGCGAGGGTGTTACCTGCGCACCGAAGGCCTGCATCACACTGCGGCGATAGGGTTTCTGTTCGTAGCTTATCTTTACCTGATACACGGCACACTCGAGGCCAAAGACCTTTGAGGCGTAAGAGAGGGCGCAGCCCCACTGCCCCGCTCCCGTCTCGGTGGTAATATTCGTCGCCCCCTCCTGCTTACAATAGTAGGCCTGAGGCAGCGCTGAATTTAGTTTGTGCGACCCCACGGGGCTCACACTCTCGTTCTTGAAATATATGTGCGCCGGGGTGTCCAATGCCTTCTCGAGGCCGTAGGCGCGCACCAAAGGAGTGGAACGATAGTACCGGTACATCTCGAGCACAGGCTCGGGAATATCTATCCATCGGTCGGTAGTGTTAAGCTCCTGACGAGCCGCCTCGAGCGAGATAAGCTCCGAGAGTTCACCCACCGTCAAAGGCTTGCGCGTCTTTGGGCTAATCATCGGGGCGGGCTTCACGGGCATATCAGCCTGAATATTGTACCACTGCCGTGGAATCTCATTCTCGTCGAGAAAATAGCGCTTTTGTCTCTTTTCCATAATATTTATTTTTTTTTAATTATTCACTCCAACAAAAAAGGCCTGCCACATACACGTGTGAGGCAAGCCTTTTTATTTAGAATAACGATTTTTTTGATATACGGCTGCGGCTCACGACTTTAATCCCGAGCAGTGCCACCACCAAAATATATTCGACATTCTCATCTTTTGACCATATTATTATCAATTACGATGCGAAAATACGCATAATTTTATATTTTGCAAATAAAAGGCAGAAATTTTTATCTTTTTTACTCGAAATAAAACGAAAGCACTATCATTTTGGCATTAGCCTTATCAACCGACTGCGTATATTTAAGATAGCTGGCATCGAGTAGGTCGCTGCGGTCTTTATCGAGCACATCGAGTATGCTGAATGCGAATTTAAGTTCGGGGTTGAGTTTAAAGAAGGGAAGATAAAAATCGCATCCAAAGCCCACCTCGAGCATAAGGTCGAAGGGCTTTACAAGGATGGGGCGCTGTTTCTTCACGGTAAGGTCGAGCATAGGACTGACGCCTGCAACGACGTAAGGGCGATAGTTGTTGAACCTCTCGGCGGCAAATTTTGCCTCGATGGGCAGCGACACGTAGGTCGATTTTATCTGCTGACGCACCCTCTCGCCACTATTTTGCTCGCGCAGAATAACGGTCTTATCGCCAAAATGCATTGTGGGAATAAGGCGCAACGACAGATAACTGTTCAGACGCAGGTCGGCAAGCACGCCCACGCTGAATCCGGGGCTGTAAGCGGCAACGTCGGCGTACCACTGCTGCCCCTCGGGCGTAACATAACCGTTGTTCGCAAGTTCAAGGTCTTGCATATGCACGCCTACAAAAAAGCCATAGTGCAGACGCCTATAATCAATATAAGGCTTATTCTGCACCTTACGTTCCTGTGCCATAAGCGCGCACATAGGCAGTGTAAGCAGTAGCAATATGTATAATACTCGTTTCATTCTCAATAATAACGCAATAATTGCTTAATTATTGCAGAGCAAAGGTAATAAGAAAATGTTTATTTTGCCTTTGCACCATAAAAAACTTAGACAATATAAGCCCCGTTGGACAAAAAGGCCATAAGAACAACATCAATATTAAAAAATGTTAAAATTGTCATAAACAGGCCACAAGTCTATAAAAAGCACTATCTTCGCAGCGGATAATACATAACTTAAAATTTACAACTATGGCTTACGTAATTACAGACAACTGCGTTGCTTGCGGTACCTGCATCGACGAGTGCCCTCAGGGCGCAATTTCAGAAGGCGAGAAGTATTCTATTAACCCCGAGTTGTGCATCGACTGCGGCACTTGCGCAGGCGTATGTCCTTCAGAGGCTATCATCGAGGGATAATCAGATATATCCGCTTCATCGGCAACGCCGACAGATTAAGAGGGCTCGCATCTTTTTTTTGATGCGCCCTCTTACTTTTTTTAACCTTCAACTGTGTAATTGTGAAAGAGTTTCTGCATATTGTTAAAAAGAGTATCACGCTCACCATTGTGGGTGTTGTGGTCTATCTGCTCTATATGTATCTGTTCCATTGGTAAGGAGGCGATACCCTCCACCCTGATAAAGCCGGCCTTTTTCTTGCCTGAAAAAAATAAAGGCGTAAGCAAACAAAAGCCTGCCCTCTTAAGAAGGCAGGCTTTTGTTTGAATTATATTGTTTTAATAATTCTCGGGCTTAATCTGGAAATATGCCTTGGGATGCACGCATACGGGGCACATTTCGGGAGCAGCCTTGCCAAAATGCAGGTGTCCGCAATTGCGGCACTGCCAGATGCAATCGCCCTCGCGGCTGAACACAAGGTTACCCTCTACATTGGCAAGCAGCTTCTTGTAGCGCTCCTCGTGGGTCTTCTCGACCTTTGCAACCATCTCGAAGCGGATGGCAATCTCCTCGAAGCCCTCCTCGCGAGCCTCCTTAGCCATTGTGGGGTACATATCTGTCCACTCCTCATTCTCGCCGGCAGCAGCATCGGTAAGATTCTCGGCTGTACCCTCGATGCCGTGAACATATTTGAACCACATTTTTGCGTGTTCTTTCTCTTGGTCGGCTGTCTCTTGGAAGATGGCTGCTATCTGCTCGTAACCCTCTTTCTTAGCCTTGCTTGCGTAGTATGTATATTTGTTACGCGCCTGACTCTCGCCTGCGAATGCTTTCCATAAGTTAGCCTCGGTCTTTGTTCCTTTAAGTGATTTTTCCATAATACTTTAGTCTTAATATTGTTTTAATTTTGTGTTTTCTTTTGCAATTATCGTCATTTTTTTCTATGCCTACAAGTTTTTTGTTAAAAAACATCCGGCACTTTTTGTTAATATTTTATAACGCACGTCGGGCCCGACAAAATGCCGGGCCCGACGTTTTTTTACTATGTTCTTTTTACTTTTTGCAACTGCCTAAGCACACGGGTTTTATCTGTTTGAAAAAGTCGTTGCCCTTATCATCTACCAGGATGAATGCGGGAAAATCCTCGACCTCGATTTTCCAGATGGCCTCCATTCCAAGCTCGGGATACTCGACGCACTCGATGCTCTTGATGTTATTCTGCGCAAGGATGGCTGCGGGGCCGCCGATTGAGCCAAGATAGAATCCACCGTGCTTACGGCAAGCGTCGGTTACCTGCTGGCTACGGTTACCTTTGGCAAGCATAATCATACTGCCGCCGTTCTCTTGGAACAGGTCAACGTACGAGTCCATACGACCGGCCGTTGTGGGGCCCATAGAACCGCAGGGCATTCCCTCGGGGGTCTTTGCGGGACCGGCATAGTAGATGGGGTGGTTCTTAATGTACTCGGGCAGAGCCTCGCCACGGTCGATGCGCTCTTTGAGCTTGGCGTGTGCAATGTCGCGTCCCACTATGATTGTGCCGTTGAGCGAGAGGCGTGTCGATACGGGGTATTTTGTAAGCTCCTTAAGAATGTCGCTCATAGGCTGGTTGAGGTTGATTTTCACTGCCTCGCCCTCGCCTGCACCGCGCAACTCCTCGGGAATGAGGCGGCCGGGGTTATCGTCGAGTTTCTCAATCCAGATTCCGTCCTTGTTAATCTTGCACTTAATATTGCGGTCGGCCGAGCAGCTTACGCCCATTCCCACGGGGCAGCTTGCGCCGTGGCGGGGCAGACGCACGATGCGTACGTCGTGTGCAAAATATTTACCGCCGAACTGGGCACCGAGGCCTATGCGGTGAGCCTCTTCGAGCACCTGCTTCTCGAGCTCGACGTCGCGGAAGGCACGGCCCGTCTCGTCGCCTGTTGTGGGCAGTGTGTCGTAGTAGTGTGTCGAGGCGAGCTTGACGGTGAGCAGGTTCTTCTCGGCCGATGTTCCACCAATCACAAATGCAATGTGATAGGGAGGACAGGCGGCTGTGCCCAAGCTCTTCATCTTCTCGACAAGGAAGGGTACGAGCGTCGCGGGATTGAGCAGTGCCTTTGTCTCCTGATAAAGATAGGTCTTGTTGGCCGAGCCGCCGCCTTTTGTTACCATAAGGAATTTATACTCCATTCCCTCGGTTGCCTCAATGTCAATCTGTGCGGGGAGGTTGCATTTTGTGTTTACCTCGTCGTACATTGTAAGGGGAGCATTTTGGCTGTAACGCAGATTCTCTTGTGTGTATGTATCAAAAACGCCGCGCGCAAGGGCTTCCTCGTCGCAGAAGCCTGTCCACACGTGCTGTCCTTTCTCGCCGTGTATGATGGCCGTTCCTGTATCCTGACACAGGGGCAGCTGGCCTTTGCAGGCAACCTCGGCGTTGCGCAGGAATGTGAGTGCCACGTATTTGTCGTTGTCGCTCGCCTCGGGGTCGCCAAGGATTTTAGCTACCTGCTCATTGTGCTCGCGGCGCAGCATAAACGATACGTCGCGGAAGGCTGTGCGCGAGAGGAGTGTCAAAGCCTCGGGAGTAACTTTCAGGATGGGGTTACCCTCAAAATCGCCTACCGATACTCCCTCCTTCGTTAGGAGGTAATACTCTGTGGTGTCGGCGCCCTGCTGGAACATAGGGGCGTACTTAAATTCGGGAATTGTTGCCATAAGTATTTAATTTAGGTTTGTAAAATGTCTTGTTTATTGTTGCTCGTCCTCGTCAATTGTGGGATAGAGAAAGTCGTTGTAGGGGTATTTCTGCACGTGAAGCTCGCACACGCGCTTGTAGATAATATCCTTGAGCGTGTCGATGTTCTGTCGTTCGCGCGCCGAGATGAAAATGCAGTTGTCCTCGAGCTTGGCCATCCACGTGCTCTTAAGCTCGTCGAGGGTGATATTCTCGCGGCTCTTCGGGGTGAGGTCGTCCTCGTCTTTCGGGGTGTAGGTGAAGGCGTCAACCTTATTGAAGAGCACCATCATTGGCTTGTCGCCACAGTTGAGGTCGGCAAGGGTCTTGTTCACAACCTCTATCTGCTCTTCAAAGTCGGGGTGCGATACATCGACTACGTGCAGCAGAAGGTCGGCCTCGCGCACCTCGTCGAGGGTCGATTTAAAGGACTCGACAAGGTCGGTGGGCAGTTTGCGGATGAACCCGACGGTGTCCGAGAGGAGGAAGGGCAGATTCTCTATTATTACTTTGCGCACTGTTGTGTCGAGGGTGGCAAAGAGTTTGTTCTCGGCAAATACCTCGCTCTTGGCCAAGAGGTTCATAAGGGTCGATTTTCCGACGTTTGTGTAGCCGACGAGGGCTACGCGTATGAGACGTCCGCGATTTTTACGCTGTATGGATTTTTGACGGTCTATCTGCGATAGTTGCTCCTTGAGCAGCGACATACGACCGAGGATTATTCGGCGGTCCATTTCGAGCTGTGTTTCACCGGGACCGCGCAGTCCCACGCTGCCGCCCTTTCCGCTTCCGCTACCCGAGCCTCCGCCCTGACGCTCGAGGTGCGTCCACAGACGTTGCAGGCGCGGAAGCATATATTTGTATTGTGCAAGCTCGACCTGTACTT
The DNA here is from genome assembly GCA_045533955.1 of Bacteroidaceae bacterium. Classification (GTDB taxonomy): domain Bacteria; phylum Bacteroidota; class Bacteroidia; order Bacteroidales; family Bacteroidaceae; genus HGM04593. Next base: position 21,662 of record JAZSIU010000098.1, read on the forward strand.
TGGCGTGCGCCGTCTGAGCGCGCATTGCAAAAATATCGAGGATGAGCGAGGTACGGTCGAGAATCTTTACTTTTATCTCCTTCTCGATGTTGCGCAGTTGCTTGGCCGATAGTTCATCGTCGAAGATGACCATTCCTATCTCGTCGTCGGTGTCCTTGCGCATCTCGACGAACTCGGCTAACTCGCGCAGCTTACCGCTTCCGACGTATGTTACGGGGTGCGGATGGTCGATGCGCTGCGTGAAGCGCTTGACGACCTCGGCTCCTGCTGTCTGTGCAAGAAACTCAAGCTCGTCGAGATATTCGTTTGTTTTACGTTCATTTTGTGTGGAAGTTATTATTCCCACAAGTATGGCAGTCTCCTTTTTGGAGGTTGAAATGACAAATTCTTTCATCTATTATTACTTAGGAGCTGTTTAGATTTCTAAAAAAAATTTTATAAATGCCGCAAAAGTTTGTTTCGCCGTTTTTTACATTCAAAAATGGCTGTTTTCTCTTTTTTTTTGGGGGGGATGGCCCGCAATACGCCCTTGAAAGACAAAAAAACTTCCAATTTTTATACTAAAAGATTAGCGATATAAATTTTAACAGCTTCTTAATCCATTGCGAAGATAATGATATTTTTTTATGATGGCGAAATAATATAGGGTTAAAATAACAATTACCGCTTACAATAATTCATTGTAAGCGGTAATTGTTTAAAAAAAGTTCGGGACAAGACCTCAACGTCTCACTCAGACGATGGCTCGATAGCATCCGCCCGCCACTGCGCGGATAAGGTTTTTCATCTCAAGTTCAAAGAGTACCGGCATTATTTGGCTGACGGGAATGTCGAGTTTTATAACAAGCTGATTGAGTTGCAGACCATCGCTGTGTACACGCAGAAGGTCTATCAACTGCTCTTCGAGCGGGCTGAGCTGCGGAAAGAGCTCGGCCTCGCGAGGGGCTGTGCCCACGGTCTCGGCATCCCAATTCATTGCCGCGATAAGGTCGTGTGCCGAGCCTATGAGGGCTGCTCCGTTACGGGCTATCAATTCGTTGCACCCTATTGAATATTGGTCGTTTACGCGCCCGGGGAAGGCAAAGCAGTCGCGCGCGTAACTCTGCGCAATGGAGGCAGTTACAAGCGAGCCGCCGTGCGAGGGCGACTCGACCACTACCGTTGCGTCGGCAAGGCCCGCCACGATGCGGTTGCGTTGCAGAAAGTTCCCTTTAAAAGGCTCGGTGCGGCTCATATACTCGGTGAGCAGACCTCCCTCGGTGAGCATCTCTTTAGCCACGCTTCGGTGCGAGGCGGGATATATTCTATCGAGCCCATGAGCAAGCACTCCCACCGTCGGAAGCCCCACTTTCAGTGCCGTGCGATGGGCGCAGACGTCGATGCCGTATGCAAGGCCGCTCACAATGAGTGTGCCGGGAAGCTCGCGCGCAAGGTCGCCGACAAGGCTGCTGCACAGGTCTTTACCATACTCTGTGGCGCGTCGTGTGCCCACTATCGACACTATGCGGCGGGCGTTAAGGTCGGCCCCGCCCAGAGAATATATCACGGGTGGTGCGTCGCTGCACTCCAAGAGACGATAGGGATAATCGGCGTCGCCCATACAGATTGCTTTTATCCCCTTTTCGGAAATAAACTCAAGCTCGGCCTTGGCAAGCTCCATTGGGCGGGGGTCGGCAAGGGCAGCGCGAAGCTCGGCGCCCGCCTCGGGGAGAATATCGTTTATCGAGCTTAAATTATCGAACAGCAGCGAGGCACTGCCCACCGTCCGCAGAATTGTACCGACAGCAGCAGCCCCCAACCCTCGCACACGTGTGAGTGCAAGAATCGAGAGCTGCTCTTTATAGTTTCTCTCCTCCACTTTTTTGGAGATTGTTTACTTGATGATTGATTGGAAAGCGTCGCTTGCAACGTATTTCGTGAATTCAAGGTCGCCCAATGCCTTAGCGGCCATCGAGGGGTCGAGCTTGATTGCTTTTCTTAGGCCGTCGTACAGAAGCGATGCGTTGTCGGTGCGGGCACCAAGCACTGCGGTGATGTAATATGTCATTGCATCGGGATTTTTTATAGCAGCGAGTGTCTTCTTTGCTGTGCTGTAATCCTTGTTCAGAAGCTGTGCCAATGCTGCGCTGTTGTTGTTCTGTCCCTCGAGCATCGATGCGGCACGAACATACTGTCCCTGCGCAATGTAAAGGTTACCCAGAGCCTCGTCGCCAACCTTAGCGCCCGAGCCCTTAGCCATATAAGTCTCGGCTGCAGCCACATTACCCTCGATAAGGGCAAGATAGCCGAGGTTAACATTTACCTCGGGGGCATTGGGAGCCAATGAGGCTGCTTTTTTAAGGTACTGAGCCGCTGTTGCATAGTCGCCCTTGTTGTAGGCCAACATTGCAAGGTTGTTGTAGGCGCGATAATCGTTGGGATAGTATTTGGCGGCTGCCTTGAAAATCTCCTCTTGCTTGGCGGCATCCTCGGTTACAATTGAGGCGTAGAGAATCTCCTCGAGGCTCAGCACGCGTGCGTCGGCGTCGAATTGCGCCATAATCTCATCGTCGCTACGGCCTATGAGCTGATAGTTAAGAGTGATGCGTGCACGACGCAGCTGTGGCAGGATAACGTCGGCAAGGTCGCTATAAACGCTTGAGATATTCTTAATCTGCGCCTCGCGCTCCTCGGGCTCGCTGTACATAGAGAGCACACGCAGGATAAGTTCCTTATCGGGCAGATTAGATTTTGAAACGAGCTCTTGGAAGCCCTCCCAATCCTCGGCTGTGTAGTCGGTGTCAAGATAGCCGTCGAGCTTGGCCTTGTCCATCATCTGCTTTTTCACGAATTTTGCGGTGTTCTGCTCGCGGCCGTTGGCAACGTCGGTATTGAGCAACATTCCACCGTCGGGCGATGCGTAGGCTGCAACCTCGACATTCTCGACAATCTTATTCTGTGTGTCGGCAGCAACGGCCTTCATAGAGTCGCGCAGAGCCTTGATGGCCTCGCTGTTAATCTCGCTTCCACGAAGATTGGTCTGCTGGATAAGGAACATAATATTGGCCTGCTGAGCTTGCTTGATGACACGCTGGAAGGCATCCTCGCCAACGGCAGTGTTGGCTGTTGCCACTGTCGAGCGGTAGAGCTGCGACGTTGCTATACAGCCATCGGCCACTTTAACCTCGGGCAGAGTGTAGCTCTTACTACCTTTTGTTACCGTAAAATTAAGGTAAAGAGCCGATTTTGCCATCTCGGGAACATAATCGAAGCTCATCTTCATTGTAAAGTTTCCACCCTTCTCATACGATACGGTGCGGTTGTTACCCTGCACTTTCTCGCCCTGGAAAGTTACCGACTCGGCCGTTGCCTCGCCTCCCTCGTATTTAAGTACGGGAGTGATTGTGAGCACCGATTTTTTGTTAAAGAAATTCTGGGGGAAGCGGCCGTCGATTGTTACGGGAATCTGGGTACCTGTAACCTCGAGCACGCGGGGGGTTACTGTGAAATAATTCGACTGCAACTCTTTCATCTTGGAGCTGCAAGAGCTCAGCAGCATCACCGAGACTACGGTGAGCAAAAATGATACTTTTTTCAACATCGTCTAATATTTATTATATACTTTTTCACAATTCAGCACATTGTGTGCATAAATTTTGCGCAAAGTTATAAAAAATATTGATACGACGGCCCTATTTGAACATATTATATATGAACAAAAGTTCTATTTTAATTAAATTTAAGTAGCAGGATTATTCTTAGCGTCTGTTACGCGGATGATGCTCGAAAATCTCTTCGCGCAGTCGCGTGCGGTCGATGTGAGCATAAATCTCGGTGGTTGCTATACTCTCGTGCCCAAGCATCGCCTGTATTATGCGCAGATTGGCGCCTCCCTCGAGCAGATGAGTGGCAAAGGAGTGCCGAAAAGTATGCGGGCTCACACTCTTCTCTATTCCGGCTGCCGCAACAAGCTCTTTTACAATGTGAAACACTGTGATGCGCGAGAGGGGTTTACGGCGACGCTCGCTCACAAAGACAAAATCCTCGTACCCGGGCTTTATCTCAATGTGGTCGCGGTCGTTAAAATAGTATTCAAGTTCGGCAACGGCACGGGGAGATATTGGCACAAGGCGCTGTTTATCGCCCTTACCCGTAACGCGTATAAACTCCTCGTCGAGGTAAAGGTCAGATATTTTAAGGTTGCACAACTCCGAGACACGCAGGCCGCAGCTGTAAAGCACCTCAATCATTGCTCGGTTACGCTGCCCCTCGAGCTCGCTTAGGTCAATGGCCTCTATCACGCGGTCAATCTCGTCGAGTGTAAGAACATCGGGCAGGCGTAAAGGCAGTTTGGGCGATTTTAACAGCTCAGTGGGATTCTTCTCAATGTAACCATCCATTTTCAGAAAGCCATAGAACGAGCGCAAGGCCGAGAGCAGGCGCGCCTGCGTGCGCGGGTGAATACCCACATCGACAAGCGTGGCAAGATAGGCACGCAACTCGTCAATGCTCACGGCAGTAAGGTCGGCCCCCTCCTCGGCAATGTAAGCGGCAAATTTTACAACGTCGCCCATATAAGCCTCAAGGGTGCGCGGCGATAGTCCCTTCTCGAGCCTCAGATAGATGCGAAACCTTTCGAGCGGAGTATTTATCTTCTTTGCACACATTTTTTAGCGACAAACTGAATTTCTGAAAAACGGTACAAAAATACTATTTTCATTTTTATTAACAGAAAAAAAAAGTATTTTTGCGTCAATTACTCAAAATTCCACCCCACAACTAATGAGCTAAATAAAAAAACATAATTATGAAACACTTAATTCTTACATTGATTGCAATATTAGCAATTCAAACAACAATAACTGCGCAAGAGAGCAGACGCAGTTCAGCCGTCGAGAGCCTTGCAAACTCAGTAATTGAATCCCCGAGCCTCGACGATTTTACGGCAGCAGCATTTCAAAGTCAAAGCCTAAGCTGCAGAATATTCAAAGATGGCACTTTAGCCAATAAATTTGCTGCCACGCTAACCGACCCCCTTATACTAGAGATTACATATTATAAAACATTGAAAGACAGCGTCAGACGTCTTTTTAACACTACATATTCGTTCCTCACAGCCGAGGATATTAAAGCAATAGAAAAGCACATAAGCAGCAAAGCCTACCAATGTATAACATCCAACAGATTTTGGAGCGACGTAAATGCTACACATTTTAAATTTTGCAACGAGTACATAAATAACACATATAAGAACACAAAAGAGTTTAATATAAAGGACTCGGAATTTTCAGAGCTATGCGACGAGTATTGCAACTCCCTCAATGAAGAATTGATTTCCAGTAAATTCTTTGTATCCCTAAAAGAAAGAGAAAATAGGTACCAAGAATGGGAGAAAATCAAAAATGACACTAAATTCAAGATAAAAATATATAAGTACTATCTGAATAACTTTTTAAGCAAAGAGCAAATGAGCGAGCTTGTAGAATTTGTCCAAAAAGCCTCGCCCTCAATGCTCGAGGCCACCAACCGCATAACCCAAATTCTTATAGGCAGCGACGAAAATTTCTTTATCCCGCTAAGCGAGGAGCAATACAAGAGCATCGACAACAACGATTATATCGAGTATGCCAATTATAGAAGAAACGCACGAACATCGACATTCGAGCCATACAGAGAAACTGCAACCATAAAATACAAAGGCGGAAGCTACACAGGAGAGGTATTCAACGGTAAAGCCGACGGTGAAGGAACATACACCGACAAAAACGGCACAAAATACACCGGCACATTCAAAGACAACAGAATGCACGGCTGTTACACCGTCGAACTAAGCGACGGAACATCAACACTCGAGCTATGGGCCGAAGACAAGAAAATGGAGACACAGTGTATAGCAGCCGACGAATCGGGAACACTCTTCCCCGTACCCGAGTACAAAAACTCCAATGGCGAGACAAAAGCAATGGGCTACGGCTACCACAGCCGAGAAAGATATATTGGTGAAAAAAATCAAACGTTCGGACAAGCAGTTATAAGCCAAGGCGACGTATACAAAGCATCAATAACAAACAAAGGAATGATAATTGACGACAGAATAGAGGGCGAGGGAGAACAAATAATTAAAAACGAATATCTGAATAGTTACAAAAGCGGAACATTCAAGAACGGTGAACTGATAAAAGGCACAGAATTATCCGAGGACGACCACAGAATCATAAACTTTAAAAAAGAGGTAAAAGATAACAGAATACAGGGTGCATATAAAATCCTGCTTAAGGAGGATAATGTAGAAATGTCATTTATAGGAAAGAAAATAAAGGAACATAAAGCCTCCAAAGGAGCTAACGGACTGACAATCATCGGCGAGGGCGACGGAGAATATAAATTCAAGAACAACAACACCGGGATGCGCCTAAGCCAAAAAGGCTTTTTCATTTACCACAAACTATTCGGACAGGGCATCGAGACAATTGACAGCGACTCCACAACCCGTCTAATATACAACGGAGAATTTATAAACGGAGAAAAAACAGGAAAAGGAAAATTATACGTTATTATAAAGAACAAAGGAAAGAGCGGCTTTACAATAAACGACGTTGCCCAAACAGGCATCAGCCTGCAATCGGACACAAGCTCGCTAAGCGCCACGTTAGTAGGAGATTTCGACAACAACAAATTCATTAAAGGAGAGATTTTCTCGACCAAAGGCGACACTCTGCAAGGCATATTCAAAGATGGACGCCTTATTGAAGGTAGCTGTAACACCGGAGACTTTGGACAGAGCATAATAGAAATAAGCACAGGCAGCAGCTACTGCGGCGAGATTAAGGACGGCCGTCCCAACGGTAAAGGCCGACTGACACTACCCGACGGCCAAATATTGGAGGGTCGCTTCAAAGATGGCACATTAGAACAATGAGACATTTTAAAGAAAGCAGTTACAGCCTTAAAAGTCAAAAGCCGTAACTGCTTTTTTCATCCTTAGGCCGATAGTCTGCATTTTTTTACGTATCTTCGCGCAATAAATACGAGAAAATGAGCATAGACAACCGACTCGACGACTATATAGCCGCGCACAGCAGCCCCGAGGGCGATTATCTGTACCGCCTTTATCGCGCCACGAACATCGAAATTCTGAACCCTCATATGGCATCGGGACACATACAGGGACGCCTTCTGAAGCTATTGGTCAAGATGATACGCCCAAGGAACATCCTCGAGATTGGCACATACACAGGATATTCGGCAATCTGTATGGCCGAGGGCCTTGACGACGACGGCCGTCTATACACGTTCGAGGTTGACGACGAGCTCGAGGACTTTACCCGCCGATGGATTGAAGGCTCGCCCGTAGCCGACAAGATTATATTCACCATAGGCAGTGCCCTTGAAAAAGTACCGCAGATGGGGCTGAAATTCGACCTTGCCTTCATCGACGGCAACAAGCGCGAATATATAGACTATTACGAAATGGTGCTCGACCATCTTAGCGACGGCGGCTGGATTCTGGCCGACAACACTCTGTGGGACGGACACGTAATAGACCCCGCCTACAAGGACGCGCAGACAAACGGTGTAAGAGCATTCAACGACTATATCCGGGCCGACAATCGTGTCGAAGAGGTAATCCTCCCCCTGCGTGACGGACTGACAATAATTAGAAAAAAATAAGAAAAAAACATATTATGGATAGTACAAGACAAAATAAAATATCGCGCCTCATACAAAAGGAACTTAGTGATATATTCCTCAGAATGACAAAAGAGATGCGCGGAGTGATGGTATCGGTGAGCGTGGTGCGCGTGAGCCCCGACCTCGGCATTGCCAAGGCCTATCTGAGTGTTTTCCCCTCGGAGCGCTCGGGCGAGATAATAGAGCATCTGACAAACAACACAAAAGCAATAAGATTCGAGCTTGGTAACCGCGTGCGACACCAGCTGCGCATAATCCCCGAGCTGCGCTTCTACCTCGATGACTCACTCGACTACATCGAGCACATCGACCAACTGCTTAAAGACTAATCGAGCCCCCGCCGATGAATCTACCCCTTTATATTGCCAAACGCTATCTGCTATCGAAGAAGAGCCATCAGGTGATAAATATCATTTCGGGCGTGTCGGTGGCAGGTGTTGCGCTTGCCACCATTGCAATGGTGTGTACGCTGTCGGTATTCAACGGGTTCGGCAAGCTGGTCGAGATTCAATCAACGGCACTCAACCCCGATATAAGAATAACCGCCACCGAGGGCAAGACATTCGATGCCGATAGTGCGTTAGTGTCGCGCCTCGGCGCCGTGCCACAGATTAACGTCGTTACACGCTGCATCGAGGATAAGGCAATGGTGCAATATGGCGGGCGTCAGGTGATGGCCGTCCTAAAAGGTGTCGAGGAGAATTTTACCCGTCTTACAAATATCGAGGAGGCACTCATAGGCACGGGAAGCCCCACGCTACACGACAGCATCGCCCACTATGCAATTCCCGGGGCGGGACTTGTGGGGACACTCAACAGCGGAATATCCTTTGTCGCACCATACGAGATTTTCGCCCCGCGCCGCGGACGACGAGTGAGCCTCAGCAACCCCGCAGCCAATTTCAACAAGGGGCATTTACAAGCTTCGGGGATAATTTTCGTGGTCAATCAGGCCGAGTATGACAATAACTACATTATCACCTCGATAGAATTTACGCGCAAACTATTTGCACGCGACAGCAACGAAGTCAGCAGCATCGAACTGCGTCTGAAAGAAGGCGCGAACCTCGCCGACGCCCTGCGCTCCATTGAACAGATTATGGGCGAGGGCTACCAGATTAAAGACCGCCGACGCCAGCAGGAGGATATTTTCAGAATTATGGAGATTGAGAAATTCATCTCATATATTTTCCTCACGTTCATCCTTTTGGTTGCCTGCTTCAATATAATAGGGTCGCTCTCGATGCTCATCCTCGAAAAGCGCAAGGATGTAACGACGCTGCGCAGCCTTGGAGCAAGCGACCGTCTGATAATAAATATTTTCGTTACCGAGGGGCTGTTAATCTCGGCCATCGGTGCATTGATTGGAATTATAATCGGGGTGGCGGTGTCTCTTATTCAGGAGCACTATGGCGTACTTGCGTTAGGTGGCTCGGGCGAGAATCTTTTGGTCGATAGCTACCCCGTAGACGTTCATCTGTCCGATATTCTGCTTGTCTTTACTACGGTTATTGCCATTGGTTTTGTAGCCGTTGCGGTGCCTGTGAGGATGCTCACCCGTAAGATTCTGAGCGGAAAATTTAAAAAGGAGTAATTATTGATTGAGGGTAAGCGCGCCTGAAAAAAAATCTCACAAGAATTTTTATTATACACTATATAATCATCCGCCAACAGAGCTTTTCTGTTGGCGGATGATTTATTTTTCTCAGACAAGGGATATTCTGCTTGCACGCACGGGCCTGTTGAGAAAGCGCGACGCCTGCTGACGGAATTTATCGGCCGACTCTGTTGTGTAGAATTGCGTCTCGCTGCCTTTTGTACACAGCGTCTCAATATCAGTGTGGCGCGTGAGATAATCGCGCAGCGAGTGGGCAACAGCCTCGCCCTGTGTCAGCACATTCACCCCCTCGGGTACAAAGCTACGCACCCTCTCGTAGAGCAGCGGATAATGTGTGCAGCCCAATATCACAGTGTCGATAAGAGGGTCGCGAGCGAGCAGTGCCTCGACGTCGCGGCGTACAAAGTAGTCGGCTCCGGGGGTCAGATGCTCGTTGGCCTCGACCAAAGAGGCCCACATTGGACAGGCCTTTCCCACGACCTCAATGTCGGGGAAGAGTTTTTTTATCTCCAAAGGATAGGACATTGATTTTATCGTACCCTCGGTGGCAAGGACGCCTACGTGTCGGCTTTTTGTTACAGAGCCTATGCTCTCGACCGTGGGACGTATGATTCCAAGAACGCGGCGCGAGGGGTCCATACTCGGAAGGTCGAGCTGCTGAATGTTACGCAGCGCCTTTGCCGAGGCCGTGTTACAAGCAAGAATCACAAGATGACAGCCCCGACGAAAGAGAAACTCCACTGCTTGACGTGTAAACTCATATACAACATCAAACGAGCGTGTACCGTAGGGGGCACGCGCATTGTCGCCCAGATAAAGATAGTCGTATCCGGGCATCAGCTTCTCAATCTCGCTGTATATTGTCAGGCCTCCGTATCCCGAGTCGAAAATTCCTATCGGGCCGGGAGCATCGGGCAGCTGCATTATCGTTGACATACGCTCCTTTCTTGTTTCTTAGTGAAAAGCGCCCTCGACAGCCTCGTGCTCGGCACCTGCGGCCTCGACCTCAAGGTCGAGTTGCTCTTTTATGGCAGTGCTATCCGTGGCGATGGAATCGGATATTACCGACTTGTTCTCCATTATAAAAGTACGTCCATCGGTTGCCTGTATTATCTGAGGCTCGCCGTTCTTGAGAATTGTGTTTACAACCGCTTTTGTTACGTCGTGGCCCATTGCGGGGTTCACAAACAGATAGCCTGCTTCCTCGAGGTTAATGACGTATGCAAGGCCGTTGTGCATACATACACGGGCTATTGCGTCGTCAACTATTGCGTTGACGGGCGTAAAAAGCGAGTCGTGAGCCTGTACGAGCCATTTTTTAACCTCTTCGCGGAAGCGCACGCTGCGGTCGACGTGGTCTTGAAGTTCTTTTTGACGCTTGCGCAGGATGGGTTCGGGAAAATCGCGCTGCCCGTCGAGGAAGGCAACGTAGTTGCGTGTAAGCTCCTCCTCGTTGCGCAGAAGCTCTTGCTCGCAGCGCTTAAGCAATTCATTGTATCGAGCCTGAACCTCTTTGTATTGTGGCACCTGCTGCTGAACCTCGCTGTAATTAAGATAGCCGAATCTTATCTGTGCAGCAGCTGCAAGGGGCAGCATAAGCAGAATTACTAATAATTTTCGCATTTTTCCTTATCTCTGTAATTTTAAAGATATAAGAGGGAGACTTTTCAGCCACCCTCTTATTTTGAATTTATAAGCTGTTGTTATTTTTTTACAGCGGGCGCCGAGCCGGTTATTCCCAGCACGGTTTTTACCTTCTCTGTTACATCCTCGCACAATGTCTCGCTGATGTAGGGCACGCCGCCTGCAATGTCAAATACACATACGTAACCACCCTCGCGTCCCACGCGCTGGATAGCGTCCGAGAGCACCTTGCTCACCTCGGCGAGTTTATTCATTCTTGCCTGCTCGAGGTTCTGCACACTCTCCTGATAATATTGCTGCATACGTGTGTTGAGCTCTTGAAGCTCGTTGTAACGACGCTGAAGAATATTCTCGGGGAGTGAGTCCTTAAGCTGCTCGAACTGAACGCCCTTCTTCTCGAGCTCTGTGCGCAGACGCTCGAATTCGTCAGAGTACTGTTTCTCCAATGTCTGAAGGTCGGCCTGAGCCTTTGTGAACTCGGGCATTATCTGCATAATTGCCTGTGCATTTACGTAACCAAACTTCTGTGTCTGAGCAATGATGCTCAAGGGAGCCATCATCAACAATAGAATCAAAAACTTTTTCATTTTTCTTTATATTTAAATAATTTCACACTCTTTTTAAGGGATATTAGACGAGTATCTTTATACGAAAGTGCCGGCAATCGTTAAACTCTACTTTGTAATTTCAAAACGAGTGCAGCCTATTTTCGCACATTCGTGCAAAGATAGCACATTTAATTGGAATAGCCAAGCTTAGAGAGCACGTCGTTGCTTATATCTATCTTGGGCGATGCATAAATTATGCTTGTGGCCGAGGCTCGGTCAATTACCATTGAGTAACCTTTTGTATCGCAAATATCCTTTACGGCATTATATATCTCGTCTTGAATGGGGGCCATAAGGCTCTCGCGTTTCTTGTACAACTCGCCCTCGGGGCCAAAATAGAGGCGCTTAAGCTCGCCGGCCTTTTTCTCGGTCGATAGAATCTCCTCCTCGCGCTCGGTACGTTGTTCGTCGCTCAGAAACATCGACTCGCTCTGATACTTTTTATAAAGCGTCTGGGCCTGCTCGACAAGAATATCAATCTCGCCCTGCCAACGCTTCGACTGTTGGTTAAGCTGTTCATTTGCACGCTCGTACGCTGGAATATTCTTTAGGATATACTCCATATCAATGAGCGCATATTTCTGTGCCTGAGCACCAATTGCCACAAAGCACGAGAGAATTGTCATTAACAAAAATTTCTTCATACAGTTAACTTTTTATGACACAATGCGTGTCGGTTAAACAATTCATTAGAACTCTTGTCCCAATATAAAGTGGAACTGACTGCCACTATACTGCGACGAGCCGAAGAGTTTGTCGAATCCATAAGCCCAATCAATACCTATCAGACCAATCATCTGCAAATAGATGCGCACACCCACTCCTGCACTACGCTTAAGGTCGAACAGATTAAATTTGTTTGCATCAGTCCACGTATTACCACCCTCGACAAAGGCAAGGCCGTAAATATTTGTAGCAGTCTGCAACATAAAGGGAAAGCGCAGTTCCATTCCCAGACGGGTGTAAGCGTAACCCTCGTAACCGTATGGGGTGAGACTACCATTATCGTATCCGCGCAGAGCCACCATATCAGTAGCATAGTTGTACGAATATCCGCTCATTCCGTCGCCACCCATATAGAATGTCTCGAAGGGCGATTTTTTATTCTTGTCGTAGCTGCCCAAGATACCAAAATCGGCGCGTGTCATCAGCACAAGGTTGTATTTTCCCTCGGTGAGCGAGGTATATGTCTTACTGCGGAATTTAATCTTGTAATACTCTATCCACTTGTGCTTATCGCGCAATTCGTCCTTATAGGTCGAGCTCTTGGGATTTTTGGCCAGATTGGCATAATCCTTGCCATCGAACGCCGAATAGGGAGGCGTAAACGAGGCCGAGAGCGAAAATTCCGAACCGCTGCGGGGGTACAGAGGATTATCGACCGAATTACGCGAGAGCGAGAGAGTAAGGTTGATATTGTTACAGTGTCCGTCGGTGATTAGGAAATACTGCCAATCCTTGAGCGAGTATAGCTGATAGTTAAGCTCGGCCGAGAATTGGAAATAGTCGTCGGGCCAGCGCAGACGGCGTCCCCATCCTATCGAGAATCCATACATCTTTATATATTTGTCGGGGTCGTAGTACGACGACATATTATTGTATCCGTAGCCATAATTATTGTAGTTACCATAGCCATAGAGATAATTATAATAGTTGTTGTAATAGGCCGAATTATAGTAGCTGCTTGCAACGTCTGTCTGCACCGACATAAATGCCGACACCGAGAAAGAGTTGGGACGCTTGCGGCCGAACCACGGGTCGAAGAACGAGATGCTGTACGACTGATAATACTGTCCGTTCGACTGTGCACTGATGGTGAGTGTCTGACCGTCGCCCTGAGGTATTATGCCTCGGCGGTTGCCGTCGCGACGGAAGAGGTTACGCATCGAGAAGTTTGTGAATTTAAGCGATAGTTTACCGATGACTCCCGTCTGTCCCCATCCTGCCGACACCTCAATCTGGTCGCTGCTCTTCGAGACGAGTTGCCAATCAATGTCAACGGTTCCTTTTTGTTGGTTGGAAACAATGTTGGGATTAACCTTCTCGGGGTCGAAATGTCCCATCTGGGCAATCTCGCGGTAAGAGCGCTCGACGGCAGCCATTGAGAAGAGGCTTCCGGGCAGTGTGCGCAGCTCGCGGCGCACCACCTCCTCGTACAGACGGTCGTTCCCGCTTATCTTAACGCGGTCGATGGTTGCTTGCGCTCCCTCGTACATACGCACCTCGAGGTCAACCGAGTCATTCTCGACACTCACCTCGATGGGCACCATTTTCAGAAAGACGTAACCCTGATTGTAGTACATTTTCTGTACGGCATCCTCGTCGCTGTTCAGACGCTCGTCAAGGAGTTTCTGATTATATACGTCGCCGGCCTTCATTCCCAGCAGATAGTTGAGCTGCGCTGTCGAATAGACGCTGTTGCCCACCCAATTTATCTCTCGGAGGTGATATTGGTTGCCCTCCTCGATGTTCAGATAAATATCTACGCTCTTCTCGTCGTAGGGCACTACACTGTCGGTGGCGATGAGGGCGTCGCGGTAACCGTGCTCATTGTAGAGCGAGATGATATTCTCTTTATCGCCCTCGTAACGCTCTGCGGTGAATTTCTTTGAGCGCAGGAAGGTGTGCAGGAAATTGTTGAACGTGGTCTTTTCGCGTGTCTTTTTCATTGCGTAGCGCACCTTTTTGTCGGGCAGCGCTTCGACGCCGTTGATATATATCTTATGCACCTTTATTTTATCCTTTTTATCGACGTTTACATCGACAATCATCTGATTTTCGGCGTTGACATCGGGACGCTGCATAATATTCACTTCGGCATTTTTGTAGCCCTTGCCCTCGAAATAGCGCTCGATGACGCGCTTGGCACGGCTCACCATATCAGGGGTAATCTGGTTGCCCTTGAAGATTCCTATCTGCGACTCAATATCCTCGCGCTCGCCTTTTTTGACGCCATTGATGTTAATCTGCGACACGCGCGGGCTCTGTTTAAGGTGTATGCCGAGATAAATTTTCGAGCCGACGACACTATCGGCTGTGATGCTCACATCCGAGAATAGTCCAAACTCCCAATAGCGCTTGACAGCGGCTGTGATAGCCTCGCCGGGGACGGTTATTTCGTCGCCCACCGATAGATTCGAGAGGCCTATTATCACGTAGGGTTCTTGCGTCTCGATGCCTGTAACATTTATTCCACCAATAACATATTTGCGCGGAGTGCCCGAGTATAAGATTGTGGGATTAACCACTTTCTGAGCCTGCGCAAGAAGCTCGCACGTGCCTGCGATAAGCATCAGCAGCACTATCGATGCTATGCGCGAAAGGCGCAATTGTGTCTTTTGCTTTTTTTGTTGATTATATATCATCGTTTGCTGTTTTTTCATTTCTTATTCTCTTCGACAATCTGTTCGCCTGTTTTTCCGTAACGGCGCTGACGCTGCTGATACTCATAGACAGCCTTACACAACTCGTTATTGTCAAAATCGGGCCACAGTACCTCGGTGAAATAAAACTCGGAGTAGGCACACTGCCACAGCAGGAAATTGCTCAGGCGCTGCTCTTTTCCGGTTCTTATGAGGAGGTCGGGGTCGGGCATAAAATTTGTAGCCAGCGAGTTTGATATTAACGCATCGTCGATGGCCTCTACCAATAGAGTGCCCATTTGGACACGACGGGCAATAGAGCGCACCGCCTCGGTAATCTCCCATTTCGACGAGTAGCTGAGTGCAAGCACCATTGTCATTGCGTCGTTGTTTTTTGTACGTTCTTCACAGGCTGCAAGACGCTCGCGCACCTTCTCGGGCAGTTTTTCAAGGTCGCCCACCACACGGAAGCCTACATTATTCTTCATAAAAATCTCCTCCTCGATACTCTCGAACAGAAGCACCATAAGCGCTGCCACCTCGGCCTGCGGACGACTCCAATTCTCGGTCGAAAAGGTATATAACGTAAGATAGCGCACTCCTATTTTCAAGGCATTCTCGACCAATTTACGCACTGCGGCCGCACCCGCCTGATGCCCCTCGCTGCGCTCGAGGCCGCGCTGCCGGGCCCAGCGTCCGTTGCCGTCCATTATTATGGCAATATGCTGCGGAACATTGTTCCTATCTATCATTTCGTTGTATTCCATAGTCTATATATCAATTATTACATTTTCTATATTTTGGCGATAGGTCGTAGGTTAGGAATATTCCTAAAAAGGCGTAGCTATCTTTATTTTTTATTCCGTCGCTCACAATTCCGTACGGGTCGTCGAGCACGGGGGGAGTATCTTTTGTTACGTCAAGCTTGTCGCTCAGGGTGAAGCGGAACGATAATTCGCAGCCCACATTCAGACGCGGGGCCAATTTATATTTCACTCCGAGGCCCATCGGGATATTGGCCGTAAATACACTCTCGGCGGGCTCGGGAGCAAAAGTAAAGCCTAATCCTGCAAAAATGTATGGTGCGAGACGATGCGTACGTTTGTAACCCGTACCCTCGCCGTAGGCAAAGAAATTATACTCGAATTGTGCGCCGAGGTCGTAGAGCGTGCGACTAAAATCGGTGTCGCCACCGGGAAATTTATTCTCGCCACCGACTGTGGAACCCTCGATGCGCGCCACGGCAAGATTGGTCTTAACGGCCATTCGCGGATTAAGATTGTAGCGCCACAAGGCACCGCCCATAATGTTCATATTCTTGAACAGAGCCGAGTAGTTGGCGTCGCCAAAATAAAAGCTGCCACCCACTACCCCGCCTAATTCGTAGCGGTACTCGAGTTCCTCGGCACGCAACAATGCCACGGGGCACAAGAGTGCGCCCAGCAGCAGTAGTGTCATTTTGCGTGCCAAAAATCTCATTTTTTTGTCGTTTGCGTCGTTTCGGGAGGAAGAAGGTTTATTTCACTCAGAATGCCAGACGATTTATTCGTCCGCGCCACACGACGGGGTTTTCGCCGCCCGCCACTATCCACAGATAATTGTCATTGTCGACAGTAGCCACAAAGGGTACATTCTTGCCGACAAGCCCGGCCGGCAGTTTCACCGTGGAAAGAGCCTTCCAGCTGAGGCCATTATCGCGCGAGGTGTAAATTGTCTCAAAAGCACCTATCGTCTCCCCGGCCACTACTCCGGAACCGCCAAAAGCATACAGAGCATTGTCGTAGTGTACCACCGACAAGGGATTTAGCGCCGGGCAGTCAAATGTGCCGTCGCCCGAGGGCTTGTAGTGTACCCACTGCTTTTCGCTCGAGAGAAGGCTCCACACTTGCGGCACCGAGCCGGCTGCGTCCGAGACGTAACCCGTGAGCACCGTGCGCAGAATATTGGGATTTGTGCGCAACGGATAAGCAGCCACCGATAGATTGTGCAGGGGGAATTTATCGTCAAGCCCTTGCATCGCGACAAAATTAGTACCGTCGGCACTGCAGGCTATGCTGTCTGTGGCAGTTACCGCCCACAAGCGACTCTCGCTCGACGATGCAATAAGCTGCTTTAAGCGTGCTGATGTTTTTACAGCACTCCAATTTATCCCGTCGCTCGAGACGTAGAGTGCGCCGCTGTTGTCATTGGCATATAAAGAGCCCGAAAATTGCTGTATGCTGCCAAGGTCGATAGCCCCACCCGTGAGGGCTGCCGGTGCACTCCATACAGCGGCATTATCGAGTGTCATTGTCGTCAGCACCCGAGCGCCCGAGGCATCAAGGCCGAAGAGAAGCAGTCTCTCGTCGGCAATTATCGTGCGAGAGGGCGTCTCGACGGGCGCCCCCGCCATCTGTTGCCAATACATCTTCTCGGGGTCGAGGGTGTGAACATTTACACGCACCGTGTAGCTCTGAATATTTGTGCCGTCTATCGAGGCGACAAGCAGTTTGCGAGGCTTGCTAAAATCAATAGAGTCGGACGACGATACAGGCTCGTATGTATCTGTGCTGTCGGTGTAGAAATAGGCAAGGCCGTCGCTGCTTACACCGGTGGTAAGCCTTGTAACGTCGGCGCCCATAGGCAATGAATCGGGGTTATACACCTCGAGACGCTTTTGGTCGATAATAAACGGGTAGAAACTGCCCGATACTTTTCTTACGTAGGTTGTATCCTTGCCCTCGCTTGTTTGCGCAGGAGTAAAGACCCTGAACGAGCCTATCGAAAAAGATGTGAGCGCAGCGAAGGGATAACTTACAGCCTCCTTATCGTCGTCGTCAAAGCACGATGTGCACAAAAAAGCAGTCGAACAGATTGCCAAATATATTGCCAGCAGTTTTCTCATAAAAAAAGATATTTAATTTCAACTTGCAAAATTAGCAACATTTTTTGGTATCTGCGACAAAGTTGCGCTTTATTTATAATAATTTAGGGATTTTTATCGCTCGAAAAGGAAAATTTCATTATTGTCGCACGTTGTAACCGACGGTTGCACCCCCCGCGGCAGTGCGGGAGCGGCCACGCCCTCGCCTATTTTAAGACGATTATTACGCTCGACCCTTACGGTGTCCCAAAGGTCGGCCTCGAGGAAAAGCCTCAGCAGCGCAGCGCCACCCTCGACAAGAAGGCTGTTTATTTTCAGGGACGACAGATGAGCGAGTATCTGTGGCAGCGCATCGGCCGCCTCGTCGAGCTTTATTTGTTCGACATTTTCGCCGAATTTCCCCACCACGGGCCGATGAGTGTAAACAATTGTCGGTGCCGAGGCGTCGAAAAGGCGCAGCGACGCGGGGAGACGTCCCCCACGGTCGATGACAAGGCGCAAAGCATTGCGGCCGCCCCAATGACGCAGCCTCAGCGAGGGGTCGTCGAGCAGCGCCGTACGCGCCCCGACAAGAATAGCATCGCACCCTGCACGCACGCGGTGCATTGCCACCAGCGACAAAGGAGTGGAAATTGCCATCGGCGCACCGTCCGACGCAGCCTCGCGCCGATGGTCAATAAAGCCATCGGCCGTCTGCGCCCATTTAAGCGTAATATGCGGCCGTCCGAGCTTATGCAGTGTAAAGAATTTTTTATTTAAATTATATGCCTCGTCGGCCAGCACCCCTGCAACAACCTCGATGCCGACTTTTCTCATTCGTTCAATGCCTGCGCCGTTGACCTGCGCATTAAGGTCGGTGGCTGCAATGACCACACGCGGAATTTTACTCTCAATTATAAGGTCGCAACAGGGGGGAGTTTTTCCGTAGTGCGAGCAGGGCTCCAAAGAGACATAAATTGTCGAGCGGGAGAGCAGTTTCCTGTCTGCTTCCTTTACCGAATTAACAGCATTTACCTCGGCGTGAGGCTCACCCGCGCGAATATGATACCCCTCGCCTATGATGCGCCCGTCGCACACAATCACTGCGCCCACCATAGGATTGGGCGAGGTGCTGCCCCGTCCGCATCGTGCCAGCTGCAAGCAGCGTGCAATGTATTGTTTATCAACCAAATTCAGTTCATCCATAATCATTTAAAAAAGCGAACAGCCATTCTGCTTAAGAGCAAACAAGCCCGAAACGTCCGTTAAAATCTCTTTTTTCGCACGACAATATCATCCATTCACCCTCTTACCGGCTCTATTGATGTAAAAATATTTACCATTAAGATAGACTTTAGCCTTACCCTCATTAAAGTCCTCGACACGGTCGTACACAGGGGGAATATCTACATAATTTTCAATATCCACAAAGCCCCATTTTCCATCCTTGCAGACTGCCGCACGAGCATCATTGAAACTGCGGACAGTATCGTATATTAGCGGGATTTTTATTTTGTTTTTATTATCAACAAAGCCCCACTTTCCATCCTTGCAGACTGCCGCACGATAAAGGCTGTAATCTTTTGCCTCATCATATTCCAAAGGCACAATCACTTTACCTTTTTCATTGACAAAGCCCCACTTATTATTTAATTTCACGCGTGCAAGGTCGCAATAGAATGCTCCAATATCATCGTATTTCAGTGGTATCACCTCCTCGCCCGATTTATTGACAAAGCCCCACTTTTTGCCGGCCCTCACTCTTGCAAGGGAACCAACAAACAGCGACACATAATCGTATTTTGGCGGTACAATCTCTCGGCCTTTATTATCGACAATTCCCCATTTTTCATTAAGCTTAACCGTTGCATACTCGTTAAAGAAAAAAGAGACTTTATCGTATTTTAGCGGGGTTATCTCTCGGCCGTAAAGGTTAATAAAACCCCATTTCCCGTTTACCGAGACGGCGGCGCATCCTTCTTTATAATCGTCCACGGCATCGTACTTAAAGGAGACGACTAAATCATCATCACAGTCAATAAAGCCCCATTTTCCATCGCGCTCGACCGCGGCACGGTCGCAAAAACAGCCTCTTTTGGTATCATATTCCGAACCACCTAAAAGGCTGAATACGACATAAAGAATTGCCATCATAATAAGCACCAGCCTTGTATTATTCTTTTTTTCGGCCTCGGTCTGCGAGGGAGCATCCTGCGGCTCAAGCGGTTCATCGTCGGCGGCACAGGGGCTGTGCTGCGGCTCGGCGGGTCCAACTTTAATGGTAAAAGGCCCTAATCTCGGCTCAAAAGGCTCATCCTCGGCATCGGCGGAAAGTTCGTCGCTGTTATTGTCGTAAGCAGACTCTCTCTCCCCGACCTCTTGCGAATAGGCGTATGGGTATTCATCGTCGACACTCTCATCCTCACACTCCTCGGTTACACGCTCAATCTCCTCGTCGAGCGGTTCATCACAAGCATCGACAGTTTCTGAAGCAGATTCAAACGCAGGCTCGCAGGTGGTGCCGAAAGGATGAATTTCATCGATGAAATGGGCATTTTCAGCGACCCTATCGGTATTAAGTTCGTAGACGAAAGGAGACGAGCCGGCCCCCTGCTGTTCCCTGCAATTCTCCTCGGGTGCCGGTGTATCAGCCATAGAGTCGGAGGGCGCACTCATAGGCTCAAAAGTCTCGATGGAATGGAGATTTTCGGCCTTATACTCGTGGGACGCTTCAACAGCTTCGCACGCTGTTTTTGCAGTCAGCGACAGCAGACACGATACAAGCGTTTCCATTGCCTCGGGCTTGGTAGAATCTATAAAGCCCAGACTACCGTACTTAAACATATACCAGCCGCGCATTTTAGCCCCCGCAACAAGCAGAGGGATTACCATTTTACCGAGGCTCTTTGCATAGCTTACCTCGTCCTTAACCCTTGGCGAATGGTTAGCCTCGTCCGACTGCACATAAAGCACGCACAATGAATCGTTTATCGCATCCTTTACAGCCTCGTCGAGCGTATCGCTTTCCGTTTCGATGCAACAAGAGAGCGACGGTATGCGCGCGGACAGCATATTTACAATACCTTGAACCGCGGCAGAATCCCCGCGAGAGTAGCTTATAAAAAGGTCGTATTTTGCCATTTGCGCTATAAATATTCTATTTATAATTGCAAAAATAGCCTTTTTACTCTAATAAACAACTAAGAATCTGTTTTGAATTTTATTAAACAAGTTAATTCGTTATTGCTAAGACTTTTTTTCGGCTTCTTTGAGACTCTTTTTAAGCATCTATCCATTTTGGGAATTTGAAAATAGCTCGCTATTCCCTGCATCCCCAAAATGAATATCTGCTCAAAAATAGTCCTTAAATAATCTCGAAATAAAATTAAAACAGATTCTAATAATCGTAAGGAATTACTTTTTACCGACGCGACGCAAGGTAACAATTACAATCTCGCTGGGAGCGCACAGACGCACTCGGCGGCGCGACGTTCCAATGCCGTTTGTCGTAATTACGGGCACCCCCTGCGTGGTGCGGTTGAGCCCCGTGAGGAACCTGCGGCCATAGAGCGAATTTGTTACGGGAGCATAAAGCCCCAAAAGAGTTACCTGTCCGCCGTGCGTGTGTCCCGCGAGGACAACATCGGCCCGCACGGCGGCCCTTTGAGCATAATCGGGAGTGTGGGCAAGCAGTATCACAAAGGCACTATCGGCTATTGCAGCGGTGGGCAGTGGCGCGAGCGTATCTACCTTAAACGGATTTTTCACCCCCACGACAAAGAGCGCACTATCGGCAGTGAGAGCCACTGCCTCGTCCTGCAACAGACGCACACCGTGCCTGCGCATCGCCTCTTTTATTATATCAGTGCGGCTAAACTCGTGGTTACCAAGCACCGCATAGGTACCAAAGGGAGTTTTTACGCTCGACAAAGAGTCGAAAAGTTCGTCGATGCACTCGTCGGCTGTTACATAATCGCCGCCCAAAAGCAACATCTGCGGTTGCAATTTCCGCAGTTTGCGCACAACCCTTGCCAGACGCTTGCGCGTAAATTTACTCGGATAGTGCGTGTCCGAGATAAAAGCAATGTCGCAACCGTCGAAATTCCGTGGCAGGCGCTCGCTCGCAATCTCGTAGCGCTTGACACGCCCCACCCCGCTTCTCGAGAGCGAGGCACACGACACAAAGAGTATGACCGCAACACACATTACGGCCATACGCGCTATTTTCCCCGGCATTTGCGACATTATTCTTTAGGAGAATTATTTTTCGATGAGCACAACTGCGTATGCCGTGATGCCCTCTTTGCGTCCCTCGAAGCCCAATTTTTCGGTGGTGGTAGCCTTTATCGAGAGAGTGTCGGGGTCAATCCCGAGCACTCGGGCCATTACCTCTTGCATTGCGGGAATATGCGGATTCAATTTCGGAGCCTGAGCAGCCACCGTAGCGTCAATATTCCCTATTCGGTAGCCCTTCTCTTTCAAGAGTTCATTGGTGCGACGTAAGAGAATTTTACTATCAATATTCTTAAACTCGCCCGAGGTATCGGGAAACTGATAGCCTATGTCGCGCAAATTGGCAGCGCCCAACAGCGCATCGCATATTGCGTGAATGAGCACATCGGCATCGGAGTGTCCGTCGAGCCCGCGCTCGTACGGTATTTTTACTCCTCCCATCCACAAATCACGTCCCTCGACCAAGCGATGAACATCCATTCCAAAGCCTACACGTATCATAATCCTTTTGTTTTTAACGTCCGAAAAGGTCTTTTAGTCCGTCCATATCAAAAGAGAGCGAGAAGCGCAGCGTCTGGTCCAAAGGGTTGCTCTGCGCAGTAGAGATAAGATAGGCAGCGTCGAGCGAAAAGACGCTCATCTTGAACCCCGCACCCAAAGTAAAATATTTTCTGTTACCCTTATACTCATTCTCGTAGTGGTATCCGCCACGCAGCGAGAATTGCTGATTGTAGCAATATTCAACGCCCACTCCTCCATAAATCTCCTTAAGCTCCTCGCTGAAGCCGCCGGGAGCATCGCCAAAAGACTTAAAAATACCCGATATTGACGAAATATCATTGTATCCTGTTGCTTCGAGCCACCCCTGATACTCCGAGTATTTCGAATTATCATCGGGCTCGTAGCCCTCTTCCTCGAGGAATTGCGAGTATGTGGGACGTGTGGGCACCATCAATTTGTTAATATCGGCACTGAAAGAGATTGTGTTATACTCGTCAATAGGCACAAGAATCGACGCTCCTATACGCAGATTGGTGGGAATAAACTCGTTTGTATTACCTCCGTCGTACGATATTTTACTACCTATATTCGAGGCATTAAGTCCGAGGCCCAGCAGGCACTCGCGGTTGCCCAACATTATATAATTATTATAGTACAGGGCAAGGTCGGCAGCAAAGGCCGAGCCGGGCTCCATATCCTCGGCATAGTCGTACTGAAGGTCGCTATAAATGAAGCGCAGCGCAACTGCCGCCGAGAAGGTCTCGGAGAGCATACGCGAATAAGCAACGTCTATTGCAAACTCATAGGGCTTTATGGTATATTCCTCGGCAATAACCTCGCCCAGCGAAAAATATGTCAGCGAGCCGCTCACTGCCGAATAGTCGCCCATGCGGTAGAATCCCGTAAGATAGGCAAGGTCAATATCGCTCACAAGCTGACGCAACCACGGAGTGTAGGACATTGATAATCCCGCACGTGCAATATTGAACGGATATTTTGCCGGGTTCCAATATTGCGAGTTTACGTCGGGCTCGGTGGCAACGCCGATGTCTCCAAGCGCTCCTGCACGCGCATCGGGGGCGATGGAAAGTGAGGTTACTCCCGTGTGTACGGGGTTAAATTGCTCCTTTTGCGCCCACAGAGGCAGGGAGAGCATAATGCCTAACAAGACAGGCAGTATTCTGTTCTTCATCATATTTTTTGTCGTTTTTATCATTATTTCGGCTCTTATTTAAACTTACTTTTTTACTTTTTATTGTTTAGGACAATTATTTTTTCTGTTTTTGTCTGCTCGCTGCTACCCTCGGACGAGAGACGCGCACGATAAATATATACTCCCGTAGGCATAGGCTGTCCGCTTCCTGCGGTAACGTCCCAGCCGACCACGCACTGTGTGCTTGCGCTCGAGAGCGTCTCGCTGCGCTGCCACAGCATCTGCCCCTGAAAATTAAAAATCTCTATTGTAACGTCAAGCTCGCCGTGCGGACGGTTGTGTGTAATAACAAATGATGCCCTCTGCCCATACTCCACGGGGTTGGGCATAACCTTTACACTCACAAATTCGGGTGCAAGATTGGGCACAACCACAAAGTTCAGCGTGTCGGTCGATGAATTATTGAACAGGTCCCACGCACGCAGCAGCAGCGTGTGCTCGCCCTCGTCGAGTGCCGAAAGAGGATACTCTATTGTTCCGCTACGATAGTCGCCCACCGAGGGCACGTATGCACCGTTCAGATTATAAGTGTGGAATTTATCATTATCGACAATGGCCATAATATCGTGTCCGATGCCTGTGCCGACGGTGTTTATTCCATTCTCGTCGAAGAGCTCGACAAAGAGGCAAGGAGTGGAGTTTACCTCGTCGCCGTCCATAAATTCGGGGGTGTTAAGATACATTTTTATCTGCGGGCCCTTTGCGTCGTTGCTTGTCGAGGGGGCAGTGCCTCCGACGGTAAAATTGTCATAACAGCCCTGCGCCGACCTGCCCAGCGTATCGACGGCAAAAAGGTTAAGCATTCCCCTCTCGCCCCGATAGCTAATATCCATAGGTACGGGGATTGTCAGTTTAAAGCGTCCGCCCGCCACCGAATCGCTTCCGGCAAAGAGGCGGTTGGGATAGGCCACATATTCGAATTTTCCGAGCCCCGTATTATCGCGCGTCGCCACCGTCTCTATGCAATCGAAGAGTGTGGGCTGCACAACGCCGCAAAAGTCGGTTGCAGGCGAGCCGTCGGGATGTGCCACATACCCCTCGACAACAACCGTGCCGCCGGCCTGCACCCGTCCCTCGTGCGAGACGTCGGCGCCGCCGAATTTATCGACCACCACCTTATAGCGCGGAATATGCAGTCTGAGGGCAGGGTCGCCAATGAGTACATACTGCAATTTATTCACCGAGAGGTCGGTTCCCTCGGTTATTACGGCGCATTTTGCCATACGCATAGCATCGCCCACCGAAGGGTAATTACCCTCGGCATCGGGGCTCAGTAGCTGCTGCATAAATTCTTGGTTGATAATGGCATTATATACCTGAAGCACGGTACGCGTGGTTGTAAAAAGGCCTATCGCAGCACCGTCGGGATTCAGCATTGCAGTCTCGGCAAGCGAGCCGTCGCCCATATCAAAGGGGCCAATGTCGCACGATGCCGTTACCCAAAAGGGCACACGCGGCGAGTTTAGTGCTGCCATATCAGAGGCTTTCCACGTCTGTTCGTGCGAGAGCAGATTGGCGCTGCCGTGTCCCGAGTAGTTGGCAATGAGTGCCCCCTCGTCGAGACGGTCATATATTGCTTGTGTGGCCATCGGGTAGCTGTTTCCCGTCGATAGCACCTCCATAGGATAATTGTCCCAATAGATACGGTCAATCATAAAGGCCGGGGCAGCCTCGGCTGTCAGAGAGGCTATTGCCTCGGCATCCTTCATATGCTGGTTGGGGATTGAGACGTCGCCATCGTCGCCCATAAGAAGCACCCTGTTCTGCCACGCTCCGGGGTTGCGATTCTCAATATAAGCAATAAGTTTATCGACCACAGCCGCGGCGTCGGCACTACTCTGAACGGGGATACGTCCCACCGAAATATCAACCTTGTCGCGTATGAAATTACTGCCCTCATTGTCGTCGAGCAGGGCAAAATAGTCCTCGAGCACATACGAATAAACTGCACTCACCGAGTTATCCGACTGATAGGTGAGTAGGAAATTATCGGCGCTCATACGCGGATAGGTGATGAGTCTGTTGTCGGTAAGGCCATCGCCAAAGAGAAGCAGATATTTGGGTGCCGCGCGTGCATCGACGGCGCGGTCGTAAAGCATTTTCATCAGTCGGCGATAGGCGGTGGCATCGGGCGTTCCCGACGAAAATTCATTATATACCTGAGCGGCTGTAACTACCACGACATTGAGATTGTCGTGCTGTTTATGAGCCTCGGCCAAACGGTTGGCAGCAGGAAGAAACGCCCCATTGGAGGGGACGATGATTATCATATCAACCCCCTCGAGGGCGTGCAGATTCTGATTGGGAACATCCTCGACCTTTGTTACCGAGGGGAAAGAGCCCTTAACATCCACGGCCACAAGCTGCTCGCTGTACGAGGCGGGTGCAACCACCGTGAGTGTGCCATCGACAAGCTGCGCTTCGAGCTCGACAGTGGCTGCTTGGTCGGTAACCCTCCACACGTGCGTGTCGGCCGTGGCATTTGCAATTTTGAATGTGGCGTTACCCGAGGAGCGGTCGCCTCGGAACTCAATATTGGAGCCTCGCAGGGCCAGCCTGCGCGTAAAGCTCAGACGCAGATAATCGAGGTGCCCCGAGACACTTGCGTCCGAGACCGTGTGCGTGAGTTTTATTGTTGTATTCTCCGTCAGCCCCGAGGGTGCCACAAATGAAATATCGGCGATGCGTCCGTGGTCGGTACTTCCGGCCTGTGGTACGCCCAACGACCCTATCTGCACGCCGTTGACGTCAACCGACACGCGTGAGGCTGTGGTTGCATTGCCGGCAAATGAAACATCGACATTGGCACGACGCCCCTCGACAACGCCCTCGAGCGGGAAGCGGTAGCTCACTGTGCGTCCCGATGAAAAGTCGTACTCCTCCACCAGCCGCCGGCCGTATGTACAGAGTGTCTTTTCGTCCTTCTCGTATAGTGCATAGTCGGGATAAGTATCATAGACGACACTCTCGGTTGCCGCAAGCTGTTGCTTGGGGAATTGCAGAGGCTCGCCGCTACCCTCGCTCAGAAAATAACAAGCCTCGTTGGAATAGACATTCTGCGTGTGGGTGAAGCGTCCCGAGGCATACTCCCAGCGCACCGTTCCGTTGGCAAAGAAGAGTACATAATCTTTCTCGCGCCACAAAGGAATCTCTTTTAGGTCGTCGGGAAGATTGTGCAGGTTCTTCTCGGGCAGTATGCGTCCGCCGTACCCGAAGAGACGCACGCGCGAGGGGTCGTTAAAACCCATACGTCTGAGCTCGGCGGTGGTTATTTTGTGTACGCCGCTCTCTTTTACCGATATTCGCACCCATCGCCCTGTGTCGAGCACCGAGGCGTTCGCGTAACGCCCCGCCGCCGAGGCGCGATTGTCGAGCCTCGAGAGCATTTTAGAGACGCTCAGCGTGCGGCCGACAACCAATTTAAAGGAGTTTATGCGCATAAAGCGGCCATTGGTACAAACTATGGGTACAAAGCTCACGTCGAGCTGCCCGCGCTTGGCCGAGACGCCCACCGATGCACTCACGCAAGGATAGGCAGGCAGCGCCTCGGGCAATGCCTCGAGGCGATAGCGACGAACCTCCTCGGGGGTCATCTGCACAAATTCGGGGTACTCGACAATGACCTTATAATCGTACATTGCATAGTCGTCGGGCAACTCAATCATTGTCGAATAACGCGGCAGAAGTGTGTCGCGCGACATTCTTGCCCAATCGACCTCTATAAACTGCGCCATTGCCCCCGAAGCGACAATCAGCAGCAGAAGGGTAAATATTTTTCTAAGATTCTTCATCAGCGTACACGAAAATCGAGCACTTTTTCCTGCCCTATATAACCTCTGAGATAATCGCCAACCTTTACAGGAGCAACGCCCGCCGGGGTACCCGTGAAGATAAGGTCGCCCGTCTTCAGTGTGCAGAAACGGCTGACGTAAGCTATAATCTCGTCAACCGAGAAGAGCATCTGTGCGCTGTTTGCGCTCTGAACGACCTCATCGTTTATGGTGAGCGAAAAGTCTATGTTTTTAATATCATAATTCTCGATGGGACGAAACTCGCCAAGCACAGCCGAGCAGTCGAACCCCTTTGAGAGCGCCCACGGATAGCCCGCAGCAATTGCCCTGCGCTGAATATCGCGTGCGGTAAAATCGACGCCCACGGTGATTGCATCGTAGTAACGGTGGGCGAAGCGCTCGGGGATACTGCGTCCCAGCTGGTTTATGCGCACCACAATCTCGGCCTCGTAGTCGATGCGTCCCATCCAATCGGGCAGATAAAAATGCTTGCCATTTTTCAGTATTGCCGAGTCGGGTTTAAAAAAGATTATCGGCTCTTCGGGCTTTTCGCCCGTCCCATCAAACTCTATTGCGTGTGCGGCATAATTTTTGCCTACTGCTATTATTTTCATATTCTGTAAAGTGTGTGTGTATTGTTTATGTCCCTACTCTTGCTCGAGGCTGTCGAGACGGTTGAACATCAGCGAGAGATGAGCATAGAGCGAGGTATTCTGTACCACAATATCCTCGGGCACGCGTATGCGCAAGGGGGTAAAATTCCATATAGCCTTAATGCCCCATACCACCATTCGGTCGGCCACCTCTTGCGCACTCTCGATGGGCACCGTCAGAATGCCTATTTTTACATTATGCCGACGCATTTTTGCACCAATCTCACTTATGTGATAGACGGGAATGCCCGAGATATTATGCCCCACGACACGCGGATTATTGTCGAACGCCGCCACTATCTCGAGGCCGAATTGTTGCAGTCCCGTATCCTTGAGCAGTGCACCGCCCAACCGTCCCGCACCAAAGAGAAAAGCCTTGTGTCGGGTGTTGAACCCAAGGAAGGTCTCGAGCACCTCCAGCAGATTATCAATCTCGTAGCCCACACGTGTGCGTCCCACAATATTCACGCACGAGAGGTCTTTTGCTATCTGCGAGGCCACGATATTAGTCTCTTTCGAGAGGCGCGTCGAAGAGACAAACATCTCGCCACGTGTCTTAAGCAGACGACAAACAGACAGATACCACGGCAGACGTCGCAGCGTGGGCTCGGGCACTTTGTCTATTTTATATTGTGTGTCCATACTCTTTTGTTTAATGGGCGCGTATCGCGCGCTATATAATAACGTAGCAAAATTAAACTTATTTTATGAAGCTATAAAATTTGTACGACAAAATAAGAGGATTGCGGGTTATATTTTTTCTGTTTATATTCTTTTGCACTAAGAAATTTCTTATCTTCGCACCAATAAACAAACCACACAAACACATAAATTCATACAACATTATGAACCAATATTCATCGCCGTTCAAGAAAAGGGGATTTTTTGAGCGATACACAGCATCCGTTAAATTCCAATTGCAGAATTTTAAAGTCCTCTCCATTCCGTATATTCTGTTTGTACTACCAATGAGCTACATTATTGCAAAGAGCTACATTATTGCAAATTCAGGAAGCTTTAGCAATATACTTTTGGGCATTCTGACTATTGGTGTAACAACCTTCTACTATGCAACCTTTAAGCAATATATAAAGAGAAAAAAGGCAGCGGCCATCAACAGCGATTTTTTTGGCGAATGCAAGGAGATACTTAAAAAAAATATAATTTTATCAATTTCCCTGTATGCCATTACCATCTGTGCATCATTTGCCATTACTATTATCATTGTAGCTTTAGCCATTTTCTTTAGCCATTTTATTGCTTCAACACTGCTTACTATCGCCGGCGCAGCCGCCACACTATTTCTTTTCATACCCTCGATACATTACTTACTATCGCCGGATACTGTTTTTATCGACCGTCTGAAAGAAGGCTTTGAATTACAGAAGGGGCACATTGCCGGAATATTGGGCTATGGCTTTTTTTCGAGCTTTATTTGTTTCATTCTTTTATTTTTTTTCATTGCACTTACGCTTGCATATTGTTTTGTGAAATATGGAGATAATTACCAGCCCGGTACCACATACGCATTCTTTGTAATAGTTTCGGCACTGTTTTTTTATAACACATTCCTGCTGGTTCCTATGTTCTATCAGTATGCACATTTAATTGCTCAAAAGGCTGCGAATGAGAGAGAGCAGAGTGCAGTTGCCCCCACCGAGAGCCCCTCGGAAGAGCCTCAAGCACCGGCCACCCCTATCAAGGATAATACACCCCCGCCCGCAGAGCCCGAGCCACAGAAGAGCGACACC
>JAZSIU010000008.1:0-24175 GCA_045533955.1 Bacteroidaceae bacterium
CGGGTGATTCAATTTTGAGATATTCTGAGCCTCTTTTATGAATTTCTGCTTGAAGCGCTCGACAATCTGTTTGCTGCCAACCGAGGGGATGCTGACGGCGTTGCTCGCCTCGTCGCGGTTGCAGATGTCCTTCATAAAGAACTCCTTAACGGCCAATTTTACCTCGGTGCCTATTTTTCCTATTGAGCCCTCTATCATAATTTTCCGAGTGGCAAGATAGGTTATTCCAAAGCCTCCCTGTCCCAATACTTTTTCTATTTTATATTTTCCGCCCTGAAGGAGCGCCCCCTCTGACAAATGTTGCATATTGTGTTATTTAAGTTTATGAGGCAAAGTAAATAAAAAAAACAGAACAACACACTTTAAATTACAAAAATGTATAAAATTGCCGAATATTTCAAATTCAAAATAATTGACATTTACAGAGTATGCCGCGCGACAAATTTCGGCAATGGCGGCAGAGCGAGCGAATTACACCACACTGCTTATCGGCAACCGTTACCATTTACGGCCCGAACAAGCAACTACACCAACCGCATAACGAATAATGGCAACCTTTCAGGGGGTTGCCATTGTTCGTTATTTTCTACTGAACTGATTTTTAATTCTCGACGAAAGAATCTCGTAAATCTTAAACGGATAGCGAATTGCAAAGAAAAGCATATTAGTATATACGCCGTAAGACTTCATAACCCTCGAGTGCTCTTTCATAATGAGCCATCGGCTGCGGAAGCCATCGGTCGAGACGCCACCGGTGCGCATAGTAACAAAATCGCGCTTAATATATCTTGTCCTAATTCTTTTTATGTAGATAAAGCGGAAAAGCGAATCAAAATCGGCTGCAATTTTATACTTTGTATTAAAATCACCATATTTCTCGTAAACCTCACGTTTACAATAGAACGAGGGGTGAGCAGGCATAAACCCGAACCTCATCAATCGGCGCGAGAATATTGCCGACGAATAATATCTTACACATTTTGTAAGGTCGTCGCTATTTACAAAATGAATATCGCCATATACAGCATCAATCTCATTATCTCTGAAATTATTGGCAACCACCTCGAGAATATCATTTGACGTGTAAAAGTCGTCGCTGTTCAATATACCCACGACATCTCCCGTGGCCATTGCCAAGCCTTTGTTCATTGCGTCATATAAGCCTCGGTCTTTTTCGCTTATATAGCGCATCTTACCGCCGAACTTTTCTACATATTCCTTTACAATTTCAACGGTATTGTCTTTAGAAAGACCATCGACCACAATATACTCAATGTCCTTATACGTCTGATTGAGAACCGAATCAAACGTATTTCTTACCGTTTCTGCACTATTATATGTTGCGGTAATTATTGAAACTTTCATTGTACCGACGCAGTATTATTTAGTTTATACTAAACAAGATTCATACAATAGAATAAATCAAATGCAATATTCAACAACATCACATTTGCAACATCATCTTTATAAATTCGATATATAGTTATTTGCAAATGTGCAAAATATATTCGAGACAAACAAATTTTTTAGCACTTTTTAGAGCGTTCAGCCCCACGGAAGGAACGATTAAGGCAAACAAAACAAAAAAAAACATAAAAAAAGACAATCCTATGAAAGGATTGTCTTTATAAAAGCACTAACTTTTAAATTAGTTTTTCTCGAATGGAGCTACTGAGACAAAGCTCTTATTGTTCTTTCCGCGCTTGAAAGTTACTATACCATCAACCAATGCGTAAAGAGTGTGGTCGCTACCCATACCGATGTTGTTACCGGGGTTGTGAACTGTACCACGCTGACGAACAATAATATTACCGGCTTTGCATACCTGGCCACCCCAAATCTTCACACCGAGTCTTTGGCTTGCCGACTCACGGCCGTTCTTAGAACTACCAACACCTTTCTTATGTGCCATAATACTTAAACTTTAATGAATTAACCGATAATTTCCTTTACTACTAACTCTGTAAACTGCTGGCGGTGACCATTGAGCTTGCGGTAGCCTTTACGACGACGCTTGTGGAACACCAATACCTTGTCGCCCTTAACCAATGCGGGGTCGATAGTGCGTGTGGTAACGATATTCTGGCCATCCTTTGACTTGCGAACGATTTTCTGCTCGCGTACCTCGCCAATGTGGCAAACAACCTTTGCGCCCTCAACTACGGGAGCACCTACTGTTACTGCACCGTCCTTGTCCAACAGCAATACGCGGTCGAACTCAACAGTTGTGTCATTCTGAGCACCTTTAATGTGGTGCACGAACAGTCTCTTTCCGGCCTCGGCCTTGAACTGCTGTCCGTTAATCTCAACAATTGCGTACATTTAATTTAATCGCTTTTATTGTGAATTCCGCGAGGTGCATTCTCTTCGTGAGACTGTCTTGTTTAACCCCTACGGACTAAATCGGCTGCAAAGATACAAATATTTTTCGGGGCAAAGAAACTTTTCATAAACTTTTTTACCTTGTTTTTTTTACTCTTTGCAAGAAATATTTTGTTTACAAACTTTTTCGGTTTAATCTTATTGCTTGTTCGACAGATAGCGCTCGGCCTCAAGGGCGGCACGGCATCCGCTGGCAGCAGCATTTATTGCCTGACGATAGTGAGGGTCGGCAACGTCTCCCGCTACAAACACTCCGGGGACAACGGTCTTTACGCCACTCTCATCGGCGGGGACAAAATAGCCTGTCGCGTCGGTCTTAAGATACTTTTTGAAAATATCGCTGTTGGGCTTATGGCCGATGGCAAGGAAAAAGCCGTCGATGGCAAGGTCGTAGTGTTTCTCGTCGGCCTCGCCCTTACGCTTTACAAGATGCACACCCTCTACTCCATTCTCGCCGAAAAGTCCCTCGGTATTATGCTCGAAAAGCACTTCGATTTTTGGATTCTGAAGGGTTCTATCCTGCATTGCCTTCGATGCACGCAGATAGGGTTTGCGCACAATGAGATACACTTTTGCCGCAAGCGAAGCAAGATAATTAGCCTCTTCGCAAGCAGTGTCGCCACCGCCCACCACGGCCACAATCTTCTTGCGGTAGAAAAATCCGTCGCAGGTGGCACAAGCGCTCACGCCCATTCCCTGATACTTTGTCTCATCGGCAAGGCCCAGATATTTTGCGGCCGCTCCTGTTGCGATAATCACCGTATCGGCCTCAATTACAGAATCGTCGTCGAGTGTTACTTTATAAGGCACAGCCTCAAAATCGACCTCTGTTACACTGCCCGAGCGAACATCGGCGCCCACGTTTATAGCCTGCTGACGCATATTATCCATAAGTTCGGGGCCGGTTATTCCGTTGGGGAATCCGGGAAAATTCTCAATCACGGTAGTTGTTGTCAACTGACCACCGGGCTGCATACCCTCGATGAGCACAGGGGCAAGATTGGCGCGCGAAGCATAAATGGCCGCCGTATAACCTGCGGGGCCCGAACCAATAACCAAACACTTTGTTCTTTCCATAATATTCTGTTTTTTTATATTGTTTACCTTATTTATATATACAATTTATCGCATATCAACAATCTCGACATTGGGAAAGTCGTTCACGGGACACACAAAAACCTCGTCCTTAAGTTCAAGCCCTCCCTTATAGCCCTTTATTGCAATATCTATGCGGCCATTATCGCCCATAAAAAGTTGCATTTTCACAGGCTGCAAAGTTTTTTTATTTACATACAACACCACCTTGCCCAATTCTCCATTTTCGTCAGTGGGCAGCAACGTAACAACGCTGTTGGCGCCCTCGTCAATGAGCGAGCAGCTGTAACCGCTCTTATAGAGCTGCATAATGTACAGAGGCGAGAGATTCTGTGCCTCGTCGCTGTCGGCGGCGGTGATATAAATCTCACCCGTCTGCGCCGAGTAGTTCCACTGCTGCACGCCGTCGCACCATATTTTAAGTTCTTCGAGCAGCAGCGCGAAGCGCTCCTTTCCTTTATCACCGGAGCGACAATCGGCATAAAAAACACCCCTGTCGGTAAACAGGCACTCGCCGCCTGCGTCGTAGGCCGAATATTCAAAATTCATTTGCACACCACCGTCCGACTTTATACGCTCCACTGCCCTGTCGAGCAACTCGACAACTTTCCCGCCATCGGCCCAAGCCAACAGCGGAGCAAGCATAAGCATTATCACAAAAACCTTTCTCATAGGCCGCGTTATTGATTGTTAGCAAGAAGTGTCTTTAAGCGGAATTCAAGGTCGGCCTCATCGGGGCACAGCACCTGACGCGGTTTACTGCCATCCTGTTCGCCCACAATACCCGTGCGGCACAGCTGGTCCATAATACGTCCCGCACGGTTAAAGCCGATATTGAATTTACGCTGCAACAACGACGTAGAGCCCTGCTGATGCAGCACCACAGTGCGCGCAGCCTCTGCGAACAATTCATCGAGCTTGCCCACCGAGCCACCGTCGGCACGTGTCGCCGATGCACCGCCGCCACCCTCGCTCGAGCCCTCGTCGGGCTCGGGCAGAATATAAGCCGACGTATAACCCTGCTGCTTGGCAATGTGAGCACACACGCGCTCTACCTCTTTTGTCTCGATGAGCGCGCACTGCACGCGCACGGGGTCGTTGCCCGCGAGGAACAACATATCGCCCCTACCCTGCAACTGATTGGCACCAGTACGCTCAAGGATGGTGCGCGAGTCAATCTGCGAAATTACGCGGAAAGCCATACGCGCCGGGAAGTTAGCCTTAATGGTACCGGTGATAATATTCGTTGTCGGACGCTGTGTAGCGATAATCATATGAATACCCACGGCACGCGCCTTCTGCGCAATACGTGCGATAGGCGTCTCAACCTCTTTTCCTGCGGTCATCATAAGGTCGCCATACTCGTCGATAATCACAACAATGTAAGGCATAAAGCGGTGCCCCTTTGTGGGCAGCAACTGCTTATTCAGGAATTTCTCGTTATACTCCTTTACCGAGCGCACGCTTGCCGCCATCAGCAGACGGTAGCGGTTGTCCATCTCGGTACACAGCGATTTTAGCGTGCGCACCACTTTTGAGACGTCAGTGATGATGGGCTCATCCTCGTCCTCCAATTTTGCAAGAAAATGCTTCTCGATAACCTTATAAAGGCTGAGCTCCACCATTTTGGGGTCAACCATCACGAATTTCAGATAAGCAGGATGCATCTTGAAGAGCAGCGAAGTGATAATGGCATTCAGTCCCACCGATTTTCCCATACCCGTGGCACCCGCCACAAGAAGGTGAGGCATCTTTGCCATATCAACCATAAACACCTCGTTCGAGATAGTCTTTCCAAGCGCCAGCGGAAGCGCCATATCAGTCTCCTTGAATTTACGACTGTTGAGCAGAGACATCATAGGCACAATCTGTTTATTGGCATTGGGCACCTCGATACCGATGGTACCCTTTCCGGGGATAGGCGCAATGATACGTATGCAGAGCGCAGAGAGCGACATTGCAATATCATCCTCAAGATTGCGGATTTTTGAGATGCGCACACCGGGAGCGGGAGTAATCTCGTACAGAGTGATTGTGGGGCCCACGGTAGCCTTAATAGAACTAATTTCGATGTCAAAATCGCGCAACACACGCACAATCTCCTCTTTTTTCACATTCTGCTCATTCATATCAATTGACTGGGCAGTATTCTCATATTTATCGAGAAGGTCAATCGTGGGGGGCTTATAATAGCTCAATTCATCCTTTGGATTAAGCGGACGCAACATATCGCCGCCCATATCCTCATCGCCGGCAGCCTGCTCGACGTCCATTGTAATATCGGCGGCAACGTCTGCGGCGTTATTCATTTGCGCCATACGGTCGAATTGTCGTGCAAGCTCATCGTCGCCGAGCGGTTCATTCTCTTTATCGTCGGCGGCGGGCTCGTGCTCAACATCCTCATCGTCGCCCGCGAGAATCTCTATCTCAATATCATTGTCGTCGGCCGCATCCTGCGAAGAATTTTCGTCATCCAACGGAAGGTCAACGATAAATTCCTTATCATCCTCCTCTTTTTCTGTATCATCGGCCACAGGCGCCGACGGTTCTTCAGTCGCAGCCTCCCTATCGGCCGGTTGCTCGTATCCGTCAGTCTCGGCCGCCTCCTCGGGCTGCTCGGCGGCAGGCTCAACAGGCTTTCTCTTTATAAATCCAAGAGTAAACAATTTACGTAACCACACAATAGTCTCGCGGGTAAGATAAATCATAAAGAAGAGCAAAGAGACGGCAAGCAGCAGAAAAACACCCACAGCACCA
The DNA here is from genome assembly GCA_045533955.1 of Bacteroidaceae bacterium. Lineage (GTDB taxonomy): Bacteria > Bacteroidota > Bacteroidia > Bacteroidales > Bacteroidaceae > HGM04593. The sequence continues at coordinate 6,235 of JAZSIU010000008.1, forward strand.
ATCTGCTGGTCGAGCCAACGAACAACATTCTCGCCGTGAGCACCTCCGGGCGTCATAAAAGCCAAATCATCGAAGATAAAGCCAAAGGCCAACGACCCCCACACTACTCCGAATGCAACACCGATGCACCATTTCATAAGCGGCGGACGGCGCAGAGACATCAGACGCAACGCAACAACTACCATAAGCGGCACAATAAGCACCGACGACCATCCGAAGCAATCGTTCACAAGATAGCTTGCCACGATGGCTCCACTCTTGCCCGTGCTGTTCTCGACCTCCTCGGCTACGGTCGTAGCAGCATCAATCGCACTCTGGTCGGCACCACCCGACGAAAAGAACGAGAGAAACGAGAAACAGAAGAACACCGCCAGAGCAGCAACCACCACTCCGGCCACAAAAGTAGTATTGGGCGACTTTACATATTCGAGTGCACGCTCCAACGCACTCGGCTCCTTAACCGTATTTTTCTTTGCCATAATAAATTATACTCCACAGATTAGTGTAAAAAACAGACGCAACACATTAACAATCACGTCATAAGGGAACAAAAGACGAGCAGAAGCCCGCCACACACCCTAAATTAGCAAGCGCGAAGATAATAAAAAAATAAATAATAATACAGCAGCACTACACTATTTTTTTGTAACTTCGCGGCATATTACAAAAAGGCCGGCACCCTTCATAGACGACACAGACACATAGTCCTCTATCGGCACCGCGCCCAAGAGAACCATCCGCAACAAAAAAACTGACAAAAAAAATGACCGACAACGAAAGCATAGTATTTTCGCGCAATACCGTCGAATTTGTAACCGTCGCCGCCGAATACTGCGCCTATTTAGAGCGCTCGGGCGAGCTCGACCGCAAAGAGTTTGTAAGCACAATGCTCAAACTCCTACCCCTGCTCTACATAAAAGCCCAGATGCTGCCCGAGGACGAGCCCATAAACGACAGCGACACCCTCGAAGACTTTGTAACCGAAGAGAGCTACGAGGTACTGCGCATCACCCTTGCCGAGCTTTTAGGCAACCGCGACGCCTACCTCGACGTATTTGTCGAGGAGATGCAATACAGCGACACCCCCATAACAAAAAACATCTCCGAAGACCTATCCGACATCTATCAAGACATAAAAAACTTCATCTGCCTCTTCAAATTAGGCATAAACGAGACAATGCACGACGCCATACTCCAATGCCGCGAACATTTCGGCCGCTATTGGGGACAAATACTTGTAAACACACTCCGCGCCCTCCACGAAATAGAATACAACAGCCCCGAGGACGACGATAGCGAGCCCGGCCACCACAATGACGAAATTTAAACCACATATAGAGAAAAGCGAAATATCCACGATGCCCACCGTCCTTTTTCAAGGGCGCATCATTGTCATCGACACCCCCGCCGAAGCCGAGAAAGCCGTCAAAGCCCTATCGGAGCACCCCCTAATAGGCATCGACACCGAGACACGCCCCTCATTTAAAAAAGGCGTGCACTACAACGTCTCCCTACTGCAAATGAGCACCCCCGACACCTGTTTCCTCTTCAGACTGAACCGCATAGGGCTGCCCGCCTCCCTCATAGCCCTACTTGAGGACGAGAAGATACAAAAGATAGGCCTCTCGCTTCACGACGACTATCAGGCACTGAGCCGACGCAAGCGTTTCACCCCCCGCGGCTTTTTCGACCTTCAGAAACACGTCAGCACCTACGGCATCGAAGAGATGAGCCTACAAAAAATTTTCGCAATAATATTCGGACAACGCATCTCGAAGAGCCAACAGCTCACCAATTGGGACGCCGACGTCCTCACCGACAAGCAGAAACTATACGCAGCCACCGATGCGTGGGCCTGCCTGAGCATATACAATCAATTGCAACACATAAAACAGCACATATAAATGGAAAAAGCCGTAATACTGAAAAGAGGCAAAGAAGAGTCGCTGCAACGTTTCCACCCGTGGATATTCTCGGGTGCCATCCAGCGCATCGAAGGCAGCCCCGAAGAGGGCGACGCCGTAACCGTCTATACCAACGACCGCACATTCATCGCCCGCGGGCACGTACAAGTAGGCAGCATAGCCGTCCGCGTACTCACATTCACCGACGAGCCCATCGACCTTGAATTTTGGCGTCGCCGCATAGCCACCGCCTACCATCTGCGTCGCAGCATAGGCCTTGCCGGCAACCCCACCAACGACACCTACCGCCTTGTACACGGCGAGGGCGACTCACTGCCCGGCCTTATCATCGACATCTACGGCGACACAGCCGTGATGCAAGCCCACAGCGTAGGAATGCACGTCAACCGCACAACCATCGCCCAAGTGCTGAAAGAGACGCTGGGCGAAAGCCTCAACAACATATATTACAAGTCGGACACCACCCTCCCCTACAAAGCCGACATAAACAAAGACAACGGCTACCTTTTGGGCGGAAATGCAAGCAACATCTCGACCGAGTACGGCCTAAAATTCCACATCGACTGGTTGCGCGGCCAAAAAACCGGTTTTTTTGTCGACCAGCGCGAGAACCGCAAGCTCCTCGAGCAATACGCCAAAGGGCGCAAACTCCTTAATATGTTCTGCTACACAGGAGGCTTTTCAATCTACGCCCTGCGCGGCGGCGCCCGGCTTGTCCACTCGGTCGATAGCTCGGCCAAAGCCATCGACCTCACCAACGCCAACGTCGCAATAAATTTCCCCGACGAGACACGCCACGCAGCCTATGCCGAAGACGCCTTCGACTACCTCGAGCGAATGGGCAACAACTACGACCTTATCATCCTCGACCCTCCCGCCTTTGCCAAGCACCGCGACAGCCTGCGCAACGCCCTCATAGGCTACCGCCGCCTCAACGCAAAAGCCATCGAGAAGATACAGCCCGGCGGCATACTCTTCACCTTCTCCTGCTCGCAGGTAGTGAGCAAAGAGCACTTCCGCACCGCAGTATTCACCGCAGCAGCCATCGCCAAGCGCAATGTCCGCATCCTGCACCAGCTGACACAACCCGCCGACCACCCCGTGAACATCTACCACCCCGAGGGCGAATACCTCAAAGGCCTCGTCCTGTACGTCGAATAACACAGCTGCAATAGACAAAATAATATTTGCGCGGACAAAACTTTTCCGCGCAAATATTTTGCCATACAAAAGATTATTACTATCTTTGCACCTCGAAAAGCCATTACACTACATTTTGTTACCAGCAAAGTAAAAATTAAATTAAAAATATACTACAATGAAAAAAGACATCCATCCCGCAGGATACCGTCCCGTTGTATTTAAAGATATGTCAAACGGCGATTGCTTCCTTTCACAGTCTTGCTGCAACACAAAGGACACAATTGAGTTCGAGGGCGAGACCTATCCCCTTGTAAAGCTCGAGATTTCTAACACTTCTCACCCTTTCTACACAGGTAAGGCTAAGCTCGTCGATACAGCAGGTCGCGTCGATAAGTTTATGAGCCGTTACGGTAAGACAATGAAGAAGTAATTATTTCTCAGAACAAATTCAGGGTGTATTAAGACTTATTCTTAATACACCTTTTTTATTCGCAGACACCTTTGTAAGGGACTATCACCTTAAACAAAATGAACCGACTACTCCTTATTGCTGCCACCCTACTCACAATAGAGGCGTGCAGCAGCGACACAGGCAGCCTTCCCGCCTACATCGACCCCTCGAACACCAACGCCAACACCGACGGCAGCAGATACGCCACACGCATCGAAATTCCCGCCATAAGCGACGAAGAGATATTCATCGCCCACACCACAACCCAAAATAACCGGGAGAGCGTCAACTACTGCATCGCCCACTCGCCAAGCCGCAAACACAGCCGTTGGGTAGCCTTTACCTTCGACGCCGGCAACAGAGCCAAAAATTGGAACCGCAACAATTGGGACAAGACAGAATGGGGAGGCGACCCCTTTCAGCCCGACCCTCTTCTGCCCCTCGACCACGTATTTACAAAGGACGAGATTAACCGCAACGGCTACGTGCGCGGGCACCTTGTAGCCTCGGCCGACCGTCTCTACTCCAAAGAGGCCAACGAGCAGACCTTCTATTACAGCAACATCTCGCCGATGCTCAGCAGCTTCAACGAAGGAAAATGGCTCGAACTCGAAGGAAAAGTACAAGGCTGGGGGCGCAACAACGGATTCTGCGACACACTATACATAGTAAAAGGCGGCACGATAAGAGAGGGCGAATACAAAAGCGTAACCAACCCACAGGGACTGACCTGCGCCACCGTACCGCACCACTATTATATGGCACTGCTGTGCCGATATAAAGACACCTACAAAGCCGCCGCCTTCTATTTCGAGCACAAGAATTATTTAGACGGCAACCTATCCGACTATGCAATGACGATTGACGAGCTCGAAGAAAAAACAGGCATCGACTTTTTCTGCAACCTCCCCGACAAATTAGAAAAAGCCGTCGAACAATATTTCAGCCCCACGCAGTGGACAGGACTAAAATAACCCCGTCCCCATAAAAGAGACCACCGTCCGAGAGCCATACACATATTACTATTACGGGAGCAATCAATTTTTCTTACTGATTGCCCCGTAATAAATTTTATAAAGCATCAATAATTCCTTTTCATCGGCTCAAAGAAAGCCTGCGCGTGCAAACAAGCAGGACACAACTGCGGCGCATCCTCGGCCTCAATCAGATAGCCGCAATTGCGACACTGCCACCATATTTTCCCATCGCGGTGAAAAAAATTGCCATCCGTGATACGCCCCAACAGCGCAAGATAGCGCCTCTCGTGCTCGGCCTCGACCGAGGCAATAGCCTTAAACGCCGCAGCCACAGGCGCAAAGCCCTCATCCTCGGCAATTTTAGAAAAGTCGCGGTACAGAATATCCCACTCCTCCTTCTCGCCCTTAGCCGCAGCCAACAGATTCTCGGCGGTAGTGCCAATTTTCCCGGCCGGATAGGTCGCGAGAATCTCGACGCTGCCACCCTCGAGGAACTTAAAAAAGCGCTTCGCGTGCTCCTTCTCCTGCTCGGCCGTCTCACAAAAGACCGATGCTATCTGCTCGTAGCCCTCATTCTTAGCCACCGAGGCAAAAAACGTATAACGTGTGCGTGCCTGACTCTCGCCCGCAAAGGCCTTTAATAAATTCTGCTCGGTCAACGAGCCCTTAATACTTCTCATAGATTATCGAATTAAAAATTGGTAAAAGAAAAATCCTGTTCCAATAAAACAAGGAACAGGATTTTTTGTTTAGAATCTGTTTTGAATTTTATTAAACAAGCTAATTCGTTATTGCTAAGACTTTTTTTCGGCTTCTTTGAGACTCTTTTTAAGCATCTATCCATTTTGGGAATTTGAAAATAGCTCGCTATTCCCTGCATCCCCAAAATGAATATCTGCTCAAAAATAGTCCTCAAATAATCTCGAAATAAAATTAAAACAGATTCTTATTCAAAAAGAGGGATTATAATACTATTTTTTCCAAAGGTCGGGACGGTCGGTGATTATTCCATCTACCGCAGGCAGTGTTTTTTTGGGCAGCCCGTCCAACGTCCACGCTTTAACCTTTTTGCCATAAGAGTGCAGCCGCTCGACCAGCCTCGGCGAGAGGTTTTTGTAATTAAAATTGAACGAGCTTATATAATCGTATTTCGATTGCGAGAATCGCACAATCCCCCCATCGTAAGCAAAAGGCACAAGGGGTAGCTTAAAATAAAAAAGTTTCTCGAGCTCACAAGGATGTCCCAAGCGATGAATATGCTCAAGCACATCGTCGTCGAACGACTGCACGGCCACCCACTCGCTTGCGCCATAGAGTGCAATCTCGTTTATAAGTGCTTTTGCCATCTGCTCGGCCGAGGCTGTGCGCTTAGCCTCGATGAGCACCCGGCAGTGCCCCTGCACGGCCCACAGAACATCGCCCAGCGTGGGCAGCGGCTCGTCGGTAAGGCTCCCATCGGCTCCCACTATCCTATACTGCCGCAACTCCTCGAGGCTCATCTCATCGACGCGCCCCCGCCCGTTGGTCGTGCGCTCTATTGTCGCATCGTGGCACACAAGAAGCTCGCCATCGGCCGTCAGACGAACGTCAACCTCTATTGCATCCACTCCAAGTTCCAATGCCCGACGCACCGCCGCAAGCGAATTTTCGGGAGCAAGGCCCGCACCCGCGCGATGGGCAATAATAAGGCAGTCGCGTGATTGTTCGGCACTGCTTGCACTCCACACTCCTCGCGCACAGGAGGCCGCAATGAGCAGCAACGCAAGAACAGCTATAATAGTCCACATTCTCATTCGGTTTAAAATATGTTCATACAAAAAACTCGGCTTTCTGCACAGTTGTTCATAGGCTGTTAACCAAGATGCAAGAGAAAAGCAAAGAGAATATTCATCGGTATTTACGCAGAGCCTTCAGCGTGGGAGTGCCCACCATTCCATCCTCGTACAGCCCCGATATTTTTTGGAACGAACGCACTGCACGTATAATCTCTCCTTCGTATAGCACCCCGTTTTTTGTGTATATTATATCCTTTTCATCGAGGAAAAGTTTATCCACCAACATATTGGCAAGCGACCTTACATCGGCGCCCGAGTCGCCGCGCATAATCACCCGCTCGCCCAGACGATAGCTTTTCGGCTCGTACAGAATCTCGTCGTGTCTCTTGGCCTCGGCCTTTCGGGGCTTCGTTTTTACGGCCGTTTTTTTCTTTTTACGGGCCGAGGATTTTTTCTTGGCGGCGGCCGCCTTATCGTCGGTGCGTGTCTGACGCATAATTGGCGCCCCACTCTTAATTATGCGCGCAACCGTGTCGGTGCGACCATAAAACTGCGCACACAGCCTCCCGGGAAGCAGCGTCAGCACAAAAAGGGATAATATGACAAGCAGCTTATTTACCATCCAAACGATTCTCGAAGCAAAGAGGCACGGGTGTCTCGAAACGAAGAATTTTTCCCGTTACAGGGTGGCGGAAGCATAGCACGTAGGCGTGCAGACCAAGACGTCGGATAGTATCGTCGTCGCTGCCATATTTTCGGTCGCCCACCACAGGATGACCTATCTGCGCCATATGCACACGAATCTGATTCTTGCGGCCCGTCTCAAGGTCAAGCTCGACAAGCGAATAACCGTTCGACACCTCGAGCACACGATAGCGCGTGTGAGCATATTTTCCGCCATTATCCACGGGGCTCGAGTGCGTTACGAAACGCTTATCCTCGGTGAGCCACGAGCGAATATCCCCCTCGCGCGGCTCTACCTCGCCACTCACAAGGGCAACGTAACGACGGTCGGTAACAAGCTCGCGCCAGTCGCGTATGAACGACTGCTGTGTCTGCACATCCTTAGCATAGAGCATAAGGCCCGACGTGTCGCGGTCGAGGCGATGCACAAGATGCGCAGTGTTACGTCCGCCACCCTTCTCGAGGTAACGGTTGAGCACCGACTGTGCCGTCTCCTGACGCGTGTTATTACTCATCGACAAAAGCCCGGGACGCTTGTCGATGACCAGCAAATAAGCATCCTCATAGACAATATCAAGGTCGTTGCTGTGGAACGACATCTTATGCTTTGTGCGGTCAATCTGCACCTCTTGTCCGGGGCGCAATTCCGTCAGCGGATAGGTGGTAATCTTATTATCGACAAGCACCACCCTATTGGTTATAAGAGCCTTAGCCCTGTTACGGCTTATTCCGTGCATCTTCTCCATTATAAACGGCAGAAGCTGAGCCGCCTCGGTAACTTTGAACGTGAGCAGAGGTTTAATATTCTTACGCATATAAAAATCCTTATTTTATATTATCAATTATCCCTTCTCTCGAGCAGTACAACATTCTCGACGTGATGCGTGTGGGGGAACATATCCACCGGCTGCACGGCCGCCACACAATAATCCTTGTCGAGCAACGAAAGGTCGCGCGCCTGCGTCGCAGGGTTGCAGCTAACATACACAATGCGACGCGGAGCAGCAAAGAGAATCGTATCAATAACGTCGTTGTGCATTCCCGCACGCGGAGGGTCTGTGATTATCACATCGGGCCTTCCGTGCTCCTCGATAAAGTCGCGCGTGAGAATATCCTTCATATCCCCGGCAAAGAAAATGAGATTATCGAGCCCGTTGAGACGCGAATTTTCGCGTGCATCAATCACTGCATCCTCGACATACTCTACACCTACCACCTTACGCGCCTTGCGGGCCACAAAATTGGCAATTGTTCCGGTGCCCGTATAAAGGTCGTAAACAATCTCGTCGCCCGTAAGAGCGGCAAACTCGCGCGCAACCTTATATAAATTATAAGCCTGACGGCTGTTCGTCTGATAGAATGATTTTGGCCCCACCTTGAAGCGCAACCCCTCCATCTCCTCAAAAATAACATCCGTACCCTTGAACGTATGCACCGTAAGGTCGCCGAAAGTATCGTTGCATTTGTTGTTAATCACATACAGGAGCGACGTTATTTGGCTGAAATTATCGGCCACAAATTGCAGCACCTCGTGCAGCATCGCCATCTGAGCATCATCCTCGACCTTTGCCTGAATGAGAAGCATCACCTCGCCCGTTGTCGAGGTGCGCAGCATCATATTGCGCAGCACACCCGTCTGCGAGCGCAGGTCGAAGAAAGGAATCCCCCGACGCACGGCAAACTCCCTTATCGCATTGCGAATCTCGTTGTTGAGCGACGGCATCAGGGCACACTCCTCAATGTCGAGCACCTTATCGAAGGCACCGGGAATGTGAAAGCCCAAAGCATTCAAATGCTCATATTGTGTCTGCTTCTCGACCTCTTCCCACGTGAGCCATCTTTTGTTACTAAAAGTGAATTCCAGCTTATTACGATAGGCACGTGTCTGCTCCGAGCCCAAAATGGGCGAAATTTCGGGCAGTTCCACCTTACCTATTCTCTTGAGTGCATCCACCACCTGCTGCTGCTTATATTTCAGCTGATGCTCGTAGGCCAAACACTGCCATTTACACCCTCCGCATACACCATAATGCTTGCAGAAAGGCTCGGCCCTCTCGGTGGAATATTCGTGGAATCTGACAGCCTCGGCCTCGGCGTAACTATGCTTCTTGCGACGCACCTGAAGGTCAACAATGTCGCCCGGCACCACAAAAGGTACAAACACCACAAGGTCATCGACACGCGCCAGAGCCTTACCCTCGGCAGCCACCCCTGTTATCTCAATCCGCTCAAGAAGCGGCAATGCTTTTTTCTTTCTACCCATTCTTCTGTTGGTAATATATTAAAAGTATATGCAAAAATGCAAAGAATTTTCAAATTCTCGGGCCACTCGAACCGCCTTCCGCAAAAGAGAATCGCCCCCGATGCGACAGACGCCCCGACCGCACAACAAATATAGCACAAACGAGCGGAAAATATGAAGTTTACTTCAATATTTTACAAAGCGAGTGCAGAAAATATTAGAGCCTTAGCTCAAATGTAGCGCAAAATTACATCTATTTTCCCGATTATCGACACTTTTAACTTAATATCTTTGTTTTTTAAGAATTTGAGCATACATTTTTTGCTCCAAAATTTATTTAGAAAACTTTTTTTTATATATTTGCAAATTAGAAAGGGAGTGTCAATTTTGCAACAACCCGCAGTTTGACACGACCTTCTACGTGAGTGTTAATATAAACTTTTAACTATCAACAACATAATAAACTCAAAAATTTATGGCAGACAAAAGAGTCTATACCTTTGGTAATGGCCTTGCCGAGGGTAATGCGTCAATGAGAAATTTGTTAGGAGGTAAAGGTGCCAACCTTGCTGAGATGAACCTCATCGGTATCCCCGTTCCTCCCGGATTTACCATTACAACCGAGGTTTGTGGCGAGTACTACAGCCTTGGAAAGGAGAAGGTTATTGAGCTTCTGAAAGCAGAGGTTCAGGCCGCAGTCAAGAACATCGAGACATTGATGAACTCGACATTCGGCGACCCCACCAACCCCCTTCTTGTATCAGTTCGTTCAGGTGCGCGTGCATCTATGCCCGGTATGATGGATACCATCCTCAACCTTGGTCTTAACGACATCGTAGTAGAGGGTCTTGCTAAAAAGACCGGTAACGAGAAATTCGCTTGGGACTCTTACCGCCGTTTCGTACAGATGTACGGAGACGTTGTTCTTGGTATGAAGCCCACAAGCAAAGAGGAGATTGACCCCTTCGAGGCAATCATCGAGAAGGTTAAGGAAGAGGCCGGCGTTGTTCTCGACAAAGACCTCTCTGTTGACGACCTCAAGCGCCTTGTAAAGGAGTTTAAGGCAGCCGTTAAGGCTCAGACAGGCAAGGACTTCCCCACCGACTCTTACGAGCAGCTTTGGGGTGCCGTTTGCGCAGTGTTCGAGTCTTGGAACAACGAGCGCGCCATCCTCTACCGTCGTATGGAGAAAATTCCCGATGAGTGGGGAACAGCCGTATCGGTACAGGCAATGGTATTCGGTAATATGGGCGAGACATCGGCTACCGGTGTATGCTTCTCGCGCGACGCCGCAACAGGTGAGAACCTCTTCAACGGAGAGTATCTTATCAACGCACAGGGCGAGGACGTAGTGGCAGGTATCCGCACACCCCAGCAGATTACAAAAATTGGTTCACAGCGTTGGGCTGCATTGCAGAACATCAGCGAAGAGGAGCGTGCTTCTAAATATCCTTCAATGGAAGAGGCTATGCCCGAGATTTACAAAGAGCTTGACAGAATTCAGACACACCTCGAAGACCACTACAAAGATATGCAGGATATGGAGTTCACCGTACAAGAGGGCAAACTCTGGTTCTTGCAGACACGTAATGGTAAGCGTACAGGTGCCGCAATGGTTAAGATTGCAATGGACCTCTACCGCGACGGCATCATCGACGACAAGACTGTCCTCAAACGTATGGAGCCCGAGAAGCTCAACGAGCTCTTGCACCCCATCTTCGACACAGCAGCCCTTGCCAAGGCTAAGGTAATCGCCAACGGTCTGCCCGCATCTCCCGGTGCCGCAACAGGTCGCATCGTATTCTTCGCCGACGACGCAGCAAAGTGGAACGAGGATGGCGAGAAAGTAATTCTTGTACGTATCGAGACCTCTCCCGAGGACCTCGCAGGTATGGCAGCCGCACAGGGTATCCTCACCGCACGTGGTGGTATGACCTCGCACGCAGCCGTTGTTGCCCGTGGTATGGGTAAGTGCTGCGTATCGGGTGCAGGAACATTGGTTATCGACTACAAGAAACGCACATTGGCGGTTGACGGCCTTGTATTCAACGAGGGCGACTACATCTCACTGAACGGTTCAACAGGTCAGGTTATCGAGGGCAAGGTTGAGACAAAGGCTCCCGAGCTCAGCGGTGATTTTGCCGAGCTGATGGAGATTTGCGACAAATACGCACGCTTGGGCGTTCGCACAAACGCCGACACTCCCCACGATGCACAGGTAGCACGCAATTTCGGTGCTATCGGTATCGGACTGTGCCGCACCGAGCATATGTTCTTCGAGGGCGAGAAGATTAAGGCAATGCGCGAGATGATTCTTGCCGAGACAACAAAAGAGCGCGAGGTAGCTCTTGCCAAGCTCCTTCCCTACCAAAAGGCCGACTTTGTAGGCATCTTCAAAGCAATGGAAGGCCTGCACGTTACAGTACGTCTGCTCGACCCCCCTCTCCACGAGTTTGTACCCCACGATGCCAAGGGCCAGCAGATGCTTGCCGAGGCAATGGGCAAGACCGTAGAGGCTGTTCAGCGTCGCGTTAAATCTCTCGAGGAGTTCAACCCGATGCTCGGCCACCGTGGTTGTCGTCTGGGTAACACCTATCCCGAGATTACCAAGATGCAGACAACCGCCATCCTCGGCGCAGCTCTTGAGTTGAAGAAAGAGGGCAAGACAATCTACCCCGAGATTATGGTTCCTCTGGTAGGTATCATCAACGAGTTCGAGGAGCAGAAGAACGCCATCCTCGAGGCAGCCGCTGCACTCTTTGCAGCCGAGGGCGACTCAGTAGAATACACAATCGGTACAATGATTGAGATTCCCCGTGCAGCCCTCACAGCCGACCAGATTGCACAGCAGGCACAGTTCTTCTCATTCGGTACAAACGACCTCACACAGATGACCTTCGGTTACTCTCGCGACGACGTTAACTCATTCTTGCCCATCTACCTGCGCAAGAAGATTCTGAAGAACGACCCCTTCCAGGTACTCGACCAGACAGGTGTAGGCCAGCTCGTTGAGATGGCAACAACCAAGGGTCGCGCCGTTAACCCCGAGCTCAAGTGCGGTATCTGCGGCGAGCACGGTGGTGAGCCCGAGTCGGTTAAGTTCTGCCACAGAGTAGGTCTCAACTACGTATCTTGTTCTCCTTTCCGCGTGCCCATCGCACGTTTGGCAGCTGCACAGGCTGCTGTCGAGGAGTTATAATCCGACACACTTTAGTTGATAAATATTTGCGACAAGCTCACACAAAAAAGTGAGCTTGTCGTTTTTCTTGGCACAAATAAGCAAAGCCCACTCTTTTTTCGTTCAGTTTCTCGCACAATTTAAATTAAATGTTTACCTTTACAAGGTAACAACCACCAAACACCCTTAAATTTTATTATTTTTATTTAAAAAAACATCAGTAGCCCAAACGCCCGCCTTTAAACCATTATTAAACAGTAAGGAATCAATAGCACTCATTATATAATATATATGACAAACCAAGCCACGACACACAAACAACAAAGCCTAAACTCACAAGCACTGAACCTGCTACGCTTCCCGTTAGCAATATTCGTTATAACAATACACCTCTTTGCAAGACAAAACAGAGTGCCCGATATTGGCAATACACATTTGTCCATCTACGATTACTTCTGTTCCTTTCTTGAGGCATTCATACACAATCAAAGCGTACCTATATATTTCTTTATCTCCGGGTTTGTATTTTTCATAGGCCTACAAGAATGGGATAACCAGAAATTCGGCAAGAAACTCAACAACAGAATAAAGAGTTTGCTGATTCCATATCTAATATGGAACACAATTACCATTATCGGCTATATCGTACAAAATCATGGAAAGTGCAGTGATTTTAGTATAACAAATTTCTTATCCAGCTACTGGAGCTACAACGGCTGGATTGATGGAAGCAATGGCTACACAATGCCAATAAGTTATCCATTGTGGTTCTTACGCGATTTAATGGTGATGGTAATATTTTCCCCTGTCATACATTTTGTACTTAAGAAACAAGGAAAGGTTACCATTATTATTCTTGGCATATTGTGGTATATAACTACCTGTGTCAAAAACCTTCATTTCTATTGTCCCAAGGAGGCGATATTTTTCTTCTCCTTTGGAGCATATATGAGCATAAATGGTAAAGATATGATAAGGGAATTCAGGAATCACTTCAAGATAACCGCTATTCTGTTTATAAGTTTAGGTATTATCCATATGATTTTATACAACAGTCAATACACCCAAATAACAAAATACATAAAACCGGCTATCATCTTTTTCGGACTATTCTTTGCATACAACATATCATCATACCTATTAGAGAAAGGATACAGCAAGAACAACAATTTCTTATCCTCGGCCAGCTTCTTTATGTACGTAAGCCACACTATCTTCTTAAGTGTTTTCTACCCGTTAACAATGAAGCTATTACAACCAAGTTCCGACCTCACGTTGTTACTAACATCTATCTTAATTTTAGGAATAACCATATCAATATTATTGATTGTATATTATTTAATGTCCCGATATATGCCAAAGACATTCTCATTCATTACAGGAAGAAAGAATTAGTACAGACAGTAAACATTGTATTAAAATAAGAAGATAAAAAACAATAATATGGACAAGCACATATTTTTAGCATTCGACCTTGGAGCCACAAGCGGACGCGCAGTAACAGTAACACTCGGCGACGAAGGATTCATCATCGAAGAGATTCACCGCTTCCCCAACGCCATAATGCAACTACACGGCAAATACTATTGGAATGTTTACAGCCTATTCCAAGAGCTTAAAACATCATTAAAAATATGCTCGCAGCGTGGCATAAAGCCACAATCCATAGGCGTCGATACGTGGGGCGTCGATTTTGGCTATATTGCCCACGACGGCACCCTGCTCACTCTTCCGCGCGCCTACCGCGACCCCTACACCGACGGTGCCCCCGAGGAATACTTCAAGATACTCCCAAGAAAAGAGCTCTATGCAAGCACAGGCATACAGATAATGAATTTCAACAGCCTCTTCCAGCTGCTGAGCGCAAAGCGCGAAGGTTCGGCCGCCCTCGAAAAAGCTGCGCACATACTCTTTATGCCCGACCTTTTCACCTATCTGCTCACAGGAAAAATGGTGTGCGAATATACCGAAGCCTCCACCTCACAGATACTCAACCCCCAAGAGAAGAAGTTTGATAAACGCCTCCTCGAAGCAGCAGGAATATCGGCCGACATACTTTTGCCATTAGTCCTTCCCGGCACCCTTGTCGGCAATCTCACCGACGAAATTGCCACCGAAACAGGAGCAGGCAAGATACCCGTCTATGCCGTCGCAGGGCACGACACAGCCTCGGCAATAGCCGCCGTCCCCTCCCCGGACAAGAATTTCGCCTATCTGAGCAGCGGCACGTGGAGCCTTATGGGCATAGAGTGCGACCATCCCATAATAAACGAAGAGAGTTATCGGCACAATTTCACCAACGAAGGAGGAATAGACGGCACCACCTGCTTCCTGAAGAACATCACAGGAATGTGGTTCCTCGAACAGTGCCGCAAAGAGTGGGAGCGCGAAGGCACAAGCTACAACTATCAGCAGATAGTCGAGCTTGCCACCGCAGCCCGTCCCCACCGCAGCCTCATCGACCCCGAAGCCCCCCAATTCTCGAACCCCGCGAGTATGACAAAATCCATCGCCGACTACTGCCTCGCAACGGGACAGCCAACCCCGCAGACACACGCCCATTACATACGCTGCATCTTCGACAGCCTCGCCCTATGCTACCGCGCAACCTTAGAGACCCTGCGCCTCCTCTCGCCCCACCCCATAGAGCGTCTGCACATAATAGGCGGAGGCTCCAGAAACACCCTTCTAAACCAACTGACAGCCAACGCAATAGGAATCCCCACAATAGCAGGCCCCGCCGAAGCCACCGCAATAGGCAACTGTATGATACAAGCACGCGCAGCAGGCCTTGTGGGCGACCGCCAATCAATGCGCCGACTGATAGCACAAATGGAAGCCCCCACCATCTACCACCCGCAAGATGGCGAGCAGTGGCAACAAGCCTACGAACGATACAAAGCAATAACTAACCCCAAATAACCGAAAACAATGGAAATAATCAGAAAAAACAGCGCCCTAATGGCCGAGATTGACCGCATTGCCGAAGTAGCAGGCTACCTATGGACAAAAGGCTGGGCCGAACGCAACGGCGGCAACATCTCAGTAAATGTTACCCACCTAATGGACGAAGAGGCCAAGCATCTCCCCGCTCTCGCCGCCACCCGTCCACTAAACGAATTTGCCCCCCACTTCGGAGGCCATTTCTTCTACGTTACAGGCACAGGCAAGCGAATGCGCTACGTAGCACAAGCCCCCTTCGAGAACGGCTCAATCATCCGCATCGCCCCCGACGGCACGAGCTTCGACATAATAGCCGAGCAGCCCGTCGGCCCCACAATGGAGATACACTCGCACCTTATGATGCACAACTACCTGCGCAGCATCGGACGCCAGACAACCGTCGTACTACACACCCACCCCACCGACCTTATAGGATTCTCGCACTGCAAGCCCTTCCTAAACTCGGAGCATCTGACACGCACCCTCTGGAGTATGATTCCCGAGGCACGCATCGTCGTTCCCAAAGGCATCGGCATTGTTCCCTACGCAATTCCCGGCACAATGGAGCTTGCCTACGCAACCATAGAGCAGCTTGCCAAGCACGATATGCTGTTGTGGGAGAAACACGGAGTGCTTGCCGTGGGCGACGATATTATCGACTGCTTCGACGCCATCGACACAATGAGTAAGTCGGCACAGATATATTTTAACGCACGCTGGGCAGGATACGAGCCCGTTGGAATGACCGACGAAGAACTCGAAGCACTCGTCCCCGCATTTAACCTTCCAAAAATGTAACCCAAGCAAACAAAAAGAACCATAGAATTTTTTTTCTATGGTTCTTTTTTCTCCTCGTGATAATCACCCTCGGTATTTACGCTCCAAATATCACGCTTATCTGCGACACCACTCACAATATTATCCACAGCAACCATCGCCGTAAGCATCGAGTGGTCCATATTATTATACCTGTGCTGTCCGTTGCGCCCCAAACAATAAATATTCTCGATAGAATCAATAAAGCCCCGCAGCTCATCAAGGCGATTGTACGTACCAAAATAGGCAGGATAGGCCTTTTTCATCCTCACGCACACACTATCGAGCACCGCCGAAGGGTCAATTATCCCCATCCTCACAAGCTCCTCAGCAGCCATTGACGAGAGCTCCTCATCAGACATACGCCACAACCCGTCGCCCTCGTTACAGAAATATTCGAGCCCAATGAAAAGAGTATTCTCGTAGTCGGCAACCATATAAGGCGACCAATTATTAAAAATCTGAATACGCCCCACCCTAACGTCGCGCTCCTGAACATATATCCACGTATCGGGCGGACGATTGGCAAAAGTACGCAATTTTGTCTCGTTCTTAATTCTAATATTATCGAGCAAAATACCGACCGTGATAAAATCGCGGAACGGCAGCCCGCGGGCAATATCCATAATCGCCTCGGGCACCTCGACGCCACGCAGCGCAGGCACAAACTGTGCCAGAGGCATCGTCGAGAGCAGATAATCGCATTGCAACCTCTGTTGCGAGCCGTCGGACAGCTCAACATCCACCGCAACAGCCCTGCCACTCTCGACATTTACACGCATCACCCTATTGCCGAGCCGCAACTCTCCGCCCCCGGCGACAATCTCACGCGCGACACACTCCCACAGCTGCCCCGGCCCATATTTTGGATAGAGAAAGCTCTCGATGAGCGACGTCTCGACACCCTTCTGCGCCACATCAACGCGAGGGAAAAGCCTTCTGAGAGCATTTTTCAGAACACCTGCCACCGACAGCCCCTTTACACGCTGGCTGCCCCAATCGGCACCAAGCTCAGAGGGGTGGCGTCCCCACACCTTCTCGGTATAAGTCTCGAAAAACAACGAATAGAGCCTCTTACCGAAGCGGTTGACATAAAAATCCTCCAACGAGCGCTCGGCGCGCGGCATAATCTGCGCACGCAAATAACTAAAAAAAGCACCGCTGGTAAGGCCGAGGCCCAAACTGCGAAAAGTAGAGCACTTAAGAGCAATGGGATAATCAAAAAAACGACGATTAAAAAAGATGCGCGACACACGGCGACGACGCAGCATCACCCTATCCTCACGCTCAGGGTCGGCAGCAGCACAGCTCGAGCGTCCCGCACCCTCACCCAAGAGAATCTCATCCTTTGCAGGCGCCGTCTGTGCAGGCATAATATCGTTCCACCACCGCGTAACCCTATCACTCTTCGAGAAGAAACGGTGCCCGCCAATATCCATACGATTACCATTATACAGCACCGTGCGCGAAATACCACCCACACAATCATCCGCCTCAAGCACAACAGGCTTAATATCCGTGCGCTTCAAAAGCTCGTATGCCGCAGTGAGCCCCGCAGGGCCCGCACCTATTATAATTGCTATTTTTTCTCTCTTCTCGGCCATAGCTACAAAGATAACAACAAGCGAGCGGAAAATATGAAGTTTACTTCAATATTTTGCAAAGCGAGCGCCGAAAATCTTAGAGCGTAAGCTCAAAGATAACAACAAGCGAGCGGAAAATATGAAGTTTACTTCAATATTTTACAAAGCGAGCACAGAAAATCTTAGAGCGTAAGCTCAAAGATAACAACAAGCGAGCGGAAAAT
>JAZSIU010000074.1:0-5929 GCA_045533955.1 Bacteroidaceae bacterium
CTTCCAAAAAAAACAGTCTCCGATACCTCGGAGACTGTTAAAGTCTATGCGCTTATAATTATTTTACAAACACTTTGGCTGCGCCCAACTGCTTGGCGGTTAAACGAATAAATTCGTTTTTCCTCCTTCTTGCAAGGCATAAGATATAAATATCTTCTGCTCTTGCTTCGTGCGTCGGTTCGGCAATGATTGATTAAGCGAGCTTATCAATCATTGCACTCACTTAATCAGCACTTTTTTACCATTAACAATGTAGACACCCCTCTGCATAGTGCTTACCTTACGGCCGAAAAGGTCGTAAACCACAGTATCTGCATCAACGGTTATATCCGAAATTCCTGTTGCATCAGAGTATTTAAGAGTAATCTCGCAATCCTTGTTGCCCATCACATAAACCTCACCAAGGTCGCAAGTATAACCCTCATATACAGGTAGTTCGACAACAGTGCCTGCCTTACAGAGCTTTGTAACCACCTCAAAATTATCGCCAACGTAAATGTTCATTGTCAGTACGTGCATCGAGTTGAAATTATGCACGTACCACACCGACCAAGCACCCGTACCCGTTGCAAATTTAGGCAGCACGCCATTGGCCTGCGAATTAAGATAGGTGCCATTCGTTACGAAGCGCACAACATAAGGATTATCGGTAATATCGACACTCCACGATGTATCGGCAGTGTTTACGTCGCCGCCCCCCGTCTCGACCATAGGGCTGAAGACCTCGAATTCTGCTGCTGTTGCCCTGTCGCCAAGCGCCACATTGCCATTGGGCTGCTGCACATAACCCTCGCCGTCGGTATCCTCGGGATAGGCCTTGCACAGATAGAATTTACCCTCGCTGCCCTCGACAGGCTCCCACACATACACGTTCGACACAACGGGTTCTTTGCTCTCGACCTCGACAGCGGCACCGTTGAACCAATAGCCGTTAGTCTCCGAGATTGATTGCAGGCCGATACGCGTGGGCAATGTCATTGCACGTAGCGCAGCACCCGTAAGAGTGTCAGCCTCGGCAACGGTGGTCATTGCAAAATGTATCTGAAGTGTCGAGCCGGCGTCGGCACCACCGTTCCAGAAGGCGAGTTTATTATCGCGATTATTTACCTTATTGGCCTCGTGCCCCACTTGATACATATAGGCATTCGATACGTCTGTCGAGCCGAGGTCGTCCGAGTCGGCAAATTTCCAAAGGTCGGTGTACCCCTCGGGCAACTGCCCCACGGGCTGCATTGTGGGATACGATGCACTACCCGTTGTACCCATCATTTTCACAGGCGCTGCAAGCACCTTCGAGCCGCCCGCCTGCATATTATAGATGCGGTAACCGCTATCCTCGTTACCCGTGAAGCACCACAGCTGTGCAGGATTCTCAATGTCAATGACGGTATTATCGAGTGCGATATAATTTGCGTCGCCATTATCGGCAAGCACAAACCCCTGTTGGCCTATCTGGATTGTGTACCAAGTGGTTCCATCAGCGAAATTTCCATTATTTACTAAGGTGGTCTCGTAGCGTGTCTCGGGCTGCTCGGGAACGTATGTACCCTCCTCAATGAATAACCCCTCAATCTCGACATCTCCGCTCATATACTCGGCGGGAATAGTAAACTCGTCGTTCACAAAAAGCTCGCGTCCGAAGCGCACCTTCTGCCATTGGGGATTATCGTGTACAATGCTGTCGCCACCCAAATTATAACCATATTTTACAATAATACCCGCATACTCGAATCCTTGCTCGGGATTCATCTTAATGGTAAAGGGCTTTCCAAACTCAGCTTGATATTTTACGAGTTTTGTGCCGTCTGCCGCAAGAACCTCACCGTTACGGTTGGCGTCGTTCACATTGCAATAGTCGCCGTGAACATTCAGCATAATGTCGATAATACCACCGCCGTTGCTTATTATCGAGTTGTCTTGGTCGATATTTCCTGCGGGGTCTATGCAGTTCCAATCGACCTTGAAGCGCATACGATAATATCCGTTGGCAAGGTCGGCGGGAACAGTAAATGCGGGGGGCGGCAGAGTATTGTTATTGCTTACTGTGGCACCCGTGCTATTCTTGCCATTGTAGTATGAATAAGCCATAATCTCACTGCCCTCGGGAACAGTATTATCCTCGTTCATTTCATAAACGAATTTACCATCGTTGTTGCGGTCGAGATAGACGTAACCGTGCATCCACGAACCGGAATAGTTAAGCTTGGGAGTAACCTTCTCGCCTGCGCGTGCGCGCAACTGCTTAGCGCTAAGGTCAACATACACTGTATTAGGTGTCGAGGGAGAGGTAAAATTCTGTGTTCCTTCAGCCGATACTATTCCGACGCCGTTCAGATGGCGGTCGCTGCGAATATAAAGCTGTCCCTTATCGAATGCCACAGGATAGTATCCATAGACAAATTTCGACTGAGGATTATCATTTACCTCAATGTTATCAATGTAGCAAACAGCATCCTCGGTGTAATTGTGAGGCGACTCGCAATCGGGCACAACCACCAGACTGTAAATATCAATGCCACCGTTACCCTTTATGGGCAGCACAACATCCTGCCATTTATTGGCACCTACATTCGTTGTAGACATTGCCCAGAATTGCTCGGCCTCGGGCGACTGTCCTTGACGCTCGGTGCGCTTGCCGAGGCCGACAACCATCACACGTCCGCCGTAAGGACGATAAACCATCACGTGAACATATTTAGTGGTGGGAGTAAGTTCGAAGGTCTCGTTAAGGTCGATGCGCACACCAAAAGTATTACTGCCGAAGCGCGAACGCTGAACAGCAAGAATCTTTTTCGAGTCGTTGGGAGCAACCTCTAACTGCTCGTCAACATAATTTAGATGATTCTCAATTACAGCATAATTGCCACTCAATTTACCCGTGCGGAAGGGCGATGCTTCCCAAGTGTCATAGACACCCAAAGCCTTATAATCCTGCTGCTCAAAGGTGATATTTGTCTGCGCCATAATCGTCGCAGGCAGGAGCATTGCCGCCAATGAAAATATATTTTTGAATCTCATATTATTCTTATTTTGTATATGTTTATATTACAAATTCTTAGTTTCCTTTACCTTTATTCTTTTATTCTTTTGTTCGTAACAAGCCTAAATTATGTTGCCAAACAAAAGGCAAGAATCTACATTCTCAATAAATCAATAAACAGAAACTTTACTAATTAGCGGACAAGCCTTGCTGTCCTCAATTACAATGCGCACGCCCTTAGCCTTAAAGCCTGTGCCGAAACTGTTGCTTGTGCTACCGTTCAAGGGGATAATACGTTTGTAACCAACGGTTGTTGTCTCTACGTTCGATGCGCGACGTGTCCATTTTTGTCCATCCTCGCTTGTCTCTATGTAGAATTTCTTCACACGCTGTCCTTTTGCAATATACTCCATAAGTTCGACGTAACGTACAGTCTGCTCCTCGTCCCAAGTAAAAGTAATTGTAGCCTCATTGATGCCATCATTGGCAGCCCAATAAGTATCCTTGTTGCCATCGGTCATATTCTCGGCCTTATAGTCGCGAGCCGCGCCCGCTGCACGGGTATCCGACACCTCTATTTTTGCATTCTTTGCAAAGTCATTGCCAAGGCGCGCCTTTATAAGGTCGCCCATACCAACGAGCGATTTTACCGAAGCATCGGGCAGAACACCGGCCTTGTTGGGAGGGATATTAAGGATGAGGGTAGCATTGCGTCCCACCGTCTCGAGATACATCTGGAACAGACGCTCACTGCTCAGAGGCGACTCTCCATCGTGGTAGAACCAGCCCATATTCGTAGCCTTAGCATCACTCTCGCCCGGCAGCCAGAACCAGCCATTCTCGCTACCATACATTCCGTTACCCTCGGGAGCATAGTCGCGATTCTCGGGCGACCAATTGGTCTGTCCGGCCCATCCGGCCTCGTTACCAATCCAACGAGCCTCACCGCCGACACCCCACATTACACAATCGGGGCACACTTTGTGAATACTGTCGCGCAGATTGGGAACGTCGTAATACGTTGCTCTATCGACATTAACGGTTGTATTGCGTCCGCCATAATATCCGCTTCCGCCGTTGGCACCGTCAAACCACATTTCAAATTGGTCGGTACCATACTGCGCAAGTTCGGCACACTGACGCAAAAACACATCCTTAACATATTTATCGGTGCCATAATGCACACTGTTTCTGTCCCACGGCGAGACGTAGAAACCATATTTCATATCAAGCTCGCGTGCAGCCTCGGCAAAATCGCGGGGAATATTTGTCTCGCGGCCGAATTTATTGCCCGAATTTGTAACATTATGGTCGGTAGTCTCTGTGGGCCACAAGCAGAAGCCATCGTGGTGCTTAACAACCGCAATACCACCGCGCATTCCCGCCTGCTTAGCCACCTCGAGCCACTGACGGGGGTTAGGTGCCGCCGTCGGAGCAAAGCGTGCACGATTCTCGTCGCCGTTACCCCACTCGAGGCCTGTGTAAGTGTTCATTCCATAGTGAAAGAAGGCATAAAACTCAGTCTCCTGCCATTTCAATTGACGAGGATGAGGCACAGGATGTACCTCGAGAGGTTCGTTGTCAGGATTCGACAGAACCTCATTTTTAATCTCAAGCTGTGCCAACGCAAACGACGGAACCATCGAAGCGAGCAAAGCCAATGTCGAAATTTTGTAACATTTTTTCATAGATGTTTAAATTAAGGTTTTTATTGTTAGAATTTAAAACATACTCACAAGCTCAAAAACAGAGCAATTCCCTTTTTCTAATTTATGCAACAATTGCCGCGTATTTTCGCTCAGAGAGCAAAAATACTAAAAAAAAAATTAATATACAAGTAGCATAAACAGTGTATAAGTTTTTTTATAATTTTTGAAAATTTAATATATGTTTTTTAACATTTCAACACACACCAATCACCGCAACAATCAGCACAAGGAGACAAGGCCCCCAAAGGCAGTATACATAATTAAATTATACCATCCGAAATTATTTTTCATAAAAAAAAAATGCTTTTTTACACAGTTTCTTACTAAATTTGCACGTAAGAAAATCCCGTGCTCCAAAAAACAGAGCACCGGCTCAAGGACAACAACATTAACCATAAAAACATAATCTATGAAGAGAATTTTACTTTCATTATTCTGTCTTGCGGCCCTTATGGTCAATGCACAGACAAGTAATCTGTTATCAAATTCAAGCTTCGAGGAATGGAGCGACAATCTACCCACCGATTGGGCCACCCTCAGCAAAGTATCCAACGCCACAATCGAGCAGTCGAGCGACGCACATAGCGGCAACAGCGCAGTGGTTGTAAAAGGCGCATCATCGGGCAACAAACGCTTCGCCTCGAAAAGCTACACGCTCGAGGCCGGCACCTACACCATCAGCGCCTATTTTAAGGCCAACGGCGAGGACGCAGGCTATTTCCGCCTCGGCTACGTGAAGCTACAAGACGGCGTTGTCGTTGACACAGGCAAAGACTACATCTACGACGACACCCCCGCGCAGGCAGCCACCGGCGAGTGGAAAGAGGAGACTTTTACATTCACTCTCGAGGCGACAACCGAGCTTGCCGTGAACATTATGAACAACAAGAACGGCAAAGGCCAATCGTTCCTTGTAGATGACGTAACACTGACTGCAGGCGAGAGCGAGGGCGACGAGACAGAGCAGCCCGAGGAGCCCGCTACAATCAGCACCATCGCCGAGGTTCTTGCAGCCGGCCCGGGCGAGGCAGCCGTTAAAGGCACAATCATCGCAACCTACTCACGCGGATTCCTTGTAAGCGACGCAACAGGCACAATCCTCGTCTATCTGGGCAGCGACAAAGGCAACAAAGAGGGCGACGTTGTAACAGTGAGCGGAACAACAAGCACATACGGAGGACTTTTGCAATTCGCAGCAGGCTCGACAGTAGAGACCGTCGGAACAGCAACAGTCAACCAC
>JAZSIU010000065.1:0-44714 GCA_045533955.1 Bacteroidaceae bacterium
TAGTGGTTGTCTTTACGACGTTCGGCAAGTTTCTCCTCGAGGCCTCCGAATCCCGCTGTTTCAATCTTTCCTTGTGCAGCAATGCTTCCAAGATCCGACAACTTGATATTCAGGTTGCCTTGTGCTGCCCAGCCGCTTTTATTTTCGAATCCTATCATTCGCATCTCGTTCACCCATACAACAGCCGACTTTGGTGTTCCGGTGTTGTTTCTTACTCCAATCATCATCACTTTTATCTGTCCCAATGAGGGGCTGCCGATGATGCTTATACGGTTCTTGGGGGAATTTTCGTCATACTCGCTGTATATTGTGGCGTTTGATACATTCGATGTCCCATTATTGCGCAATGTGTTGCGGCGCACCTTGACCTGCGACAACAGCTTAAGCGGAATGTCAATCATATTCTCGTTTGGCCATACAGCTGTAGCTCCGGTATTGCTAAATGTGTCGTAGCTTCCGTGAGGGGTAAGTGTCAAAGGAACCTCGTATTCGTAGTAGTTGCTCTTGTAGTCGGAGCCCAGACGCACGAACAGCGATACCTCGTGGTTGGCAAGGGCGGTGGCGTCGAGCTCGGGGGCCTCGGCGTGTACGTACAGCTGGATGCGCTCGTATTGTCTGACGTCGAGATTGCTCTTTTTATACACGGCGCGCGACTCTTTGCTGCCCAAATTGTTTATTTGCAGGGCAAGCGACTGCTCGTTGTCCTGACGCAGCTGAGGCTGCTCGGGGTCGAGGATACGCGATATTCCGGGGGGAAGAACGTAGTTGACGGGGCGGCGGTCGCCGTGCTCCTCGATGTTAACGGCCGACATTGTAAAGTCGCCTGTTACCGAGGGCGAGGTGTTGTTGACCGATGCTATCGCCTGCTGGTAGGGGCGCCAATCGCCGCGTATGAGCTGCATTGTGGCGAAGCGCACTGTGATGGGCTTGCGGAAGGCTGTCATATATACGCGCATAAAGCGTATCGAGGTAAAATCGCGTATCGAGCCGACGGCTTTCTCGTACTCGTTTATGGGCACGCGGAATTTGTACCAATCGACGCTCTCGGTGATGCCGTTGCGCAGTTTGGTCGATACGGTGCGTTTGTCGGTTATGTAGTTGCGGCCTACCTGCATATCCTCGGGACGCAGCGAGATGCGATATTGGAAGTAATTCTCGTATTCGTCCATTGTAAAGTCCTGATTAACATCCTCGATGTCGGGGGTGGTTTTTGCGGCGCTGTTGTAGCTTTGATTGTCGGACGAGGCGGGCGAGTTTCCTTCGGTGTTGTTGAAGTATTTGTAGCGCTCGATGATACCCATTAGCTTGGCGTCGTAGTCGCTGCCGCGGAAATAGTGGTAGGTGTCGCCTGCGGGGTCGGCTGCGATGCTGTCATAGACCTCCCCCCGCACGCGCCCTTTTATTGCTTCGAGGTAATTGGCGTAGGGGGCAAACTGTGCCTCATCGGCACTGCTGAGGCCGTTCAGACCGACGTCCTGCTGCTCGCGGCTGCCGGCGTTGTTGTCGAAGGCATAGACGAGGCTCGCTGTGGTGGGTACGCGTCCGAAGGCTGTCTCTTCGTATTGATAGGTGTTGCCGCCGGCGGGAAGGCCGTTCTCGAAGAATTTTTTGCCGTCTTTTAGAATGTCCTCGGATACCTCGCCCAGATTTATGTATAGGTCGCCGCCCATTCCTGTCTGTTCGTAGATAAAGGGGTCGAGCATCCAAAATTCCACATATTGGATGTTGGCGGCCTCAAAATCGGTTGTGCCCAGCTGACGTGTTATTCCGCCCCAACGCTTCTCGGGCGAGGGGAGCTTGCCGTCGAATGTCAGGTCGGGGTCGAGGTTGTAGGGGCCGCGCTCGTCGGGGTAGTAGGTGAGGTTCAGCAGCGAGAGGGTCGAGGACTCGCCGTATGTGCTCTCTTTATTGGGGAAGAGCTCGCGCTCGTATACCTCGCGCACGTAGTGGTTCGACAGCTGCTCAATGTCGCTTTTTATGTGCGAGGGGGTGAGCGACGAACTGCGGCGGGTGAAGAGCGGGTCGATGGTGTACCAGCTGATGCGTGCGCGGTTGTATCCCGTGCGCACGTCGTTTGTGAGGTTGCTGTATGGCATTCCCGTGGGTAGCGAGGCCAGCACCCACGCCGAGGGAGCTGTAAGGTCGATGCCATTCTCGGTGCTCTCAAAATCGTCGATATATGATGCTTGGCTCTGAACCTCGCTCGAGGTGCCGGCGTTCAGACGGGCAAACTCGGCCGTTAGGTTTATGGACGAGGGGACGGTGCAGCTTATCAGCGGCAGACGGTCAATCATATTGGTGAGCCATTGGCTCTCTTTCTTCCACGATAGGTTAATGCCCCAGATGGTGTTTCTCAGCGGCTCCGAGCCCATATCAACCTTTGAGGTCAGGGGCTTTTCGCTCAGTGTCATAAATGTTCCGCCGAAATTAAGCTCGTTGGAAAAGTCGTATTTCCAATTTAGTCCGAGCACTGTCTTGCGCTGCATATTGAACAGGGTGTTGCTCTCGAGCGAGACGTTGACGTTTGTGCCTGCGTCTATGATATTTTGGTTGAGGATG
The DNA here is from genome assembly GCA_045533955.1 of Bacteroidaceae bacterium. Classification (GTDB taxonomy): domain Bacteria; phylum Bacteroidota; class Bacteroidia; order Bacteroidales; family Bacteroidaceae; genus HGM04593. Next base: position 2,560 of record JAZSIU010000065.1, read on the forward strand.
GTTACAATACCCGATGAGTAGTCGACTTGATAATCGACATTTTCGGTGAGGGTAACGCCTCCGGCGGTAACAACAACCGAGCCGCGCGGAATGTTGGTCGAGCCTGTCTGTATGATGTTGGCCGAGGAGCCTGTATATTCGCCTATAAGGTAGAATTTATCTTTTTCGGCTATTTGCTTGGCGACGGTCTTTGTCGAGTCGTAGAGCTCTTGGAATACATATTTGTCGGCTATTGCGTCGTTGCCTATCTTGCTGCGAAGATAGCTGCCGAAGGGCTCGACCGAGGGGAAGAATATGCGGCCCGTCGAGGCATCGACCGTGTAGCCCTGTACAAAGTCGAATGTGCCGTTGGGGGCCTCTTTTGTGTTGTTGGCGTCGAGGCGGTCGAGGTTCATAAGACGCAGCAGGGGACTGCTCTTGAGGCCGGGCTCGGGCAGATAGGTTATGTTGGTGCCGAGGCTGTCGCTGGCATAGTAGATGTCTAATTTAAAGTCGTTGCTTCTGAGGCTGCGGGTACCAAGCGAATAGACGTTTTTCATCATAAGGTCCCAACAGCCGTTCTGAGGCGAGCAGGCGTTGGGCTTGAGCAGCTTTACAAAGAGTGTCGAACCCGACTCTTTCTGGTCGCTCGAGAATTCTCCCACCTGATAGGTCTGTCCGCCGTAGGTGTATTCGTAGGCTATGGCAAGCACTTCGTCGGCGCGCAGGGAGTTTTTAAGTGAGATGTATCCAAGGGCATTGTTCACGGTGTACTCGGACGATGAGAGTAGGCGGGCGTTCGAGAGCTTTTCGTAGTCGAGGCCGCCGTTTATGCCGTTTATGCTGCCCAGCACATTGTTTACATTGTCGATATTGCGAATGTCGCCGTAGGTGCTGTTCATTGTGCTGTACAGATTGTTGGCGTTGTTCGAGGGGAGGCCTGCGCCGTCTGCCGCGGGTTGCCATATTGTGTTGCTTATGTGGCGGCTCTCGCCAATATCGGTAAAGGCGACAATGTTGCGTGGGTTGGTGTAGTCGCTGGCCTTATTGGTTATCCACACTTCGACGCGGTTGATGGTTACGCCCGACATTATGGTGGGCAGCTGGGCCATCGAGCGGTCGTAGTTGTCGCGGAAATAGTGGGCGAGGAAAAAATGGCGATTCTCGTCGTAGTTGGCAATCTCAATCTCGAATGTGGTGAGCTGTGTGCCGCCCTTTGAGCTTACCGAGGTGCTGTTCGAGGTCTTTTGCGATACTACCGTTTGCAACGAGAGCTTGCCGAACTGAAAATCGGCTCTTATACCGAAGAGCGACGATGCACCGCGTATGAGGCTCGAGTTTGTGTTGAACGAGACGTTGCCCGCCTCGATTAGCTTGACAACCTCGTCTTCTTTGCCCTCGTATTTTAGATTCAGCTTCTGTGCGTCGTAGCTGAAGGTAGCCTCGGTGTTGTAGTTTAGGTTGAGGTTCATTTTGTCGCCCACACTGCCTTTGACGTTGAGGTTGATTTTCTCGTCAAAATCGAAACTGTTGGTGCTGCGACTGCGCTGGGGCAGCGAGGGGTTGTCTATCGTCTGCATAGAGTAGCCTATCTTCATCTCGGCACTACCCTGTGTCTTTATGCGCACTCCTCCCGGGCCGAAGATTTTCTCGGCGGGGCCGAGGTCGAACTGCATATCTGTAAAGTCGAATTTGTCTTTGCTCTGTGCCGCCTCGAACTCTTTTTGATTCTTTTCGCGAAAATAGCGCTTGGCCGATTGGCTCAGATGCCATTGGTAATACTCCTCTTGCTTGAGCATTATGGGGGTGCCTAAAAGCTCGCTGCCCAAGCGTGTGCGGAAGGTGTAGGTGCTGTCCTTGTCGTTGTAGATTGTGTCGGTTACGATATTTTGCGGCGAACGCAGGTCGAGAGGGTTGCTCTTTATGTCGTCGATGCTCTCGGGGGTTGTCTGTGCAATGGGGTAGCGTGCCTTTAGAGTGTCGCGCGCGGCTATTCTCTGCTCGCGGGCTCGACGGCGGGCTGCACGTGTGTCGTCCTGCGCAAATATCGGGAGGGTATTTGCGAGAATCATCAACGACATTAGTAGCACGCGCAGTATCATCGTTGCTCTTTGTTATAATTGCTTGAGGGCCAGCTTTATGACCTGCTCGACAGTGGCCGAGGGCTGGGCTTTTACAACACTCTGTACCACTTTGCTTGCGGCGGCCGAGGGGAAGCCCAGCATCACAAGGGCTGATACGGCCTGTTCGGCTGTCTCGTTGCTCGATGCAATATTCACCGCGGCTGTGCCCGATGCGCCCGAAGAAATATCTTTTATCTTGTCTTTAAGCTCGACTATTATGCGTTGCGCGGTCTTCAGGCCGATGCCTTTGACGCTCTTGAGCACTGTCTCGTTGCTTGTGGCGATTACTTCGCACAGCTCGGCTACGGTGAAGGCCGAGAGGATGGTGCGCGCAGTGTTTCCGCCTATTCCCGAGACGGATATTAGTTTGAGGAAGAGGTTGCGCTCGTCCTTGCTGTGAAAGCCGTATAGTTGGTGGGTATCCTCGCGAATAACCTCGTAGATATATACTTTTACATCTTTTTTCCCTTGCAGCACGCTGTATGTGTTGAGGGTTATGTTTGTCTCGTAGCCCACTCCGGCGCACTCTATTATTGCGGTGGCGGGGGTGATTTCGGCTAATTCTCCTCTAAGATATTCTATCATAGTATTTTGCAGTTGTGTTTATGCCTTGCTCTTTTTATGGGGCAGGCTATCTTTTGAATTAACGTGCTTTTTTGTCGTTTATTGTGCCGAGGTGTTTTTTTAGTCGGTGGTGCGCTCTATTCTTTAGGGTTATTTTTCTATTTTAAGGATGTTTGTGCAGTATCGGAGGGCGGCGGGACGATGCGTTACAAAGATTAGTGTCTTTCCTGTCTTTGCCGAGGTGAGGCGCTCGAGCAGTTTCTCTTCGGTTGCTTCGTCGAGGGCCGAGGTTATTTCGTCCAAAATGAGTATCGAGCCGGGACGCAGAAGCGAGCGTGCAACGGCTATGCGTTGCGCCTGCCCCTCGCTCAGTCCGCCGCCCTGTTCGCTCAAGGGGGTGTCGATGCCCTCGGGCAGTTCATCGACAAAATTGCAGCAGGCTGTGTGCAGAGCCTCGCGCATCTGCTGCTCGGTGGCCTCGGGGTTGCCCATAAGGAGATTGTCGCGTATGGTGCCGCTGATGAGGCTGTTACCCTGCGGAATATATACGAAATTTCCGCGGGTGAGGGGCGACGAGGGGTGCTTCTCGCTGCTGTTGTATAGCTCGATTGTGCCGCTGTCGGGTTGCACGAGTGCCACCAGCAGACGTATTATGGTGGTCTTTCCGGCGCCTGTCTCGCCAACGACGGCGGTGCTGCTGTTGGGGCTAAAATCGAACGAAAAATTCCTGAGGATTGTGCGGCTTCCCTCCTCGTAAGCAAAATTGACGTTGCTGAATCTTACTCCGGCAGTCTCTTTAAGTATGATACGGTTGCCCTGCTGCTCCTCGGGGAGTTCCTCGAGCTCGGCGAGGCGTTCGGCGGCAGTGAGCGCCGATACCATCCCGGGGAGAAATCGGCTAAGGTCCATCGTGGGGCGTTGTATAAGTCCCACCAATTGCAAAAAGGCCGACAGTGTGCCGAATGTGATTACTCCGCTCGAAAGGCCGCCCACTCCCCACAGAAAGGCTGTCAGATAGCCGGCGGCAAAGCCCAGCTGCACAAAGGTAAATGCTCCTATTGAGAATTTTGCGCGGCTGCGCACCTGACTGTGGAGCCTCTCTTGCAGGCGCGTCAGATGCTCCTCGGTGGCTTCGTTCTGTTCAAGGGTTTTTATGACGGCCTTGTGCTGAAGGCTCTCTTGCAGCACCGATTGTATGCGGCTGTCGCTGTCGCGCACCTGACGGTTGTAGTCGCGCATATAGCGTACATAAACGCGGCTCACAAGCAGGCATACGGGCAGGATGAAGAGTATGACGACGGCCAGCATTTTGTTCATACTGAAGAGCATCACAAAGCTGCCGACAAGCTGTACAAGCACCACAATGACCGCGGGGACACTCTCGGTAACCAGCTGCGTTACGTTGCTCACGTCGCCCTCGAGGCGGTTGATAAGGTCGCCCGTATGGTGCTTTTGCAGATAGAGCCACTCGCTGCGCATTAGTCGAGAGAAGATGTGCAGACGGGTGCGGTTGCTCGTTCTTACACCCATAAGGGCGTTTATCCAGCGGCCGGCGCTGCGCGAGAGAATCTCGACGAGCATAAGCCCCCCGATTGTTACTCCCGTGAGCAGCAACGAGCCTTCGGCCTCGCCCGTTGCTATGTCAATTGCGCGCTTGCAGGCAAGAACCCACAGCAGTTGGCAGGCAACGTCCAGAAGACCCATCGTGGTGTTGAGCAGTGCTTGTCGGCGGGCGCCTTTTGAGTTGCGCCACAGCCAAGCTATCAGTTTGGTTATCGGTTTTTTATTCTCCACTTTTCTTATTTGAGTAAATATTGTGCGAAGATAATAAATAACCGAGTAACGGGTGATATATAAGATGGGTAAAATTTATCTTTTCGGGTGCTCGGGGATTTTTTTTGCAATTTTTTGTGGAAAAAGTTTTTTATGTTCCGATTTATTTATATGTTTGCCGTTGATTGCGCCGGTGTGCCGCATTTTAAAAAGGTTCACCTGCATTTGTATTTTAGCAAAGATATTTTGCAATAATGAAATTCTCGACACACAAATCAAAGAACGAAAAGACGTATCCGGCAGGGTTGCATCTGCGACGCTGTGGGACGTAGTGTTCTTTGACTTTGTGGAACCGCGCCGACAGATTGCCGGTTAATGCAAAAGGGATGGTTGCTCCTCGTGAGCACTGAACGGTTTTTTATTGTCTCTTTTGCCCGATAATAACCAACTACGCGGTAACTCTTTAATGTCGGCAGTAAAGACGGTATTTTTTTTGTTGGCCCTATCCTGCTTTTTTGTATATTAAAAGGCGGGGCGGTTTTTTGTCCTCTAAAGTTAAGAATCTGTTTTGAATTTATTAAACAAGTTAATTCGTTATTGCTAAGACTAGTTTCGGCTTCTTTGAGACTCTTTTCGGCATCTATCCATTTTGGGAATTTGAAAGCAGCTTGCTATTCCCTGCATCCCCAGAATGAATATCTGCTCAAAAATAGTCCTCAAATAATCTCGAAATAAAATTAAAACAGATTCTAAGTTCATCGGGCGGCGACAATGGAGCGCCACCCGGGAATCTAAAGGCACGCTCTAAAGGGGCGTGTACACTAATCGTCGCCTCTGTTCACGATGAGTGCAGGCGGCATATTCAACAACTTAAAAACTTTATACATAATGGAGAATAGAATTATTTACAACGGAGAGTGCGATAATATGTTAAAGAATCTTAATAATATTGTAACGGCAACGGCGCAAGATGGCGAAGGGGACGATTTTGACAGGCTGCTCGAGGCTTTTGTCAATGAGAGTATTGTGGACAATGACTTTTCCTTTGACGATTCTGCATCCTCTGACGAGGTCGGGCAGGCGCCCGCAGGCGGCAATGAGGAGGGGGTAATCGGCGGCGACGAGGATTGTTGCGACCCTTATTTCGGGCGCGACGACTCCATAATGTGTCGTGTGGGGCAGGCGCTTTTTCTTCTGCCGTGCAGTCGGCAGCAAGGGTACCGGGCTGCAGAATTATTCCTCACCGAGGATAAATATGAGACGCGACGGCTCTGTGGCGAGCCTCTGCTTGTTGTCAGTGAGGCGTGCGGTCCCGATATTTTTACTTTTACGCTTCGGGGGCTTACCGAGACGCACTTGTGCGACGAGCCCGAGATTATCATCTATTCTCAGGATGATATATACCCCATAGAAAGGCTGAAATTTAAGGTCGAAAGGTTCGAGTGCGATGCTCATTGCGAGGCAACGTCCTGCATAAGCCGCCTTGCCGCGGGAAATTATATGCTCTTTATTCGCGGTGTCGGGATTGAGGGCCTCGAGGGGAATTGTCGCAGCCTCGAGGGTGGTTACTGTCTACCACTCATAAAGGTAGATAAGAACGCCGAGGGGGCCATAGTGCAGCCCTCTGAGTTTAAGGCCTCTTTAAAAAGGAGTGGCAACGGGCTGAACGTCGGCCTCTCGTTCCCTCGTAGCGTCGATAAAGAGACGGGATATTCGCTCTTTCTATACAACGCCGACTATAATCTTGTGGCGCGAGGCGATGCTTTTGTGTGCGACAATTTAGGCAAAAGGCTCAGGCGTAATCTTAAAATCTCGCTTAGGGCCGATTATCCGCTTTTCGGTAGCTATTTTGCCATATTGGCACAAAATGGCACCCCTTGTTGCAGGATAGAGCTCGGCATTGACAGCGGAAGGGTGGTGAGCTTCTCATCGTCTCCAGTGGCGCCATACGAGAGGGATTTTCTGCTCTTTTCCGAGCTCGAGAAGAGCCCTCTGTGGCATAATCTGCGCAGAATGTCGGTGTCGCAATCGATAAAGGAATATACCATCGGGGGCTATGCTCTTAAATTCTTTAATACTCAGCGACGGAGCAAGGGGCTCAACGCCTTAACCGCGGTGCACCACTTTATTTACGATGCGCGCGAGGATAAAGAGGCCATAGAGGCTGTCAGAAAAATGTGTAAGCTAAACTACGACTGCAACAGCTTCGAGGCTGCCGACTGCATCGCTCTGTGCGAGGCAAAGAGTGCCATCGACCCTTACTGCGATGCAACCGAGCTCCTCGAGCAGTGTGCCAATAAAGGCATTGCGCTCTATAATGTGTCGGCGCTTGTCAATTGTGGTGCCGTGGTGGTGAAAAAAATTGTACAGGCAATGGCGACGTACGATACGATGGTTGTGTGTCTGTTGTGCAGCCCCTCCGAGGCGGCTCTTCTGCGCGAGGCTTATCCGCAGTTGATGCGACATTTTCCCGCCGAGAATTTTGTGGAGCGCAGCGCCTTACGGGCCGATATTTTTGTCTCGAGGGTTGTCGAGGAGCTGCACAACAGCGACCTTACCCTCTCGGGCCGTGCACTGCGTCTGCTGACAAATGCCGCAAAGGAGTGTTGGGACGGCGTCCGAACCCCTAATATTGCGGCCGATGATATTGGTAATTTTGTCAAAAGTGCCATTGTTGAGAATTTCATCGCTCGCACGCTGAAAGAGATTGATGCGCGTCGCATCGGCGATAAAAAGTATCTGTCGACGGTTGAGCCCGAGGATATTAACCCCGAGGCTCTGCTGCGAAGCGACAAAAAAGAGTTTGAGCAGAGCCTCGAGGAACTCGACAGGATGGTGGGGCTCGACGACGTCAAAAACAGCATAAAGACAACCTTCAACCGCCTCAGAAACAGTGCCGAGCGTCGCCGTATGGGGCTAAAGGTAAGGGAGGACGAGTGCCACCATATGATATTCACCGGTAATCCGGGGACGGGAAAGACCACTGTTGCCAAAATGGTGGGGCGCATCTACCGTGCGCTGGGGCTGCTTACAAAAGGCGAGGTAATATATGCCGACCGCGGCAAAATAGTGGGACGGTACATTGGCGACACCGAGCATAATATGCAGTGTCTGCTTGCCGAGGCAAAGGGCAACGTACTGTTCATAGACGAGGCTTATACGCTTTGCGACACACAGCACGACCGTAGGGATTATGGCTATCGGGCGATAGAGTGCCTGCTTACCGCGCTCACGCAAAAGAACAGTGATATGATTGTGATACTTGCGGGATACGAAAAGGAGATGCAGATGCTGCTGCAAAGTAATCAGGGGCTGAGCGGACGCTTCCCCCATAAATTCTGCTTCAAGGATTATACGGCCGATGAGCTTATGCTCATTGCCGAGCGTAAACTCGCCGACGAGGATTATGAACTGAGCGACGAGGCTCGCACGCTGCTGCGCACTACGATAAACGACACAGTCGGCGCAAAGGGGTGGGATTTTAGCAACGCCCGTTGGGTTGAGCAGTATGTGAGCAATGGCATTATCCCGGCGCAGAGCGACCGTCTTATGCGCATCGCCCGCGACAAAAGTCGCGACGAGTATCGTCGTATCTTGGTCGAGGATATTCGTACGGCTTTTCTCGAGCATAAGCCCAAGAGCGAGGCTCGTGGACGCTACCGCGAGATTGGCTTTATTGCCTGAAGAAAAAAAACGTGCCGCCGGGAAGAGAAAATCCCTGCGGCACGATGAATATTTGTGCTGTAAGAGAGGGGGATTATTTTACTCCCACCTCTTTTAACAGATACTCGGCGTGTCCTATGCGGTCGACCACAAAAAGGACGTAACGAATATCAACCGAGATATTGCGACATATTGTGGGGTCGAATTCAATGTCGCTCATTGTCGAGCGCCACGTACGGTCGAAATTGATGCCCACAAGCTCGCCTCGACCATTTATCACGGGCGAGCCCGAGTTTCCGCCCGAGGTGTGGTTGGATGCAAGGAAGCAGACGGGGACGGTGGTGCGTCCATCCTTCTCGATGGCCCAGCGGCCATAATCCTTGTTCTTGTAAATGTCGCGCAGCTCCTGCGGAATATCGTAGTCGTAAATCTCGGGATTGTCCTTTGCTATTATTCCGTCGAGGGTGGTGAGTGGTGTGTGATACTCGCCGTCGGCATTCTCGTAACCGCATATTGTACCATAGGCCACGCGCAGTGTGAAATTGGCGTCGGGGTAGAAGGCGCGGTCGGTGTCCCACTCGCGCAGTGCCTGCATATATGTGCGGTACCATTTTTCAATTGAGGGTACGTTGCTCAGGTTGCGATAGAGGTATCTGCTGTTGTGGCTGACGATGGGGGCGAATATCTTTGCAAACTCTAGCATAGGGTCGCTATCGAGGCTCTCTCGGCTTATGCGGCCTTGGCCTAAAATCTTTGTGCCGTTGTAGAGGCTATCGACGTATGCATCTATGCTGCCTGAGGCCTTAATGCCCGAGCGCAGTGCCTCGGGGATGTATTTTGTGGGCATACGCTTCATAAACTCATCTATCATCCGGCGGGCGATGGTGCGGTCAATGTCAATATTGTAGTCTTTGGGGTGTGCAAAATAGTCGCCTGCGTTTCTGTCTATGCTGCTCTGTGCGGCGCGTGCATACGAATAGGCTTCAATGGCGCCTATCGTCTCGTTGAAGAGCTCGCGCACAAAATAGCCCTCGGTGGTGGTTGCATAGGCGGCGCGCATCGAGTCGAGCAGGGAGACGTATTGTGGCTTGTCGGCTGCCCAAGCTGCAAAAGCGGCTTCGTACTGTTTTTTCTTCTCTACCGTGCCCAGACGTTCGAGGCCGAGGCTCTCGCCCTGCCACTTTTTCCATCCGTTGGCAATGCCTGCGTGCTTGGCTGCGTAGGCGATGCGCACAGCGGGGTCTTTGGCCTGTGCTGCGCTTATGGTCTCGAGGCGCTGTGTGCGCAGGGCAATTTTCATTGGGTTCGATTGGTTGGCAACATACTCGACGGCGTCCGAGATTACATACTCTTGTGTGTTTCCGGGAAATCCGTATATCATTGTAAAGTCGCCCTCTTTCACTCCGTCGGTAGATATTTTAAAGTGTCTCTTGGGACGATAGGGAACATTCTCTTTGCTATAATCGGCCGGCTGATTGTTGTTGTCGGCATAGACGCGGAATATTGAAAAGTCGCCCGTGTGGCGCGGCCATATCCAATTGTCGGTGTCGCCGCCGAATTTTCCTATCGACGAAGGAGGGGCACCCACGAGGCGCACGTCGCGGAAGGTCTGATAGACGTACAGAATATGTTGGTTGCCATAGTAGATGCTCTCTATTGAAGCACGATAGCCCTTGCCCTTTATGGCCGAGGCTATTATATCCTCGCGCTTCTCGCCTGCGGCCAAGCGCTCGGTAACGTCCTCCATACTCACAAGCAGGCTGACGGTGAGCCCGGGGACGGGTAGCTCTTCGGCCATCGACTGTGCCCAATAGCCGTAGGTGAGGTAGTCGTGCTCTACCGACGAGAGCTTCTGTATCGAGCCGTAGCCGCAGTGGTGGTTGGTGAGCAGAAGTCCCTGCTCCGATACAAACTCGCCTGTGCAGCCTCCACCGAACTGTACCACTGCGTCCTTGAGCGAGGCTTTTTCGGATGAATAAATGTCTTCGGCTTTTAGTTTAAAGCCCATCTTGCGCATCTCTTTGATGCGCTCTTTGATGAGGGTGGGCAGCCACATTCCCTCGTCGGCGAATGTGTTGCTGCTGATTGTAAGGCAGGCTATTATGCCTAAAATAACTCTTTTTATCATAATTGTAATGTGTTTGTTTGGAAGCTCTATTGTCAGCTTCGCTCGTTATCTTTATCTTTTTGTTGTGTATGGAATTTGACTGTATAATTTTAAACAGATTCTTAATTGCGCGAATATAGGCATTTTTGCCGATAATTACCCCTTATGCCTCTATATAAATTAAAAGGTAAGGCAAGAAAGATTGTTTTTCTCTCTTGCCTTGTAAATGAAAAATCTTTGTGGCAAACGGCTAATAAAGCAGGCGTACGGTGTTAAAAAGATTTCTATATTCGCGAGGTTTTTTTCGGTTTGTCTTTGTCTGTTTCAGCCTGCCTGTCCTGTTGGGAACAGTGGCCTTTCTCTAAAAGGTTATAAAAGAATCTGCCCTATGACGCTTCTTCAACAGTTTATTATAATTTTATATTGAATTTTTTAACTCTTTCATATATCATTCCCTTTGGAATGACCCTCTTTATGGCATCTGCCAATATGTTGAGCAGGCGTTCACGTGCGTAGTCTCGCCGTATTACAAAGGCTATCTCACGCGACGGTTCGGGATTGTGCAATGGTCGGATGTTGCTCTGTTGATTGTTATGGAGCAATGGAACGTGTAATTCGGGGATAATTGTATAACCTCCATTTTCGTCAACAATCTTGACGAGTGTTTCAATGCTCCCTGCCTCGTATGTCGCCCGATTGCCTGATTTTGATTGGCAAAATGGGAAGATGCCGTGGTTAGGACAATATGCCTCGCGTAGCACCCAGACATTTTCAATCGGCAGTGTGGATGTGTCCAATACCTTGTGCTCATACATCTGTTCATTTGGTGAAACATATGCAACGAAGCGTTCGGTGTATATTGGTATCTCTAATAATTCGCTGTTATTCAATGGCGTTGCTAACAGGGCAAGGTCCAACTCGGCGCGTTCTATTTTTTGTATTATTGTTGCTACGCGGGCCTCTTCTACATATAAGTCGATGTCGGGATGTTCTTTTGAAAGGTACTTGAACATTTTTGGTAGAATATATGGTGCTATGGTCGAGGCTATGCCCAAGCGCACTTTGCCAACTGACTCTCCTTTGTGTGAAGATACTATTTCTTCTATTTGTGAGGCATTGAACAGCAATACTTTTGCTTGAATGATAATCTCTTCTCCTAATTGTGTCGGTTTTATTGGATGGCTGTTGCGGTCGAATATTGTTACATCTAATTCGTTCTCAAGCTTTTGTATTAAGGACGAGAGTGTCGATTGCGTGATTCCGCACGATTCTGCGGCACGTGCAAAGTGGCGATATTTGTCCAAGGCCACTATGTATTCCATCTGTTGAAGTGTCATAAGAGAATATTTTTTTATAAGAAGCTGTTTAAATTTCTAAAAATATTTTTTTGTATATTGGAAGTCGTTATTTCGTGGTTTTTTATGTTCAAAAATGACTGTTTTCTTCTTTTTCTCGGTTACGTAGCCCGCTACGCGCCCTACAAAAAATAATAAAACATTCTATTTTTGACCTATAAAAAACTTGACGATATAAATTTAAACAGCTTCTAAATTTAGAAGCCGAAATAATCTCGAGAATATAAAATAAATTTTAGTAGGCTTACTGATAAACAGTTTCTTAATCAGATGAATAGGTTTACGTTGGATTGTTCGGCTCGGTTCATATAGGTGGCTACACCGCCAATATTGACCTCGTCGAGTAACTCTTCACGTTTTATTCCCATTACATCCATTGACATTTGACAGGCTATAAATTCTACTCCGTTGTCGATGGCTTGTTGGCGAAGGCTTTCCAATGAATCTACTCCTTTGCGTCCCATTATGTAGCGCATCATTTTGGCTCCTATGCCTGCCATATTCATTTTTGATAGGGATAGCTTAGTTGTGTCCGAGGGTAGCAGCCATCCGAACATTCGTCCCAGCAGGTCTTTCTTTACATTCGGTTTATGAGACTTTTTTATGGTATTCAGACCCCAGAATGTGAAGAATATTGTTACCTTTTTGCCCGTAGCCGCGGCGCCATTGGCTAATACGAGGGTTGCCAAGGCTTTGTCGAGGTCGTCGCTGAATAGAATAAAGGTTTTACCTTTTTCTTCGTTTGTGTTTTTTGCTTTTTCTATGTCTTTAGGTGCGGATTTCTCTATAAGTACATAGTGTATGCCTTTTTCGGTGCGTTTTTCTATGAGTTTGTTTCCTGTGCTCGAACACCAAGATGCTGCATCGTGAGGGAAGCCTGCGTCTGTGGAACGTACTTCAATTAGTTGTCCCGGTTGCAAACTCTCTATGCTTTTCTTTAGTTTTAGAATGGGGCCCGGGCATTGTATGCCGCAGGCATCGACCTTGATGAGGGTAGTGCTTTCGCCATACGAAGCCGTGGGGGCGCAATCATTCTTATTCTCTTTTAAGTGCGGTACCGGAATTGTAATGGGTTTTGTTGCTGTTTCGTATGTCTTAAGCCCTCCTATAAGATTACGCACGTCTTTGTATCCACATCCTTTTAGTATATTGGAGGCGATGTATCCACGTAATCCTATCTCGCAAAAAAGATATACGGGACGGTCTTTGGGAATTTCGCTCATTCGTTCGCGCAAATTGTCCAATGGGATGTTAATAGCTCCCTGAATGCTACCAAGCGCGGCTTCATCGGGGGTGCGTACATCCACGAGTGTTACTTTTGATAGATTTGCATTTTGCATTTCTCGCCAGTAAAGTGGTGTCATCTTGTTGCTAAGAATATTTTCTGCTACATATCCCGAGATGGCTATCGGGTCTTTCGCCGATGAGAATGGGGGTGCGTATGCGTGTTCCATTCGAGTGAGGCTTTCTATCGTTGCTCCGTTTTTGATGGCCAAGGCATATTGGTCGATGCGTTTGTCCACTCCATCGTATCCAATTATCTGTGCTCCATAGAGTCGTCCGTCGCTTGGCGAGAATGTTATTTTTATGTCCATTGGTAAGGAGCCGGGGTAGTATCCCGCGTGGGAACCTGTATGTATGGTCGAGGATAGATAGGGTGTACTCATTTGTTTCAGCCTTTTGGCGGGAAGACCGGTGGATGCAACCGTGATATCGAACACCTTGGCTATTGATGTGCCGATAGAGCCTTCATAAGTGTTGATGTTGTCGAAAACCATATTATCTGCGGCGATACGTGCCTGACGGTTTGCAGGGCCTGCCAGAAAATTTAACCAAGGCTTTCCCGTAATAGGGTGGGGATATTCTATGGCATCACCGACGGCATAGATAGATTCGTTTGAGGTCTGTAAAAATTCATTTACATAGATTCCTTGAGCCTCGCCTATTTTTAAGCCTGCTTCGCGGGCTAAATTTGTTTGTGGCCTTACTCCTATGGAAAGCAGAATAAAATCGGCTTCAAGCTCTATTCCCGATTTAAAATGTACTTTCAGTATCTCATTTTCACGTTTAAAGGCTTCTACTGCTTGATTCAGATATAATTGTATGCCTTTTTCTTGCAGATGTTGGTGTACGATGGATGCCATTGAGAAGTCGATAGGGGTCATCACCTGATTGGCCATCTCTACTACTGCAACCTCGGCGCCTGTACGGTGGATGTTTTCGGCCATTTCAAGGCCGATGAATCCGCCTCCAACTATTACGGCGCGTTTTATGTCGTGTTGTTGTATGTAGTTTTTGATTTTGTCGGTGTCGGCTATGTTGCGTAATGTATATATTCCTTCATTGTCAATACCCGGTAAGGGTGGACGAACGGGTGATGCTCCGGGGGAGAGTAGTAGCTTGTCGTATGTTTCTGTATATTCGTTTCCATCGGATGTACGTATGTGTACTAATTTCTTCTCGGGCTCTATTCGCATTACTTCGCTATTGATACGTACGTCAATATTGAATCGTCGGCCGAACGCTTCGGGCGTCTGAACGAAAAGACGCTCACGCTCTTCTATGACTCCTCCGATGTAATAAGGTAGGCCGCAGTTGGCGTATGAGATATGCTCTCCTTTCTCGAATAGAATGATTTTTGCATATTCGGAATTGCGGCGTATGCGTGCCGCGGCTGTAGCACCACCTGCTACTCCGCCTACTATTATATATTTTGGGGTTGGGGTCTTCATACTTTAATTGTTTTTAATTTATAATAAGTTGTTTAGTAACGGTTTTTTTTGGGGGTGGATTATTCTCTGTTCGAGACGGTGTTCCGGTTTCTTAGTGTTGTAGTAGAAAATTTTCAAAAATTTTTTTTAGTTCCTGCTTGGATAGTGCTCCGACAGCTTTTTGTGGTTCCGATTGCATTGGAATAAAAAAGAGTGTCGGCACGCTTCTGATTTCTAATAGGGTGGAAAGTTCTTCTTCGTTATCAACATTGACTTTGTATATGTCAATTAGTCCTGAATACTCTTCTGATAGCTCCTCGAGTATCGGAGAGAGCATTTTGCAAGGGCCGCACCACGGGGCATAAAAGTCTATGACTGCCGGTTTGTTTCCAATATATTTCCATTTACCTCCGATTGCTCCTGTGTAGGATGTTATTTTCTCGAATCCATCTTTTGTTAGGTTCATTGTTGCCATAGCATATAGTTTTTAAGGGATTAGTAATTATTCTTCTTCTTTCGCAAAGGTAGTCTATAATTTTTATTTATCAAAACGATTAAATAAATGGCGGTATTGATAATCTCGATTAACCGTTGCCTCTCTATTTCTTACTATATATATGTATGTCGAGAATGTGGTTTACGATGGATTTGTGAGGTATTTTTATAATCCTACTAAGAAATTGTTTAAATTCCTTTCGAGATTTATGTTTACATTGTGTGCGAGTTGTACTTGCTTTTTTATGCTCGTTTTATTACCGTTTCATATATTAGAGGTTCTTTAAACTGATTAGTCAAAAGAAGCGAGTGTGAATCAAAATTTGATTCACACTCGCTTCTTTTGAAACTGTTGTTTATTACAGCAACTTGCCTTTGAGTACTATTTTCTTTATTATAGGTGTTTGATGTGCGTAGGGTATAAAGGCGAGCGAGGGCAAGGGTTTTGTAATGAAGAAATTGGCTATCTTGCCGCGTGTTATGGAGCCGTAGTCGTTGCTAAGACCCATTGCGCAGGCGCTGTTCAGGGTGGCGGCGTTGAGTGCTTCGGCGGGGGTCATCTTCATTTTTATGCTTGCCAACGAAGCCACGAAGCGCATATTGCCCGAAGGGGCTGTGCCGGGATTGTAGTCCGAGGCGAGGGCTACGGCAAGGCCTGCGTCAATCATTTTGCGTGCGGGAGGATAGCTTATGCCCAAGAAGAAGGCGCATCCGGGGAGCATCGTGGGGATTGTGTCGCTGCCTTTTAGTGCTTGAATCTGCTCGTCGCCCATCGATTCGAGGTGGTCGACCGAGAGGGCTTTGTGTCGGACGCCCACCTCGACGCCGCCCGATACGGCAAGCTCGTTGGCGTGTATCTTGGCGCGCAGGCCGTAGGCAGCTCCGCGCTCGATAATCTGTGCGGTCTCTTCGGGGGTGAAGAATCCGCGGTCGCAGAATACGTCGATAAAGTCGGCCAGATGCTCGGCGGCTACGGCGGGAATCATTTCGTCGCACACGTGATTGACATAATCGCTCTGCCGGCCTTTAAAGGCTCGTCCCACGGCGTGTGCGCCCAAAAAGGTGGCGCGAACCTCGAGTGGGGCGCTCTCTTTTATGCGGCGTATTACGCGCAGAATCTTAAGCTCGTCGTCGAGGGTGAGGCCGTAGCCCGATTTTATTTCGACAAGGCCGGTGCCCATTGACACAATCTCGTCGATGCGTTCCATTGCCTGACGATAAAGCTCGTCCTCGGGGGTGTCGTGCAGACGGTCGGCCGAGTTTAGAATGCCGCCGCCGTTGGCGGCTATCTGCTCGTACGAGAGGCCGTTTATCTTGTCGAGAAATTCCCTTTCGCGGCTGCCGGCATAGACAATGTGTGTGTGCGAGTCGCAGAACGAGGGCAGCAGACAGCCACCCTCGGCGTCGAGGGTGGGGCAGTGTGTCGCGGTGGGCAGCTGCTCCATAGGGCCGTAGTCTTTTATGCGGGTGCCCTCGGTCAGAAGCCACGCATTGGGGAGTGTGGCGATGCTCTTCATTGCCTCGCCCTCTACCCTGAGGCGTCCGCTCTCGTCGATGCCCACAAGAAGGCCTATATTCTTAACGAGCAAGCTCATAGTCGTTTAGGAATTTTACCGATTGTGCAATGTAGGGGTACATTACGGTGTCGTTGTCGATAAAGGGGACTATCTTGCGGTAGGCGCTGTGAATGGCCTCGATGCTCTTTGACGACTTTAGCGGGCGGCGGAACTCGAGCGCCTGCGCGGCGTTCATAAGTTCGATGGCAAGGATGCGCTCGGTGTTCTGTACAACCTTCAGTAGTTTGGTGGCGGCGTTCGAGCCCATACTCACGTGGTCTTCCTGTCCCTGCGACGAGGGGATTGAGTCGCACGATGCGGGCCAGCAGAGGCCTTTCGATTGGCTCACGATGGATGCTGCCGTATATTGGGGAATCATAAAGCCGCTGTTGAGGCCCGGATTAACTACAAGGAAGTGGGGCAGGCCGCGCACGCCCGAGATTATTCGATAGACGCGGCGCTCCGAGATGTTTCCAAGCTCGGCCATTGCAATGGCCAGAAAATCCATCGCAAGGGCAATGGGCTGTCCGTGGAAATTTCCGGCCGAGATTACCTCGTCGGTGTCGGGGAATATTGTGGGGTTGTCGGTGGCCGAGTTTATCTCGGTCTCAAGAATTTGGGCAACGTAGGCGATTGTGTCTTTCGAGGCTCCGTGTACCTGTGGAATGCAGCGGAACGAGTAGGGGTCTTGCACGTGCTTCTTGGGTTGCTTGATAATTTCGCTGCCGCAGAGAATCTCGCGCACGGCTTTTGCCGTCTGAATCTGTCCGTTGTGCGGACGGATGGCGTGTACGCTGTGCTCGAACGGCTCGATGCGTCCGTCGAAGGCGTCTATTGACATTGCGCCGATATAATCGGCCCAACTGCTCAGACGCATTGCGTTTATTATCGAATATACTCCGTAGGCCGACATAAATTGTGTGCCGTTCAGAAGCGCAAGGCCCTCTTTCGAGCATAGTGTGATGGGTTGCCACCCCATTCGCTGCATCATAGTGGCGCCATCGACAATGCAGCCGTCAATCTCTACCTCGCCCAGCCCAATCAGCGGCAGGCACATATGAGCAAGGGGCGAAAGGTCGCCCGAGGCTCCCAGCGAGCCCTGCTCATAGACAACGGGGATAATGTTGTTGTTAAACATATCAACAAGGCGCTCGACGGTAACGAGCTGTACGCCCGAGTGTCCGTACGAGAGCGATTGCACCTTGAGCAGAAGCATCAGGCGGGCAATGTCCGAAGGGACGCGCTGTCCTGTGCCGCAGGCGTGCGACATCATAAGGTTCTTTTGCAGTTGCGACAGATTCTCTTTATCGACCGAGATATTGCACAGCGAGCCGAATCCCGTTGTTACGCCGTAGATGGGGTTCTGTGTATCCTCCATCTTGCGGTCGAGATACTCGCGGCAGTGGTTGATGCGCTCTTTTGCATCGTCGCTCAGGGCTAATTTATAACCTTTTGTCAAAATTTCCTCGACTCGTGCAATGGTCAGATGTTGGGCACTTATGTAATGTATCATAATACTCTTTTTTTGTCTTATTTAGTGGTTGTCAAATACTTTCTCTATTAGTGAGGCGTCGGCAATATTGGGCAGTGTAACCTGCAATAGGGGGGTGCGCTCCATCTGTCGTTTGATGGCAAAAATTGCACCCTCGTTGCGTGCCCAGCTGCGACGAGCAATGCCGTTGTTGACGTCCCAGAGGAGCATCTCCTCGATGTGTCGTGCCGCGTCGCTGCTGCCGTCGATTACCATTCCGAATCCGCCGTTTATCACCTCGCCCCAGCCTACGCCGCCGCCATTGTGGATAGAGACCCACGTTGCTCCGCGGAACGAGTCGCCGATGACATTGTGCACGGCCATATCGGCGCAGAATTGTGAGCCGTCGTAGATGTTCGACGTCTCGCGGTAGGGCGAGTCGGTGCCCGATACGTCGTGGTGGTCGCGTCCAAGCACTACGGGGGCCGAAATTTCGCCTCTCTCTATTGCTTCGTTGAAGGCAAGGGCGATGCGTGTGCGACCCTCGGAGTCGGCATACAGAATGCGTGCCTGCGAGCCCACCACGAGACGGTTCTCTTTGGCTTCGCGTATCCAATGCAGATTGTCCTCGAGCTGTCCGCGAATCTCGGCGGGAGCCTCGGCCAGCATCTTCTCTAACACCTCGGCTGCAAGGCGGTCGGTTGTCTCAAGGTCTTTTTCGTCGCCCGAGGTACACACCCAGCGGAAGGGGCCGAATCCGTAGTCGAAGAACATCGGGCCCATAATATCTTGTACGTACGAGGGGTAGCGGAACGTGCCGTCGGCCTTTAGAATGTCGGCACCGGCGCGCGAGGCTTCGAGCAGGAAGGCGTTGCCGTAGTCGAAGAAATACATTCCGCGGGCGGTGAGCCTGTTGATTGCGGCTACGTGGCGGCGCAGCGAGGCTTGCACACACTCGCGGAAGCGCTCGGGCTCCTCGGCCATCATACGGTTCGACTCTTCGTAGCTGTAGCCCACGGGGTAGTATCCGCCGGCCCACGGATTGTGCAGCGACGTTTGGTCGGAGCCCAGAGTAACGTCTATCTGCTCGTCGGCGAGGCGCTCCCATAAATCGACTACATTGCCCACGTAGGCAAATGATACAATCTCTTTCTTCTCGACGGCCTCGCGGATGCGGGGGATAAGCTCGTCGAGCGATGTGTGCAGCTCATCTACCCACCCTTGATTGTAGCGCTTTTGTGCCGCGGCAATGTTAATTTCGGCCGTTACGCTGACAACGCCCGAGATGTTTCCGGCCTTGGGCTGTGCGCCCGACATTCCTCCGAGGCCTGCTGTTACGAAGAGCATTCCCCGCAGGTCGCTCTGTCCCTCTTGCATACGTTTGCGGGCGGCGTTCATAACGGTGATTGTGGTACCGTGGACAATGCCCTGCGGCCCTATGTACATATAGGAACCGGCTGTCATCTGTCCATACTGCGAGACGCCCATTGCGTTGAAGCGCTCCCAATCGTCTTGCGACGAGTGGTTGGGAATTACCATTCCATTGGTTACAATTACGCGCGGAGCATCCTTGTGCGAGGGGAAAAGGCCCAACGGGTGTCCCGAGTACATTACGAGCGTCTGCTCGTCGGTCATTTGGGCAAGATATTTCATTGTCAGACGATACTGTGCCCAATTTTGGAACACTGCGCCGTTGCCGCCGTATGTGATGAGTTCGTGCGGGTGCTGTGCCACTGCTTTGTCGAGGTTATTTTGTATCATCAGCATAATGGCTGCCGCCTGCTTGCTGCGTGCGGGATACTCGTCGATGGGGCGTGCGTGCATCTCGTAGTCGGGACGCAGACGGTACATATATATGCGGCCATACTCGCGCAGTTCGGCCAGAAACTCGGGGGCGAGCTCGGCGTGGTGCTTGGCGGGAAAATAGCGCAGTGCGTTTGCAAGGGCCAGCTTCTTCTGCTCGTCGGTGAGTATCTCTTTTCGTTTGGGGGCGTGATTGGCCGTTGTGTCGTAGGCCTTCTTTGGGGGCAGAATATCGGGGATTCCTGCCAAAATATCTTTTTGAAAATCGGTCATATTTTTTGTCTCTTATAGTTTTTTTGTATGTTTTTTTTCGTAGGGGGGAGGAATTCTTTATTGCGTGCGTGTCCGTCAACCAATTTTACCCTCGACAATGGCAAGAATCTCTTGCTCGGCCTTTTGGGCAAGCAGCTGTATGGCCTCGGCCTCTTTGACAAGCGCCTCGGCGGTGTCGCGGTCTTTCAGTCCGGCGGCGTTTATCTTTACGTTCAGGCAGGCACCCATCACTGCCGAGCGTGCGGCAAGAGCGCCCACGCCTGCGTCGGAGACTGAGTTGGGGTTACCCTCGAGGGCCATTGCCTTGACGATGTCAAAGACTTTGTAGGCTGTTTGCATAGTGCGCAGAGGTACCTGTGTGGCGTAGAGTGTGGCTGTCTGCATTGCGCGCGAGCGCTCGGCTTTCTCTTCGGGGGTGTTTTTGGGCATTGCAAATACGTCCATAATCTTGTTGAAGGCTGCTGTGTCCTCATCGACGAGCGCCAAAAGTTGGTTCATTATGTTCACGCCCTCCTCGGCCCATTGCGAGAAGAATTCCCAACGCTCGTCCCAGCCGGCCTTGTGCGATGAGAGGTTGGCTACCATTGCGCCCAGCGCTGCGCCCAGCGCGCCCATATAGGCCGAGATTGAGCCTCCGCCGGGGGCGGGCGACTCGCTTGCTGTCTCCTCGGCAAAGGCGGCGCAGGTCATATTTACGAGCTTGCTTAGGCCTTTCTGCTCCTCGGCCTCGAGGATATATTCGACAATTTTCTCTTCGGGCTTAAACTCTTTTAGATTCGACAGCCCCATTGTCTCGATGGCTATGCGCACGAGCTCTCTCTCGGGCACGCCTGTCGAACGGCGCTGTTTGTGCAGAAAATATCGTCCCGCATCAGTGAGGGCTTTCTTGGGCACAAGGCCCACAATCTCGGTGCCTGTTACGCGCACTCCGCGGGCGTCGGCGGCGCGGCACACCTCGTCGAAGGCTGCGTGCAGCGGCGTTGATGCGAGGTTGGTGATG
Source organism: Bacteroidaceae bacterium (assembly GCA_045533955.1). Classification (GTDB taxonomy): domain Bacteria; phylum Bacteroidota; class Bacteroidia; order Bacteroidales; family Bacteroidaceae; genus HGM04593. Next base: position 23,433 of record JAZSIU010000065.1, read on the forward strand.
TTCATCGACACCTGTGCAATGCCATACTCCTGAATGTACCAGCCTATGGCTTTGCAGTCTTTCAGTGTGCCGGGAATCATTATGGGCTCGCCATTCTCGTCTTTTATTATTTTGCCCACTATTGGGTTGCCCTCGCGGCGGGGACGCCCTTTTTCGCGCACGTCGAAGGCTATGGCATTGGCTCTGCGGGTGGATGTTGTGTTAAGGTTGAAATTCACCGCTACCAGAAAATCGCGGGCGCCGACGGCGGTGGCTCCTGTGCGGGCGATGCCCTCGTCGAAGGGGCGCGCGCCAAAATCGGGACGTTTCTCCTCGCAGGCCATCTTCTCGGGCAGTGCCTCGTACTCTCCCTCGCGGCACACGGCAAGATTGCGGCGCTCGGGCTTGAATGCGGCAGCCTCGTAGCAGTATGTGGGCACGCCTAATTCGTCGGAGACGCGGCGGGCGAGGGTGCGTGCAAGCTCGGCACACTCCTCCATTGTGATGCCCGACACGGGAATAAGCGGGCAGACGTCGCAGGCGCCCATACGCGGATGCGCACCCTTGTGCAGGCGCATATCAATGAGCTCGGTTGCGCGCTTTATTGAAGCAACGGCTGCGTCCATAACAGCCTCGGGCTCGCCCACAAAGGTAACCACTGTGCGGTTGGTGGCCTCGCCCGGGTCAACGTCCAATAATTTAACACCCTTTACAGCCTCGATGCTGTCGGTAATCTGCTTGATTGTCTCTAAGTTACGCCCCTCGGAAAAGTTGGGCACACACTCAATGATTCTCTTTTGCATAATATTCTGTCAGTTAGTTTTTTCTTGCTTATAATGCAGTGCATTAGCTTACCTGCATATAATGCAAATGTAGCTATATTTTTCGGAACTGTGTGCGATAATCCTCTTTTTATCAAAAAAAAGAGACGCCCGGGAAGGATTGATGCGGCGTGCATTTGTGATTATCTGTAAATAAACTTTGAAGAGTGTTGTATCTTAGTAATGAATAGTTATATTTGCAGAATAACAAGTATTGTAAAAAATTAAAAGTAAATCATATAAACTCACCTATATTTTTTGTGCGAAATATTTTTCTTATCATCGCAGCCGTGTTATAATCCTTTCTTTGAAACTCGGTAAGGTTGTCAGACTAATTAAAAATCTTCTATAAGCAATGATTCTTAATTGCTTCTTCTAAAAATAGAGTATTCACACTCTTTTCTTGCATAATCACTGTGCACAATGATGCTTCGCTGTTTAAAGTCCGACACCCATTGCCTGCCATTCCAAATAGCAATATGCCCAAACTTGCGCCCGCCAATGGGCTGAAAAACCACAATGTCGCCCACCATCTTTTCTGCCTTTTTATCTATCTCTTTGAATCCTAAGATTGGGAGCACGTATTTATAATGCCAAGCGTCGCCACCTTGATAGAGTGGGATTCCTCCCGCAATTATTGCTTTTCGCAGGTACATTGCACAAAGTCCCACTGATTTTTTCTCGGCATTCTCTGTGGCGTATCTTGCTGCCTCCCCGGCATCCCAATCGCAGTTGCGCAGGTATAACAAATAACTTGTTGCAATGACTATTAGTGCAACAATGAACAGGAGTATTCCCTTTACAATCTTTTTCATATGTTCTCTTGCAAATAATCAATGGGGTTCAAATAGAACATCTTCTGCCACCCGAGCTGAGCATTGTCAATTCGCCACGGGTAAGGAAGGAGTGTCCCTATTCCATAATGCAGATGCGCCGGGGTAGTGGCTGCGTTGCCCGTGTTGCCAACGGTGCCAATCTCGGTCTCTTGAGTAACAAACGAAAAGGCCGATGTCTTTATTTCGTCCAAATGTGCATAATAATGCAATCTCCATTTTGGGCCAAGCGTTACAACAAACTTACCGCCCTTGCCATATTCGGCAGTAAAAAGCACAATTCCCCACGTGGCCGAATGTACGCTTGTGCCTCGCTTGGCAAACACATCTACCCCCTTGTGTACGACGGATGTTCCCCAGCCCTCGTACCAAAATGTCTCGTGATTGTAACTGTTGTTGTCTGCTCCCACGACAGGCATTTTCAGATTTTGGGGAATTAGTAGGCCTATGATTACTATTCCTATGAGAGCTAACAGCACTCGCAGTAATATACGCTTCATATAATATTTGTTTAAAAATCGCTTTTATGTCTGTATATCTTCCAATCGGTCTTTTGATAGGCTTTGGCGGGAATCAAATTTTTCTGCTTAAAATCGGATACCCATTGCTTGCCGTTCCACATTTGAATATGTCCCCAAATGTGCTTCCCCACAGCCGGAAAAACTATTATGTCGCCCTTTTGCGCAGTATAGTCTCTTTTGTTCACTTCTAAAAAATCCATTTGCGGAAGAAGCCACGAATATCCGTGTGCCGGCAACAAGTATACAGGGCAACCGCCTGCATTCAAGGCGCGCATCACGTACCACGCACACCAAGTCCTTGATTTTGTTTCGGCGTTCTCTGTGAGGTATTCCACTGTTTTATTCTTGTCATAGGTATAGTTGCTGTACTTTGCGTGGAGCATTACAGAGAACGCAACTATTGTCAGCGTGGCAAAGAATATTCCGATTCCTTTAATCCATTTTTTCATAGTGTAACATTTTGTCCACCCTGCCTGTATCTTAAAATTTATCAACAAGAATCTGTGTAAAAGAAAAATCTCTTATAAATCAATGATTTACAAGAGACTAACCGTGTACTCGAAGCGGGACTTGAACCCGCACGGCGTTTAAATGCCAAAGGATTTTAAGTCCTTCGTGTCTACCGATTCCACCATTCGAGCGACCTTAAAAGTTACCGCTGAAGCCGGAGTCTTACCATTGCGACAACGATAACGGGTGCAAAGATAAGGCTTTTTGTGTTAATTTCAAAGAACTTTTTCTATTAAATTGCATTCGCGGGCTTGTGCCGGATGTTTGTGTTTTGTTACTTTTGGTTCGTAAGTGTTTGATTGTCAATGGACGCATTCAAAAAAACCTACAATTGCAGCAAAAGTAAAGAACGCGTATATTAAAGAAAGCACTATTATTGTTCCTTTGGAGTATGCTTTCCTGTTTTTTATTGTACCAATTAAACTTAAAATACTAACTACAAATGTTATGTATATATTATAAGGCTCGTCAAGGATAGCTATAACGAATATTATTATAAAAAACCCCATAGGTGTTAGTATAATTGATATAATATCTATTATTATAGATAAACAACCGGGCTCGCTTGTGTCTTTTGTGGGTGCGGCGGGTTCTTTTGGTTTTACGTTGGCTGCGTTGTTGTTTTGTTGCTGTTGCTGTTGTTTAATATGTTCAATTTCATCTATACGGAATTTTGCGCCGGCGTTCTCTTGCTCGGCTGCTTTTTTCCACCATTTAACCGCCTCGGTGTGGTTCTGTTCTACGCCCTTGCCTTTGTAATAGCATACTCCTAAATTGTTTAGCGCTCCAGCGTTCCCTTGCTCGGCAGCTTTTTCCCACCATTTAACGGCCTCGGTGTAGTTCTGTTCTACGCCATCGCCTTCGTAATAGCATACTCCTAAATTGTTTAGCGCTCCAGCGTTCCCTTGCTCGGCAGCTTTTTCCCACCATTTAACCGCCTCGGTGGAATTCGCTTCTACGCCCTCGCCTTTGTAATAGCACCAACCTAATTGGTATTGTGCTTCGGCGTTCCCTTGCATGGCTGCTTGACGGAACAGTTTAACGGCCTCGGTGTAATCTGCTTCTACGCCCTCGCCTTTGTAATAGCACATTCCTAAATTATATTGTGCTTCGGCATTCCCTTGCTCGGCTGCTTTTTTGTACCATTTAACCGCCTCGGTGTAGCTTTGTTTTACTCCATTACCAGAACTGTAATATAGGCCTAGGTTGTATTGCCCGTCAATGTTCCCTTGTTCTGCCGCTTTTCTGCACCATTTAACCGCCTCGGTAAGATTTTCTTCTACTCCGTCGCCATTCTCGTAGCATATTGATAATTCAACTTGTGCTTGGCTGTGTCCTTGCTCGGCTGCTTTTTTGTACCATTTAACGGCCTCGTAAATGTCGTTTTCTACTCCAAAGGCCATAAAGTAGCACATTCCTAATTTATATTGTGCTTCGGCGTTCCCTTGCTCGGCTGCTTGACGGAACAGTTTAACGGCCTCGGTGTAATTCTGTTGGTCGTAAAATTCTTTTCCTTTTTGGTAGATTGCCTCGGGGGTGATTGTTGGCTTTTTTATTGGCTTTTTTATTGGCTCTTTTGGTGCCTCAATAACTTGAATCTCGATTTTGGGGTTTCCGACGGGTTGCTGTTGGGGCAGCTTTGAGCACAGTGCCTCGGCTGTGGGTATTCTGTCTTTTCTCAAGGGGGCCATTGCCTGCTCGATGAGGCGTATTGTGCCATCCGATACTCTGCGCTCTGTCAGCTCGTGGGTGGGGAAGCCGTCGTTCAGAATGTCGGATGCTACGGGCGGGCGGCGTCCTGTGAGCATCTTGAACATTGTTGCTCCAAGGGCGTAGATGTCCATTGTGCAGGGCAGTGCCTTGTGTTTTTCTTTTTCTTCTTCGTAGTTGGCTTGCTCGACGGGTGCGTATCCGGGTGTTCCTCGTCCTATTGTGGTGCTTGTCTCGGGCACGCCGTCGTTGCTGAATTGTTTGCTCAGTCCAAAGTCTATCAGCACGGCTTCATCGTCGCGCAGCATTATGTTCGATGGCTTGAGGTCGAGGTGCAGCATATTTCTTTGGTGCATAAAGTGTAGCGCCGTTGCTATCTGCCGGGTGAATAGCAGTGTCTCGTCCTCGGTGAGTGTGCCTTTTTGTGCAATGTATTCGTCGAGGCTGCCGCCGCTCAAGAATTCCATTGAGTAATAAATTGTGTTGTTGGCTTCGAAGGCTTCGAGCACTTTTATTATGTTTCTGTGCTTTAGCTTGCTCAGATTCTTTGCTTCGCGTACAAATTTTTTCTTGTAGTCGTCGAATAGTCCTTTTTTGTTGCTACTTGTTACCGTTGCATCCTCGCGCCCGTTAATTTCGTGCATAAAGAACTCTTTTATTGCAACCGAGACGGCCGAGCTTATTGTTCCAAGCTCGGCGCGCAGTTTTACGTTTGCAAGATATGTTATTCCGAATGAACCTTGTCCAAGCGGCTTTACTATTTCGTAGTCGTAGGTTGCTCCTTTTAGTATTGTGCCACGTGGTAGCGGGTTTATTATCTCTTCTTTTGGCATAGTTGTTGGGCGTTTCTATTTGCGTAAATGTTAGGTGGGTGTTTGTCGAAAGGGTGGGGCGCTGTGCCCGCCTACACTGCTGTTTATTCTTCGTGGATTCTTAATAGCTCTTGTGCTTTAGGATGTCCTTGTTCGGCCGATTTTTTCCACCATTTAATGGCTTCGTTGATGTCTTTCTCGACGCCTTCGCCATTCTTGTAGCATATGCCTAAATTAAGTTGTGAGTTCGCTTCTCCTTGTTCGGCCGATTTCCTGAACCATTTTGCCGCTTCATTATAATTTTTTTCTACTCCTGTGCCCTCTATATAGCATAATCCTAAATTAAATTGTGCTTTTACGTATCCTTGTTCGGCTGATTTTTTGTACCATCTTACTGCTTCATTTTGGTTCTTTTCTACTCCGTTGCCTTTTTCGTAGCAGACGCCTAAATTGAATTCTCCTTTTGCTTCTCCTTGCTCGGCCGATTTTCTATACCATTTTACGGCTTCGTCGATGTCTTTTTCTACTCCGTTTCCGCTGATATAGCAGTAGCCTAGGCTGTTTTGCGCTAATGCGTGTCCTTGTTCGGCTGCTTTTCGGTACCATTTTGCTGCTTCGGCAAGGTTTTTCTCGACGCCTTCGCCATTCTTGTAGCATAGGCCTAATGCGTTTTGTGCTTCGGGGTGTCCTTGTTGGGCTGCTTTTTTGTACCATTCAAAGGCAATGGCGTAGTTTTGTTCTACACCATTGCCTTTGTAATAACGCGTGCCTAAATTGAGCTGCGCTTCGGCGTCTCCTTTTTCGGCATTGTTGAGTATGTCTTTTATGTTTTGTGAGTCGCTGCTTGGGATGTTCTCCTTGTTGGGGGTCAGTAACTGCGGGGGTATTTTGTCGGGGATGCCGGGTGCGGTTGCCGGGGTGCTGCTGCCGGCGGGTGCTGGTGCGGGTGCGGGGGCGGCATCGGGGCTTGGGCTTTGAGGCTGGCTGTTTGTTGTGTTTTGTGGCTTTTGGGGAGTGGGCCTTGTGCGTGAGGGCTTTGTGGGTCGGGGCGCTACGCTCTCTTGTGCGGCCTCTTGCTGTTGCTCTTGTTGTTGGGGGCTCTCTTTGCCACTGAATGTAAGGTAGGCTATTATTGCCACTAATAGCACTATTACACCCATCAGTATGTATTTAAGGTTCGATTTTATGTCGTCGATAAGGGTGTGCAGCTTGTCTTCGTTCTCTTGTGGCGAGTGGGTGGGACTGTGCTTTGCGCGGGGGGCTTTGCCTGCTTGTGGCGGCAGGCTTGTGGCACTCTTGCTGCTTGGCGCTTTTTCTATTGCTTGTGTCGGTTGTGGTTGTGTATCTTCTTTTTCGGGGATGTCGAGGGGGAGCGGGTCGATGACGTCGGTTATCTGCACCACAATGGCCGAGTGGTTGTCGTGGTTGTGCTCGGTAACTTTTATGAGCATCTCAATTTTGTTGGCAATGTTGCCGCCTTTATCCGAGAAGATGTATTTTACATTCTCGTCCTCCATCTGTTCCAATATTCCATCGGAGCATAGCATAAAGTAGTCGCCGGGCTTGATGTCTTTTATCGCTTTTATGTCGGCGCGCGAGCGTCGCTCCATACGGGGCTGCATTGCTCGTGTGATTATGTTCTTTTGTTTCGAGTGCTTGGCCTCTTCGGGGGTTATTACCTCGGTTCGCACAAGGTCGTTGACAAGGGAGTGGTCTATGGTCTGGAAGAGAATTTCGGTCTCCTCGGGGGTTTTTCCGGGGCGCACGTGATAGACGCGGCTGTCGCCGATGTGGGCTATTGTTGCTCCTTGGTCGTGTAATTTAAGGAATGTGAGTGTGGTGCCCATTTTCTTTGCGGCTCCATTGTCTTTGGCGTCCAGAAGGTCGAATGCGGCGCTTAGTGCACTCTTGAAATGCTCGTCGGTGAATGTGCCCTCGGGGTCGGGGCAGTTTTTGAGTATCCACTCGCTCATTGCTGTGCAGACGGCGCTGCTTGCTACCTCGCCGGCCGAGTGTCCGCCCATTCCATCGCACAGGATGAATAGTCGGTCGTTGTTTTCTATTTTTCCATACTCGGGGAAGATTGAGTCTTCTTGCTTTGGACGTTGACCAAGCTCCCAAATGTTGTATGCGTTTAATTTGTATCTCATATTCTTTGTTTTTTAAAAGTCGGTACCTTCTTCGTCGGGAATCTCAAATAGGAGGGTTGTGTCGGGTAGTTTAATCTTGTCGCCGTGATTCAGTATTAAGCAGTCGCCATAGACTAAACGCTCGTTGTTTAAATGTGTTGCGTTTACTTTCTCTTTGTATAGCGATACGTAGTGGGTAAGGCCTTTGCCGGGGACTTTTTTTACCTCTATCATCAGGTGCTCGCGGCTTGTGCGCTTGCTGTCGGTGATGCTTATCTGAAAGTCGGCTGTCGAGGCCGATGCCTTGCGTCCTATAATGTTCTTTCCGGGCTTCAAGCGGTATTTTGTGGCCGGTGAATTTAGCACTCTTAGTTGGCCGATAGATAGGTTGGGGGTTTCTCCAATATCTGTGGCGCCACTTTTTTTATCGTACTCTGTCTTTCCGTCGGAGTTGCCGTTGGGATAATCGGTGGGTTCGCTTGTTTTTTTGACAATGAGCTTGTAGGCTTTAAAGGGCGACATCTCTTTGCAGACAGGGCAGGTGATGCTTATCTTCTCAATTCCTACTTGTGGCTTTAGAGCTAATATTGCTCCGCAGCAGGGACATTTTATTTTTATTACTTCCATATTATTTTCTTTTTTTCCAGCTCATTACCGGCATATTGTCCGAGAATTTTCCCCACATTACAGGGTGCTGTTGGTTGTTCGATGCTTTTATAACGTTTTTATGTACGTATTTGAATAGCTCCTTTGCTGTTATCACCTTGTCTCTGTTGGTATCGGCACCGCCTCGCAACCCTTTTTGCAGATAGGTGGTAAAGAGGCCGTTTTTCATATCGCGGCGCTCGAGGGATGTCTCGTTGCTTCTCGAGGAGAGGAACAGCATCACATTGGCCTTTTGTGCCGCCGAAACTTCTGATTGGGAGGATGATTCGTTTGTGCGAATCTTACCCGAGAAGCAGGCGTCGGCAAAAATCATTTTGTTCTTGCACTTGCTCTTGGCCATTGACTTGCGTATCTCGTTGTAGTCGAGGTTGCCGTCGTAGGCGCAGAAGCCTCCCGGGTAGCCGTGTCCGCTATAAAAGAATACTACAATGTCCTTGCTGTTTGCCATTGTGAAGATTTTATCCATTGCTGCAACTATGTTTGCTCTTGTGGCCTCGTGGTTCAATAGCTGGCAATATTGCATATCTGTGTTCTTGGAATATATCCACGTGATGGTTCGTGCGTCGTTGGCCGGCAGTGTAAGGTCCATATTGGTACCCGGATAGTCGGTTATACCCACTGATACCAGATATACTTTGGCTTGGGCACAGAGGGGTATAAAAATGGCGATTAGCGCAAGTGCTAAGGTTTTTTTAAGCCATATCATAGTCGTCAAAATTATCGTCAATATAATCGGGGCCGTCGATGTCGTCTGATGCATACAGCGGGTCGTCGGTGCCGGAAATGGGGTTGGTCTCGAGGTCGTCTACCATCAATCCTTCATTGGCTATGTCGATGTACTCGTTGTCGCTTATTTCTCCGTCTCCGTTGGCGTCGGTTATCATATAGTCGAATTGTTCGTCGGAATCGACGTCGATGAGCACGATATTTTGATCGTCAACCATTATTCCGCCTATGTTTGCGCCTGTCTCGTCGTCGTGTATTACGCCTAGTATTTCTACCTCGGGGTCGTTGTCGATAATTACGGGCTCGTCGGGTGTTTGTGCTATTATGTCGTCGTTCTGACTTATAACTTCAATTTCTTGTACTTCTTGCGCTACTTCAACGGGTTGGTCTTGTGTCTGATGTTCGGCAGCGGTGCTCCACGAAAAGTGGTTGCTGTACTCTTGACGCTCTTCGGGCGACATATTTGCCCACTCCTCGGCGGTGTATGTGTTATAGACGTTGCCGTGCCACTCGAATGCGCCTCCGGGGCCAACCTCGGCGCGGGCGGCGCTGAAGGCTTCGGCGAAGGATTGGTCGTCGGATGTGGTTGTTGCAACTGCTATTTCGCCGTCCGACCAAGCGGGGGTTGTCTCGGCAGGGGATGTTGCTGCTACGTCGTCGCTTTCAACTTCGGCTTCTACGCTGACGTCGCCGGGCTCGTCCGAAGCTGCGGCGCTGGATGCCATAAAGGAGCCTGCGCTGCCTAAGATAACGCCCATTCCCATTCCCACTGATGCTTTTTTCCAAGTGGAGCTTTTTTCGGGTGCCTCTGCTTGGGGCTCTTGGGTGGTGTCTGTCTCTTCGGCCGGGGTGTCTGTGCTATCGTCGTTCTTTGTGCCCTCGTCATATTGTGTACTCTCGTCGTATTGTGTACTCTCGTTGTACTGCGTCTTTTCGTCGTAAACGGTATCTTCGGTTCTCATATTTGTAGGGTTTATTGGTTGGTACTTTTTTTGTAAAATAACTTTACCGGTTGCTTTCGTCTTTTACGTTGAAATGCTCTTGGTGTGTCTGTTACTATACGTTATTTTTTTGTCGGGTTGCTGTTGGTGTTTAATTGTTGTTGCAGTTGGTTGAATTGGTTTATTATTGTGCTTTCGACCTTTTTGGGGGTTAGCTCTTTAATCTCTAATTCGATGGCTACCAATTGCGAACGCAGGTCTAAGCATATTGAGTCTTGTCGATTGTTCAATTGCTCTTGTGTCTCGGGGCTGACGCCGTTGATGCTTTGATTTCTTTTTTGGTCTTCGACTTTTATCTGTTTGACGAGGGCGTCTCGGCGGATTGTCAACTCTTTTACTTTTACGGCGTTGGCTATGGGCTCTTTTTTATCTTCTTGTGCCGATGAAGGTATGGCTGATATTGTAAGAAGGGTTATGAGTATTAGTCGGTGCAGTTTCATCTTTTCGGGTGTTTTTTGTTATTCGTACTTGTTGAAATTCTTTACTCCGATTATGTTCTTCGGTGCGGGCATTTGCTCTTTGCTTACTTGGAACGGGGTGTTGCCGTCGGGCTCGCAAAATTCGCCGTTGTATTGTACAAGATGCTCTTTGTAGCTGTTCTTGACCTCTTTTTTGACAATTATTTTGATGTTTTTGTTCTGTACTTGTAGCAGGAACAGATTGTCGTTGCCTTTCTTGGCGGTGTGAGGCGGGGTGGCTGAACGTAGTATTATTTGTTCAAGGTTTGGCATTTGACTGAGCTCGCGGAACGAGAAGGTGGTGAGCTGCTCGGGCAGGTCGATTCCTGTTATTCCTGTGCAGTCGATTAGTGCGCCGGGGGTTATGCGGTTTGTTGTCTGTGCTACTTTCAGCTTGCCTGTGTAGGCGCGGGGGCAGCTGTATAGTATGTTGCAGTTTTTGTTGTACAGGATGCCGTCGTTGGCATAGAATTTGCTGTTGTTAATGTCGACGTTTATTTTTTCTAATTTTCTCAGGGATTTTACATTCTGTATTTTCTCAATCTTTGCGGGGATTGTTATTACTGTGAGACTGTCGCTCCATCGGAACATTTTAAGGTCGATGTTCTTCCAATCGCTGCCAAGGGAGATGTCTTGAATCTTGTCGCAACGGAAAAATACTCCTTGCCCGAATTTTACATTGTTGCCGGGAAAGATTATCTTGCTCAGTGCCGTGCAGCCTTCAAATGCAAAGTCGCCGATGCTGGTAAGACCCGAGGGGATGATTATGGCGGTGAGCTTGTCGGCCCCGCTGAATGCTTTGGCGCTGATGCCCGTTACTGTGTAGATGGTGTTGTTGTGTTTTACTTTGGCGGGGATTGTCAGCTCGCCTTCGTAATATGTGGGCTGTTTGGCGGCTATGCTGCCGTTGTAGGTTACTTCGACTGTCTTGTTTTTGTTGCTTGTGATGTTGAAATAGACTTTTTGGTTGTCTAATGTTACTACAAAGTCGTGGGCGCGTGTGTAACCGCAGATGCTCAGGAGTATTCCTAAGGTTATGAATATTCTTGCTTTCATAATGGTAAGGTGTTAGGCCATATAATCGTCAACGTCGGCGTTGTTTATGTAATCTTCTTCGGGATTGACGTTGTTATCGGCTAATAGATTGTGGCTTGTGTAGTCGGGTTCTTTGAATGGTTCCATCATTATTCCTTGTGCGCTAACGTCAAGAATTTCGTTGTCGTCTATATAATTGTTGTCGTTCAGGTCGCTTGCAATGGCGTCTGCCACTCCATCCATATTTACGTCGGCAACGAGTGTCTCTTCTCCAGCTACGCTGACAATGGCAACGTCCATTTGACTGCCGTCGTAGTTGTTGACTGTCTCGTAACTGATTACTTCTATCTCGGCGGGGGTAACGAGCGTCTCCTCTTCTGTTACCGGTGTTACGGGTACTTCGGGTGTTACGGGTACTTCGGGAGTAACATTCTCGGGCTGTGTGGATACAATCTGTACTTCGGGTCCTTCGGGTACTTCTATTGGGTCTTGAAGCTCGGCTGCATTTACTTCTGCTGATATTGCACTACCTGCAACCATTCCGATTGTGGCACCTACTGATGAGCTCATACCTGTTATGACATCTGATTTGATGCTTGATTTTGTCTCTTTTTTCATAATTATTGTCTTTTTAGTGTTTTTGTTTGATGCAAATATATTTTTAAAACTCTACTTAAACAAATGTGTTGAGTTTTTCTGTATGAAATGGTGGGTTTATTTTATGAAATGCAGTTTTTTGTGTGTTTGCCCTTTTTTTGACGGTGGCGTGTGCGGTGGGGACAGAGTCGCTTCCTACAAATATAGTGTCATTCGATACCGTGGGAAACTTTTGTCTTATGCGGTCTCTGCCGGGGCTATTTGTCGCCCCACGGATTGCCGCAATAGGGACATTTGCTGTTCTGTCTTAGGACTTTATAGGGCTGTTGTCCTAAATAGTGCTTGCATTTTGGGCATACATAGTTGTCAATGAGCTTGTTCTGTGCTGCTTTCCGCTCCTCGATGCTGGTGTCTTTTTCGTTGTAAACTTTAAAGTATATTATGAACGATATTATTGATATTGGGGCGGTTACATACAGGGTGCTTGTTCCTAAAACAGCTGCTAACAGGGGGGCTACCAATCCCGATGCCGAACCAATGACCATTGGCAGCATTCTTCTTTTTCCTTTCTTTTGTACCTGAATTGCAATTTCTTCGGTTGTTCTCTCGTAGTTGAGCCACACTTTTTCTAAGTGCTTTATTGATAGTGGCTTGGCGGGCTGTGCGGGTTGTGATATTTCAACAACTTTCTTGGCGCTGTCGAGGATGCGGGTGATGTCGATGGGGTATCTGTCCTTACCCAGCGTTACGTCGGCGCCGGCGCTGATTCTCTTGGATAGAATCTCGGAGCCGTTGACGTAGGTTGTATTCTGAGGCTTAAGGTTGACGAGTGTCAGGCTACCGTTGCCATCTATTGTTATCTTGCAGTGTGCTACCCCTTCGGCGGGCTTGCAACGACTGACGCAGTTGGGCACACTGCCGGGCTCGCCCAGAGCGGTGAGTTTGTTCTGTCCGTTGATGTTGATTGATAGGAGCAGGCGTCCCTGATTGGGCTCCTTGCCAATGAGAATTGTTTTATTTTTTAGTCTGTCCATATTTTTTAAATACTATTTTGATTCAATATCCTGAACTGATGATACGTAAAGCTCTTTTAGGCTTTTGAGTGCCTCTTTCGATACGTCAAGCTGATAGGCAAAGTGCTCGCCGTCGCTCAGTATCAGTTTCTGCCGCGGTACATTTATTTGATATACGTAGGAGTGGTTGATTATATGTTTTTTACCCACTCTTGCGAATCGTTTTGCTTGTCCCTTTAATTTTTCGCTGAGTATCTTTTGCATATTGACAAGGTTGATGCATACTACTCCCCTTAGCTTATTGGCAAGGATAATGTTGGTGTAGTTGCCTTCGGCCTCGAAATATACAATTTTACTTGTATCGATTCTTAAAAATTCGTCGCGCGAATTCAGATGTAAATATAAATTTTTCATTCGTGTTTGTATTTATATTTATTTGCAGAGTGGGCAATCTGCTTTTTGATTGGCACTTGGGGGCTTGTTCTTGCCAGAAATGTTTTTCTGCTATTTCGCAAATGTAGTTATTTTTTTTAACTTTTAAGGTTTTTCAATATTTTTTAATGAGATGATTTTGTGGCTAATCAATAATATAGAAATCCGGGCAAGATGTCAAACATTCAATCCCTTAAATGGCGAATATAATCTGTGTCGGTTAAAATGGACTATTTTATGTTGTTTCGTTATTATGTGGTTCTATTGTTATTCTCTTTTAGATATTACAGCTGGGGCTATAAACTGTTTTTTAGTTTATAGCCCCAGCTGTAATATTATATTTGAAACAATCTTGCAATACCTTGAGGTTGTTGCTGTGTGGTGCTTTACTGAGAGTGGGTTATTTGTTTGTCATTTTCTCAATCTCTTCGCAGAAGACCTCAAAAACCTCATTGAAGAAGCTACGATATATTATTGCACCCCAAAGCGGTCCTGCGAGAAGTGCTCCTAAAAATGTTATGTGCTCGTTTACAATAAGTTTACTCTCGTTTCTCTTTTTGTTGTGCTTAATGTAGATGCAGGCTCTGAAAAGAGCGTTCTTGTCAATGCAAACAGCTTTTCCTATAATGAATGTTTGTGTGTAGGAGCTGTACTCGGGATAGCGTTTTTTTGCAATCTCCAATAATTTTTCAATTGTTACATCCTCTATTAGAGGGAATTGTTTTTTTTTGCCCATAGTTAAATGAATTTTTTGATTGATGTGTTATATGTTATTGACACCTTTTTTGACGATGAGGCTTCTTGGTATATGTAACGAATATTGACTTTTGATTTGTCGCATATCTCGACGAATGCTTTAAGCATTTCGTTGCTGCTGAATTGTGTCTCTAAACTTGTTTTCCAAGAATCTAAATTATTGTCGATGTAATTGTAATATTGAGTTGTGCAATTATAGTAATATTCTATCGTTTTGTTCCTAAATTCGCATTTTGTCATTGTCAGGCCGTCATCAATTGCTTGAGGACATCCTTTGGTCGTGTTCTTGGCCATCTCTTCGAATTGCTGAAACTCACTCTTCGGGGTATTTTCTTTGTGGGTCTCAAGTGCTGCTAATTCAGAGGCTTCTATTTTGATGGTGATTCTGCTGTCGGGATTATTCTCGAGGTTGATGATGAAATGAAAATTCATTCCTGCCTTGTATAGCTTTTGGCATACGTCGGTAAGGGCTTTATCTTTTTTTATTGAATACATTAAAGCACCTTTTTGCATCTTCTTAAACTCTTCGTATAGGAGCTTGTTGTTTTCTTTTATTGTTGTATTGAGCTCCAATGCGGTGTCGGTTAAGGAGAAACTGTCAATCTGAATATATGTATTACTCGATTTTGGCTTTCTGTTCTCTTTTGTTACAAATTTTTGTAATTCGGCTCGTATTTGGTTGGGATTGTCCGATGAGTTTTGATGGCTGTAAAATAGGTAGCCCAATATTGCTGTCAGAAGGGCAATTGCAACTATGATGTAAATTGTTTTGTGCGATTGTTTTTTTTGGGGGTGCCTGCCTTTGTTGTCGAGAATGGATTTTAATTCTGTGGTTGATTTTATACGTTTTTTTATCCCCGGCTCCATTGCCATCTGAATGGCTTGTTTGATGTGCAGGGGTATTTCTTTGCTTTCTATGGGGTTGCCCTCGTCCATAATGGCGCTTGCGCTTGGGGGGACTTCGCCTGTGATTAGGTTGTAGAGGGTTGCTCCAATCTCGTAAATATCGGTCTCGGGGCTGAAATCTTTGAGGCCGCCATCTTCGTAAAGCTCAATGGGGGCATATCCTTCGCTTGTCGATAAGGGGCTGCTGCTGGTTTCTTCTCCTTGCTCTGTGTATCTTTTGCTGCCTCCAAAATCAATGAGTACAATGTCGCCCGAGTCTCTTATTATTATGTTAGATGGTTTTATGTCGAGATGAGTTATTTTGTGCTGATGAATATATGCTACGGCTTCCAGCAGCTGCTCGATTATGCGTAGAGCTGCTTTTGGTGCAAGGCCGTTAGCGGGAACCATCTCTGATAATGGAGTGCCATTGATAAATTCCATTACATAATAGGCGGTGCCTCTTTCTTCGAAAACATCGGTAACTGAGATGATATATTTATTGTTTAATTTTCTCAGCGTCTGTGCCTCTTTTACAAAATTGCTCTTATATTGATTGAATATTGTTGTGCCGGCCTCGGTTAGCGGAACAATTGAATTTGTTGCAGGCTCTCTTTTACATATTGATTCTATGTAAAATTCTTTTATACAAACAATGTTGTTGTCTGATGCTCTAACGGCTTTGTATGTTATGCCGAAACCTCCGGAGGAGATTTTTTCGACTATGGTGTATTGGCCGTTTTTTAATCTTGTATTGTTCATTCTGTGTTATCTTTAGATTTGCAAAGAGATTACTACTACTAATATTGAAACAATAATGGCTATTATTACTGATATAATGCTGTGTATGTTATTGTTCTTGCGCATCTTAGTAATAAGTTCCGAGGCTTTTGCCTGTGAAAATTCTACGTCATTCCCATTTTCTATGTTCTTGAGGCAGCGGTTGTATGCTTCTTTGTAGTTGTGGTCGTCTTCCAAGGTTTTAATTAAACTCCTGATGGTAGAGGCGTCGAAAGCGGAAGCGTTCGAGGATTGTTTTATATGTAAAAGCTCTAAAAATTGTTTAATGCTTTGCGGCCTCTCGGCTCGTTTAATGGACATTCCTTTAAGAATGGCTTCCATCGTTTGAGCTGAGGCTTTTATGATGATTGGTAATCCGTCGTCGTAAATCTCTTTTGGCTCGGGTGGGCGTTCGCCTTGTAGTAGAAAGTATAATGTCGCGGCTAAGGAATAGACGTCCGTGGCGGGGGTGAATGATGCCAATCCTCCTTGTTTGTACTGTTCTATTGGAGCATATCCTTTGCTTCGACCCGTTTGCATCATACTTGTTTGTGTGCCCGAGTCGTTATAATGTTTTGAAATTCCAAAATCTATTATAATTGGGTTCTTGTCGTCGGACAGCATTATGTTATCGGGCTTTATGTCGAGATGCAGAATGTTTCTTGAATGTATGTATTCTAGTGCGTTGCCAACCTCTTTTATTGTGTGCAATGTGTCTGCTTCGTCAAATACTCCTTGCTCTTGAACCAACTTTTTGAGGCTGCCATTAGGAATATATTCCATTGCATAGTATGCAGTATTGTTTTCTTCGAAGACCTCAATGATTTTTACTATATTGGGGTGGGACAATGATGCAATGGTGCGTGCCTCTTTCAGGAATTTTATTTTAAAATTGTTCCATAGGTCGGAACTTTCGTATGAGGATAGCGATACGTCTTTGCCGTTGCTCTCTCTTGTGCAGATTTTGTTCATATAGAACTCTTTAATCGCTACCTCGCGATTAAGACCCGATTGACGGGCTTTGTATGTTATGCCGAAGCCGCCTTGCCCTAATATGGTGTCAATGGTGTATTTCCCATTTTGCAAGATTGCTCCTTGTGGTAGGTTGGGGGTGTAGTCGTCGTATTGTGTCATAAAATGGGCTGTGTAGGAAATGTGGGGTGTAGATTTTGTGTTTTTTTTATTGCCTTGGGGCAAATATAATAATTAAATTTATTTAACAATCTTTCCCGTGTGTAAAATTTATGTTGTATATAAATTTCTTGCTGAAATTTACTGAAGATGTGCGGCTTTTGTATATTTAGGTAATAAAAATAGACAATTCAACAATCAAGATGTATCCGATTAAGTTTTTTGACTTTTTGGATAAATTAGGACTGTTGAATTGTTTTACTTGTCTGTTTTCGGGTAGCTTGGTTTGTGTGATTGTGCTTTTTCGATATTGTCAGCCCTTTAATTCTGCACGGTGATGAATGTCCCGGCGGTGTGTACGCGGTAACGCCACAGTATGCGCGAATTTCCTTCTATGGGTATTCCGCCGCAGTTAAGGTCGTAGATGCTGCCGCAGTTGTTGCACGAGGCGCGTCCAACGTTGTCTGTTTGCAGGCGGTAGCGGGCCATTTCGCAGTTGGGACAGGCGAGGTCGTAGGCCCATATTCGACCATCTTCCATCGAGGGGGTGCCGATGATTAGTCCTCCGAGGCCGTAGTAGAATTTCTGTCGTGCTTCGGCCTCGGTAAGGTTGTGTATGTGCTTTGCGCCTTGTGCGTCGGTTATCTCGTAAGATGTTGAGCTTTTGCGTCTTATGGTGATAAATTGTCCGTAGCTGCTGGCTTGGTTGAAGGGGTGAAAGGCTGCGTCGCAGGTGAAGAACACTGAGTAGCCCGAGTAGGGCGAGTCTGTCTCGCACGATAAAGTGGTGAGGGCAACTATCAGCAGTGTAAAAATCTTTTTCATATTCTCTCTGTTGTTTGTACAATTTAAAAACGCAAGGTCGTGGCAATTATTGTCTTATATATTGCGTTGCGACCTTGCGTTAACTGTTTTTACGTATTCTTCGGTTTTTATTGCTCTCGTCCGAGCAGATGTGCTTCGGCTTTGTCGATGCGCTCAAAGTCCATACTGTGGTAGATGCTCTCCATAAACTCTGTTATCTGTTCGTTGCACAGATTGCCGATGCTGCCCTCGTGTGTGTGGCGTATGTTCTTGTCGGCGCGGAATGTGCCGGCCTCAATCTCGAGGCCTACCTTTTTGTAGGCGTCGCGGAAGGGCAGGCCTTCGGCTGCCAGACGATTCACTTCCTCGACGCTGAACATCGCATCGTAGCGCGGATCGTCGAGGATGTGCTCGTTGACCTCGATGCGCTCTATTATGTAGTTGGCCATACGCAGGCACTCTTTAATTTGGTCGAATGCGGGCAGGAAGACCTCTTTTATCATCTGAAGGTCGCGGAAGTATCCTACGGGTAGGTTGTTCATTATCAGGGTGATGTCGGTGGGTAGTGCTTGCAGGCGATTGCACTTTGCACGCAGCAGCTCAAAGACGTCGGGGTTCTTCTTGTGGGGCATTATGCTGCTGCCTGTGGTGCACTCGGCGGGCAGTCTCACAAAACCGAAATTCTGCGAGTTGAACATACAGGCGTCGAAGGCCATTTTGGATAGTGTGCCGGCTACGCTCGCAAGGGCGTAGGCTACGTTGCGCTCGCATTTTCCGCGTCCCATCTGTGCATACACGACATTGTAGTTCATTGTGTCGAATGCCATAAGGTTGGTGGTTAGGGTGCGGTCGAGGGGGAACGACGAGCCGTATCCGGCGGCCGAGCCCAATGGGTTGCGGTTGCACATACGATAGGCTGCCTGAAGAAAGAGCATATCATCGGCGAGGCTCTCGGCGTAGGCGCCGAACCATAGTCCGAACGACGAGGGCATTGCCACTTGAAGATGGGTGTATCCGGGCATAAGCACCTCTTTGTGGCGGTTGCTTTGCGCTATAAGGCTGTCGAAGAGTTGTTTGACGGCCTCGCACACGAGGCGCAACTCGTGGCGGGTGAATAGCTTGAGGTCGAGCAGCACTTGGTCGTTGCGCGAGCGTCCGCTGTGTATCTTTTTGCCGGTGTCGCCCAACTTGCGGGTGAGCATAAGCTCTACTTGTGAGTGTACGTCCTCGACTCCCTCTTCGATGGTAAATTCTCCTTTCTCGGCAAGGGTGTATATCTCGCGCAGCTCGTCGTGAAGCTCTTTTGTCTCTTGCTCGCTGAGCATTCCTATTTTGCACAGCATTGCGCTGTGGGCAATGGAGCCTATAATGTCGTATCGGGCCAGCAGTAGGTCGAGCTCGCGGTCTTTGCCCACTGTGAAGCGTTCAATCTCGGGGGTTACTGTGCAGTTCTTCTCCCAAAGTTTTTTTGCCATATTCTGTTTTTTTATTCAATGATTGACACTGCCTGCAAAATTCGATGGGATTTTGCAGGCAGTGTGTTGTTCTATTTTATTGTGGGACAATATTTTTAGTATTGTACCGCCGACAATGTGTCGGCTATCTTCTCGAGCCCTTCTTTCAGTGGTTTCTCAATCATTCCGCGCAGCATAAAATTAAGCTCGGCTTTTGCTACTACGCGCATTTTGGATGCTTCGCTGCCGTCGGGAATAATCTGTATCCACATATTTATGGGGATGGGCGAACCTACGGCTTCGAATTTTATGCATTTGGGCTCTTCGCGCTCTACTACTCTTATTGTTACCTTACCAATGGGGGGAACATCTACTGTTGCTTGGTCGTGGTCGAAAGTAAATTCCTTGACTTTGTCCTCGGGGAGTTTCCCTTGAAGGGCTGCAAGGTTGTTGAGGTCTTGCAATTTGGAATATACTCGCTCTTGTGAGTAGGGTATCTGTTTTACGCTGCTCTCGTATTGGCTCATAAGGGGTTATTTTAGGTCGTTTCTCCACTCCGAGGGGTTGGCGCGCCACTCTTTGAGTGTGGGCATTACATCCTCGGTGATGTATCCGGTTGCTTTTGCTGCCTCGAGCACCGACTCGTAATCGGTAAGGGTTATGAGCTTTACGCCTGCTTTGGCAAAGGCCTCCTCGGCAACGCTGAATCCGTATGTGAACGATGCTACCATTCCTATTACCTCGACGCCTGCTGCGCGCAGTGCCTCGACGGCTCTGAGGCTGCTGAGGCCTGTCGATACAAGGTCTTCTACCACAATTACTTTGGCACCGGGCTGAACATCACCCTCGATAAGGTTGCCAAGGCCGTGGTCTTTGGCCGATGAACGTACATATACGAAGGGTTTACCAAGCTCCTCTGCGACAAGGGCGCCCTGTGCAATGGCGCCTGTTGCAACGCCGGCAACGGTGTCGGCCTCGGGGAATTCCTCGAGGATGAGATTGGCAAGGCCCAGCTTGACGCGTGTGCGGAGTTCGGGGAACGAGAGGGTCTTGCGGTTGTCGCAATAGAATGGAGACTTCCAGCCTGATGCCCAAGTGAAAGGCTGTTCGGGCTGTAATTTTACTGCCTTGATTTTCAGCAGCTCGGCTGCCAAAATAACTTTTGATTTGTTTGACATATTGTTGTGTTTTTTAAGTTTTTTTCTGCTACATAGGTTTATTGCGCGAATATACATCTATTTTGTTTAAATATGTGTCGCGGCGAATAAAAAGTTTTTTCTTGGGACACTATTTTGTCTGTGTGTAGCCCTCTTTTAGCAGAATTTCGACTATTTTTTGTTTAAAATCGCCTTGAACGAGTATCTCGCCGTCTTTTGTCGTTCCGCCTACGCCGCAGCGGGTTTTTAAGAGGCGACCGAGAGCTTTAAGGTCGTCGTCGGTGCCTGTGAAATTCTTGACGAGGGTTACGGTCTTTCCGCCTCGATGGTTCTTCTCGATGCTTACGCGCAGCTTCTGCTGTTGCTTGGGCAGAGTGGCAAATTCCTCCTTTTCATCGGTGGAATATTGAAAATCGGGGTTGGTGGAATAGACTATGTTGAGCCTCTCTTTCCAATCGTTCTTTTTCATAATCATTTTAAATTTACCGAGCCGCCGGACTGCTCGAGGAGGGCTCTAAGGTCGAGTGCCTCGGACATTGAAAGGTTCTCGGCAATTGTTACGGGTAGGTTGTTTACTATGCTCTCGGCCTCGTCCTTTGTATAGCCTAAAAGAATGTAGAGGTTCTCGGTCATTTGTTGGCTGTCTTTTACGTTCCAAAGTTCTATCGAGTAAAGGCCGTTGCCCTCTATTTTGAATGCTCCTTTTCGTGGGGCGGGGGTGTCGCTCTTCTGTGGCTCGGGCTCTGCGGGTGGGGTGTTCTCTTGGGCGGCAGTTTCAGCTTCTGTTGCGGGCGGGGGTGTATTATCCTTGACAGGGGTAGCCAGTGCTTGAGGCTCTTCCGAGGGGCTCTCTAAGTTTACCGAGCCGCCGGACTGCTCGAGGAGGGCTCTAAGGTCGAGTGCCTCGGACATTGAAAGGTTCTTGGCAATTGTTACGGGTAGGTTGTTTACTATGCTCTCGGCCTCGTCCTTTGTATAGCCTAAAAGAATGTAGAGGTTCTCGGTCATTTGTTGGCTGTCTTTTACTTTCCAAAGTTCTATCGAGTAAAGGCCGTTGCCCTCTATTTTGAAT
>JAZSIU010000069.1:0-88654 GCA_045533955.1 Bacteroidaceae bacterium
GTTCAAGGCGCACGACAAGGCCGAAGAGCGCAAGAAACGCACACCGGGCAACAGAGGCCTCTCCCCTCTTTTGCGATGGCGCATAGAACAACTCATAAAGGACGAGCAATGGTCTCCTCGTCAGATAAGCGGATACCTCGCAAAAGAAGGCGTTAAGGTGTCCCACGAAGCGATATACGCAATGATACGCAACGACGCAAGCGGAGAATTGTCCGAGAATTGCAGGCACAAGATGAAGTACAAACGCACCGTACGCGCTCATCGTGTAACCAAGGCTACGAATATAAAAAACCGTGTCAGCATACACGAAAGGCCGGCAGAGGCAAACGGTAAGCGCTTCGGCGATTGGGAGATGGACCTGATTGTAGATAAGGCAAGCAATGCCATACTTGTGCTTATGGAACGCTCGACCAACTTTGTGCTGATGGAGAAGCTCAAGCAAGGCAAAAAAGCAAAACCTGTTGCCAAAGCAGTATGGCGTTTGCTACTGCCATACAAGGGCGAGGCGTTAAAGAGCATTACCACAGACAACGGCAGCGAGTTTGCCGAGCACGAGTGGATTACCAAGCAACTGAATGTGCCCATTTACTTTGCTGATTCGTACTGCTCTTGGCAGAAAGGAGGAGTTGAAAATGAAAATAAACTTATTAGACAATATATACCGAAAGGAACGGATATAAGCACCGTTACTGACAGAAAAATAAAGAAAACACAATACAAATTAAACGAAAGACCAAGAGAAAAACTGAAATTTTCAACACCAAAGGAGTGCTTTTACAAATTTATTTCGTAATGTTGCACTTGCTGGTTGACTCTGCGTGCTCTTTTTTCTCTTTTCGGACGAATGTTTTTGTGGCAACGATTCACTGTTTTTCGAAAAAAAGTGCTATTTTCGCAAGTTAATGATTATGTGGTGTAGTAGTACGTGTTTGCACCTGCGTTCAAGAGGGTGGGTCGAGTATAACGCTACACCCGCGAAAGAAGATAAAAATGAGAGTAATTGACTGCATAAATTCATCCGAAAAAACAGCCTTTTCGTTCGAGGTGCTGCCCCCCGTCAAGGGCACAGGCACCAAGAGGCTTTTCAACTCCATCGACAAACTGATGGAGTTTAACCCGAAATATATAAATATCACGACACATCACAGCGAGAATATATACGTTGATATGGGCGACGGGCTTTTCAAGCGCTCGCGCATACGCCGTCGTCCCGGCACGGTGGCTGTGGCAACGGCCATTCATCATCGTTACGGTGTCCCCGTCGTCCCGCATATTCTTTGCAACGGTTATTCGCTCGAAGAGACCGAGTATGTGCTCATCGACCTTCAACTATCGGGAATAACCGATATTCTTGTGCTCAGGGGCGATAAGGTAAAGGACGATAATAACGGCGGGCCGCGCCTCGAGGGACACGCCCACGCCATCGACCTTCAGCGACAGGTGAACCGCTTCAACGAGGGCTTTTTTATTGACGGCTCGCCTATGAAAGAGCGTGGAGAGCGCTTTTCCTACGGAGTAGCCTGCTACCCCGAGAAGCACGAGGAGGCCCCCAATCTCGACAGCGACATTCAGTGGCTCAAGCAGAAGGTTGATGAGGGTGCCGAGTATGCTGTTACACAGATGTTTTTCGACAATGAGAAATATTTCGAGTTTGTGCGGCGGGCACGCGAGGCAGGCATAAACGTTCCCATAATCCCCGGGATAAAGCCCATCTATCGTCTCTCGCAGCTGAATGTGCTGCCAAAGACCTTCCGCGTCGACCTCCCCGATGCGCTTGTGGCCGAAATGCTTAAATGCGGGGACGATGCCGCCGCCGTCGAGGTGGGGCGCGAGTGGTGTACGCAACAGTGCCGCGAGCTTATAGCCCGAGGCGTTCCCAGCATACATTTCTACACGCTCAACGCAGTGGACACCGTCTGTCGCATAGCAAAAGACATTTATTAACAATTGCGCAAAGGGAGAGTAGTATGTTATTTGCAGATATTATAGGGCAAGAGGCCATAAAAACACAGTTGCGACGATGCGTCGATGAGAATCATCTGGCGCACGCCCTTTTGTTTGCAGGCCCCCGCGGTAACGGTAAGTTGCCGCTGGCCGTGGCATTGGCACACTATCTGTTGTGTGGCGCACGGCACGATGGCGACGCTTGTGGAGCCTGTCCCACCTGTACCAAAGTAGGTAAGCTCATTCACAGCGACCTGCACTTTGTGTTCCCCGTGCTCAAAAAGAAGGGAAGCGCCTCGGATAAAGCACCCGTTAGCGACGATTATATAGCATCGTGGCGCGAGCTGTTTATAAAGAACCCCTATATGACGTATGGCGATTGGCTCTCGAATATGGGGGTCGAGAATCAGCAGCCGATGATATACGAGCGTGAGAGTAGCGAGATTATGCATAAACTGTCGTTACAATCGCGCGAGGGAGGATGGAAGATTGTCATTATATGGTTGCCCGAGAAGATGCGCGACGTCTGCTCGAACAAGCTACTCAAAATAATCGAGGAGCCGCCAAAGGATACACTCTTTATTCTTGTCTCCGAGGAGCCCGAGGCTATAATCCCCACAATCCTGAGCCGCACACAGCGCATAGATATTCCCGCAATAGAGCCTGCGAGCATCGCACGGGAGCTCGAGCAGCGTTACGGCCTCTCGGGCGAGGATGCCACACGTGTGGCGCTGCACAGTGGCGGCAGCTGGGAAAAGGCCGAGGAGCATCTGCGCGTCGATAGCGACAAAGAGCAGTACCTCGAGCTCTTTATGCAGTTGATGCGCGTGGCATACGCCCGCAACATACGCGAAATGAAAAAATGGAGCGAGCAGGTGGCCGCATTAGGACGCGAGCGACAGAAACATCTGCTCGACTACTGTCAGCGTATGATACGCGAGAATTTCATAATGAATTTCCGCCACAACGAAATGTTGTCGATGAACAGCGCCGAGCGCAATTTCTCGGTGCGATTCTCGCCCTTTGTCAACGAGAAAAACATCTTCGGGATAATGGAAGAACTCTCCGAGGCACAGAAGCATATTGAACAGAATGTAAATGCCAAGATGGTCTTTTTTGATATGTCATTGAGAATGATTGTCTTGATTAAGAATAGATAAATTTTATGGAAGATTGTAAATATAAAGACAGTAACCGACGTTCGGGCATCTGCTGTGCGGGTTGCGGCAAGATGGATGCTCCGCTCAACACCTTTGATTGGCTGTGGGGCGTTCCGGGCAACTACGAGGATACCGATATTGTCGAGGTGCAGTTTAAAAATACACGTAAGGGTTACTATCGCAACAGCAACGGTATCCCATTGAAAAAAGGCGATATTGTAGCCGTTGAGGCTACCCCCGGCCACGATATCGGAACAGTCTCGCTCACAGGAAGGCTTGTGCTGTTGCAGCTGAAGAAGACCCGTCTCACTCCCGAGTCGGAGTTTAAGCGCATCTACCGCAAGGCCAAGCCTGTCGATATGGAAAAATTCGCCGAGGCAAAGGCCCGCGAGCACGATACAATGATACGCTCGCGTCAGATAGCAAAAGACCTCGACCTTGATATGAAAATAGGCGACGTCGAGTATCAGGGCGATGGGCTAAAGGCTATTTTCTACTATATAGCCGATAATCGCGTCGATTTTAGGCAGCTCATAAAGGTGCTTGCCGATGTCTTTAGGATAAAAATCGAGATGAAGCAGATTGGCGCCCGTCAAGAGGCGGGCCGCATAGGTGGAATAGGCCCCTGTGGACGCGAATTGTGCTGCGCCACTTTTACCACAAATTTTGTCTCGGTGTCAACGTCGGCTGCACGCTTTCAGGATATTTCTCTTAATCCGCAGAAGCTGGCGGGGCAGTGCGCCAAGCTCAAATGCTGTCTGAACTACGAGATTGACTGTTACGTCGAGGCTTCAAAAGGGATGCCCTCGCGCGAGGTTGAACTCGAGACAAAGGACGGCACATATTATTTCTTCAAGGCCGATATTTTGCGTGGCGAGCTTACCTACTCGACCGATAAACATCTTGCAGCCAATCTTGTAACAATAAGCGCCAAGCGTGCCGCAGCCATTATAGATATGAACAAACGCGGTGAACGCCCCGAGGCACTCTCGAGCACAGCCGCCGAGGAGAAGCACTCGTCCGACCTTCTTGAGCAGGAGAATATCACCCGCTTCGACAATACAGGCAAGAAGAAACGCCGCAGGCCCTCGGGCAAGAACGCCGATTCTCCCGAAGAGAACCGACATCACACTCAGCACAGCCAGCGCCGTCAGGCGGCCGAAGCGTCGCCCCGCAACGAGCGTCGCCCCCGAAGAGCACGCGGCAACAATCAGGGCAACAATGCCAAGAGCGATAATGCAGCCGAGTAAGATTATAAACAGATTAGTCGCTGCCGCCGCAATCTTTGTAATTGCGGCGTGCAGCGACCTTTTTCATCAGTACCGCAGCGTCGAGGGCGGGTGGATGCCAACCGATACACTCACCTTTGAGTATCACTCTCCCGTAGGCGAGCACAGACGTTGCGCCGTTGATATTGAGCTGCGCAGCGGCAGCAGCTACCCATATAAAGAGATTGTGTTGCGCGTCGAGAGCGCCTCGCACATTTTGCAACGCTCGCGGGTCGATACTCTTGTGTGCGAGCTCTACGACGCAAGCGGCCATCCGCACGGCAGCACGTCAGGTATTCTGCGACAGACGAGCCACCCCGCAGACACAATAGATATTTTGCCCGGCGACACCGTCGAGATAAAAATAACGCACCTTATGGACGATGCCCCCATAGACGGAATTTTGGATGTTGGTGTCAGACTTTCACACCACGGTCGGCATCAATTCTAAGGAAACTGAACAAAAGGATAGAAAATCCCAAGAATGACGAGCCTCCGTAGCTGAAGAAAGGCAGCGGAATACCAATCACAGGCATAATTCCAAGCACCATTCCAACATTTATCGTAAAATGAAAAAAGAAGATTGACGCAAGCGAGTAACCATAGACACGTCCGAAGCGGTCATTCTGCCTCTCGGCCAGCCACATAAGGCGCAGTATGAATGTGGCAAATACCACAAGCACAAAGGTAGAGCCGGCAAAGCCCTGCTCCTCGCCAATAGTGCAGAAGATAAAATCCGTATCCTGCTCGGGGACATATTTCAGTTTAGTCTGTGTGCCGTTCAAGAAACCCTTGCCACTCACCCCTCCCGAGCCTATCGCAATCTTCGACTGATGCACATTGTATCCCGCACCCGAGAGGTCTTCTTTTAGTCCCAAAAGAACCTCGATGCGCACCCTCTGATGCTCTTGCAGCACATTGTGCATAACATAATCGCACGAGGCATAAAAGGCCATCGAGCCGCAGACGAACAGCACCACCCACAGATTGCTATTCTCCTTGGCCAAGCGTGCCCTCACCAGCATATAAGCAACGCTGAAAGCAATGAGCACATATTGCACAATGATAATGTTGAATGCAATAATATATACCGCAATCCAATAGGCCAACAGCGTGCCGACGGCATTCACGGCCAGCAGCACCATAAAAGTTTTATTGTGGCGGCAGCGCAGTTTCAGCATACTGAGGGCAAAAATCTGAATAAGCACAAGCACCGTATAGTGTCCCGACGAGACGTCCAAAGAGCCGAGGCTTGTCTCGCCGAACCTTATTCCAACTACAAAATATACAACCGCGCTTGTGGCCGTGAGTAGTACAAGGCCCGTCATACCCTCGCGGTACAACACAAAAAAGAACGACAGATAGACAAGGGCGCTGCCCGTCTCGCGCTGCGATACGATGATAATCATCGGCAGCAGAAACAGCGCCACGCTCTTTATAAAATCGGCTTTATTGTCAATCTTGTACTCCCTTTTGCTTATAAAGCTTGCCAGGGCCAGAGTGGTGGCAAATTTCATAAACTCGGCCGGTTGCAGGCTGAACGAGCCGATAGAAATCCACGAGTGCGAGCCTTTAATATCCTTTGCAATGAATATGGTCAATAGCCCCAAGAGCATAAAGAATATATAAATAATGTACGACCAATCCTTGTATATTCTCTTGTCGATGCACAGTAGTATAATACCCACAAACAACGACACTCCCATCCACATCGCCTGCTTGCCTGTGCGCTCCGAGGGGCTCAGGAACTCGAAAATATTTGTATCAATATAGCTGTAACTTGCGCCACAGATGGCCAGCCACCCCATTATGGCCAGCGTCAGATAGAGCCCTATTGTGAGCCAATCAATCTGTTGGAATATGTTACCTCTCTCCCTCTCCATAGTAGATTACTCTGTTCTTAATATATTCGGCCCTCTCTTTGCTCTCTGTGCTGAGCGTGTCGTTGAGATACTTTTCCATAAGCAGCGAGCCGATGGGCACTCCAAACTCGGCACCGAAGCCTCCATTCTCGACATATACGGCGATGGCAATCTTGGGGTCGTTCTTTGGCGCAAAGCCAATAAATGCCGAGTGGTCTTTTCCGCGATTCTGCGCCGTTCCCGTCTTTCCGCATACCTCAATGCCCGGAATATTTGCACCGCGACAGGTGCCGTTGAGCACCGCTTGCCGCATACCATCGACAACAGCCTCGTATGCCTCGCGGCCGGCCATTGTGGTGCGCGGCTCTTTGAAGCGCGAGGCTATTGTGTCGCCGTCGATGCTGCTCACAAGGTGCGGCGTGTAGAATGTGCCTCTGTTGGCTATTGTGGCACAAAGGTTGGCTATTTGCAGGGGGGTGAGCGTTACCTCGCCCTGTCCGATGGAGATACTAATCACGGTTACTGCGTTCCAATATTTTCCGTAGTGCTTGCCGTAGTATTGTGCATTGGGAATCATACCACGCGCCTCGCCCGGAAGGTCGATGCCCAAGCGGTAGCCGAATCCCATCGACACCATATAGTCGCGCCAACGGTTCATCGCTTCGGCGGTGCCGCTGTATTTGTTCGATGAGAACATTCGCACAAGGCCCCAACAGAAATAGGCGTTGCACGACGTTGCAATAGAGGGCCCCAGAGGCAACGGCGAGGGGTGGGCGTGGCATCCGAGCTTGAATTTGTTGAATCTGAAGCCTCCGGCGCAGGGGAAATTTGTCTCGGGAGTTATTATTCCTTCTTGCAGAAAGGTGAGTGCCTGTGAGGTCTTAAATGTCGAGCCGGGAGGGTAGGTGCCCATTACGGCGCGGTTCATCAGCGGCTTGCGCTTGTCTTGCGAGAGGGTTTTGTGATTCTCGCCTCTTGAGCGGCCCACAAGCAGGCGCGGGTCGTATGTGGGTGCCGACACCATACACAGTATCTCGCCCGTCGATGGCTCGATGGCCACGATGCTGCCTATCTTGTCTTTCATAAGCTCCTCGCCCAGCGCCTGAAGCTCAATGTCGAGCCCCAATCTGAGGTCTTTCCCGGCGGTGGGCATTGTGTCGTGTGCGCCGCCAAGATAGTTGCCTTGAATGCGCCCGTAGGCGTCGCGCAGGAGCATCTCGGTGCCTTTCTTGCCGCGCAGCACGGCCTCGTACGACGCTTCAAGGCCTTGCGTGCCTATATAGTCGCCTCGCGTGTAGTAGGGGTCGCTGTCTATTCTCTTCTGCGACACCTCGCCAATATCGCCGAAGAGTGCTCCGGCTGCCCCGTAGGTGTATTGTCGTATGGAGCGTTTTTGTACATAAAAGCCGGGGAAGCGGTACATCTTCTCTTGGAAGCGGGCAAACTCCTCGGCCGAGAGGCGGCTCATAAACACCTGTTCGGTGTAGCTCGAGTAGCCGCGGCTGCGACGCAGTTTTTTCATTCGGGCGATAAAGTCGTCGATGCCGATGCCCAACGTGTTGCAAAGGTCGAGTGTGTCGATGCCCCGTATCTCGCGCGGAATAAATGTAATGTCGTAGGCCGGCTGATTATAGACGAGCAGACGTCCTTTACGGTCGTACATAAGGCCTCGGGCGGGGTAGATGGTTTTTTTGTAGAATGCGTTGCTGTCGGCCTTGTTCTTATATTCGTCGCTCAGTATCTGAAGATTGAACAGCTGTGCAATGTAGATGAGAAGCACTGTTATTACAATGCCTCCGAGCACGTATTTACGATTTTCGTTGTCGTAATTCTTCATAGCTGTTTACTTGCGGTTGAAAAATTCTGTTGCAACGATAAACAGCATACTCAGCAGTGTACTGCTGCCCACTGCCGCCAGAAGAATAAGCGGGTAGCTTATGGTGAAAAGCTCGATAATAAGGATTGTGGTACACAGAATAAGGAGCGACACTGACGAATAGACAAGATATTTGTTCCAGCCGATGGTGGCGGCCGATGGGGTAAAGTCGTCGGGGGTGCCTTTCTGTACAAAGCTCTCGAGAATGTAGGGGCGTAGAAAGGCTAAAAGCGTGGCTGCGGCACTATGTATGCCCGGGGTGCTGCCGAAAATATCCACCAGCAGTCCCATTGTAAATGCCCATAGCATAATCTCGTTGCGCGGTGTATGGCGCGGCAGCTTCAGGATGAAGATTATGTAAATATATGCCGTTGCGTAGCCGAATAGATGAATCCGGCTGAAAATAAGTACCTGAGTGAGTGCAGTCAGTACAAAATTACGCAATCGTGTCAGAAAGGCTCCTGTCATTTATTCGGGTATTTTGTTCATAAGCTCCTTGAGCTCTTTGTGTCCTTTGTTGCCGACAATAAACACTGAGGTGAGACTTGCAAAATTGGTCGATAGCTTCACACGTGCGCGGTAGAACATTCCATCGGCGGTGCTCTCGACGTCGTCTATTGTGCCCACTGTGATGCCGGCGGGGAAAATCTCGGAGTGTCCGCTTGTTACAACCGTGTCGCCCGTCTCGAATTTTGTGTATCGCGGAAGGTCGACAAGGTACGAGTGGCGCGTGTCGCCTCCGTCCCATTGCAGCATCGGGACGCTTGCGCCCTCGTCGCCCAATATGCGGCAGCTTGTGTTGCTCTTGCCGTTGAGCAACGGCAGCACAAGCGAGTAGCTTTCGGACGTAAGATATATAATTCCAACTACGCCATTGCTGCTAAAGACGCCCATCTCTTGCTCGATGCCATCCTTGCTGCCCTTGTCGAGCACAATGAAATTGTTTATCGAGTTTAGTGGATTGCTCACTACATTGGCAGTGTGGAACGTGTATCCCGAGCCGAGGCTGCGGACTATTGTGTCGCCAATGAGTGCCTCGTGGCATCTGAGCTCGGCAAGCGTGGCGCGCAGTTCGGTAATCTGGCTCAGAAGCTTTGTGTTGTGCTCTTTAAGCTCCTCATTCTGGGTGCGCAGCCCAAAATAACTGTCAATGTCGATTAGTGTGCTGTAAATGTCGCCTACGGCCTTGTTTGTTGCGGTGAAAAATGCAGCTCGTTGATAGTTGTTGAAATGTATAATAAGCATAAAACTGATTCCTTCGAGCAGAAGCAGAAGGAACCAGTGATTATGCTTTACTAAAAAATTGAGTATGGTCTGCACTTTCTTTGCGCTGTTGTTTGATGTTTATCTCATCAAGAAGGGGTAGTTGAGGTCTTTCAAGGCCAACGCTGTTCCCTTTGCTACACAGTAGAGGGGATTTTCGGCAATGTGGAAGGGAATATTTATCTTGTCCGAGAGACGCTTGTCGAGGCCGCGCAGCAGGGCGCCGCCGCCCGCAAGGAATATTCCGTTGTGTACAATGTCGGCATAAAGTTCGGGGGGGGTTGCCTCGAGCGCGTTTATGATGGCATTCTCAATCTTTATAATTGACTTGTCGATACAGTGTGCAATCTCTTGATAGCATACGGGAACCTCAAGGGGCATTGCTGTTATTTTATTGGGGCCGTGGACAATGTAATCCTGCGGCGCATCGTCGCCAAGGTCGGTGAGTGCCGAACCTACGTGTATCTTGATGCGCTCGGCCATACGCTCACTGACGCGTACGTTGTGCTGACGTCCCATATACTCTTGAATGTCGGCTGTAAAGTCGTCGCCCGCAATGCGCAGCGAACCGTTCGATACGATGCCTCCAAGCGAAATTACGGCAATCTCGGTGGAGCCGCCGCCTATGTCAACCACCATATTGCCTTCAGGGGCTGTTACGTCGAGGCCGATACCAAGCGCCGATGCCATAGGTTCGTAGATTAGATAGACGTCGCGGCCGCCGGCGTGCTCGGCCGAGTCGCGCACGGCACGAAGCTCAACCTCGGTCGAGCCGTAGGGTACACCAATTACCATTCTTAGCGAGGGGGTGAAGAGCTTGCTGCCCATATTTACCTTCTCGATAAGGCCGCGCATCATCTGTTCGCAGGCGTTAAAGTCGGCAATCACTCCGTCGCGCAAGGGGCGTATGGTCTGTATGTTGGGGTTGGTCTTTTCGTGCATCTGTTTGGCACGTTCGCCAACGGCAATCATCTTTTTTGTGCTGTTGTCAAGGGCTACCACCGAGGGCTCATCTACTACAATCTTGCCGTTGTAGGTGATGATGGTATTGGCGGTGCCAAGGTCAATGGCAACATCTTGTGTGAATGAAAAAATACCCATTAGTTTTTTTAAAATCTCTTTTGCTGTTTAACGAAAAAGCCGGGGCGGCCCCTCGCGGGTGCGCCCCCAATGGCTTGAATTAGTGCTTGAAATGGCGGAATCCGGTGGTTACCATAGATACGCCATTTGCGTCGCAGTAGTCAACCGACTCTTTGTCTCTTATCGAGCCGCCCGGATGAATAACTGCTGTTACTCCTGCCTCGTGAGCAATCTGTACACAGTCGGGGAAGGGGAAGAAGGCGTCGCTGGCCATCACAGCGCCCTGAAGCGAGAATCCGAATGTACCGGCCTTCTCAATTGCGTGGCGCAGTGAATCGACGCGTGAGGTCTGTCCTACGCCGCTTGCAATAAGCTGCTTGCCTTTGGCAAGGACTATTGCGTTACTCTTGCTGTGTTTAACAATCTTGTTGGCAAAAAGCATATCTTCAATCTCCTCGGCCGAGGGCTCGGCTTTTGAGACGGTCTTAAGCTCCTCGGGTGCCTCTACCTTGGCGTCGCGCTCCTGTACAAGAACACCGTTGAGCACGCTGCGGAAAGTCTGTGTGGGCATCTCGGTTGCTTTGTGTACAAGGATTATGCGGTTCTTCTTCTGTGTCAGAACCTCAAGCGCGTCCATATCATAGTCGGGGGCGATGATTACCTCGAAGAATATTTCGTTGATAGCCTCGGCTGTAGCCTTGTCGATGGCGGCATTTGCAATGAGCACACCTCCGAATGCCGATACAGGGTCGCCTGCAAGAGCTGCCTGCCAAGCCTCAAGAATTGTGGGGCGCGACGCAAGGCCACAAGCGTTGTTGTGCTTGAGGATGGCAAATGTTGTCTCGCCGGCAAAGTCGTGGATAAGCTCCACAGCAGCGTGAATATCCAGCAGGTTGTTGTACGAAATTTCTTTTCCGTGAATCTGATTGAAAATCTTTCCAAAATCGCCAAAGAATGCACCCTTTTGGTGGGGATTCTCGCCGTAGCGCAGGCTCATAGGGCAATCTTTTGCATAGCGGAACGCACTCTGCTCCTCGCCTTTGAAATAGTTGAAGATGGCCGAGTCGTACAACGATGATACGGCAAAAGCCTCGCGTGCAAAGAAACGACGCTCCTCGAGTGTGGTTTCGGCACCGCTGTTCTTGAGAATATCGAGCAGAGGCTGATACTGTCCCTTGCTTGCAACAATTACTACGTCGTTGAAATTCTTCGCAGCGGCACGGATGAGCGAAATTCCGCCTATATCAATCTTCTCGATAATGTCGGCCTCGGGGGCACCCGAAGCAACTGTCTGCTCAAAGGGGTACAGGTCTACAATAACAAGGTCAAACTCGGGAATCTCATACTCGGCCATCTGTTGCCTGTCTTTCTCGAGCTCGCGACGACCCAAAATACCACCAAATACTTTGGGGTGCAGTGTCTTTACGCGGCCGCCTAAGATTGAGGGGTAGCCTGTGAGGCTCTCAACTGCCGTGCAGGGGATATTGAGCGATTCAATGAATTGCTGTGTTCCGCCTGTCGAGATTAGCTGTACACCCTCTGCGTGCAGAAGTCTGATAATTTCGTCCAGTCCGTCTTTGTGAAATACGGAAACCAATGCCGATTTAATTCTCTTTGTTGACATAGTTATTATATTTTAAGTTTATTTGCGTTTATGTATCTTGCTGATTCTTAAATGATTGTGGATAGTTTGGTTGTGCCCTCTCTATTTTTGTGCGAAGGTAGTGATTTTTTGCCGATTATTCACTATAAAACCCTCTCTATTTTGCCGATGAAATGAATATTTTTGCAAATTCTTGTCAAGAATTATTGGGCGCCGTCGGCGAGGCTTGTCGGCTTAAAAAAGCAGCATCCTTTCGGGTGGGGAAAGGATGCTGCTTTTCTATCTGCTACTTTTTTTTCAGATGGTCGATATTGTAGTGAAGGCCTCGGCTTTCTTTGCGCTCAATGGCCTGCCGCATAATCAGATAGCCTACGTTTATTATGTTGCGCAGCTCGCACAGCTCGCGGCTTATGACACTCTGTTTGAAAAGCTCTTCGGTCTCCTCGTAGAGGAGGTCGAGACGCTGCCACGCGCGTCGCAGACGAAGGTCGGTGCGCACTATGCCTACGTAGGTGCTCATTATCTGTCCTACCTCTTTGGCATCTTGCGAGATAAGCACCATCTCTTCGTTCATTTTTGTGCCCTCGTCGTTCCACTGTGGGATTGCCTCGTTGAAGCTGTAATGCTCGAACCGCCCGAGCGAGTGCTTGGCGGCAGCCTCGGCATATACCACTGCTTCGATTAGGGAGTTGCTGGCCAGACGATTGCCGCCGTGCAGTCCCGTGCACGAACACTCGCCGACGGCGTAGAGCCTGTGTATGCTCGACTGTGCGTCGAGGTCAACCTTTATTCCTCCGCACAAATAGTGGGCGGCGGGGGCCACGGGAATATAGTCCTTTGTAATGTCAATGCCCAGCGAGAGGCACTTTTCGTAGATGTTCGGGAAGTGTCGTCGGGTCTCTTCGGGGTCTTTGTGGGTAACGTCAAGATAGACGTGGTCGTCGCCGCGCAGTTTCATTTCGTTGTCTATGGCGCGTGCCACAATGTCGCGTGGTGCAAGCGAGAGACGCTCGTCGTATTTGTGCATAAACTCCTTGCCGTCGAGCGTGCGCAGAACGCCGCCGTAGCCGCGCATTGCCTCGGTAATGAGGAACGAGGGGCGGTCGCCGGGATTATAGAGTGCCGTGGGGTGGAACTGTACAAATTCCATATCTTTTACAGTGCCCTTAGCACGATAGACCATTGCAATGCCGTCGCCCGTTGCCACAAGGGGGTTGGTGGTTGTCTTATAGACGGCGCCGCAGCCTCCTGTTGCCATCAGTGTTACACGGCTCAGGAACGTGTGTACCTCGTTTGTGGCAATGTCGAGGACGTATGCGCCATAACATTCAATGTCGGGTGTCTGACGGGTTACGGTAACGCCCAAATGATGCTGCGTCAGTATCTCGATGGCAAAATGATTGTCAAAAATTGTGATATTGGGGTGGTTGCGCAGTGCGCGTATGAGCGACTTTTGAATCTCGGCGCCGGTGTTGTCGGCGTGGTGCAGGATGCGAAACTCGGAGTGGCCTCCCTCGCGGTGAAGGTCGAATGCTCCATCGGGTTTTTTGTCAAACTCCACTCCCCAATCAATGAGCTGTTGAATTTGCGAGGGTGCCTCGCGCACCACTTTTTCAACTGCCGCACGGTCGCTTATGTGGTCGCCGGCAATCATCGTATCCTCGATGTGCTTGTCGAAATTATCGACCAAAAGGTTCGTTACCGAGGCTATTCCTCCTTGTGCAAAATAGGTGTTTGCATCCTCGAGCGTTGTCTTGCAGATTAGGGCGACGCTACCTTTGTGCGCTACTTTTAGCGCGTAACTCATTCCGGCAATTCCGGAACCGATGACTAAAAAATCGAATCTTTTTACCATAATTCGCAGTGATTGATTTTTGCGAGAAAATGATTGTTGGGCGCTAAGTTACAAAAAATGTGAAGAAAAATAGTTTATTGCCGTTTTTTTCGACAAATAATGGTTAGTTTTGTCGCGTTTTTCTCATTTTTTGACTATGTTACAAAGGTTTTTCCTTACTATATTGACGATTTTTGCTCTTGCGACGGACGCGGGGGCTCAGACGCAGGCACAGCGCCTCGAGGCGCTTCTGTGCGATAATCTTTTCATTGATAGCGACGCCTCGCTTGCCGTCTATGACCTTGACGACGACACGTTGCTCTTTGAGCACCGCGCGCAGAAATTGTGTCGTCCCGCATCGGTAACAAAGCTTGTTACGGCCACAGTGGCTCTCAGTCGATTGGGGTGCGACTATACGGTGGATACTCGTCTGTGGGCCGAGGATAATGCTTCGGGCGGGCAGAATGTTTATGTCGAGGGGAGCATCGACCCGCTTTTCGACGAGGCCGACCTTCTCTCGTTTGTGGCTTCGCTGCCCTCGGACGTTAGAATCGACACGCTCTTTGCCGACTGCTCTTTTATGGATTCAATTTATTGGGGGCCCGGATGGTCGTGGGACGATACTCCGTGGGAGTTTCAGCCTTATATCTCGCCACTTATGTTGTGCGGCGGGACGGTGCAGGTAACCGCCACTCCGTCGGCGCGGGGCGAGGCTCCCGCCATCGAGTGCAGCCCCTTGTCGTCCTATTATACTATTGTGAACGAGGCTGTAAGCCACGGTGGTAGGGGCGAGAAGCTGACTATCCTGCGCGATTGGCTCGAGGGCACAAACGTCATCCGCATAAAGGGCGATTGCAACAAGGCTGTCAGCGAGAGGATGAATCTGCTGCCCTCGCACGCCTATTTTATGAGTGTGCTCGCAGAGCGCATCACTGCCGGCGGAGGCTCGGTGGGCTGTCTCTCTTACAGGGCTGTGCCGCAGTCGGCGCGGCTGCTGCACACGGTGTCTCGCCCCATTGCCGAGATTGTCGGGGAGGCGCTTATGGAGAGCAACAACCTCTGCGCCGAGGC
This sequence comes from Bacteroidaceae bacterium, assembly GCA_045533955.1. Classification (GTDB taxonomy): domain Bacteria; phylum Bacteroidota; class Bacteroidia; order Bacteroidales; family Bacteroidaceae; genus HGM04593. The sequence continues at coordinate 14,962 of JAZSIU010000069.1, forward strand.
ACTGAGCTATCATTTGGGGGCTCTCTATGGTAAGCGTCCTGTGCGACAGGAGATGGGCCCCAAGATTATGCGAGGCTTTCTCGACTATAAGATAAAGGCGCCCGAGAGGTATCACATTGCCGACGGCTCGGGCCTCTCGCTTTATACCTATCTGTCGGCCGATATTCTATTGCAGACGCTGAGGCTCGCTTATAATGATAAAAAAGTCTATGAAACGATGCTCGCCTCGCTGCCTCTCTCGGGCATAAGCGGCACAATGAAAAACCGCACAAAGGGCACTGCGGCCTATAAAAAGATTTACGCAAAGACAGGCACGGTAAAGGGTGTGTGTACGCTCGCGGGCTATGCTGTGGCAGCCGATGGGCACACGCTGGCCTTTGTGATTCTTAATCAGGGCTCTATGAGCGCATCGTCGGTGCGCCGCTGGCAAGATAAGGTGTGCGAGGCTCTGTGCCGCTGACGCTCGCTCTACTCTCTCTCTTTTGTTGATACAGCTTCGAGATTGCGCATCAACTGTTTGTATCCGCAGCGCTCGACGGCGCTGTCGGCAAAAAGCTCCTTGTATTTTTCCTCCGATAGGCTGTGCCAATCTTCGTTGTGCATCGCCCGAAGGCTGTCCGAGGCCCAAAGGTCGGGAATTTCGGTGGCGACTGCCTCTTTGTTCTGCGGGCACGATGCTTGACAGCGATCGCAGCCATAGAAGCAATTTCCCATCTTTTCACCGATGTTTTTTGGTAATTCTCCGCGGTGTTCTATTGTAAGGTACGAGAGGCAGCGGCGCGCGTCGAACCCGTGGGCTGTGAGGGCGCCCGTGGGGCAGGCTCTCAGGCAGCGGTCGCACCCGGCGCAGGGGTTGTGCTCGAGGGGCGTGTCGTACAAGAGCTCGGCGTCAATCAGCAGCTCGCCCAAGAAAAAGTGTGTGCCCGCTCCCGGGATAATTAGTTGGTGATTCTTTCCAATCACTCCTATTCCTGCGCGTGCAGCCCAATAGCGCTCTAAAATCGGGGCTGTGTCGCAGAAGGCGCGTCCCGCGGTGGACTGCCGCTCGTTTATGCGGGCGAGCAGCGCAAATAGTTTCTCTTTCATCACTCTATGATAGTCGCGCCCCAGAGCGTAGTGCGACAGATGCAGACGGCCTCTGATAATATCTCTCTCGCGCGGGTAATAGTTAAGCGCCACGCACACTATGCTGCGGCATCCGGGTACAAGCTCGCGCGTATCGAGGCGCTTCTCGCGGTTGCGTTCAAGATAGCTCATTGTCCCCTCGTTGCCCTCTTTTATCCACTGCTCGAAACGGTGCGCTGTCTCGGGTGCGACGGCATCGGCCCGTGCAATGCCGCACACAGCAAAGCCGAGGCCCGCAGCCTCGGCTTTTATAAACAGTGTCAGTTGTTCTTTTGTCATTGTCGTAAGTGGCTTCAGCGGCTTTTTACTCGAAAATCTTAAATTCGTAGCCCTGCTCCTGCAACCAATCAATAGCCCTCGGCAGTGCGTAACGCAGATTGCTCTCGCTGCGCATCGAGTCGTGGAATGTGATTATCGAACCGTTGCGTGTATAGCGCTTGACGTTGGCCAGCACATCCTCGCCATAGAGGCGGAAACTGTAGTCGCGTGTAACAAGGTCCCACATTACAAATTGGTAGCGCTTGCTCAGCTCGCGATACTGCGCCGTGCGCAACAGCCCGTGCGGGGGACGGAAAAGGTTGCTGTGTATGAACGCATCGGCCTGATCGACATTCTCGACATACTCCTTGGTCGAGGTGAAAAGCCCCTTCAGATGGTTGTATGTGTGGTTGCCCACACGGTGTCCGCTCTCGACAACCTGCATATACTCTTGCGAGAATTTGTGTACGTTGTCGCCCACCATAAAAAAGGTCGCTTTTATGCCGTTGCGCTCCAAAAGGTCAACTACCCACGGGGTTATTACCGGTATGGGGCCATCGTCAAAGGTCAGATAAACGGCCTTTTCATCGGGGTTCATACGCCACAGAGCCTTCGGATAGAGGCCTCGAAAGAATGTCGGAACTTGTTCTATGAACATAAGCTGCCTTTTATTTGCCTGCGCGTATCTTGTTGAACGTATTCTCGAATTCTTTATCGTATTTTACGGCAAGGTCGTGATAATCTTTTCCGCCCTTCTCGAGTGTCTCGACAATATGTTGCAGACATACTGCATTCATCCTTATGTTGCCGAATACTCGGCGGAAAGCATTGCCCTCTAACGAGGCGTACCAATTGAGATACTCGAGTTGCTCGTCGGCAAGGCTGCTGAGTGTCTCTATCGCCTTATCCTTAAGGCCAAGAGCCATATAGGTACGTCCAATATCGAGCCCGCTGAAGAATTCGTGGCGCACAAGTGAGGTGGGTAGCTCGCGCTCGGTAAGGTTCAGTACGTTCAATGCTTTCTCGTATTTACCCTCGAGGCACAGCTGTGTGGCCAGCGAGGCCAGCAGACGACGGTGGGTGTATATCATACGCTGAATGGTCTCATCGACATAATAGTCGGGATTCTCCTTGAGGCCGCCGTATCTGAAGCGCTCCATCACATTGTGGTAGAAGCGCTCGGTGTCGGCAACAAACATCTCGTCGGAGCCTTCGCTGTTGCTGTACCCCAGCTCCTTCCAATTGAAGGGAGTTATGCGGTAGGCTAATCCCTCTTGTACGAAAAAGTCGCTCAGCGTGTGCAGATAGTTGCTCTTGCCCACGGTCATTGACATATAGAGGGGACGCTCCCAATTTGTGCCTGCAATCATCTCGAGCAGCATAAGGTCGTGGCGATAGAGGCGTTCGCGCCCTGTGAGCGGAATCTTCATATACTCGGGCATTGATTCGACATACTCCTCGGGGATAAGCATTCCCGAACGCTTAACAGCCTCGGGGTCTATCTTAAGATAGAGGGTGTCGGTGGGGATAAGGTGGAATGCGTCGTTCTTCGAGCGTACCCAATATTTCATAATATTCTGTATCTCGAAGGGATTTTCACCCCATCGTTTTTTGCTCTCCTCGGGGTGCTGGCGGTACAACGAGAGAATTTTCTCCTTGTACTCGGGAACAATCTGTACGGCCTCGTTGCTGTTGCCGGCATAGTCTATTCTGTCCCAACTGATGGGGATTGATGGCGAGTCGTAGGCCGGACGGCGCATCTGGTCGATGTACCAATCGGTCTGTAAGTATGAAAGGTTGCATACGCGTGAGTCGGTGCGCACACCCTCGACCTCCTGACTGTACCACAAGGGGAATGTGTCGTTGTCGCCGCAGGTGAATATTATGGGATTATTCTCCTCGGGCATACTGTTGAGATAATTCTGCCCAAAGTCGCGGCAGGCGTAGCGTCCGCTGCGATTATGGTCGTCCCACGTTTGCGACACCATCTGTACGGGTACCAGCAGACAGACGATGGCTACCGCCGCACTTACCGCTGCATTGTTCTTGCGCAGATACTCGGTGATTGCCGCAACACCCATTCCAATCCAAATGGCAAAGGCGTAGAACGAACCGGCATAAGCATAGTCGCGCTCACGTGGTTGCAGCGGTGTCTGGTTCAGATAGAGCACAATGGCAATTCCCGTCATAAAGAACAAGAAAAAGACCACCCAAAATTGCTGTATGCCGCTCTTTTTGTTACGCAACTGCCATATAATACCGAAAATTCCAAGAATCAACGGTAGGGCGAAATAGACGTTGTGTCCCTTATTCTCCTTGAGCACCGTGGGCAGATTCTCTTGGTTACCAACCAAAATATTGTCGATGAACGAAATTCCCGTAATCCAATTGCCCTTGTCAATATCTCCGTGTCCTTGCAGGTCATTCTGTCTGCCTGCAAAATTCCAGAGAAAATATCTCCAATACATATAATTCAGCTGGTAGTTGAAGAAGAATTTAATATTCTCGAGCTGTGTGGGCATTATCACCTCGATAGTCTCACCGCCTACACGATAACTTATCTTTTTGCCTTTGATTCCGCCCACCCAATCGTCGTACAGATTCACTCTGTTGGCGCCGTAGGCCGAGTGCTCCTTGCTGTACATACGGGGGAAGAGCATATTTTGCGCATATTTTACGTCGAATTTGTGTCCCAAAAGCTCGTACGAGTCTTTCTCATTGGCCGAGGCTTTTTCTTTGGGAGCATAGATGGGGGCACCATCGACCGTTTCGGCACGGTAGCCGTTGCTCGAACGAATGTAGTTATACTCTGAGCTGTATGCAGGGCCGTAGAAAAGAGGACGGTCGCCATATTGCTCGCGGCCCAGATAAGCGCCCAACGAGAAAATATCCTCGGGCGAATTTTGGTCCATCGGAGTGTTTGCGGCCGAGCGTATCACAATTACCGCATACGACGAGTATCCCAACATAATGAGCAGCATACACAGTAGCGAGGTGTTCAGCATACGCAGGCTCAGGAGGTATTTCTCCTTGACCTTTACGAACAGAGCATAGGAGAGTGCCGCAAGCACAACCACTCCAAGCACTATGCTCATAGTGCCGTAGCCATAGAAGGGGATGCCCAGCAGTCCCACCGACGCCACAAAAGCGATGGCCATATTACGTCGGTTGCCTCCGCGCTCACTCTCGACAAGACCCCAGATGAGCATACCAAAGAGCAGCAGCAGATAGGTGATGAGGCCTGTGTTGAACGGCAATCCGAGAGTGTTGACGAACAGAAGCTCGAACCATCCGCCCACCTTTACAACGCCGGGCACAATGCCATAGAGTACCGCCGCTACCAAAATAGCCGATACGACAAGCGCCATAAGCGCACCCTTGAAATTGGCATCGGGCTTCTTCTTGAAATATACCACAAGCACAATTGCGGGGATACACAGCAGGTTCAGAAGGTGTACACCGATAGAGAGGCCCACAAGATAGGCTATAAGCACCAACCAACGGTCGCTGTGAGGTGCTTCGGCCTGCTCCTCCCATTTGAGAATGAGCCAAAAAACAACCGCCGTAAAGAGCGACGAGTAACCATAAACCTCGCCCTCGACAGCGCTGAACCAATAAGTGTCGCTCCACGTATAGGCAAGCGCACCCACAAGGCCCGAGGATAATATGGTGATAATCTGCGCGTTTGATAATTCCGTTGCGCAGGGTGCCACCAGCTTGCGAGTAAGATGGGTGATGCTCCAAAATAGGAACATAATACCTGCCGCACTCAGTATGGCCGACATAATATTAACCATAAAGGCTACCTTGTCGGGTGCCGCCAACGACGAAAATAGATTGGCCGTGAGCATAAAGAAAGGCGCACCAGGGGGGTGTCCTACCTCTAATTTGTTACCTGAGAGGATAAACTCGGGACAGTCCCAAAAACTTGCGGTGGGCTCCACTGTCAGGCAGTATGTTACCGCTGCAATTAGGAATGTGAGCCATCCGAAAGTGTTGTTTAAGATTTTGTATCGCTTCATTTATTTTGAATAGTTTGTTTGCTTTTTGGCGCAGGGCCGCTCTCCTTTGGTGAAAAGAGTGCCCGTAAAACCGTGCAAAGTTAGCTATTCGCAGGGAAATGAACAAGATATTAAACGAAAATAGTGTTAATAATGTGGAAAATGGCCTTTCGGCCCCGCGTTCTCTTACAGCGGGTCAACGTCGTAGTACATTGTTATGCTTTTGTAGCGCTTGTCGGATAAAAGCTCTTGTTGTAGCGCGGCGAGCGCCTCGTTTATGCGGTACTGCGAGAGGTTGCTCTCGACCTTTAGCACAATCTTGCGTATATACTGCTGCTGCACGCGGGCCACGGGTGGAAGGTCGGGACCCAGCACGCGATGCTCGAAAATCTCGCGCATACGGCTGCCCATAAGCTCGGAAAATTCGTCCAACGTGCGGCAGTCGCGGTGCTTCATATATACGTAAACCAACCGATGAAATGGGGGATAATGGAACAACATACGTTCGGACAATTGGCTGTCGTAGAATTGCGTGTAGTTGTTGCCGACGATAAGCGGGATTATGGGATTATCGGGCTGTCGCGTCTGAAGAAAGACCTTTCCCTGTCCGCTTCGGCGCCCTGCGCGTCCGGCAACCTGTGCCATCAGTTGAAAGGCTCGTTCCGAGGCGCGAAAATCGGGGTAGTTGAGCAGTGTGTCGGCATTCAGTATCCCGACCACCGAGACATTGTCAAAATCGAGCCCTTTGGACACCATTTGCGTGCCGATGAGAATGTCGCTGCGCCCCTGCTGAAAGTCGTTTATTATGCTCTCGTAGGCGGTGCGTGTGCGTGTCGTGTCAAGGTCCATACGGGCGATGCGTGCCTCGGGGAATATTTTTTGCAGCTCGTCCTCAATTTTTTCGGTGCCGTAGCCGAGGCTCACAAAATTGCTCTCCTCGCAGTTGGGGCACATTTTGGGGGCGGGGATTGTGTAGCCGCAATAGTGGCAGGTGAGTTTAGCGCTGCTTTTGTGCAGGGTGAGGCTTACGTCGCAGTGCTTGCAGCGTGGCACCCAACCGCAGGTGCGACACTCGAGCAGGGGCGAGTAGCCGCGACGATTCTGGAACAGGATAATCTGACGGTGCTCTTTCAGTGCCTCGCTCATTGCCTCGACCAAAGGGTCGGAGAAGAGGCCTGTCATCCTCTTGCGCCGCGCAAGGTCTTGAATGTCGATAACCTCTATCTGCGGCAGTTGCAGCGAGCGGTAGCGGCGGCTGAGGCTCACAAGGCCGTATTTTCCGGTTGTTGCATTGTAGAATGTGTCGATGGCGGGGGTTGCGGTACCCAATAGGGTCTTTGCGCCAAAGAGCGATGCAAGCACTATGGCTGCGTTGCGCGCATTGTAGCGCGGCGCGGGCTCTTGCTGCTTGTAGCTGTTCTCGTGCTCTTCGTCGACAATAATAAGGCCCAGCCGCTTGAACGGCAGAAAAACCGACGAACGCACCCCGAGGATAATGTCGTAGGGCTCGTCGCTCAACTGTTTTTTCCATATTTCGACACGCTCGGCGTCGGAGAATTTCGAGTGATAGAGGCCTATGCGGTTGCCGAACACTCGGCTGAGGCGCTCGGTAATCTGCTTTGTGAGGGCAATCTCGGGGAGCATATATAGTACCTGCTGGCCGCGCTCTATGGCCTGCTTTATAAGGTGAATATATACCTCGGTCTTTCCGGCCGACGTTACGCCGTGCAGCAGCGTAACATTTTTGCTGTTGAAACTCTCGTTAATCTGTTCAAAAGCAGCTTGTTGCGCCTCGTTGAGGCTGTTCTCGGGGACAACCTCTCGATGCTCTTTGTCGAGGCGTCCAATCTCTACCTCGTAGCACTCGAAAATCCCTTTGTCGATGAGCTCTTTGCATATATTGGGGGCAACCTCGGCACGCTCAATGAGTGTGTGGCGTGCAATCTCGGTACCCTGTTCGCTTATTTGCAGATAGGTTGCCAGCAGACGCTTCTGTCGTGGGGCGCGCGAGAGTGTCTGACTGATGAGATTCAGCGCTGTGGGGTTTTTGTAGCGCTCGGCGAGGCGTATGCGCTGCTCGGTCTTTGGCTTAAACTCTCCTTTGAGCCCCTGTGGCACGGCTGCCTTGAAAATCTCGCCCATCGAGCACAGATAGTAGCGTGCAATCCACTCCCACAGCTTGGTCTGTGTGGGAAGCACGATGGGTGTCTCGTCAAGAAGTTCGTCTATGGGGCGCACGCTGTATGCGGTGGGTGCCTCGTCGTGCAGACGTGCCACAAGCGCCGTGTAGTGCTTGCTCTTGCCCAGCGGGACACTTACGCGGCTGCCCACGACAATGCGCTCCCTGTGCTCGGGGGCGATACCGTAGGTAAAGGTCGAGGCCAATGGCAGCGGTAGTATAACGTCGGCAAAAAGGGGCATACTCTTTCTCTTTTTTTAGAACAGATGGCGGGGGATGCGCCCTGCGTTGTTGTTAAAATCGTTGCCCGAGGGCGATTGGAACGACCTCAGAGCAAATTCGGGGAGGATGGCATAAACATACTCGAAAATCTCGGCCTGAAAATGCTCATAGTCGGCCCACGCTGTGCCATAGTAGAAGAAATAGAGCTCCAAAGGCACTCCCTGTGCCGTTGGCTGAAGTTGTCGCACCAGCATAAACATCTCGGGGTGAACGTCGCTTCGGCCCCTTAGATAATCCTCGAGATAATTGCGGAAGATGGTCAGATTCACCCTTTGCCCGCTGTAATTCTCATCGACAAAGCCCTTTTGTGCAAGCTCGCCAACCTCGTCCTTGTTGCAGAATCTGATGCTGTTAATGTCTATGAAAATGGAGCGTTTGACGCGTCGGCCGCCGCTGTCGAACATTCCCCGCCAATTTTGGAACGATTCGCTGACAAGCGCGTATGGGGGCACCGTTATTATGGTCTTATCCCAATTTTGTATCTTGACGGTGGTCAGCGACACGTCGATAACAAAGCCGTCGGCGCCATATTTTGGCATTGCAATCCAATCGCCGGGACGCAGCATATCATTGGCCGATAGCTGTACGCCCGCCACAAGTCCCATAATACTATCCTTGAAGACCAGCATAAGCACTGCCGCCGATGCGCCGAGGCCTGCCAGAATCTTCACCGGGTCGCGGTCTATGAGTGTGCTCATTATGATTATTGCGCCTATGCATATTGCGGCAATCTTCAGCATCTGAAAAACACCCTTAAGTGTGTGGTTACGTGTCTTCTCAGACTTATTGGATAGTATGTATAGTGCCGATAGGATGGAGCAGATGAGTTTTATTCCCACCACCGTGATATACACCCAGCACACTTTCATCATAAATGTGTAGAGTGTGCTGCCATCGTTCAGAATAAATGGCATAAGCGCTGTTACAATAACCGCTGGGACAAGGTTGCAGCAGTTTTTTATTACACTGTTGTTTAAAAGTATGTCGTCCCAAGTGTTGTTGGTTTTTTTTGTCAGCGTGCCTACGAGCGGGATAATTATCTTGTGGCAAATGACACCACAGATATAAAAAAGCAATATAACGGCGATGGTGATTATAATCCATCGCAATGCAGGCGTATTTTCGGGTCGGGCGCCGAGGCGCAGCAACAGCGAGGTAAGCTCATTCTCCATTATTGTAATTTATATTATTGTAAAGAGACTAAAAACTGTCCCATTTGAAACTTTTTGAATTTATCTCCTTTAGATTCTTTTAGCTGTCTTTTAAGGCGCGTAGATGAGACTATGCAGCCGCAATGAAGAGTAAAACTGAATATCCGTAAAAATAAACAGCCTCTTATATCGCTTAACAAAAGGCTGTGCCAAAATATTTATTTTGAGACAGCCTTTTGTGCTATTTTATTGATAGGACAGACACTCTATTGTCGTCAGTGGGCACTGTTCCTTAGAACAGATAAGCCACAGAAACCTGCCACGTGTTGGTCTTGGATTTTGTCATAACATTCCAAGCGCCGCCTACAAGCTCCGAGTATTCGCTTGTATTACCCATTGCAATGTTGTAGTTGACGTGTGCCTGTACGTGTCCGAAAAGCACAGCACCTGCACCTACGTTTAGGCTCAGTTGGCTCTTTTTGTACTCGAAGCGGACTGCTTTCATCCAATCCTTCTCGGCGTCGCCCAGTGTGAATCCAAACTGCGGGCCCACTGCAATAAAAGGAACTACAATCTTGCTCACTACGGGCAGGCCGAGGTCGTAGCGCAGATATACGGGAATCTCGATGCTCTGTTTCTTTATCTTGTCGCCGCCAATCTCGGCACCGCTCTGCGAGTAGAGAATATCACCCTCGAGACCGAGGCCCACAATGGGGAGTGTGAATTTTGCCATTGCTCCGGCAAAGAATCCTGTGTAACCGTCCGAACTCACTCCTTTAATGTCGCTGGGGCTGCCAACGAGGTTCGTACCGGCCTTAATACCAAATTTCAATTGTGCATTTGCGGGGATAGCCACCAAAAGGCAAAGTGCAAAGATAAATCCAAAAATCTTTTTCATTGTCAGTGTGTTTAATGGTTAATTATTACAAAAACAGACGCTCGGCATAATAAGTTTGCGCAAAACAACTGCTTTCGTTACGTTGTTTTGCGCAAATATAGTTTATTTTATTAGAAGCTGTCTAAATTTATATAAAAAATATTATTGCGAATTTTGTATGTTTTTTATAAATGCTTTGTTTCTGCTTCCCGGCTTTTATTGTCGATTGCATATGAAAAAGTCCGATGAAAAGGTGGCTTTTTGCAATTATCGGCGCTGACGGCGTACGGATATTGTGCTGCCCTTGCTCTTCGACGAGCCGCCCGAGTTTTTCTTCTTGCTTGCCGATTGCTGCTTTTTGCGTGCGGCACGTGCCATCTTCTTCTCCTCTTTTGCTTTTTGTTTGGCGTCGGTTGCCACGGAGTCGGTGGCAGCAACGGCTGTCGTGTCGACTGCGGGACGGGGGAGCTCCCACAGAGTGCCTTGAACATCGGTCAGTTGTTTCTCAATCTTCTGCTGTTCCTTTTTTATAGCGGTGCTGTCCTTGCAGTATTGTGAAATTGCCAGATTGCGCAGGTTGACGGTCTTGTAAATATCGCCTTCGTAGCAGTGCTTGCTGAAATAGTCGTCAAAGGTCATTGTCGATACGTTGTTGTAACTGCTCGACATTACTGTCTGCTGTGTCAGCAGCGGGGCAATCTCGTCGTATTTCAACCAGAACATCGGGTACTTAATCGTCTCGCCGCCATACTCCCCGGCACTGTGCATAACAGGACAGATGGCCGTTACACGCTGATTGAAGGTGGCTGTGCGCTGGTCGTAGTAGTAGCTCTCTTTAATATAATAGCTCAGCACCACGTTGCTTGGAACGTCGGCGGGGTTTACGACGATTGTGCTGTCGGCTCCCTGAAATTCGTGTACAATGGCGTAGTGCTCGAGCAATTCACGTACGTTGACGATATTCTCGGGCGAGAAATTCTCGTATCCGTCGAGGTTATACTCGTAGGCGCTTATCGAGCCTGCAATAAGGTGGCGGAAGAGGAATGTGAACAGATTGACGCTGTTGCCGATGGGTTGCACGGGGTAGTAGAGCGAGGCGTTTTTCTCTTTCTCGAGGTCGAGTGTGCGGTAAATGTCGCGCTTCCACACAACCTCGGTGGGGGTGGTTGTTGTGGGATATTGGCTCTTGGCCCTTTGGCTCAGTGGTACCTCGTATGTTGCTGCCGTTGTTGCACCGCTTTTCTTTTGCTCTTTTTTGCGGGCAGGAGGCTGCGCAACGGCATATTGTCCTATCAGAAGCACTGCGAAGAGTACAAGTATTTTGTTCATCTGTCTCATAGTATCTGTTTGTTATGCTTTTCGCTTGTTTATCAGTTTATTATAACTTCGAGGGGTGTTGTAAGCTGTCGCTCGACATTGTCGGGGCCTATTGCTTTTACGTTTGTTATGTAGAATCGCTTGCCACGTTGCAGGCTGCGGAATATCTCTTTCTGTGCAGCCGAGAATAGTGCTCCGTCCGATTTTCGGGGTACGGCGTTGCCCATATTGTCGAAGAAGAGTACGTCGAACGAGAGTACCTTGAAGCTGATGTTCAACAGCCCGTCGTCGATGGCTGCTATAATGCCTTTTGTGTTCAGCAGTGTCTGCTTGCTGAAGGGCTTTCCGCCGCGGTAGCGCTGTGTGTTGCCGTCCTTGTCTTTAAACTCGATGAGCGGCGTGGGGTCGGGCAGCTGACGCACGCGGAAGGCATATTGTCCCATACTCAGGCGGCGTCCCTCTTCGTTTGTTGCCGTTACCTCAATCTTAAGTTCCTCGCCAATCTGTGTGGGCACTACAATGTATCCGCCCTTGCCGTCGCTCTTTATTGTGCCTTTTCCGGCGGCGATGCTCGCTGCGATGCGGTTGGCAGGTACTCCGGGTACCGAGATGCTCACGGGGTTGTCGAATCCTGCGTATAGTACGTTCATAAGCGATGCGCTCACTGTTGCCGTGGGCTCGACTACGGTGTATTCCTGTGAAAAATCGTAGCGTGTCGATGCTCCCGAACCGTCGTTCACCAGCATATATCCGTCGAGGGTGTAGTCGCCTGTCTTGTTGCACGCAAGCGAGTAGTTGCCATTCTCGGTCTCGAGCAGCTGCTCGTCGATGTAAATTTCGGGGCGCTGTGTCGAATCGACGGCTGCCAATATAATCTGTGCGCTAAATTCGCTGCCGCGCACTACGTTGCGCGAGTTTGGAATGACAAGGGCGCGAATTTGGTTCACGCGCACGTCGCCAACGTCGATGTTGCGTGCAAGCGTGTGCAGCACCTCGCCCTCGGCGTAACGTACGTCGTTCTGTAACTTCGTCAAGAGGGTGATTGCGGCAATTGCGGGCATATTCTCGAAATGATACTCCTGCCAATTTTTCATCAGTGAGATATTTTTGCGGGGTACCTCGGTGCTAAAATTGTCGCGGATAATCTGCTGCTGTGTCGAGTCGGTTATCATCGTGAGGATGCTCTCGCGGTAGTTGGTTATTGCGTCGTATAGCTGACGACCCTTGCCGCTTCCGGGAGCGAGCATCACGTAGGTCGATGCTTCGAGATTTTCGCGGTTCTGAAGCTCGCGGTAGTCGCCCTCGGCTCCGTCGGCTTCTTGGGCGATGCGTATCTTCAGTGTCTCGGCAAGGTTGTACAGCGAGTCGGACATTGAGCGCACGCTCTGTGCGCGGGTGTACCACTCGCGCACCTTCTCGGGGTTCTGTGCCATCGACTGCTCGAAATTGTCGTACATTGCCTCGTTCTGTGCCGTTGCGTTGACGGTACTGCGCGAGAGGCTCTCATCGACAAGAGTAAAGCCGTTGAGCACGTCCGACGACACATTCATTGCGAGCATTGCCATCAGAAGCACGTACATCAGATTTATCATCTTCTGACGCGGCGTTACTTTATTCTTCTTGATTTTCATTGTGGCTGCTTTGTGTGTCGTTTGTTACTGTTGTCTGTTCATATTGCAGGTCATTGCCTCGAGCATACGGGCGTACATTGTGTTGAGCTCTTTTATCTGTTGGGCCATCTTCTTGGTCTCTTCGTTTACCATATCAATGTTATCTACCTGCTTGCCTGCGCTGCGCAATTGTACCTCGTACAGGGTGTTTATGCCTGTGATATTGCGTGCAAGATTATCCATCTCCTGCATATTGCGTCCCAGACTGTCGGCCTGCTCCGAGATGCGCTGAATAGCCTCGTTGAGTGTCTTAATCTTCTCGACATACTCTTTTGTTGCCTCGTCCATATTGCCGATGAGCTCGGGGTCGGCTGTCTGTGTGGTGCCTGCCGCACCGCCTCCTCCACCTATGATTATGGTGCCCGATACTCCCGAGCCTGCGGCTGCCGACTGTGTGCCCTCGCCGGCGATTGTGCCACCGCCAATTGCACTGCCGCCACCGCCGCCTATGATGATGGGTGCTGCTCCGGCTGCTTCGCGCTCGGCACGACGCTCGGCGCGCTCCTCTTTGCGGTCGTCCTCGGCAAGGTCGTAGGGACGCTCAAAGGCCGAGAAGAAGAATACCACAACCTCGGCGCCCATTCCAATGAAAAGCATAAGGTTGGCGCCCGGAAGGTGTGTCAGCTTAAAAAGTGTTCCTAAGATTACGACTGCTGCGCCCCAGCTATAAATGTAGTTAAGATAGGTGCGGCCTTTGGGCGAGTCCATAAAGGTCTGTATGCTGCTGATTATATTTCTTTTCTTGCTCATAATGCAATGGTTGTTTGTGTGTGATTTTTCTTGTTGGTTGGGGGGATTATCGTCTCGAGGTGCCGCTGTAGCTGCGCACGCAGCGGAAGCCTATATAGGAGCGCGACTCGTTCTGATATTCGTAGGCACGGGTGGCTCCCTGAATGAATCGTACGGGGTCTTTCCACGAGCCTCCGCGTATGGTCTTTTTCTTCAGGCTGTATGGGTCTTCTTTTGCGGCGCGATACTGAAGGTCGGGGTTAATGTCGCTCATTTGGAGCACTCCTGCCTCGGTATATATGGTAGATGTCCACTCGGCTACGTTGCCCGCCATATCAAAGAGGCCGTTGCTGTTGGCCGAGTATATTCCGCATTTCGATGTGATAAGGTTGCCGTCGCGCGTGTAGTTGCCATCGTCGGGTTTGTAGTTGGCATAGTAGCATCCTTTGTCGCTCTTTGTGTCGCCACTCTCCCACGGGAATTTCCCGCCCTCTTTGCCGCGTGCGGCATACTCCCACTCGGCCTCCGAGGGCAGGCGGTAGCGCTGAATGTATTTTGCCTGTCCGCGCATTCCACGCAGAAGGTAGTCGGTGCGCCAAGCGCAGTAGGCGTTGGCCTGCTCCCAGCTTACTCCCACCACGGGATATTCGCTGTAATTGGGGTGGCTGAAATAGAGGTTCAGATAGACCTCATTGTTGGCGTTGGGAAAATCGTTCACCCAACAGGTGGTGTCGGGGTATACGTTTATTATGTATGTGTTTAGAAAATCGTAGACACTCGACAGAGGGCGGGTGATTGTCTCGTTTACGATGCGTCCCTCGTCGTCGATGTAGGCTGTGTCTTTTGATATTGTTACAACCTCGTCGTAGTTGGTGGGAATATCTGTGTTACGGTTGCGCTCGGCGGGATTCAGACGATTCTTGCGCAGTGCGGCCTGTGTGTAGTCATAAATCTCGTAGCGGTAGTTCATCTGCGAGGCGTCGAGCATCTTCTCGCCTGTGATGGGATTTGTGATAAAGACGCTCTCTATGGCGCGCTGCTCGTCCTCGGTGGGTTTCTTCCAAGGGATGGGCTTGCTCCAATTGAGGTACGGGGTGATGGGCTCGCCATACTCGTCCTCCGTTATCTTGAATGTCTCGTCGCCGCCGTATGCGGGGTCGGCCAAACGCTCGCGGATAATGGAGTCGCGTACCCAAAATACAAACTGACGGTATTTGGCGTTCGACACTTCGGTCTCGTCCATCCAAAAAGCATCTACCGAAATATCTTTTACGGGTGTTGTGATGCCCCACAAAGAGTCGGCCTCTTCGCTACCTATCTTTATCGAGCCTCGCTCGACGAGCACCATTCCGTAGGGGGTTGGTTCGTTGATGGCTGTTCCGCTGATTCCTGTAACTTCGCCGCCCATTGATGTGTTTTTCTTTGCTCCCATACACGATGCAAGCAGAAGCACCGTCAAAAGAACAGGCTGGCTTACTATTCTCTTCATCATTGCAATATTCTTATACTGTTATGTTTGTTTTTTCCTTTTTTAAATATGTCAAGCTCAATGTCGTAGCCCAAATAAATGTCGTGGCTGCCATTTTCGGCTCCAAGTCCCGAGGTGAACAATTCGTAGCCGTAGCTTATTGTAATGTTCAAAAATTCTATTCCCGCAAACAGCGTTACCGACGTTCCGGGGCTGTATGTGGCACCGCCGAAGAGTAGTTTGTCGTTGTAGTTGTATGTGCCTCGTGCGGTAATGTCGGCGCGCCACGATACAAAGTCGGTCATTAGTTGCATTGAGGGCTGTATTGATAATAACGGATTTTTTAGTCGTATATTGCCTCCGGCGGTAAAATTAAAATAGGGGTCGACCTGAAATTGGTTCTTTTCGCCCATTTCTATAAGAGGTGCATTGATGTGCAGCGCCGATAGTCCCACATAAAAATATTTGTGCTCGAACAGCACTCCTGCACCAAAATCGAATTTGTTTCCATCGACGGCGCTCGATGGAAAGGCCGGGTCGTCGCTATTCTCGCCCAGATTAAGGTCTTTGGGGTCTATCTTGGCATTCAGCAGTCCCAGCTGCGCACCCACCGCCAGACGTCCGCCAAAGAGTTTCAGTCCGTAGGCGTAGTTTATGAACAGGTGCTGGTTGGTGAACATTCCAATCTCGTCGTTCAGCACGCCGAGCCCCAGCGAGTGGTCGCCCTTGAACATCGACAGCGGAAGGTCGCCGTTTATGAGCATACTCTTTGGGTTGCCTGTAAAGCCCGACAACTGATTGCTGTATGCGGCAAAGGCGTGCAGCTTGCCGGTTGCTCCTGCACCAGCCGGATTATAAAAATTCTGCATCTTCCAATAGTGGGTAAAGTGTACGTCGTACTGTGCGTGCACCTCGAGGAGGACGCACACACACAGTGCTATTGTTATGTACAGAATCTTTTTCATCCCTTAAATAACGCAAAATAGGGGTTCATATTATCCGTTGCCCCGAAAATTATGCGAATTTCGCTATTTTTTCTGAAAAAAAACCGAAAAATCCTCCTCATTATTATGTAAAAAGCATAAAAAAGTTAATTGCCACGGAATCATAGAAACGATTTTCTGCACGTTCGCTGTGCGGCTCTCCCCACCCGATAATATAAGAAAAAATTTTGCAATTATGTTTGTGCGCAAAATCACATATTCTATTACAAGATGAGAAAAAGAGAAAACTTTTTTCTCATCTTGTCGGGGGTATTGTAAAAAAGGCGTGGGAGTATAAAAACAGAGGCTGCATAAGGGCCGAAAAAATATTATAATTCCCGACCAAAAGAATCTTTCTGGTCGGGAATTATATATAGTATGTAAAGTCTTTTTTTTTATTTAAGCTCTTGCTTTTCGAGCCACTCTTTTGTCTTTGCCATCAGGCTGTTGGCAATTGCCATAGGGTCTTTCAGAATTTCGGTGCTGCAAGCTGCCATCTTTTGCCCTATCGGTGATTTGTAAAAATCGGTAATATAATTTACCTCATCGGCGGTGATGCGGCCTTTGCAGCCCTTGTAGTAGGCCGAGGGTAGTTCGGCAGATAGAAATTCCATCAAGGCTTGCATAATCTTCTTCTGCTCCTCGTCCTGTGCCATACTTGCAAGAGTGCCTTTGAGGGCGTTTATAGTGCTGCTTATTATTCCGCTTGCGTTGCAATACTCGACAACGGCAATGTAGAGTGTATCTTGTTTCTCCTGCGGGGTTATGATGGGGTCGGGTGTCTCGCCTGTTGCAATTTTCTGCATCGACCCCATCATTTGCGCCATAAGTGTCATTGTCATCTGCTCCACAACACTCTTGTCGGCGAGTTTGTTCCCTGTGTTAAAGAGCTTTGTGTCGGTTTTTAACTGCTTGTTCAGTTTTTTAATGTCGTCGGTTGTAAAATGCTTTTGGTAATATGGTGTTATAAAATCCATAATATCGCTCTTGCCACGCTCATCGTAGTATTGTCGGGCCAATCTTTTAGCCGCTTCGGCCTTTTGAACTTGTGTTGTGTAGGGGCAGTTGGGTATTTCGTTGAGCTGAAACATAAATATGCTCGCGAAAGCCTCGGCATTGAGATTGTTGTTTGCGTTTGTTCCCCAGCCAAGATTGATGAAATTTTCTAACTCCTGACGAAATTCCTTGTCCTGTGCCACCAATGCTGTCGAGAATGTGCACAGCAGAAGCGCAAATGATAAAATCTTTTTCATAGTTTCTATATTTTTTGTTGGTAATTTTGCCTTTCAAACGGACATACACTGCCGATTGCTTTGAAAATTCCTCGCTCGCTTGTTTGTATGACCTTGTAAAGATATGCTATTTTTTTGTAAGAAACGCCCTTTTACTGTGATAAGGTGATTTTTAATGTTAAAAAATAGGATAAAATAAACGGGGCGAGAAAAAAATCTCGCCCCGACAGATGTATGGATGTTTTTAATTCATTATCTTGAATCCTATGAAGAATGTTCGCGGTGCCGTGGGGCCGTAGAAATAGCCCGAGTCGCGAAACTCGCCCTTGTCGAGGTCTTTTTGGAAGCTGTCGAATATATTCTGTACACCGGCATTGAGTTGTAGGTTAATGTGGTCGCGCAGAATAAATGTGTAGTCGAGCTTTAGTCCGAGGTCGAAAAAGTCGGGGGTCTCTTCCATACGGTCGTTCTCGATGTATCCCGCATAGTGGGGTACAATCATCTCACCGGTATATGTGCCCGAGAGTGCAATGTTAAAATTCTTCAGCGGCTGCGACGAGAGTGTGAAATAGCCGTAAAAATCGGGGGTGCGGGGCATACGGCGTGTGGTGAGGGGGGTGCCGTCAACCTCGCTCCACGCCTCGGGTTGCTTGTAGCGGCTCTGCTGTGCTGTTACTCCCATCTGCAACGAGAGGTCTTTGCCGTGTGCAAATTTTGTCTCGAGGTTCACTCCATAGACGCGCGCTCCGCTACCGTTGCGACGCTCTTTCATCATAAAGCCCTCGCTGTTGGGGCCAATGTCTTCGAGCACAAATACGTCGTCGAGGCCTGTGTAGAATCCCTCGAGCAGAATATTGCTCTGCCAATGGCCCAATTGCGTTGTCCAATCTATTGAACCGCTGAAGCTGTTCGAGCGCTCCTCCTCGAGGTTGTCGGCAAGGGTTATCTGAACACCCTCGCCGCCGACGGCCGTTACGTGTAAGTCCTCGTCGTAGGCCTGAGGCGCACGGAAGCCTGTCGAGTAGGTGAGGCGCGCTTGCAGCCTGTCGCTTGGCTTGAAGAGGAGGTTCACGCGGGGGCTCACGATGGGGTCGTCGATAAGGTTGTGCTTGTCGAGGCGGGCGCCCACCAACAGGGTAAAGAGCTTCATCTCCCACTCATTCTGCAAGAATGCTCCTGCGATGCGCACATTCTGCCTCATATTACGGTTGTATCCGGTCATAATGTCGTGCAGACGATTCTCTTGATACTCGAGGCCCGACACGAAACTCGCGGGGGCAAACAACAGCTTGTCTATTCTCATACTGTACGTTGCGCCGGCCACCCACGTAAGGTCGTCGGTTTTTCCGTAGGCGTTGGGGTCGCGTTGTGCGCCGTAGTAGCTGTCGCGGTCGGTGTGCTGCACCGAGCCATAGAACGAGAGCTTGTTGCGAAACTCGTTCCACGTATAGTCGTAGGCCACTCCTCCGCTGTTTATTATGTGCTTGGTCTGCTCGGTAATATCGGCCTCGTGGGGCTGATAGTCGAATCTGTTGCCACCGCGGCGCGTCTCGTTTGTGGTGTGATATTCGAGGCTCAGACGGCTCGTCGTCGTGGGGCGATAGTAGGTGCGCAGTCCGAATGTGTTGATATTGGTCTTTCCAAGTTCGCTGAATCCGTCGCCGTCGTGGTCGTAGGGATTGCGGTTGCGGTAGCTCTCATAGAGGGCAATGCCGTAGGAGTTATCTTTGGCCACGAGCGAGGCGTTGGCGCCCATATACTGCTCCCAGCTTTTTCCGCCGTAGTTGTTGAAATTGCTCGATATTTGGAACGAGTTGTTCACGGGGTCTTTTGTGATAATATTGATGGTACCGCCAACGGCATTTGCACCGAAGAGGGCCGAGCCGCCTCCGCGTACCACCTCGACGCGCTCAATCATATTTACGGGAATCTGTTCAAGGCCATAGACGCCGCTCAGGGCGCTCACAATGGGACGGCTGTTGATGAGTACCTGTGAGTAGGGGCCCTCGAGGCCGTTTATGCGCACCTGCGGGAATCCGCAATTCTGACAATTATTCTCGACGCGCAGTCCCGGCACGTAGTTGAGGCTCTTGGCAAGGTCGGTCGAGTTGACCTGCTCGAAGAGTATCGGGTTAATGACGTTCACAACGACGGGAGCATCCTGACGGCGCACCTCGTTGCGGTTGGCCGACACAACCACCTCATTTATTATTAGTGATTCTTGCTTTAATTTAAAGTGCACCACGGCGGTAAACTCTTTGCTGACGGTAACCTCCTTTGTCATTGTTGTGTATCCCATCGCCGAAACGCGCAACGTGTATTTTCCCGAGCGCAGCTTGCGGAACTCGAATTGTCCCTGCTCGTTGCTGCTTGTTCCCTCGCCCGTCTCCAGAATAATAATGCTTGCAAAAGGAATATTCTCCTCGGTGCCATCCTCGATGACGTGTCCCGAAATCATATTCCCCTCTTTAATCCCGCTGCCTGTGGTTGCTTGTACTCCCGATAATGTAATTATTATCAGTGTTAAAAGAAGTAAAAATCTTTTCATCTGTATAGTGTTTTTTCAGTGTGCAAATTTCGGCAAAATACGGGTCATTGTAAATAGTGATTTTTAGTTAAATTATAAATCTTACTACTAAAAAATAGTTATTTATTGCGGATGGATGCAGTGCAATCTATCGGTTGCAGATACTTAATTGTGGGTATTTTACGCAGGTGTGTGATTATTTTGAATAGATTCTTGCTTGTCGCGCGTGTGGTGCTTTTTTTTTTGAGGAGTGCTTGACCATTTTCATATTTGCAGACGGCCTTTTTGGGCCGTCTGCAAATATGAAAAAAATGTGTTATATTGTTTTATAGCTTCTTTATGAGCCACTCGATAAACTTCCCGTTGATGCTGGCATCGGCCTTAACAATCTCTTGCGAGTATTCAATATTGGCCTCTCTGAGTTTTGTGAATTCGGGGCGCTCATATATCTCGATTAGTGTGTCAAGCTCCTCTTTGCTCACCTTGCCCTCCATTGTCATACACATCATCACGGGTGTTGCACGGCTTATGTAACTGAAGAAATTCTCGGCAAGAGTGCGGCTTTCGGGGGCACCCTCGGCCATTAGTTCGTTCATGGCGTTGAAGCTGTTCTCGATGATGGCCTTTCGCCCCGATACTATATAGAATTTCTCCATCGTCGGCAGATAGTTTGTGCGCAGGCTCTCGGTGAGGGTGGGAATACAGGGCTCCTCGCCGTTCATTATGTTTGCCACAGTTGTTGATGTCTGCTCATCTATCAGCTTGCGAAAATCATTTTGCATAATCTCGGCAATCTTTTTTATGATGCCCAATGCCTTCTCGTCGCTTATTGCATTGTTGATTTTTTTAAATTCGACAACCGAGATTTTTCCGCTAAAATAGGGCAGTGCCACATCGGCAAGGTCGTCGTTGAGCCTCTCTTTACAATAGAGTGCCGCTAATTTCTGTGCCACCTCGTCGCGGTCGGTGGCCACGGGGTAGGGGCAGTGGGACATTGTGTCCATATATTGCAGAATCTGCGCTTTAAAATGTGCCTCGCTGAAATTATCCGACAGGCGGCTCCACTCCGATCTGTAGTATTTTGTCAACTCTTTTTTCAGCCCTGAGTCATTTGTACACGATACGAAACTTATTGACAGGTACATCGCAATTATTGCGACTGATACCACAATTGATAAGGACTTTTTCATAGCTCAACATATTTATGGGGTTATTGTATATGCATCCTTGTACGAGCCGGCTGTTTGTAAATGCAGACAACCATTATGTAGTTTCCGCAAATATAGTTGTTTGATGTAAAAAACAAAGAAAAATTAGGAAAAAATGCGACAATTGTCGCATTTTAGTCCCAAAAAGCCCCCGAACGAGCCTTACAGCATAGCTGCAATGCCGCTCGCGAGCAGCAGCAGATAGACGATTTTTTTCAGGATATTTGCGCTTATATAAGTAAAAAGACGTGTACCCACGCTTGCGCCTACAAAGGCTCCAAGCAGCCCGACGCCCCACCAAGAGAGTGTCTGCTCGCCAAAAAATCCCACTCTTGCCCTAAAAAGTGTGTAAAAAATATTCAGCAGCACCGAGAAGGCTTGCAGCGTGGCAATATAGGCCATTTTGCCCTCGATGTTACTTATGCAGTAGAGCACAAGCGGCGGCCCGGGCATTGCGAACATCCCGCCCATTATACCACTGAGAGCGCCCAGCGAACCTTTAACCCACCAATTTCGCGGAAGTCCCCTTTTGCCCTCGAAAAAGAGAAAATAGAGAGCAATGAGCACAAACACCGCCCCGAAGCATCTCTTGAGCGTTGCACCGCTGAGCGTGGCCATATACTCGATGGCAACAAACGACACAAAAATATTTATTACGAGCAGCGGTGCCATCAGCCGCCACTGAATGTGCTTGTAGTATCGTGCGGCAATCATCAGGGCTGTGCTGCCTGCCAAAAGTCCCGACAACGTTGCAGCCTCGCCATACGACGGCAGAAAATAGGGGAAAAACATCATCACGAAAATCCCGAATCCAAAGCCGCTTATACGCTGTATGAGGCTGGCGCCTATGGTCAAAAGAAATATATATAACAGTGTCTGCATATTCTGTGAGCTATACTCTCTCGTCCCGAGAGGCAAAGATACTAACAAGCGAGCGAGAAACGCAAAATTTATTTTGGCGTTTTTTGCAGCGAGCGCAGAAAATCTTCGAGTTTTACTCAAAGATACAAAACAAGTGAGCGATAGACGCAAAATTTATTTTAGTGTTTTTTACAGCGAGCGCAGTGTATGTTCGCCACTCGAAAGGCAAAGATATACAAAAAACCGGTAGTCCCGAATAAGCCTCCATCGGCAAATTTCTAATTTTTGTCGTCAAGCAGAAAAACCACCCAAAAAACCGTTAATTTTCGTCCGTCAAACGCTCTTTAATGCCACAAAGCATAGTAAAGAATAGCAAAAAACATTACCTTTGCACTCCATAAACAAAAAACATTATGAACAAGGTATCGGACAACCCTTTCAAAAACCGAGCAGGCGGCACAATGCCGCTAATCGTCGTAACAGCCCTCTTTGTTACCTCCTATTTAGTCTCCAATATAATGGCAGTCAAGGTTGTAGGTTTTCTCGACCTCTTCTATTTCGATGCGGGGACAATAACCTTCCCCTTTGCCTATATGCTGGGCGACGTGCTAACCGAAATTTGGGGCTATAAGACAGCCCGAGGCGTCATCTGGACAACGCTTCTGTGCAATATCCTGCTTGTGGTGTGCACACAGATAGGCGTGTGGATGCCCTCGCCCTCCTACCTCGACGACACCGCCACGGCCTATAATCACATATTCTCGTACGTGCCGCGCATAGTAGTAGGCTCGCTTGTGGGCTTTCTGCTGGGCGAACTCTCGAATGCGTGGCTTATGGAGCGCATAAAAAGACGCACAAAAGGACGCTTCCTGTGGGTGCGTACCATTGGAAGCTCGGTCGTAGGTTATCTGCTCGACACGGTGCCCTTTGTGCTTATCGCCTTTTTGGGTACACTAACCCCGCGCGACCTGTTGCTGATGATTGCCCTTCAATACTTTATGAAATTAGGAATAGAGACCCTCTTTGGGACCCCGATGGCCTACGCCGTGATTCTTACACTCAAACGATACATATTAAAAGAGCGCCACAATGGACAGATACTCGGTAATTGACAAGGGAATGAAGCGCGAGCTTCTGCTCATACAGGGCAGGGGTTGTCGCTGGGGGCGATGCACGTTCTGCGATTATCACAGCGACGCCTCGTCCTTGCCCTCTGCATTCAACCGCGAGCTTCTGCAACGTGTTACGGGCGTTTATGGGGTGCTCGATATTATAAACTCGGGCTCGGCAATGGAAATTGACGAAGAGACGCTCGAACTAATAGCCACGGTGGTAAAGGAGAAGCAGATACACACCCTTTGGTTCGAGGCGCACTATATGTACCGCCACCGCCTCGAGGTCTTTGCGGCCCGATTCGCCCCCGCCACCGTAAAATTCCGCTGCGGCATCGAGAGTTTCGATGCGCAGTTGCGTCGTGCGTGGAACAAAGGCATCCCCGACACCGTAACCCCCGTCGACGTTGCCCGTTATTTTCAAGGAGTGTGCCTGCTGTGCTGCACCGTGGGCGACAGCTGCCGACGCATTCTCGCCGACATTGCCCTTGCCGACCGCTATTTTGAATACTTCAGCGTGAACCTCTTTTGCAACAACAGCACCACCGTGAGGCGCGACGACGAACTTGCCCGATGGTTCGTCGCCGAGGTCTATCCGCAGTTGAAAGATTATCCCAAGGCCGAGATTCTTATTACTAACACCGACCTCGGGGTGGGGTAGTGTGCGCCCCTTATATTTATAATAATTCAATAGTCGTCAATAAATTCGTGCAATTATCGTACGTGTGAAACAAAAAATTCCTATCTTCGCAAACTTAATCTTAATAATTATGAACGACAGTATAGCCGATATTTTCAGATGGATAGTGAGGCACAAATACCTTGCGGTTACGTTGGCCTTTCTTGCCATAATTGTGCTTTTCGACGAGAATAATCTGCTGAAGCACATACAGAATCAGCGCGAGATTGCCTCGCTGAATTCCGAGATTGAGGAGCTCCGCGAGCAGCACGATGCTCTCGAGGAGAAGCTCAACGAGCTCGACCGCGACGTTGTTGTTATGGAAAAGGTCGCACGCGAAAAGTATGATATGCAGCTCGAGAATGAGGATGTTTTTATTGTCGAGGATTAGTCTCTCTCTTATGAAAATGATAAATATATTATATAAGGTGGGCGCCGTGGTGCTTCTTTTGGGTGCTGCGCTGAAGATGGCTTTCCCCCTGCCTGCCGCATATATCTACACGGCGGGCGCCCTGCTCTTTGCCGTTGCCCAGTTTCTTGCCCGTCCCCGCAGCCGCAGTTTCGTGCTGCGACGCCTTGTGTTCCAGCAGCAGATAGGCGCAATATGCCTTGTGGCCGCCGGAGTGCTTATGTTCACGCACGTGCGCAACGAGTGGATAGTGGCAATGTTCATCGGCGCTCTTTTCGAACTTTATACCTC
Organism: Bacteroidaceae bacterium; assembly: GCA_045533955.1. Classification (GTDB taxonomy): domain Bacteria; phylum Bacteroidota; class Bacteroidia; order Bacteroidales; family Bacteroidaceae; genus HGM04593. The sequence continues at coordinate 39,321 of JAZSIU010000069.1, forward strand.
GTTCCGCATCCCGCAAGAGATTGAGAAAGAGAAATAAATGTTATACTCAACAAAAAAACTCCCTGCGCAGGGAGTTTTTTTGTTGAGTATTGTCGATGAGGCTTATTTTACGATGGTAAGCTCGTCGATAATGCGCTTGCAACCGCCGAATTTATCAATCACAAACAGCACGTAACGAATATCCACGTTTATGCAGCGTTGCAGATTGTCGTCAAAGGTAATATCGCCACTGAGCGACTCCCAATTGCCGTCGAATGCCAAGCCAATGAGCTCGCCGCGGGCATTGAGCACGCCGCTGCCGCTGTTTCCGCCGGTAATATCATTTGTTGTGAGGAACGCCACGGGAAGCTCGCCGTTGGGCAGCGCATACTGTCCATAATCCTTTGTGCTGTAAAGTTCCTTGAGGCGTGCGGGCACAATAAACTCGCTGTTCTCGGGGTTCTCCTTCTCCATCACTCCTTTTAGCGTTGTGTAGTGATTGTATGTAACGCCGTCGCGGGGCTCGTAGGGCTTCACACTACCAAATGTCAGACGCATCGTAAAGTTGGCATCGGGGGCGACGGGTTTTCCGGCTGCCATTTCCAAGAGGCCCTTAAGATAGGTCTTGTGCAGCGGGTTGATTGTAGCCGTATAGGTGGCATTCCGGCCCACGAGCTGCGTATAAATGTCGAAAATTGCGTTACGCAACTGATAAGCGGGGTCTTTCTCAAGTTTCTTGAGCTCGGGCTTTTTTATGAATTTGTCGAAATTCTTCTTGTTGCTAAGGATTGAGTTGTCGTAAACATAGTCGATGTATTTTTCCCAATTGCCCTTGTACTTCTTCTCAATCTGGTTCAGATAGTCGCCGCGCTCCTCGGGCTTTGTCAGTGAGATGTAGAGGGGAAGGGTTGCCTTTGCTATTCGACGGTCAATCTCGTGATTGTAGTCGCGGTCGTGCAGCCACTCGTATATTCCGCTCAGACGCTCGGGGGTGCTCAGAAGCTCTTTGTTGCCGCTCGAGAGGTTGCGATAGATAAACTCGGTGTTCATTATCAGTTCGCTTGTGAGTGTCATAAGATACAGCATACGAGCGTTCTCCTCGACAGTGGCGTTAATCTTATCCACCACCTGTGCATATTCGCTGTTGCCCACACTCTGCGCAAACTCCTTGAATTTTACCTCGCCGGCCAATTTCTTCTCGACAACCTTGTTGTCAACGATGGCCTTGTTCATACCTATTGAGTTTTTCCAATAGTTGCTTATGCGGGCCAATTTGTTGGCATATTGTATGGTGGCCTCTTCGCTCTTGGCCATCTCTTGGCGTATTACGTTAAGGGCTGCGTCGCGCATTGCAATGCGGGGCTCGTTGCTGTTGTACATACGGCTCTTGACCTCGCCGCCTGTCAGGAAGCGTGATGTGCTGCCGGGGAATCCCATAATCATTGCATAGTCGCCAACCTCCTGTCCTGCAAGCGATATTGCGAGGTGCTTGGGGGTGCTCAGAGGCTTGTTGTTCTTGTTGTATGCAGCGGGATTGCCATTCTCGTCGCCATAGACGCGGAACACCGAAAAGTCGCCCGTGTGGCGGGGCCACATCCAATTGTCTGTCTCGCCGCCGAACTTACCTATTGACGAGGGAGGGGTGGCTACGAGGCGCACGTCGGTGTAACGCTTGTAATAAACGAGGTAGTATTTATTGCCCTCGAAATAGGGCTTGAGCTCGGCGTACAGATACTTTTTGTTCTCGATGCTGTTATCGGCGGCGAAGAGCTCCTGCCCAATGCCGCGCAGCCTCGATGCCGAGAAACTCTCTTGCTCGCTCAAACGTCCGTCGGCGATGCGGCTGTTAATCTCGTCGGTAACGTCTTTTATTTTCACGACAAAAGTAAAGCTGATGTCCTCGCAGGGAAGCTCCTCGGCGTAACTCTTCGACCAGAAGCCATCCTTCAGATAGTTGTGCTCCACTGTACTCAGCTGCTGAATGTAGCTGTATCCGCAGTGGTGGTTGGTGAAGATTAGGCCGTTGGGCGATACAATTTCACCCGTGCAGCCACCGCCGAAAATACCGATGGCATCCTTGAGCGAGGGGGCATCGGGCGAGTATATGTCGTCGGCCGAAATTTCAAGGCCAAGCTCGCGCATACGGTCTTCAAGATTCTGACTGCGCATAAGTTGCAGCAACCACATACCCTCGTCGGCCTTAATCTGTGCGGGTAGTATCATAAGGGCTGCAATCAACGAAAATAAAAATTTCTTCATATTCTGTTAGTTTAATATTGAATGTATATGTTTATGAATGACTTTGCGAAGATACATTAAAAAATGTTGATACTCGCACGGGCGCGGCAAAAAGTCGGGCCGAGGGACAAAAATTCTTTCTCTACGGTCTATCGAAAGTGTTGTAAAATGTTATAACTTCATAATTTAAGAGTAAATGTGGCTGCACAATTTGGAAAATTGCCGCTTTACAGTTTATATTCGCGCTTGGAAACACAAAAGATATGTACAAACTACTGAAATACTCTCTTTTTGCGGCATTAGTGCCCTTATTGGCCTCGTGCTTCGGAGAATACAGCCTCAGAGGCAGTACCGACGGCTTTTATAATGGCGAGCAGGCATATATCAAGGTTGATAGCGGCGGCGTGTGGCACACGGTCGATTCGTGCGACATTCTGCACGGCTGCTTCGAGATGCGGGGCGAGGTTGATGCTCCCTTCCTCACGTCGCTCTTTATCGGCGAGGAGGCCATAATGCCCATAATCATTGAGAGCGGCGATATTGTTGTCAATTTATCAATGCGCGACGCCAACGTCAGCGGCACCAATCTGAACGACCAATTGTCCCAATTCATCGAGGATAAAGATATTTTCGAGCGTCGCATAATGGAGATTGAGCGCCGCGAGACAGCGCTCATCCTCGACGGCCACACTGCCGAGAGTGCCGCAGCCGAGGTGCGCGAGGCAATTGCTGCCGTGGGCGACTCAATGAACCTCTTTGTCGAAAAAACAATACGCGACCATTATAACACTGTGCTGGGGCCCTGCATCTTCCAACTATTGTGCAGCGCAATGCCTTACCCACTTATCACTAAGCAGGTCGAGGGCATTCTTGCCGACGCCCCGCAGAGTTTCAAGGATAATCACTTTGTAAAAATGTTCGTCGCGGCCGCCGAGGAGAATATGCAACGTATGCAGAAATAACGCTGGCGACTCTTTTTTTGCTGTCTAAAAGATATTCTGCATCCTAAGAGTTGGGAAATAATCCTTAGGATGCACTTTTTTAGGCTCAGTAGCAAAAAGGTGTGGTCGGGATTACTCTATTTATCACCCTCTCGGAATACTTATGCGGCTATTCTCTCTTTCACTTTATACTTTAGGACTTACTTTTTTTCAGAAAAAAGTAAGCAAAAAAACTGCACCTAAAGAAATTGTCGCGGGGCCTCCTTTGCTTGTGAGTCATCAGTTCCTGTACTCGCTCGGATGCTTGCTGGTCATTGCGGTTTACGATTGTTTTAAGGGTGCTGCGGAATTATAATCGACAATGCTTGCAGCAATAGTCGCGCGAAAGTGCAGGCGCAGCTTGCCGCGCGCGGGATGCGAATGGCAAGCATTGTTAGCGCCCGGCGGCGTAAACATACCTCGCACTTTTTTCTTAAAACAATCGAACCTACATTGAATTTCTTTTTTATGGTGCAATAAATTAAAAGTTACCTTTTGCACGTAATTATATTCGGCTGTTCTTGAAAATTAGAAATAGATTATTGATTCTTGTTCACAGTAAATTTCTACTGAGCCTTTCTTTGCCGTCTGCCGACGGTTGGTTGATGCTTTTTTAAATCATTTTGGTCTCTTGGGCGCCAATATAGCCCAAGAGACCAAAATGATTTTTTTAGGCCGCGGTGGCTGTGGTTACTGCGCTTTGCGGTCGTCCTCTATTAGTTTGAGGAGGCGCTCGATGGCCTCGTCCTCGGGGATATTCTTTTGCACGCACTCTTGTTTGCGGTACAGGCTCACTTTTCCGCGTGCCGCGCCCACGTAGCCGTAGTCGGCGTCGGCCATCTCGCCGGGGCCATTTACTATGCAGCCCATCACGCCTATCTTTAGTCCTTTCAGATGGCCGGTGGCGGCTTTTATGCGTGCCAGCGTGCCCTGAAGGTCGTACATTGTGCGGCCGCATCCGGGGCAGGCGATATATTCGGTCTTGCTGATGCGTGTGCGTGTGGCCTGCAAGATGCCGAAGGCTATTGCGTTTATCTGCTCGTGGTCGATGCCTTCGTTCTCTATCCACACTCCGTCGGCAAGGCCGTCGATGAGCATTACTCCAAGGTCGGCGGCGGCTTTTATGCGCAGGCTCTCGACGCTGCTCTCGGAGTATGTGCGGCGTATCACGACGGGGGTGCTCACTCCCTCGACCATAAGGCGGTGGACAAGGGCGCGCAGCTCGCCAACGGGGTTCTTGTGTGTGCTGTGAGCGATAATTACGCTGTTGCTGCTGCCTCGGAGCTGTTCGATGAGGGCGGGTGTAAGGTCGCTGTATTGCAGGGTGATAAATTCGATGCCTTTGCTATCTTCTATCGTTCCGTTGTGTGCCACAAAGTCGGGTGCAAGATTCTGCTCTGTGGTGTGGTGGCCGCTTATCACCACGGGGACTTTGTCGCCGCCTATGCAACCGACGGCCTTTGTGGTGCGGCGGCGGGGCTCGATGTAGTTAAAATGGGGCGAAACGATGCCCTCTACTGCGTGGTGTCCCGCGCGCGAGGCTATATACTCGGCAAGCTCTTTGGCGACGGGAATCTCGTTCTCGGGGGCCTCGGCAAGCGAGACGCGCACCGTGTCGCCTATGCCGTCGGCAAGCAGTGCTCCGATGCCGACGGCGCTCTTTATGCGGCCGTCCTCGGCGTCGCCGGCCTCGGTAACGCCCAGATGCAGGGGGAACGATACGCCCTCTTGCTGCATCACTGCCACAAGGCGGCGCACGGTGGTTACCATCATTGCTGTGTTACTTGTTTTTATGGATACTACCACGTTGCTGAAATTCTCGTCGCGGCAGATGCGCAGAAACTCCATACACGACTCGACAACGCCCGAGGGGGTGTCGCCGTAGCGGCTCATTATTCTGTCCGAGAGTGAGCCGTGATTTACGCCCACGCGTATGGCCTTACCCTCTTTTTTGCATAGGTCGAGGAAAGCGGTGAAGCGTCGGCGCAGGCGCACAAGCTCTTCGGCATACTCCTCGTCGGTGTAGTCGATGTGTTTGAACGTGCGGGCCGTATCGACGTAGTTTCCGGGGTTTACGCGCACTTTGTCGGCATATTGTGCGGCGACGTCGGCTACCGATGCGTTGAAATGTACGTCGGCCACAAGGGGAACGTTGCATCCTTGCGACGATAGCAGGGCTTTTATGTTGCCCATATTTATTGCTTCGCGGCTGCCTTGTGTGGTGAGGCGTACAAGCTCGCCGCCCTTTGCAACGATGCGTTGCACCTGTGCGGCGCTGCCCTCGGTGTCCATCGTCGATGTGTTTGTCATCGACTGTATGCGCACGGGGTTGTTGCAGCCTATCTTGACGCCGCCTACATTCACCTCGACGGTGCTGCGGCGTCGGTAATTGAATATATCAATTTGTTTTGTACTCATATTCAAGCCCTTTCAGTTCTTCGTTGGCTTTTTCTATCTTTTTCTTGAGGCTCTGTTTGTAGGCGGATACACGTGCGGCAAGCTCGCTGTCGGCCAAAGAGAGCATCTGTGCTGCCAAGATGGCTGCGTTGAGCGAGGCGTTTATGCCCACCGTGGCCACGGGGATTCCGGGGGGCATCTGCACTATTGCCAGCAGTGCGTCCATTCCGTCGAGGGTGCTGTTTATGGGCACGCCGATTACGGGCAGGGTGGTGCTTGCTGCTATTACTCCGGGCAGATGCGCGGCCATTCCTGCGGCGGCGATTATTATTTTTACTCCGCGCTCTTTGGCTCCTTTGGCGAAGGCTTCCACTGCCTCGGGGGTGCGGTGGGCCGAGAGGGCGTTAACCTCGAAGGGGATGTGCATCTCGTTCAGAAAATCGGTTGCTTTTTTCATTACGGGAAGGTCGGAGGTGCTTCCCATTATTACGCTTACTATTGGTTCCATAATTTTATTTTTTTTATTTTCGGCTCTCCCCGCGGTGCTTTGCGTGGGGCATCGGGGGCTGTTTTTTTTAAAATGTTTATGCCTTGGGGGCTCAGGGGCGCTCCTTTATTATGCCTTTTCGATAGGCAAGGAGCAGGCGTTCGAGGTCGGCAATCTTCAGCTGTATGCCGCGGCCGATGTCTGTGTCGCGCACCTTCTCGCGCTTACCCATCATTTCGACAATCTGTGTGGTGCCCTGAATGTCGGTTCCGTTGAGTATGGCCTCTTCGGTGGATGTAAAGGGCTCGTGTTGCACAAGTTCGAAGCCTCGGCTGTGATAGACGAGTGTGTAGCCTGCGATGCCTGTGCGGTTGTGATATACGCGCGAGAATCCTCCGTCGATAACCATCAGACGGCCGTCGGCCTTTATGGGGGTCTCGCCTTTGCCCACACGCACGGGGACGTGTCCGTTTATAATGTGTCGGTGGCTGCCTTTTACGCCAAACTCGTCGAGGATGCCGTCGCACACCTCGGCCTTGTCGCGCAGAATGTAGTACCACCCTTTGGGCTCCTTTTGTACCTCTTTGTCGGTGAGCAGATAGCGCTCGAATGTGGCCATCTTCGATTTTCCGAACAGGGGCGACTCGGGGCCGCACCACAGGTACCAGAAAAAGTCGGCGGCGTAGGCGCGCTCCTCGGCGTTGACGTCGTTGTCGAATGCGGCGCGTGCCATTCGCTCGACACGTTTCATAAGTTCCTTGCCCTTTACGGGTACTCCGCCAAAGACAACCTCGCGCATCGAGCCGTCCTCGTTTATGGGTACGGCTGCGTGGAACATTAGGTTCGAGTTGTATATTGCGTACATTCCTCCGCGCATAAGCAGGCAGTTGACGTGGGCCTGCAAACGCTCGCTGCGCATAAATGAGTGGCGCAGACGCTCTATAAGGTCTTGCTCCTCGGGGGTGAGTGCGTAGGGGGCGGAGGGGTCGAGCGTGGGCCACAGCTTGTCTTTCATTTCGTACTCGTTGCCGTCGATGGTTATTGTGCCGCGCTCTTTGTTTATAAATTCCATAAGGCAACGGTCTTGCATATTCCACTCGGGGTGGGCCATTGCAATTTGTCCCGACAGTTTAAATTCAATCACCGAGACGGCTTTGTGCATCTGTGCTATTAAGCGGACGTCTTTGTCGGTGAAATTTGTGCGCTCTTCATCGACGCGCGGCTGATATATTTCGCAGGGGTCGTCGCCGTACTGCTCCATTGCGAATGTGGCCAGCGGCACCATATTTATTGCGTAACCATCCTCGAGGGTGGTGGTGTTTGCGTCGCGCAGCGACAGGCGAAGCACGCTTGCTATGCAGCAGGTGTTTCCGGCTGCTGCACCCATCCACAGGACGTCGTGATTGCCCCACGTAATATCAAGATGGTGATATTCGCTGAGGGTGTCCATTATGTGATGCGCGCCGGGGCCGCGGTCGAAAATGTCGCCCAAAATGTGCAGGCGGTCTATTGTGAGGCGCTGGATAAGGTAGCACAGCGCTGTTATAAAGTGCTGTGCACGGCCTGTGCCGATGATGGTCTCGACAATGACGCTCAGATAGGCTTGTTTGTTCTCGATGTCGTTGCTCTCGTGCAGAAGTTCCTCGATAATGTAGGCATACTCCTCGGGGAGGCTCTTACGCACCTTCGAGCGGGTGTATTTCGACGATACGTCGCGGCATACTTTTATGAGCTTGCCCAGCGTCTCGCGGTAAAATTCGCTGACGTCGGCCACGGACTGCTCTATTAGCTTTAGTTTCTCTTCGGGGTAGTAGATGAGCGTGCACAGCTCTTTCTTTTGAGCGTCGCTGAGCTCGTCGCCGAAAAGCTCGTTCACCTTGCGCTTTATATTGCCCGATGCGTTGCGCAGCACGTGCTCAAAGGCTTCGTGCTCGCCGTGAATATCGGCCATAAAGTGCTCGGTGGGCTTGGGCAGATGCAGGATGGCCTCAAGGTTTATAATCTCGGTTGTTACACTCGACACGGTTGGAAAATCGCGTGCCAACAGACGAAGGTATCTTAAGTCCTCTTTTACCTCTTCAAGGGTTACGTGCGGTTTAAGCATAGTCGTATTCTTTTGTCTATCATTGGCCCGCACCCTGAAGAAAAAGGGCCCGGACGCTATCTTACCGCAAATTTATACTTATTTTTTTCAAATAACAAATTTTATGGTGCAATAAAGAGGGGGCGGGAGCGGTTGTGGTGTTACTACTATGCTGTGTAGGGTTCTTCGGTGGTTATTTCCCGAACCCTTCGCTTATGAATGGCAGCGCAATGTAGAGTGCCTCTTGCCAATATTGCCACGAGTGTCCGCCGTCGCGCACGCGCAATTGGTGGCGCACACGTTGCTTGCGCATTGCGCGTATAAACTCCATATTGTTGTCGAAGAGAAAATCGTCGTCGCCAACGTCGATGAACCAGCGTACCGATGCTATGCTGTCGCGCTGCTCTTTTGTGGCATTTTGGACGATGGTGATATTGTTGTGCTCGACGGCACTCTGCATAAAGAGGCGGCGACGAGCGTCGGGGTTGCGGCTTATCCAGCTGTTCTCAATCATTCCCATAAGGGCGCTCATTGCGTAGGCCGAGGAGAACATCTCGCTGTGGCGCAGGGCGTAGCCTGTGGTGCCTCCGCCGCCCATCGAGAGGCCGGCAATGGCGCGTTGCTCGCGACGAGCTTTTATGCGGTAGCTGCTCTCGATGTGTGGAATAAATTCTTGGAAGAAAAAGTCCTCGTAACGCCACCCCTCGCAGTTGAAATATCCGTCGTAGGTGGTGCCTGCGTCGGGCATTACGATTATCATTTTTTGTGCCTTTTTATCGGCGAAAATATCGGTGGCAATCTCTTGTATGCATCCTTTGTCGCGCCACGATGTGTGGTTGTCGGTTAGTCCGTGCAGGAGGTAAAGGACGGGGTAGAGGGTGGTGTCGCTCTGTTCGTAGCCCTCGGGCAGGTAGATGCAGTAGTTTTTGTCGCAGCCGAGTATGGTGCTCTTAAGGCTTTTTTCTTCGACTCTTTGGGCTGTTGCGGCCATTGTGCCGATTATCAGCATTGCTATTGTGGCTGTTATTCTGTTCATATTTTCTTTTGTTGGTTGTTGTGCGAAAAAAAAAGTGGGTTGTCGGCTCAGCCTTTGCGCAGGCGGGCGACGGGGATATTGAGCTGCTCGCGGTATTTTGCCACGGTGCGACGGGCGAGGCTGAAGCCTTGACGGCACAGCTCGTCGGTCAGTTGTGCGTCGGTAAGGGGGTTGCTCTTGTCCTCGGTGGCGATGAGCTCTTGCAGGCAGCGGTGAAGCTCGCGCACTGAAATTTCGCCTCCGCCTACGGTGGCAACGCCGTCGTTGAAGAAGTATTTCAGGGGGAATATGCCCCACGGCAGTTGTACGTATTTGCTGTTGCTCACGCGCGAGACGGTGGAGATGTCGTAGCCTGTGGCGCGGGCAATGTCCTCGAGTATCATTGGCTTTAGGAGTGCTTCGTCGCCGCCCGAGAGCAGAAACTCGCGCTGTGCCTTTACAATCTCGTTCATTGTGCGGGTGAGTGTCTCCTCGCGTTGCTTGACGGCGCTTATAAAGCCTTTGGCGGCGTCTATTTTGTGGCGCAGGAATTGTGCGGCGGCTTTCTCCTCGGGGCGGTCGCTGCGCAGTTGTGTCTCGAGCATTTGTTGATAGTCGTCGCTGACGCGCAGCCGGGGAATGTACATATTGTCTAATTGGACGGTGATTGTCTCGTCCTGTACCTCGACGGTGAAGTCGGGGACTATTTGTTGGCGGCTTGTGCCCAGCCCTTCGGTGAGCGAGGCTCCGGGACGCGGATTAAGGCGTGTAATCTCGGCAATGGCCTCGCGGAAACTGCTCTCGTCGCAGCCCAATTTTGCGGCTATATTCTCCCAACGCTTTTGGCTGAATTCGTCGTAGTGTCGGGTGAGTATGAGGCGTTGTAGGGCGAGGCTCTCGTCGCGGCCGGCGGCATTCTCTTCCTGACGCTTTATTTGCAGCAGCAGGCACTCTTGCAACGAGCGTGCCCCGATGCCGGGAGGGTCGAACGTCTGTATCATCTGCAAGAGGCGCAGGATGGTTTTTTCGTCGGTGTATATGCCGTTGTATATTGTGAGCTCGTCGATAATCTCGTCTAAGGGCTTGTAGAGGAGGCCGTCCTCTTCGAGTGAGCCGATAAGATACTCGCCTATTGCTTTTTCTGTCTCGTCGAGGCGAAGCTCGCCCAATTGTTCGAGCAGTGTATCGCCGAATGATACGCCTGCCGAGAGGGGAATATCTTCGGCGGGGCTTGCGTTGCTGCGATGCTCCCAGCCGGCATATTCGGGGACGTCGTCGGGCGTGCGGTAGTCGTCGACCGAGCTTATCTCGTCTGTGCTATTCTCACCGGGGAGAATGTTGTTTGTGTCGTGCGGGTCGGGCTCTATCGCTTCGAGCGCGGGGTTCTCTAAAAGCTCGCTGCGCACCTTGTCCTCGAGCTCGACGGTGGTGAGCTCGAGCATACGCACAAACAGCACCTGTTGGGGCGATAGTGTCTGCGTCTGTGTTTGTGTCTGCGCCTGTGTCTGTGATAGCGAGTTGTGCTTCATTGTCTTTTTTTGTTAATAGGTGAAGCTGCTTCCGCCTAAAAATTCGCGTATAAGGGAGGTGGGGGGCAGCTCTTTGTCGGGCAAAGGTACAATATATTCGAGGAATTTCAATAGGCGGCGGGCCACTGAGTATTCTTCGCGGTTCTCGGGTACCTGTCGCAGCAGTGGTTCGACGTGGGGCTTCAGCACGGCAAGCTCGTACAGAAGGGCCGAGTTGAACATTACGTCGGCGTTCTCTTGGTAGGGGAATATCCATTTTTCCTCACCCTCGCGCACGTCGGGCCAGCGTCTGATGGTCTCGACGGCGTCGTAGCCGCGGTATTTGTAGTCGCGCAGCATACGACGCAACAGGCGGTTGTCGGACGTGGGGATGTAGTTGTGAAAATCGAGCTTTATGGAGGTGAGTGCCGATACGTAGATGCGGAATTTCTCTTCCTCGGGGATTTGTGCGGTGAGCATCGGGTTCAGGCCGTGTGTGCCTTCGATGACAAGCACCATCTGCGGGGTGAGTTTAATGGTGTTGCCAAGATATTCGCGCTCGCCTTTTTGAAAATTGTAGTGTGGCAGAGGTATCTCTTCGCCTGCGAGTATTTTGCTTAGCGACTCGTTGAAATAGGGGAGGTCTATTGAGTATATCGACTCAAAATCGTAGTCGCCGTCCTCTTTCAGCGGGGTCTGGGTGCGGTTCAGGAAAAAGTCGTCGAGGGAGATTGCGTGGGGCTTAAGGCCGCAGGCCATAAGGTGTACGCTCAGACGCTTGCTCGTTGTGGTCTTTCCCGAGGATGAGGGACCGGCGATGAGCACCACGCGCGAGCCGCGACGTTTAATCTCGTCGGCTATAAAGGCGATGCGCTTCTCTTGCAGCGCTTCGGAGACGTTTACAAGCTCGACGCCGTGCCCTTCGGTTATTGCTTTGTTAAAGTCGCCGACGGTCTCGACGCTCATTATCTGTTGCCATCTGAGGCGCTCGGTGAAACGCTCTTGCAGCTTTTCTTGCGGCACTTTATCTTCGAGCGACATTGGTTTGTCGCGGTCGGGGACGCGCAGCAGCACGCCGTCGCAGAATCTCTCAATCTCGAAGAGGGTCAGATAGCCGGTGCTTGGCAGTAGGCCGCCGTAGTAATAGTCGATGTAATCTTCGAGCATATAGTAGCTTGCGTAGAGCGAGCCGTATGTCTCGAGCTGACGGACTTTGTCGTGCCGACCTATTTTTGAGAATATCTTCATAGCTTCGGCTGTGTGGCACTCGATGCGATGAAAATGTATGTCGCGCTCTATTATCTTGTGCATAGCCTCGCGCACTTTATCGACCTCACTTTCGGTGAGCTCGGTCTCCATACGGCAGTAGTAGCCTTTGGAAATTGGATTCTCGAAGCGCACGGTGCGCCCGGGGAAGAGCTCGTGCATTGCTTTCATCATTACGAATGTGAGCGAGCGCACGTACATTCTCATTCCGTCCTCTGAGGTAATGTCGAGAAACTCAATGTCTTTGTTGCGATAGACTCTGTATGTGAGTCCTACAACCTCGTTGTTGACGCGGGCGGCTACCGGCTTGTAGGGTAGCTCAAGGTTCATTCTCTTGCAGATGTCGATGAGGTTCACGCCTGCCTCGAAACTTTTGCTCTTACCGTTGTTTTTACAGAATATGCGTACCATAGGCTCACTTTTTGGTTAATTATATGCGAAAATAAAAATAAAATTCTTTTGCGTGGATAATAAATAGGTTTTTTTCACAATTATTTAATAATCTTTGTTTGCATTGGTGAAACAATGTTGTATATTTGCTGTAAACAGCGAAAATAGCCTGCACTCGCTTAGAAATAACAAAGTGCCTTTGTTTATCTCGCTCGTTTGTTGCTATCTTTGTCTGTAAACAGCGAAAATAGCCTGCACTCGCTTAGAAATAACAAAGTGTCTTTGTTTATCTCGCTCGTTTGTTGCTATCTTTGTCTGTAAACGACCAAAATAGCCTGCAATAGCTTTTTTGCTCGATTGCCGGTAAGCGGCCGTGTCAGATGCTGCAATAGGACTTTTTTTATTTTGTTGACTATGGAGAAACTTGCACAGTATATTAAGAGTATAGAGATTGATTCTTTGTGGAGCAACCGCCGACACATTTATTGGGAGCTGCGTCCCGACGTTAATATTCTCAGTGGCAGTAACGGAGTGGGCAAGAGCACTATCATCAACCGCTCGGCTGCGCATCTGAGGATTATGCGCGATGGTCTTGTAACGCGCAATCCCGGCGAGGGGGTGAATATAATTTTCCACCCCGAGGATGCCACGGGAATAACATACGAGCATATAAGCAGTGTCGATAGGCCTATGCTCAGCAGCGAACTATTCGAGAAAATATCGGGTGCCGACATTCGCACCGAGCTCGATTGGCAGCTTTATCACTTGCAGCGTCGCTACCTTAATTATCAGGTGAATGTGGGCAACAGAATAATTGCACTGCTTACCTCGGGCAACCCCGACGACCAGCGTCTGGCCACCGAGCTGACAAAGCCCAAAAGGATTTTTCAAGACCTCATCGACGACCTTTTCGCCCCGACGGGAAAGACCATAGTGCGCGACAGCAACGAGATTTTCTTTAATCAGTATGGCGAGAAGCTCCCGCCCTACATTCTATCCACGGGCGAAAAACAGCTGCTTGTGATTATGCTCACGGCGCTTGTGATGGAGGGTCGTCCCGGGGTGCTCTTTATGGACGAGCCCGAAATATCGCTGCACATCGAGTGGCAGCAGCGCCTCATTACCCTCATCCGCACGCTCAACCCTAATGTGCAGATAATCCTCTGCACCCACTCGCCCGCAATAATAATGGACGGCTGGATAGACGCCGTAACCGAGATTGAGGATATTGTAAAATAGATTAGCGTCGAGAGGCTATGAAAAAACTCACGGAATATCTTAATTCGGGCTTTATCGAGGCGGCCAACGCTCTAAGGCCCAAGCGCAACAAAATACGCATTGTGGCTTATGTCGAGAGCTACGATGATATTTCTTTTTGGCGCTCGATATTAGATGAGTTCGAGAGCGACAAATATCATTTCGAGGTGCTTCTACCCGCCCGCAAGAGCCTCACAAAAGGGAAAAAACAGGCTATGATGAATATGCTGGGCAAGGGAGTGGGACGTAATATGATAGCTTGCGTCGATAGCGACTACGACTATCTTCTGCAAGGAGCAACGTCAACCTCGCGCCAGCTTATCGAGAATGAATATATTCTGCATACATACGCCTACGCAATTGAAAATCTGCAATGTTATGCCGATGGCCTGAAGGCTGTTTGTGTGCAGAGCACCCTGAACGACGATGATGTTCTCGATTTTGTGGCTTATATGAAACTGTACTCGCGCATCTGCTATCCGCTCTTTCTGTGGAACATACTCTTTTATCGTATGCGCGACCTAAAGACAATGAGTATGCAGCGCTTTTGCGAGATTGTGCGCATCACCTCCTTTAATATTGGCAATCCCGAGCACTCGCTCAAACAGTTGGCTCTGCGTGTGAACCATCATCTGCAACTCCTCGAGAAAAATTTTGCTCATCTGCTGCCACGCTACGAGGCGCTGAAGGATGAGTTTGTGCGATTGGGAATAATAGACGAGGATACCTATTTATATATTCAGGGGCATCACATTATGGACAGTGTGGTGCTGCGCATTTTGGGACCCGTGTGCCGACATCTGCGTAACAAACGCGAGACCGAGATTCAACGTCTGGCCTGCCACCGTCAGCAGTATAACAACGAACTATCGTCGTACAGGCACAGTCAGTGCGACGTAGCGCTTATGCTCAGTAAAAACACAAACTACAAGGAGGCTACCCCCTACAAATGGATTAAGCGCGATATTCAGAGGCTTCTTGCCGACCTCGCGGTGCAGAAATAATTACTGCCTTTTCCAGAATACAGGGGTAAAGAGCAGCAGCACGGCAAAAAACTCCAAGCGTCCCACAAGCATCTGGAAGCAATAGACCCATTTAAGCGTGTCGGGCAGCGTGGCCATTGCATTGGCCGATGAGTAGTTGCCGAGGCCCGGGCCCACATTACTCACGCTCGAAAGCGAGAGGCCGTAAGCGTCCACAAGGTTCAGACCGAAGCACATATTTATGAGAATCCCAAGAACCACCATTCCCACGTACAGCACAGTAAAAGCAAGCACCGCCGACTGAATCTGCTCCGATACAATCTTGCGTCCCAGCCTCACGGGGATAATGGCGTTGGGGTGGACTATGCGCTTAAACTCATTGTTCATCACCCGCCCGAGGATGGCTACGCGGATACTCTTCATCGCACCGGTTGTCGAGCCCGAGCAGGCCCCTATGAACATCGCACCGCTGAGCGTGAACCACAGTGCAGGCGACCACTGCGAGTAGTCGGTGGTCGAGAATCCCGTCGTTGTAATCACCGATACAACCTGAAAAAGTGCCGTGCGCACAGAGCTCTCGGCGCTCATATTTTCTGTGATGTAAAGCCCCAAACAAATAATTGTCGTGAACAGAGCAACAAAAGTCAGGTACGACTTAAACTCCGCATCGCGGAAAAGTTCGCTCGGTCGCGCCTTGAAAATGGCCAAATAGAGCAGCGAGAAGCTGGTTCCGCCCATCAGCATAAAGGCAATTATTATATACTCGATGGCCGGCGAATTAAAGGCTGCAATGCCTCCGCTGTTGGTCGAAATTCCACCCGTTGACATTGTTGACATTGCGTGGCACAGTGCGTCAAAATAGCCCATCCCGGCAATCTTCAGACACACGGCCTCTATGAGCGTCAGACAGACGTAAATAGTGAGAATCCATCGTGCCGTAACCGAGATGCGCGGATGCAGTTTCGCGCGAGCAATGCCGATGGTCTCGGCTGCAAACAGATGAAGGTCGCCCAGCCCGAAAATGGGTAGTACGGCAACGGTGAAGAATACAATTCCCAAGCCTCCTATCCACTGCGTCATAATGCGCCAAAAGACGAGACTGCGCGGAAGTTCGTCGATATTGCTCACTACCGACGCGCCGGTGGTTGTGAATCCGGCCATCGTCTCAAAGAAAGCGTCGGTTATTGATGGTAGATAACCGCTTATATAATAGGGCATTGCACCGAAGAACGAAAATACCACCCAACAGAGTGTTACGACAATGTATCCATCCTTGCGCGAGATGTTGCGCTCTTTGTTGTGTCCTAAATATGTGAGCAAAAGACCGCTTCCCACAAGCGCTGCCAACGAGTAAACGTAGGCGCTCAGCATCCCTTGCTCGTTAAGGTAGAGCGATAGGCCCAGAGAGCAGGCGAGGAACAGGGCCTCGAGCTGAAGCAGCAGGCCTATAATGCGCAGAATTACTTTAGGATGAAACATCAGTTGAAATATTTTTCGAGTTTTTTCAGTACCCTTTCGAGGCAGAATATTATCACGTGGTCTTCGGCCTGAATCATTGTGTTTCCACTCACCCTGAGGCCCTCGCCGTTGCGTATGAGGCCGCCGATATTGGCGCCATCGGGCAGCCCGAGGTCTTTTACGGGCTTGCGTGTGATTGCTGCTCCCTCGCGCACGGGAAACTCTACTACAACGGCCTGAATGAATGTGAGGCATTTTACGCTCGATACGTCGGTGCGCAGCATCATCTGGAAGATGGTACTTGCAGCCAGCTTCTTTTTGTTTATCACCGAGCCAATGTCCATACTCTCGGCCATTGAAATATAGTCGATATTCTCAATCTCGGCAACAGTACGCGAGACGCCTGCCCGCTTGGCCGAGAGGCAGGCAAGAATATTGGTCTCGGAGCTGTCGCCCAGCGCAATAAAGGCGTCGGTGTGCTGTATGCCCTCGCTGAGGAGAAGCTCGGGGTCGCGTGCATCGCCGTTTATTATCATCACGCGGTCATCGACAAGCTCGATGAGCCTGTGGCAACGCCTTTTGTCGCTCTCTATTATCTTGACGCTTATTTCGTCGGGGATAAGGTTGGCTGTGCGCACGGCTATGCGTCCGCCTCCCATTATTATGACGCTGCGCACCTCGGCGTATTGCTCCTTGCCGCATATTTTACGCACGTGGGGTATCTGCTCTTTTGTGGTCATAAAGCAGACAAGGTCGTCGGCTTCGAGAATGTCGCCTCCGCGAGGGATTATGGTAATGTCGCCACGCTGTATGGCTACTATGTGGTAGGGAATGTCGCGGGCAAGCTCGCGGAAGGGAATATTCAACAGCGATGAGTTGGAGCGTATCTTTACGCCTATCATAACAAGTGCACCGTTGCCAAATTCGAGCATCTGACGCATCCAGCTGTATTTTATGCCGGTGGTAATCTCTTCGGCTGCAAGCTGCTCGGGGTAGATGAGCGAGTTTACACCCAGCGACCTGAAATATTCGCGGTGCTTGGGCTGAAGATACTCGTAATTGTCGATGCGGGCGATGGTTTTTTTGGCTCCAAGATAGTGGGCCAATATGCAGGCTGTGATATTGACGCTCTCGTCGGGGGTTACGGCCACGAAAAGGTCGGTCTTATCGGTGCCTGCGGCTACAAGGTCGCCTATGCGCACGGGCGAACCGACCAAGGTCTTGAGGTCGAACATCGACTCCATTTTCCCGAGTCGTTCCTCTTGCTCGTCCATAAGAACTACATTCTCGTTCTCCTCGGAGAGCATTTTGGCAAGGTGTGTGCCCACTGCGCCGGCACCTGCAATAACTATTTTCATAGTCTTTTATTTTTACATTTGCAGTATGGTCTCGAGGACGGCCTCTTTGTCCATATTGCATATTTTGTATAATTGTTCGGGGGTTCCGTGCTCGACAAAATTGTCGGGGATTCCTATACAGCGTATTGTGGGTGTGTAGCCGTGCATCGCCATAAACTCGGTTACTGCCGAGCCTGCACCGCCCTGTACCACACCATCTTCTACTGTAATAATTTTCTTGAATTTTCGGCCTATTGTGTGTAGCATTTCTTCGTCTAACGGCTTTACGAAGCGCAGGTCGTAGTGCGCCACGCTGATGCCTTTATGGGCGGCCTCTTTGACAACGGGCTCCAACAGCTTGCCGATGGGGCCCAGCGTCAGAAGGGCAACGTCGTCGCCCTCGGTCAGACAGCGGCCGGTGCCCACTTTTATCTCTTCGAGCGGACAGCGCCAATCGACAAGGCAGCCTTTGCCGCGCGGATAGCGTATAACGAATGTTCCCTTGTCGGGCAGCTGTGCCGTGTACATAAGGCGGCGAAGCTCGCACTCGTCGTAGGGTGATGCTATCGTCAGATTGGGAATGGGACGCAGATAGGCAATGTCGAATGCGCCGTGGTGTGTGGGGCCATCCTCGCCCACAATGCCTGCGCGGTCGAGGCACAGTACCATATTGGCACGCTGGAGTGCTGCGTCGTGTATAAGGTTGTCGTATCCGCGTTGCATAAACGATGAATATATGTTGCAGAAGGGTACTGCGCCGCCTTGTGCAAGGCCTGCCGAGAATGTTACGGCGTGCCCCTCGGCAATGCCGACGTCGAAGAAGCGCTCGGGCATTTCGCGTCCCAAGATATTCATCGAGCAGCCCGAGGGCATTGCGGGCGTTATTCCCACTATTTTTTCATTCTCACGGGCAAGCTCCAAAAGTGTCTCGCCAAAGACATCTTGGAAGCGGGGCGAGCCTCCGTTGCTCACAATTCTCTCGCCTGTCTCGGCATCGAATATTCCCGGCTGATGCCACACGGTGGCATTCTGCTCGGCGGGCTTGTAGCCCTTGCCCTTTACGGTGTGTATGTGTAGCATTTTGGGACCCTGCATATCTTTTACCAGACGTAGCATCCGCACAAGCTCGCGCACGTCGTGTCCGTCTATGGGGCCGAAATAGCGTGTGCACATTCCCTCGAATATATTGTTCTGTCTGAAGAGCATAGCCTTCAGGCCGTTGTTGAATCGTGTGAGGCTTTTGGCTCTCTCGCGGTTCAGAAGGCCGATGTTTTTCAGCCCTCGGGCAATGGCGTATCTTATCTTGTTGTATAACTTTGACGAGTGCATCGAGATGAGCAGCTGGCTCATTCCGCCCACGCTCTTGTCGATGGACATATTATTGTCGTTCAGTATTATGAGCAGATTGTTGGGCATTGAGGATACGTTGTTCAGACCCTCGAAGGCCAGTCCTCCGCTCATTGCTCCGTCGCCTATTATGGCCACTACTCGCTCGTCGCGCTTCTGCATAGTGGCGGCCACCGATAGTCCGAGTGCTGCCGATATTGAATTTGAGGCGTGTCCGGCCACAAATGCGTCATACTCACTCTCTTCGGGCGAGGGAAAGGGCTTAATTCCGCCAAATTTACGGTTGGTGTGGAAACGGTCGCGGCGTCCGGTGAGTATCTTATGGGCGTATGCTTGGTGCCCGACGTCCCACACGAGTTTGTCGTCGGGTGTCTTGAATACGTAGTGCAGGGCCACCACAAGTTCCACCGTGCCGAGGCTCGAGGCAAAGTGTCCGGGGTTCTGCGAGAGCGATTCTATGATGAATTCTCGAAGCTCACGGCACACTTGTGGCAGCTGCTCGATGCTCAGCTTCCTTAGGTCGGCGGGGGTGTTTATGTTGTTTAAAAGTGTAGTCTTGTTATCTTTAGCCATAATTTATTATTTATGGTGCATAGTAATTTAAATGCGAAGATAATACAAACGGAAAAAATAATCAAGAAAAAATAATAAGAAAGCATTCGCGTGCCCGATAAGTGCCATAAAAAACGGCTCGATGCAATCTTTTTGTGTGGCTCGATGGTGCAAAAAAATCCTCTGCCGCAATTACTGCGGCAGAGGATTTTTGTTCTCTTTTTCTCGTGGGGGTAGGAGACTAAGGGTTAATTTAAGATTGTGCCCTCGGGGGTTACATATAATCTGTTCTCGAAATTGCCTTTCTCGACCTCAATTTTGAAAAAGACGGCCTCGGGGGTTAAAATGTAGTCGGCATCGTCTATTTTGTAGTCGGGGTGGGCCTGTGCAACGGCGGCGGTTACAGCTTGTGGCAGCGAGGCCACTGCAACGTCCCATTTTGTATATACCCACGCCTCGTTGTTGTCGAAATAGAGCTCTTTCAGGATATTCTCGTGTTTAATTTCCACCTCGAGAAGATTCTCTTTGTCGTACTCGGCCGAGAGGATTGTGCCCCCGGGGTAATTCTGCTCTATAAAACTCTTTACTGCCGGGCTCAGGGCGGGCGCTGCTCCTTCGCTTCCGTTGCTGACAATTACTCCATCGGGGGTTACAAAAATCCACTGCTCAATGCCGCCTTTGTCAATCTCAATCTCGTAGTAGCTGTTATTCTCGGTCTCGACAAAATCGGAATCGTCGATGCGAAAATCGGGGTAGGCCTTTGACACAGCCTCGGTAACGGCTTGCGGCAGCGAGGCGATGGCAACGTCCCATTCTGTATATAGCCATTTGTTTGCCGAGTTAAAATAGGCGTCTTTTATGTGGCTGTCGTGAAGAAACTCAACTTCGAGGAGGCCGTCGCGGTCGTATTCCGCGCCGCGTATGGTGGCGCCGTTGTACTTTTGCTCAATGAACGACTTTACAGCCTCGTTGACGGCTACTTTCTTATCGTCATCATTGTCGCAGGCTGTAAAGAGCCCTGCTGTCAGCGCAAACAGAATGATAGAAAATAGTTTTTTCATAATTGTCTCGTTTTTAGTTTATGGTAAATTGGGGTTTAGTTGTTTAGTTGTTTAGTTGTTTAGTTGTTTAGTTGTTTAGTTGTTCTTGGGGGGAAACGTATGTTCTTTGTTGTTTAGGGAAATTGGGGATGTGGTAATTAGTCGTCAATGTCGATGATATTAAAATTTTTGTCGAAGGTAAGCTCTAAGCGGTTCGATAGTCTGACCTCGTAGTCGTTGCGGTCGCGGTCAATTTGCAGGATTTTTTCGCCCTCGTAGTGCTCTTTTACGTAGTTTCTTATTTGCAGGGGGACAATGTCGGCGGGAACCTCGGAGTAGCGGCAGTCAACCTCTTTCCAATTGCCGTTGCGCAGAAACTCGAGCTTTGTGCCGTCGGTAAATACTACCTCGAAATTCTTGTCGAATAGGTCGCGCTCTTCTTTTACATAGGATATTTTCAGTTTCGAGAAGTAATTGGATATAAATGTTTGCGACGATGCGGGTAGTTTGTCCTTTGTTATTACTCGGTCGTTGTCGGCCTTGGCTGTTGCGATACTGAGTGTGAAGATTGCGAGTGTCAATAAAAATAGCTTTTTCATAATTTTCTGTTTTTTTCTTTGTTAGTTATTCCGTTATTTAAACAAGCTCTTTGCGGGGCTTGTTCGATGGTGTGGTGTAACGAATGTAAAATCATCCTCATAAATGTTGTTGCGCGCATCGGATGGTTGTCGCTTCCTGCACCATTTACAGTGCAAATATTATATGCGATTCTGAAAAGAAATTGAAAAAACAGGAAATTTTCGAAAAAAATGGATTTTTTTCTTCGGTGGCGGCTTTTTCTTCTGTTGGCGGTTGTGCTCTTACCTCTTTTATATGTTCTTTATACGAGGGTAATGACAAAATGATGCTGCCCCTTGTCGAAACGGTACGATACGCCGAATCCATAGTAGCGGCATATTGAATTGACCAGCGGAAGGCCCAAGCCTGTCGAGCCGCTCTTCCCGCTGTGATAGAAGCGCTCGAAAATTTGTGTGCTGTCGAGAGGCTCGTCGCCGTCGTTGCTGACGATAATCTCGCTCTTTGTGAGTGCGACGTTTATGCGCGCGCCGTCGGCCGAGTGGACAAAGGCGTTCTTTAGAAGGTTTGTTACAAGAGTGTTTGCCAGCGACTCGTTCATTCTTACAATGCGCCTGTCAGCGAGACTGCTTGTGCACGTGATTGCGCGGTGCGAGTATATCTCGCGGTAGGTCTCGGTCTCGTCGCGCAGAATTGCTGCGATATTAACGTCCGAGCATTCGGGAATCTGTCCGTTGTCTATTTTTGTCAGTAGCAGCAGTGTCCTGTTCAGGCGCACCAAGCGTGTGAGCGAGCGTTGAATCTTGGCAAGTTCGGCATACTGCTCCTCGTTCAGCGGGGTGTTGTTGACGAGCCACTCTATGCGGTTGCCAATGACGGCCAGCGGTGTCTGAAGCTCGTGCGAGGCGTTACCGATGAATAGTTTCTGCTGCTCGAAATGCTCCTCGGTGCGGTCAATGGTCGTCTGTGCCGAGTGGTTCAGCTTGTCAAATTCTATGATTTTTGAGTGGGGTAGTCGTTCGGGTCGGCGCCCCGGGGTGTATCTGTCGAGCCACTTTAAAAGGGTGTATAGTGGCCGCATACTGCGATAGACAATGAGTGTGGTTGCTACGATGATTGTTATCAGCAGCAGAATATAGAGCACGAGCGTGTGCCAGAAGATTGCACTCAGAAGGTCGTCGCGCTCGAATGTGGGCATTGCAACGGTGAGGCGGTACATACGCTCGTCGTCGTCCATATATACGGTTGTCAGCACGCGGGCGGGCTCGGTGTCGCGCTGTTCGGGAATATAGACCATCTCGTCGTGAAAGGTCATATAGGGCTCTACCCTCTCGCCCTGTGGCAGCGGTACAATTGTGTAGCTGTTGTTCGAGCCGTTGTTGAGCGCGGGCAGAGGCTCGCCTGCCAAATGACGGCGTATGACAATCTCGGCATACTCGACAAGGCTGTCGTCCGATTCGTCGTTTATCTCGCCTACCATAGTGTAATAAAATACTACCGCCCACAATGCAATCACGGGCAGAAGCACCAGCGCCAGACGCAGCGTAATATGGTAGATGAGTTTCATCGTATCTCTTGTGGTTTATGGTGGTTAATCGGCCTCGTCCGAGAGTTTGTAGCCGAATCCATAGACGGCCTTGATGTTTACGGTGGCGCCGGCCTCGGAGAGCTTTTTCCTTAGGTTTTTCACCTGTGCATAGACGAATCCGAAATTGTCGGCAGCGTCAATGTGGTCGCCCCACACTGCCTCGGCAAGCGCTGCCTTGTCGATAATGTGGTTGGGACGTTGCAGAAAATAGAGCAGAATGTCAAACTCTTTCTTAAGCAGTGTGAGGGGCTTGTCGTCGACCGCCACTCTGCGCCCCGATACGTCGAGGCTGATGTTCCCGGCCTTCATCGTGCTCTCTACCGCGGCCGACCCGCGGCGCAGCACGCTGCGTATGCGCGCCTGAAGCTCGGCCATATAAAAGGGCTTTGCAAGATAGTCGTCGGCCCCAAGCTCGAGGCCTTCGACCTTGTCATCAATTGAGTCGCGTGCCGAGATTATTATCACGCGGTCGCTCTTGCCCAGGCTTTTTATGTGTCTGAGCAGTGTAAGGCCGTTGCCGTCGGGCAGTGTGATGTCGAGCATTATGCATTCGTAGTTGTATCCTGCAATCTTATCCTCGGCCTCGCGGAAGGTGGATGCCGTTTCCACTACGTATCCCTCGCCGCGCAGGGCTCGCAGCATAATTTCGCGCAGCGAGTCGTCGTCCTCTATTATCAGCAGTTTCATTGAATCTGTTTTTTTATCTTTTTTAGACTGCAATATTAGCCTCCGATTCTGAAGAGAATCTGAAATGCCTCGGGCTCAGACAAGCTCGTAGTCGAGCTGTTTGCGGTCAAGATTGGCGCGCACGATGCGTATGCGCACTGCGTCGCCTATCATATATTTGCGGTGTGTGCGACGCCCCACAAGGCAGTAGTTGGCGTCGTCAAATTCGTAATAATCGTCCTGAAGTGTGCGCAGGGGTATCATTCCCTCGCACTTATTCTCGTTAATCTCGGCATAAATTCCCCACTCGGTAACGCCGCTTATGACTGCATCGTATTCCTCGCCAATGTGCTCGCTCATAAACTCTACCTGTTTGTATTTTATGCTGGCGCGCTCGGCATTTGCGGCCACCTGCTCTTGTGCCGAGCAGTGCTCGCAGAAGTCCTCGTATTTTGCTTGGCTTGCCGAACGGCTGTTCTGCACAAGGTAGCGTGTGAGCAGACGGTGCACAAGAAGGTCGGGGTAGCGGCGTATGGGCGAGGTGAAATGTGTGTAATATTTAAAAGCGAGGCCGTAGTGCCCGATATTCTCGGTGGAGTATTTTGCTTTTTGCATTGTGCGCAGTGATATTTGCTCAATTACATTCTGCTCTTTTGTGCCTTTAATTTCGCCCAAAAGGTTGTTGAGTGCCGCAGGCGAGGTGGTGCGTCCCGAGGAACTTTTCATCTTGTAGCCCAATTTTGCGACGAAGCGTGCAAGCACGGTCAGTTTCTCGGGGTCGGGGGTGTCGTGTACTCGATAGACGAACGTCTTTGGTTGGTTCTTTGCGGTCTTTCGGCCTATGGTCTCGGCTACCGTACGGTTGGCCAGAAGCATAAACTCCTCGATGAGTTGATGCGACTCGTTGCTCTCGCTGAAATATGCCGATACGGGCTTGCCCGTTTCGTCGAGGCGGAAGTGAACCTCGGCCTGTTGAAAATCAATCGCTCCGGCTGCGAAGCGCTTGGTGCGCATCGCTTGTGCCATCTTGTTGAGCGTCATAAGCTCGGCGGCATAATCGCCCTCGCCCTTTGTGAGAATATCCTGTACTTCTTCGTAACTGAAGCGTCGGTTGCTGTTGATGATGGCGCGTACTATGCGAAAATTCTTTACCTCGGCGCTGTCGCTCATTGTGAATATCACCGAGTAGGTGAGCTTTTCTTCGTTCGGGCGCAGCGAGCATAGGAAATTGCATAGTCGCTCGGGCAGCATAGGAATTGTGCGGTCAACCAAATAGATAGAGGTTGCGCGCTTGAATGCCTCCTTGTCTATTGTGCTGCCTTCGGTAACGTAGTGCGAGACGTCGGCAATGTGTACGCCAACCTCCCATAGTTTGTCCGATATTTTGCGTATCGAGATGGCGTCGTCAAAGTCTTTGGCATCGACGGGGTCGATGGTGAATGTGGTAACCGGGCGAAAATCCTCGCGGCGGGCAATTTCGTCGGCGGTGATTTCTGCTGGCAGATGGTTGGCTGCCTCTTCCACCGCTGCGGGATAGACATAGGGCAGGCCGTACTCGGCAAGGATGGCATTCATCTCGGCGTCATTTTCGCCGTTTTTACCGAGAATATCGACCACTTTCCCGATGGGGTTGCGGCTCTCCAATGGCCAATCGAGTAGTTTAACGACGGCTTTATCGCCCGATTTTCCACCCTTAAGGTGCTCTTTGGGAATAAAAATGTCGTTGGGCATAATGCGGCTTTCGGTGAGCAGCAGCGCATAGTGCTTTTCGACCTTGAGCACGCCGACGAACGAGTCGTGCTTGCGGCGGATAATCTCGACTACCTCGCCCTCGGGGCCGCGCCCGCGTCTCTTGGCAAAGAGCGTTACGCGCACATAATCGTCGGTGAGTGCGTGCATTGAGTTGCGCTCCGTTATTATGACAGGCTCGCCGCCATCCTCGGGCGTAACAATGTTGTATCCCTCGTTGCTGCGCTTGAATGTTCCGCACAGCACCGAGCCTCTGTTGGCCAATTGATATTTGCGAAAGAGGGGCTCGATGAGATAGCCGTCAAAGACCATATCATCGAGGATGGATACACACATTGTGCGCGCCGACATTGATGTCAGCCCCAGCTCTTTGAAAATCTCCTTTGTGCTCAACTGCTCATCGTTGTGGCGGTTGAATAATTCCACAACCATCTCGACCAACTGACGTTTGTTCATACGTCTGCTTGCTTTTCCACCTTTCTTTGCCATAGCCTTGTTGTTTTAATGTTGTCGCTAAAATAGTAATAAAAAAAATGAACACAAATTTAATTGTGTCAAAAATGTGGACGAAACATTTAAACAATGTGAAAAAACGGGTGCGCGAGGGGTTATTGATGTATATTTAACCAATTGCGGGCTCTGTTTTTAATTCCCTCGTACCATTCGGATTCATTATTACAGCTTTTTATCAATTCGTTTGAGAATTCGAAGAAGTTGCGCATTTGTTTCGAGGAAGGGGTGTAATCGGCCTTATAACTATCTTCTAACATTTTCTGGAAAAGATGCAGTGGGAGTGGTATTATGGTAGATTTTCCGCCATAATATGTAATGTTTAAATTGTGGAGTGTGTAAAAATGTGCAATGCAGGATTCGTTTATTGTAGGAGCGATAAAAAGACAATAACAAGGCTTGCCGCTATCTTTTTTAATTTTGCCAAGATGACGGCTTACGGGCTCGCCTTCCATATCATATTGTTTCTGTCCGGTGGCCAAAGTAACCTCTACCGATACAATGTAGTCGCCGTAATCACAAAGAATGTCGGCCATATTTCCTTGAGCGGTAGAGAGTGGATTGCCAAAATCATCAAAATTGAGATTGGCTTTAATGTTCCCACCGTCAATCATAGTCATAGCTCTCCAAGTGTTCCATTCAAACATTAAAGGGGCGTCGTATAGCTCGTTTTTTTCTATTAACTTAAACGTATTTTGAATATCGTCATATAATTTATAATCCTTTATGTCTTTTATTTGCTTTTTTATTCTTGATTCCTTGCGATTCTCGATGAGTTCAAATAATAAGTCTTTTAAATTCTCTGTGCTACTATTTGTCTCAGTTCCTACATTTTGAAACTCGGTATTTAACCTTTCTATAATTGCTTGTCGGTTGTCTGTCAAAAGTTGAGGACATTCAGAGGCTCCAAGATACTTAATATAGCTATCCTCGTCATCTACAAAACAAGGATTGCGGTCGATTGTATCTAATATGTAATCAACGTCGGGGATGCGTTCGGGAATAATACTTAAAGATTTTCCTATATGGGAAACATTTACTAAGCCCGTTGCTCGCAAATATCTGAAACAAGCGTCAGCATAGTCTCTAAGATTGCTTGATTGTGTCTTAAGGAATTTTTCTAAGGATTGTTCGTTACTTTCTCTTGTCTTAATCTTACCGCTTGCGATACGTTCTGCATAGATGGCTTTTAGCTCTTGATGAAGATATTCCGTCTTGAATCTGCGGTAATTTAATTTGTTTAATGCTTTTGCCGAACGAAAGACTTCTATCTTTTTGATGATATTATCAAAGTTGTGCCAATCGGTTAATTGCATACCAAATATTTGTAATTCATCAAATTTAAGAGTGCTCATTGTACGAACCAGACGAAGCATCTCTAAATATGGCTTTATGCAGAATTTGGCGGCCTTTTGTGTTGGCTTATGGTAGGGAGAGGGTAACTGAAATTTTAACATTTGACGCAGGAATATTTCTTCTTTTCTTTTTGAGTTAAGAAGCGCATTTCCTGCCGGTGTTAATGATATAGTGGGTGATAAAGTAATAAATCCCAATGACTTTGGTGCGCGATTTATTCTGTCTCTTGCGCTGAATGCCGGGTCTTTCTCGCCTTTTCCGTTGAAATAATGCTCTTTGCTCAATGTGTTCATAAAATCACATTGAGTTTCGGTGTTCCAAATTTTGTTGTTGTAATATTCTATTAACAACTCAATCTCGGGAATCATCTTCTCGGGTGTTCGTGGAGATGTTGTCAGGAATAATAATTTACTATCTATCCGTGCCATAGGGTTGTGTCGCTTCAAATAGTCTTAATTGATTTGTCTCGGGTTCGTTGTTGTATCTGTATGTTGAGTGAAATGAGTGTGCATCGTCCCACCGCTTTCTGTAATTTGCGACAATTATATGTTTTGCTGTCGATTTAAACCTATTGCGAATGTTTACGGCGTAGTTTTTGTCATACTCGTCGATGATGTATCCCCTGTATAAAGATTCTGTTAAAAGCGTTTTTCCTATTACCATTAGCGTTTTACAAGGTAAATTTAAAAAATCATTCGCTAATCGTTTATGACTATCTTCGTTGAATCCATCTTCGTATTCTTTATTTCCATAATCTGAAAAAATGCAATCGTATGGTGGGTCGAGGAATATAAAATCATCAATCTTGCATAAATTGAAGATATTGCTGTAATCGGTGTTGTGTATTTCTGCGCGTTTTAATAATTGGCTGTGTGATAAGGTTACGGAATTTGTGTTGAGGCTCTTGTAGCGACCAAATGGGACGTTAAACTCTCCTCGTGCATTGTAACGTATCATACCTGAATATGAGGTTTTATTTATATAGTAATACAATAAGGCCTCGGAATATTGTTTATCCTCAATGTTATTGAACATTGCCCGTAAATGGTAATATAGTGATTCGTTCTTGTCTTCTACTCGTTCGTTGGGGGACAAGGTCTTTATGCTTTCAAATTCTTTCCTGTTATTTGTATATATTTTTTCTATCTCGTCTAATTCTCTTCTTAATTCAATATAGTTGTCGCGTACACCGCGATAAAATTCTATCAATTTTGAATTTATATCGTTGATAATAGCTTCTCTTGGCTCTAAAAAAAAGAATAGAGCTCCTCCTCCAAAGAATGGCTCAATATATCGTCCTGTGAATCGAGGAATATGCGGCATTATATTGTTAATTTCTTTTGATTTCCCGCCCCTATATTTTATCATTGGTTTCATATTCGTTGACTTTTGATGCAAAAGTAGTATTTTTTTTAATACCGTACTTAAGAGTTTTTTAAAATGCAGATATTAAATTGGAGCAGTAGGTTTTCTGTTGTTTAGTAGTATGTAAATTGTGTATGCTGTTTATATTTTGATGCGGGTGTGTATAATAAAGTAGGGGATAAATCTGTCGGTAAATATAAACAGCTCGTTTTAAACTTAAAGGCTGTATCCTATTTGGTGGCTTTGTGGGAAAATTGTAAGGTGTGTTTAAATAATTGCTTTTGAGAAAACACGTTTTTGCTTTTAAAAAAAAGATGTGTCTTATTATTGTGGTAGAAAAATAAATCTTTGAGTGTCGTTGGTGTGAACTTGCTTCCTATTCTGTTACTACCGCTTAATAGAAGAAATTCGCGAATATTTCTTCTTTTCGGCGTCGGCTCTCTTTCTGTGTTTGGTAAAAGCAGGTTCCCGGGAACCTTTTTACTTTGCAATACCTCAGAGAGTGTGGCAGGGAACGTCAAACTCCTTGCAAATGTCCTCGACAACTATTTTGCGGGCCTCGGCAGATGGCTCGAAATAGTACGATAGGCAGCACTCGTCAATGTCATCAATATTCTCGATGAATTGTGGAAGCGCCGCGATAATGTCGCTTGTCGATACGCAACTGAGCAGTGTGTGGGCGCCCTCGGCATCAATGCGTGAAACTATAAACACCACAGGGTAATTCTTCTCAAACATAACGGGCAGGACTGCTCTGTTCTTTAGTGAGACTACATTCATCCAATAGGGTAATTTTGTTACGCAACCATCGGCCTTGCGTACTAATAACTGAACATCTTTTTCAAACATAATATTAAAGTTTTAAATGTGATACACAAATATAGTGTTTAGATAACAAGTTTTCTCACAATTTTGATGATAATTTTTTTAAAAAAAGAGTAACTTCGCTGCAAAATATAGAAAAAGCCAAAAAAATACAGAGTAAGAATGAGGATTTTAGTAACGGGTGCCAGCGGATTCATAGGCAGTTTTATTGTGGAGCGCGGATTAGAACTTGGCTACGAGGTGTGGGCTGCGGTGCGCCCTTCGAGCAGCCGTAGATATCTTGCCGATGGCCGTATAAATTTTATTGAGCTTAATTTTGGCAGGCGCGACATTCTGGAGCGGCAAATTTCGGAATTTGCATCGGTGCACGGCAGCTGGGACTGCATAATACACGCTGCCGGTGCCACAAAATGTCTCGATAAGGATGATTTTAAGCGCATAAATACCGACGGAACAAGGAATTTTGTCGAGGTACTTGTGGGGCTTAATATCGTGCCTCGACAGTTTATATATCTGAGTTCGCTCAGTGTCTTTGGCCCTGTGCGCGAGCAGCAGCCATACGCTCCCATTCTCGAGAGCGACACGCCGCGCCCCAACACAGCCTACGGCCTGAGTAAACTGCTTGCCGAGGAGTTTCTGCGCAGTGTGCCCAATTTTCCTTACGTGATAATGCGTCCGACGGGGGTCTATGGCCCGCGCGAGCGCGACTATTATCAGATGGCCCTAAGTATAAAGCAGCATATTGATTTTTCGGTGGGCTATAAGCCTCAGACAATTACGTTTATCTATGTAAAAGACCTTGTAAAGGCTATTTATCTTGCCGTTGAGAAGGGGGTTGTGGAGCGCAGCTATTTTGTGAGCGAGCCTCGCGGATATTGCAGCCGTGCATTCAGCGACTATATTCAGCGCGAGATGGGTGTCAGGGGGGTGCTGCACATAAAAGCGCCTCTATGGGTATTGAGGGTAATATCGGCGTGTGCCGAGTGGGGTGCGCGCCTTGTGGGCAGGCCCTCGACACTCAACAGCGACAAATACAAAATAATGAAACAACGAAATTGGCTGTGCGACACAACAGCGTTGCACAAGGAGCTGGGCTTTAGCATCGACTACGACCTTGAGCGCGGCACGGCCGAGACTATTAAATGGTATAAACAGAATAAGTGGCTATGAAACTCCTTGAGCGCGAACCGGTTACATATAATTTTCTGGCAGTTGAGAAATTGAACCTCCTGTACAATCTTGTAACCACAATCCTGATTATAATATTTTTTGAGCGTCTGCACGATGCACAGTCTATGCTGTTGGGACGCTTCGCAATTCTGTGCGGCACGTTTGTCATAATATACGCCTACACGCGATTCCCGTCGAGGGCGATGCGCATTGTGCGCATAGTGGGGCAGATGGCTCTGCTCTCCTATTGGTACCCCGATACGTTCGAGTTCAACCGCATATTCCCCAATCTCGACCACTTTTTCGCAGCGCACGAGCTTGCAATCTTCGGCTGCCAGCCGTCGATGCTCTTCGAGCAGCTGTGCAGCGGCTTTTGGTGGCGCGAGGCGTTTAATCTGGGCTATTGGTCGTACTATCCGATGATTGCGGCCGTTACCCTGTGGTATCTTTTCAAGCGTCCCGCCGAGGCCGAGCGCTGTACGTTCATTATCATCGCCTCGTTCTATATTTATTACCTTATATATATATTCGTGCCTGTGGCGGGGCCGCAATTCTATTTCCCCGTTATTGGCGAGGGGGTGGCTGCTGTCGGCCCTTATCCCGAGATTGGCGATTATTTTAATCTTAACCCCGAGATTACAATTCCTCAGGCCGACAAGGGCGGGTTTTTTACCTCGCTGGTGAATGCCGCACAGGCCTCGGGCGAGCGTCCCACGGCTGCTTTTCCAAGCTCGCACATTGGTGTCTCGACAATTCTTATGCTGTTGGCCCTGCGAGCCAAGCGGGGGCTTGCGTCGGTGATGTTCCCCTTCTATGTGTTGCTGTGCTGCGCAACGGTGTATATTAAGGCTCACTATCTTGTGGATGCCTTTGCGGGGCTTGCATCGGGACTTTTGCTCTATGCGTTTACGAGCTTTGTCTATTGTCGGCTCCATAGGGCCGATGAGGCTGCTGTGTAAAAAAAATGTTAATCTCGGTGTAAATTCACTCGTTTGTTTGTATATTTGCGGTAAACCGCGAATATGCACTGCACTCGCTGCAAAATGTCAAAGTAAACTTTGCTTATTTCACTCGTTTGTTTGTATATTAGCAGATGAATAGATAACAGAGTAAAAATTATGAATAATTATATAGTATCGGCGCGTAAATATCGTCCCGACACATTCGATTCGGTGGTGGCACAAAAGGCCCTTACCACGACACTGAAGAATGCCATACAGAGTGGCAAACTCGCCCACGCGTTCCTCTTCTGCGGGCCGCGCGGAGTGGGAAAG
The DNA here is from genome assembly GCA_045533955.1 of Bacteroidaceae bacterium. Lineage (GTDB taxonomy): Bacteria > Bacteroidota > Bacteroidia > Bacteroidales > Bacteroidaceae > HGM04593. The sequence goes on from JAZSIU010000069.1 coordinate 70,717, forward strand.
ACCACCTGCGCGCGTATCTTTGCAAAGACGATAAATTGTCAGAATCCCACCCCCGATGGCGAGCCTTGCAACAGCTGCGAGTCGTGCCGCTCGTTCAACGAGCAGCGCTCATTCTCAATCTACGAGCTTGACGCGGCAAGCAATAACTCGGTCGATGACATACGCTCGCTCAACGAACAGGTGCGCATACCGCCACAGACAGGCCGCTACAAGGTGTATATAATTGATGAGGTTCATATGCTGACGCTCGCCGCCTTCAACGCCTTTCTCAAAACCCTCGAGGAACCTCCGGCTCACGCAATTTTCATATTGGCCACCACCGAGAAACACAAGGTACTGCCCACCATCCTGTCGCGCTGTCAGATATACGATTTTAGCCGCATCGAGGTAGCCGATATTATTGCTCATCTTCAGGGCATTGCAGCAAAAGAGGGCATCAACTGCGAGCACTCGGCCTTGCGCATAATTGCCCAAAAGTCGGATGGTTGTATGCGCGACGCACTCTCGTTGTTCGACCAGATGGCGAGCTTCACACAGGGCGACCTTACATACGGCAAAGTCATCGAGAGCCTCAATGTGCTCGACTACGAGTATTATTTCCGCTTTACCGAATATATGCTTACCGCACAGACGGCGCAGGCGCTACTGATGTTCAACACGGTGCTCTCGCGAGGCTTCGAGGGGAATATCTTTATCGAGGGGGCAGCGTCGCATTTCCGCGACCTTCTTGTGGCCTCGGACACCGTTACGATGCCTCTGTTCGAGGGCGACGCCGAGCTCGGACAGAAATATGCCGCTCAGGCGCGTCTGTGTAATCCCCGTATGCTCATCGCAGCGCTGAAACTGTGCAACGATTGCAGCCTGAACTACCGCGCAAGCCGCAATAAACGTCTGTTGGTCGAGCTTACAATTATACAACTCACACAGCTCGTAAGCGACGATAGCGACGATGCTGCGGGGCGTAGCCCCAAGCAGTTAAAACCCATATTCAACAAGTTGCAAGATAGCAGCAACGCACAACAAATAATCCCCGCTCAACAGCAGGCGCCCGCTCAACAGCATACGCCCGTTCAGCAGCAGACGCCCGCCCAACAGCAGACGCCCGCTCAACAGCATACGCCCGCTCAACAGCAGGCTTCCGCTCAACAGCATACGCCCGCCCAACAGCAGACGCCTGCTCAACAGCCTATCAGGCAAGGCCGTCCCGAGAGTCTGCGTCAGGCACCGTCGGGAATGAGCCTCGGCAGAATGTTCAGCTCGACGATGGCACAAAAAACTACGGCCCCGCAGCAGCCCCCGAGCAGCGCTCCGACAGCGTCGGCCACATCCCGCACCACCGAAACAAGCAGCATCAAGAGGCTGACAAACGACGAGCTTGCCCGCGCGTGGATGGCCTTTGCAATGACACTGCCCGAGAACGAGCGTGCCCTCTCCGATAGAATGAAAATCATCGTGCCCGCCCTCAAGGATAGTTCCACATTCGGAATATCGGTCGATAATCAGCTTGTGGCCGAAATGTTCGAGAACGAGGCCAAGAGAATATGCGCAGGAATGTCGTCCGAGCTTGGTGGAGTACTCCTCAGAATGAATATCGACGTAAATAAGGTTGTTGTCGAGCGACACGTCTATGACCGCACAAAACAGTTTGAGATTCTAAGAAAAAAGAATCCACTGCTTAACAAACTGCACGCCGAGCTATCGTTAGAGCTATCATAAAAGCCTTCTCCACATTTAATAATACAAAAAGAGTGTACCATTTAAAGAAAACGAGTACACTCTTTTATTTTTTTAACTAAAACCTATTTGTAAGAAAAAAACTACCGTGCAGTTGACCGATGCTTCCTGCCGCGTTTCTTTTTTACACCGCGAGTAGTTTCACAACTACACTATTATGACGCACGCCGAGGCTCGTTGGTAACATCAGCTTCCTCTTTTTTATTATATTTTAACGATTAAAACAAGCGGTGCACCGTAGCCTATTGCCACCGATGCACCGCGCAGACTAAAATATTTTTTTATATCAAACTGTAAAGGAAATAAATCCAGTGAGCAACGATAGCCGCCACAAGGCCGCCTATCGTGTGTGCAAGAATTGCTTTTGAGGTGAGCCAACGATAGCCTAATGTGTCGAGCATAGCTGTATGAGTGCTCAAATATCCGCTCCAGCACATTCCAATGGCAGTAAACACCGCAATTGCATTGCCGTCAACCCAACCCTCGGCGATAAAGTTTGGTACAAGGCCAAGGGCTGCTCCAACGGCACCGAGCGCAGTGATTGGGAAGGCAATCAGATGCGGGTCGGTAAAGCCGAACAACCACTCAAAGACGATGCTGCATTTCGCACCAATCCACGGCAGAAACTCAATACCCTCGTAGGCGGCACCGGTAAATTCGCCGGTCTCTTTCGATGGGCCGAATGTGAGAATCATCACCAGCGTCGAGATGATGAGCACGCCGGGGATAATGGCAAGGCCTACATCCACTCCCGTACGACCACCGTCGAGCAGCGAGTCGAGGATTCTTTGGAACAGCGGATTATACTTTTGCTCCTCCTCGGCTACGTCGGTCAGCTCCTCCTCGCACGCATCTTGCTCCTTGAATTTCGGGTACGACTTTATGATGAAGCGCTGCATCAGTCGTGTCGATACAAGGCAACCAATGACAGCACCTATAAGTCCGATGAACGGTGCTGCATAGTAACCCTGTCCCACCATAAAGACAATCACCAAAAGGCCCATTCCAAAGGCTGTACCGAAGTTGGTGAGCGAGATAAACTGATATTTCTTAAAGTAGCTGCTGAAACGCTTGTCCTGCGCAAGTGAGATTATCGCGGGGTTGTCCGAGAGGAACGTGAGCACGGCACCCAGCGATGCTACGCCCGGCAGATTGAAGATAGGCTTCATAAGCGGGCGCAGAATTTTTTCGAGCAGTTTCACGACACCAAACTCGACGAACAAACGGCCTATCGCCCCCGTAATTACGCATATTGCCATAAGGTAAAAAACAGTGTTAAGCAGAAGGTCGTGCGCCGTGTTCATAATTGTGTTCAGCATATTGGGGGTGCCCATCTTCGAGGCAATGCCTGCAAACAGGGCAATCACAATTATCAAACACAAAATTCCGGGGGGAAGCGCCTTGCGCGCTTTTCTTATTGCTCTTTTCATAGTTATAATCGTTTAAAGGACTTTAATTCTCCACGTGATACCTACGTCAACCATTGACTGCTTGTCGATTAGTGCGCCTGCCGGGTTACCGTTATTTCCGAATGTGTAGTGTCCGTTAAAATGAAGACGAACATCCTTTGAATTCTTTATGGGGAAAAACTCGAGGCCGGCACCCACGCGGGTAATTTCGGTGCCCGAGAGTACGCAGTAGTCGGCATCAGAGGCGGTATTATTAACGTCGTACGAGGCCTTGCCAAAGATGCGCCACTGCTCGCTGGGAGTCCACGAAAGCTCGCCAATAACAGACATATCCTTGCCGATGAATGTGTGGCTGTCGGTAGCGCGGTTCATTATGTCGAGCTCCAAAGAAAAGTCGCCCACACTGAATTTGTTTCCAAGAGCAATGTAGCTGATGAATTTTCCGGGCATATACTCAATCATATTCAGTGAGTAAAGAGTACTCAGCCATCCGTGCGAGCCGCACCACATAAGATTGTAGGCGTACATATTACTTGCATTTGCGCGGAACGGGCTCTGTGTACTTTGCACCATAATATAATCCTTGCCGTTGTCGGTGGTATATCCTGCGCTCACACCAATCTGATAGCAGGCAATGTTGCTGCAATATTCCGAGTAGTTGTAGGTGTCTATGGGGGCACGGTCGTACTCGTATCCACCAATTCCCACTACCTGCTTACCGCCCGAGAAACTCCAGTTGCCTGTTGTGTAGGTTAGTTTCAGCCAATCGGTAGCGTCAAAATAACTTTGGTCGCTGTGCGCCTTGTTCAGACGCTGACGCCACGAGTAGCTGAACCCGTGCCCAATTTCGCCGTCCATCCTTATGTTTAGGAATTTTCCTTTGAAGCCGCTGTTGTCTTCAATTTCGGTGCCATCGACACATTCACGCTGAGCATCGAATCGTCCTTCCACTCTCAGATTGATTAGCTTGCTCTGCCCCCAACCGGTGGTAAAGCAAAGGGCCATAAGCCCTGTCAGAAGTGTTTTTTTCATATTTTGTATTTGTGTGTGAATAATCCTCTTTTGCGGTGGATGATTTAATACTTGCGAATATAATTAAGAATATTTAAATAAAGCTAAAAAGTGGCATAAAATTTGACAGTTGATAAATATTGTTCTTATAATTATAAATATTTGCGTGCATTCTTTTTATAGTCCGTGCGCATTGCGACAGACGGCCTCTTTATGTAAAGAAAATATTTTTTTATTGTCGGCCTTTCTTTGTCGGCTCTGTCGCATTTATTACATTTGTGCTTTAATAGTTACAAAAATATTAAATCTATAAAAATGAAAAAGATTCTTTTTGGGGCGATGGCTCTGTGGGCTGTTGCCGCTTCGGCCGTAACCGACACGATTGATGTGAGGAAATTCATCTACTCGGGGCCTTATCCCGTTTGCGTACCTTATATGGTAGATTCGGTTGATGTAAATTCAAAGACCTTTGACATTAAGAGTGTGCTTGATGCGCCTCTTGCGCTCGACCTTGTCGATGCGGGGACGCCTCTCGAGGGGGTGCAGCTGCCCGGCAATGAGGGTGGGCGCGCGCTGCATCTGCTCTCTTTTGTGCTTCAGGCCGATGAGTATGTAAAAATCGGGCTCACAGTCGAAAAACTGGCCGACTATCGTCTCTTTATCAACGGGCGGCAACGCTCGGCGGGTGAGATTACTCTTGAACCTTCGACCAATAAGGTGGTGATTAAGTATCTGTCCGACACTGCGCGTGTCGATTCCCTTCTGCTCAGTATCACTTGCGAGAGGGCGGGGGCAGTGTCGTTGCGCGAGGATGGCAAGCGCAATTTCTCAATCTCGGACGTTATTGACGGTACATCAATCGCGGGCGTCTCACTATCGCCCAACGGAAAATATATGATAGTCTCCTACCGCACCACACACAAGGGTGGCGAGACGTCGGTCGTGTACAAGGTAAAAGAGGTTGCAACAGGCCGAGTGGTTGCAAGCACGGCCGACTATATACAGTGGATGCCCAAGAGCAACAGTTACTACTGCACCCGTCGTGCCGTCGGGGGGCGCGAGCTTGTGAGCATCGACCCCGCAACGTCGCGCGAGACGGTGCTTGCGAGCACTCTGCCCGACGGATATTTCCGCGTGGCGCCCACCGAGGATTTTCTGCTCTATTCGCTCAGCGCAGCGGGCCCTGCCGAGCGTCGCGAAATTTACGAGGTAATAGAGCCCGACGACCGTCAGCCCGGATGGCGCAACCGCTCATATATTGCCCGTTACAATCTCTCGGGTGGTATTATGCAGCCGCTTACATTCGGTTACCACAATTCGTGGGCGGCGGATATCTCGGCCGATGGTCGTTATCTGCTTTTTATGACAAGCAAAAGCCGATTGAGCGAGCGTCCCACGACACTCTCGTCGCTCTACCTTATGAATCTTGCCACAATGCAGGTGCTGCCGCTTGTCGAGGATGACGGATTCATCAGTGGCGCAAAATTCTCGCCCGATGGACGGGAGATACTGATAACAGGTTCGCCCGAGGCGCTCGGAGGCATTGGTAACGTCGTCCCCGAGGGAAAATTCCCCAATATGTTCGACTATCAGATGTTCATAATGAACGTTGCAAGCAAAGAAATAAGGCCCGTAACAAAGGATTTTAACCCCAGCGTGCAACAGACAGTGTGGAGCAACGACGGAAACATCTATTTTACGGCCGAGAACCGCGACTATGTCAGCCTCTATCGCCTCACGCCCGCCGACGGAAAAATAGAGCAGCTGCCCGCAAGCGAGGAGATTGTGAGCAGTATCTCGGTGGCAGCGTCGGCTCCCCTGATGGCTTACTATGGACAGAGCGCGATGAACCCTCAACGCCTATATACCTTTAACACCCGCAAGGGACGCGAGCAACTGAAAGAGGATACAGCCCTCGAAAAACTGAAAGACGTGAAGCTGGGCGAGTGCATCGACTGGAATTTCCTCAGCTCGCGCGGCGATACAATATACGGACGCTACTATCTGCCACCAGGCTTCGACGCCTCGCGCAAGTACCCTATGGTGGTTAACTACTATGGCGGATGCAGCCCCACTGCACGCTACTTTTCGAGCCGCTATCCGCACCATCTGTATGCGGCACTCGGATACGTTGTCTATGTCGTTCAGCCCAGCGGTGCCAGCGGATTCGGGCAGGAGTTCGGTTCGCGCCACGTAAATACGGCAGGCGAGGGTCCGGCCGACGATATTATCGAGGGCACAAAGCGTTTCTGCCTCGATCACCCCTTTGTCGATGCCAAGAAGATAGGCTGTATAGGCGCATCGTACGGCGGTTTTATGACGCAGTATCTACAAACAAAGACCGACATTTTCGCAGCTGCAATATCACACGCCGGAATAAGCGACCACACAAGCTATTGGGGCGAGGGCTATTGGGGCTACTCGTACAGCGAGGTCAGTATGGCACGCAGCTATCCGTGGAGCCACAAAGAGCTTTACGTCGAGCGCAGCCCTCTGTACAACGCCGATAAGATACACACTCCCATACTCTTCCTCCACGGCAACGTCGATAAAAACGTACCCGTGGGCGAGAGCATTCAGATGTTCACCGCCCTGAAACTCTTGGGGCGCGAGACAGCAATGGTGCTTGTCGATGGACAAGACCACCACATTCTCGATTATGGCAAATACATCCAATGGCAGAATACAATCTTTGCGTGGTTTGCAAAGTGGCTTAAGGACGATGCCTCGTGGTGGAACGATATTTACAAGCCTAAGGCGCTGTAACCTAAGAGGATAAACCCGGCGCGAGAGTATTTTTAATCCTCTCTCTCTCTCGAGCCTTTTAAAAAACTTACGGGCATAAGCTCGAAGATAGACAAAAGATGTTCGCAACTATTAAAGTAGCGAACATCTTTTGTCTATTGCCTTACGGGGGCTATTACGCGAGCACTCTCTTCAGCCTTACTATAAACTCTTGTGCCTGCTGCATAGTGAGCGTCAGGGGAGGCAGCAGACGAATCACATTCGCACCACTCACACCCGTGAACACATACTGCTCGAACAGCAGTCGGCGTCGAATATCCTTTATCGGCTCGTCAAACTCCATTCCAATCATAAGCCCGCGGCCGCGCACCTCTTTTATGCGCTCAATCTTCGATAGCTCCTGCATAAGATAGGCTCCGACGGTGTTTGCATTGTCGATGAGTTTCTCGTCGCGCATAACGTCGAGCACAGCCTGCGCCGCAGCGCACGCCAAATGATTGCCGCCGAACGTGGTGCCCAGCTGTCCCGCCCACGGGGTGAATTTGGGGCTTATGAGCACGCAACCGATGGGGAACCCGTTGCCGATGCCCTTTGCCACCGTGATAATGTCGGGGCGTATGCCGGCCCACTGGTGCGCAAAGAATTTTCCGCTGCGGCCGCATCCGCTCTGAATCTCGTCGAGAATGAGCGTCGTTCCCGTGGCGTTGCACACCTCTTGAAGCTCTCTGAGGAACTGTACCTCGGGTATTCTGATACCGCCCACGCCTTGTATGCCCTCGATAATAACCGCGGTAACGTCGCCTTTGGCAATCTCGTCCCTAACAGCCTGAATATCATTCAGCGGCAGATAGGTGGTGTGTCCGTTGGCATTTATGGGGGCTATGATTTTTGCATTGTCGGTAACCTCTACGGCCAGCGATGTGCGGCCGTGGAAGGCCTTTGCAAACGATATTACTCTTGTGCGGCCATTGTGGAACGACGATAGTTTCAGAGCATTTTCGTTGGCCTCGGCGCCCGAGTTTATGAAAAAGGCGCTATAATCGCCGTAGCCGCTCATCTGTCCCAAAGTCTCGGCGAGCTTCGTTTGCAGAGTGTTTACAACGGAATTCGAGTAGAAGCCCAATGTGCTCACCTGACGGCTTACCGCCTCGACGTATCGCGGGTGGCAGTGTCCTATTGATATTACTGCGTGTCCGCCGTAAAGGTCGAGATACTCGGTGCCGTTGGCGTCCCACACTTTGCAGCCGCCTCCGCGCACAATGTTCACGTCGAAGAGGGGATATACATCGTAAAGTTTCATTTTTTCTTGCTTTTGGGTAGTTAAAATGCCGAGGGCTTCAGTTGCAGGCCCACAGTCTCGGCAAGGCCGAAGAGCAGGTTCATATTGTGCACAGCCTGTCCGCTGGCACCCTTGAGAAGATTGTCAATCACCGAGGTGATGAGCAGCTTGTCGCCGTGCTTTTCGAGGTGAATGAGGCACTTATTGGTGTTTACAACCTGCTTAAGGTCTATCGGGGTGGGGATAATGTGGGTAAAGGAGTCGCGCTCATAGTAGCTCTCGTAGATGCGATAGAGCTTGTCAATCTCCTCGTTGCATTTTACCACCACTGTGGCGAATATTCCGCGTGGAAAATCGCCGCGATAGGGGATAAAATCTATCGAGCCATTATAGTCGGGCTGCAACTGCTTGATGCACTGCATAATCTCGGGAATATGCTGATGCTCGAATGGCTTGTATATGCTTATATTGTTGTTGCGCCAGCTGAAATGTGTTGTGGCCGAGGGCTTTACGCCGGCACCCGTGCTTCCGGTGATTGCATTTACCGATACGTCGCCCTTTAGAAGATGTTCCTTGGCAAGGGGCAGAAGGGCAAGCTCGATGCAGGTGGCAAAGCATCCGGGGTTGGCAACGTAACGTCTCTTGCAGGTGTCGCGGCGGTTAAGCTCGGGCAGGCCGTAGATAAAGTCGTGGTCGTGTCCCTTTATGCGATAGTCCATCGACAGGTCAATTATTTTCAGCTCGTCGGGCAGCTGGTGGCTCTCCATAAATTTGCGTGTGTCGCCGTGGGCCGTGCAGAAGAAGAGCAGGTCGATGCTCTCAAGGGGAAGCTCGTCGGTGAACATCAGCTCAGTCTCGCCTAAAAGTCCGCAGTGAACGTCGGTTATTTTGTTTCCGGCGTTGCTGCCGCTGTGTACAAAGCATATTTCAACGTCGGGGTGTATGAGGAGCAGGCGCAGAAGCTCGCCTGCCGTGTATCCGGCACCTCCAATAATTCCTACTTTTATCATATTTTTTATATTTTTTCGTCGGGGTGGTTAAGATAGTAAGCGCGCAGGGGGGTCGAGGTTACTTTGATGAACCCCTTTGCATCCTCGGCCGTCCAGCCTTTCTGCATCTCGCCATACTCGCCTAATTTGTTCTTTACAAGGTCGTTGGCCGACTCGACGCCCACAGTCTCGAAGTGCTTGGGCATCAGCTTTAGTATCGCCGTGCCGCTGACGTTGCGCTGCGAGCTTTGGAGCATTGCCTCAATGTCGCGCATCACAGGCTCGAGATATTGGCTCTCGTGCAGGAACATACCATACCAATTGGCTACCTGATCCTTCCAATATTGCTGCCATTTGCTGAGGGTGTATTTCTCCAAGAAGCGGTGGGCACCAATTATGAGCATAGGTGCTGCAGCCTCGAATCCCACGCGGCCCTTTATTCCTATTATTGTGTCGCCAACGTGCATATCACGGCCGATGCCGTATGGCGCGCCAATCTCCTCGACCTTCTGAATGGCCTTGATGGGGTCGTCGAAGCGTTCGCCGTTGACGGCCTTCAGTTCGCCGCTCTCGAATGTGAGGCGAAGCTCCTCTTCGCCCTCCTTCTCGACCTGTTTCAGATAGGCCGCCTCGGGCAGTCCCTGTGCCGAATCGAGAATCTCGCCGCCGCATATCGAGGTTCCCCAAATTCCTACGTTGTACGAATATTTCAGCTTGGTAAAATCTGCACTGAAGCCATTTTCGTTAAGATAATTTACTTCAAATTCGCGTGTCAGTGCCATATCTCGCGTCAGAGTGATAATCTCCACTCCCGGGGCCAGCACAAGGAAGGTCATATCAAAGCGTATCTGGTCGTTGCCGGCGCCTGTCGAGCCGTGGGCAATTGCCGATGCTCCAATCTCGTTGGCGTAGCGTGCGATGGCCAGCGCTTGGAATATTCTCTCGGACGATACTGATATTGGGTAGGTGCCGTTGCGCAGCACATTGCCATAGACCATATATTTGAGGCTCTTCTCGTAATACTCGCCTGTAACGTCGAGTGTAACATATTTTGTGGCGCCCAATTTGTAGGCATTCTCCTCATTTTGTTTCAGCTGCTCGGGGCTGAAGCCTCCTGTGTTGGCGCAGGCTGCATAAACCTCGTAGCCTTTCTCTTTGGCCAAATACATTACAGTAAAGGATGTGTCTAATCCTCCGCTGAATGCGACAACAACTTTTTTCTTGCTCATATTTTTTTTCCTATTATTTTTGTTGTTAAAAAATTGGTGTAAGGTCGGATATTTTTACTTCTCGTCTTTGTGTTTTGCGGGGTCGTAGAGCATTGCTGTGCAAATGCAGTAGCGACGGTCGGTGCGCATAAGTACGTCGTGGTTGACGCATCCCTGACAGCCTTTCCAGAAGGCCTCGTCGTCGGTGAGCTCCGAGAAGGGTACGGGTACGTAGCCCAGCTCGGTGTTTATCTTCATCACGGCGCCGCCGCTTGTCAGACCAAAGAGCTTGGCCTCGGGCCACTTTTGACGCGAGAGTTCGAAGGCTCTCTTTTTGATGCGTCGGGCAAGGCCGTGGCGACGGAAACGGTCGCTCACAATAAGTCCCGAGTTGGCAACGTATTGTTTGTTGCCCCAGCTCTCGATGTAGCAGAAGCCGGCAAATTCGCCATCCTCGTTGAGGGCAATCACGGCTTTTCCCTCACGCATCTTCTGCGCAAGATATTCGTGTGTTCTTTTGGCAATTCCCGTGCCGCGCACTTTTGCTGCGGCGCTTATTGTTTCGAGTATCTCATCGACATATTTCTCGTGTGTGGCATCGGCTATTATCACTTTGATGCCATCGTTTATCTCTTGTTCCATCTTTTCCCCTCTTTATTATATATTAGGTATAATTGTTCTTAATGCTCTCAGTACCGCTCCTTTTGTTGTCTGCTCGGTGAGCACCATCATTACTGTGTCGTCGCCTGCTATTGTACCCAGAATCTCGGGAAAATTGTATCCGTCAATGTGATAGGCCAATATACTTGCGTATCCGGGCTTTGTGTGAATTACTGCCATATTGCCCGAGAAACTTATCGAGACGTATCCGCTAATCTCTTGCGGCGGGGCGATGGGGCGCATCTCACCCTCGGTACCCTCGTGTCTGTATTGGTGCGGACGTGTAAGCACGTATCGGTATTTTCCTTGCAGGCCGACGGTCTTTACCACTTGCAGTTGGTGAAGGTCGCGCGAGAGGGTGGCTTGTGTCAGTGTGAAGCCCTCTTTTGATAGCTCGGATAGAAGTTCCTCTTGGCTGCCTATCTCTTGTGTCGAGAGTATGAGGCGTATAGCGTCGAGGCGCGAGTTTTTTACTTTCATATTTTGTTTTAATATCTAAACGGCTGCAAAAATAAATATTCAATTACAATTTACATAATAAAAATGCAGAAAAATGTGTTATTTGTCTCGGATATTAAAAGAATATGCAACAATTTGTAGAATTGTTGCATATTCTTTTAGTCGGTTCTTTGTCGATGAGGCTCTGTCAGTCGAGCTCTTGGTCGGGCTCGTAGCCTGCAAGCTCTCTTACCTTGTTCTTGAGCATTGCAAATTGTTTGAACAGGTCGTGAACGGGCTTTTCGTTGTCCTTGTGCATAGGTGCCTTGCAGTAGAATGACATAAATTCCTGAATGCCTGCAAGGCCGGCGCGCAGTGCAATATCGCTAAAGAGGATAAGGTCGAGTACGATGGGGGCGGCCAAAATTGAGTCGCGGCACAGGAAATTGACTTTTATTGTCATCGGGTAACCCATCCAGCCGAAAATGTCAATGTTGTCCCAGCTCTCTTTTTCGTCGCCGCGCGGTGGGTAATAGTTGATGCGCACCTTGTGGTAGATGTCCGAGTAGAGCTCGGGATAGACGTCGCTGTCGAGGATGTTGTTAAGGGCCGAGGTCTTGCTGCGGCGTTTGGTCTCGAAATTCTCGGGAGCGTCAAGGACTACGCCGTCGCGGTTGCCCAGAATATTTGTCGAGAACCAGCCTGTTACGCCCAACTGACGTGTGAAGAATGCGGGGGCAAGCACGGTCTTCATCATTGTCTGTCCGCTCTTGAAGTCTTTTCCTGCGATGGGGACGTTCATCTCCTCGGCAAGCTGCCACATTGCGGGAATGTCTATGCACAGGTTGGGGGCGCCCATTACAAAGGGACAGCCCTCGCGCATAGCGGCGTAGGCGTAGCACATACTCGGTGCCACGCGCTCTGTGTCATTGGCTTTCATTGCTGCCTCGAATGCCGCGAGGCTGCCGTGTACATTCTCGTCGCGGGGGATATATTTCTCGGTGCTTGCAATCCATATTACAACCACGCGGTCGCAGTTGTGTAGGGCCTTGAAGCTGCGAATGTCCTCGCGCAGTTGCTCGGTGAGCTGCCAGCGTGTGTCGCCCGTTTTTACGTTGGGCCCGTCAATGTTTGTTGCGTAATTCTTGTCGAAAAGGGCTTTATAGGGGCGGATGGCTTGTAGCTCCTCCTTAACGGGGTCAATATCCGATTGTTTAAGAACATTGGCCTTGATGGCTGCCTCGTAGGCGTTATCCTCGTATATGTCCCAAGCTCCAAAGACGATGCTCTCGAGGCTCGCAATGGGCAGTATGTGTTTGACCTCTTTATATATCTTGTCGCTTCCTCGTCCCAGACGCATAATTCCATCGCAGGCAAATGAACCGATGGGCCTTGAGAGCCCTTTGCGCGACATAAGCACGCCGGTGATTGTGGTTGTTGTTACGGCGCCGAGGCCTACGCACATTACTCCTAATTTGCCGTTTGTGGGTTTTACCCTGCACTCTTTCATAGTTCTTGTTTTTTAAAATTGGAACAAAGTAACAATTTTTTATTCAATTAACCTATTGGCTTACTCTTTTGTTTACTCTTTTTTGCTTTTTTTTACTTTCTATACAAACTCGAAAAGGCCCTCTTTCAGAATCTCGCAGGCTGTGGGGTGGGGGAACACTGTGCGACGAAGGTCGTCGATTGTCAGTCTGTTTGTGATTGCCATACAGGCGGCGCAGATAAACTCGCTCGATGTGTTCCCAAGCAGATGTATGCCCAGCACGTGTCCCTCGTTGTCGGTGAGTATCTTGCACAAGCCTGTCTGTCCTTCATTCTCGGCCACGAAGCGTCCCGCGTAGGTCATTGGCAGCTTGCTCAGACGATACTCTATGCCTTGCGCCTGTGCCTGCTCTTCGCTGAGGCCTACGCTGCTTACCTCGGGGTTGGTATATACTATTCCGGGGATTGCGTTATACTCCATCTTGTCCTCGGTGCCCAGCATATTGTTTATGGCGACCTCGCCCTCGCGGCTTGCGGTGTGGGCCAACAGCGAGAATCCTGTTACGTCGCCCGCAGCATAGACGTTGGGCATTGTTGTCTGCATCTTCTCGTTTACTTTTATTCCGCGCTCGGCGGCTACGGGGATATTCTCGAGCCCGAAGCCTGTGAGCACAGGGCGACGGCCGACGCTCATCAGTATCTTGTCGCCCTCGACAAAGTGTGCGTTGCCTTCGCTGTCGGTGTAGTGTACGCAGTGTCCCTCGACGGCTGTTACTTTGCAGCTGAGGTTGAATTTTACCCCTTTCTTGGTGTATATTCCGCGCAGCATTTCGCTCACCTCCTTGTCGAGGCCGCCTAAAATCTCGGGTAGCATCTCAATCACTGTTACGGCTATTCCCAAACTGTTGTAGAAGCTGGCAAACTCCATTCCAATTACTCCGCCGCCGATAATTACGAGGCTCTCGGGAGCGGTGGTCAGTGCCAGAATCTCGCGGTTGGTGAGTATGGCGTCATTCTCCTGCACGCCGGGGATTGGGGGTACAAAGGCTTCGCTTCCCGTGCAGATGAGCAGACGCGCAGCCTCGTACGACGCCTCGCCGCAGGTGATGCTGATGCTGTGCTCGTCGCCGCTGTTAATATAGGCGTCGCCGCGTACAACCTCGACGTTGTTGTGTTCCATCTTCATTTTTATTCCGGCCACCAGCTTGCGCACGACCTTTGTCTTTCGGTCGGCGATTTTTTTGTAGTCGTAGGCGACACCCTCGGCTGTTATGCCATATTTTTTGCTGCCTTGTGCGTGGTCGTACATTTTGGCGCTGTAAAGGAGTGTCTTTGTGGGGATACAGCCCTCGTTGAGGCACACGCCGCCAAGCTCGCGTTTCTCGAAAAGCACTACTTTCATTCCTCGTGCGCCTGCATTCTCGGCTGCCACGTATCCGGCGGGCCCTCCGCCTATTATTGCTAAGTCGTACATAATGTATTGTTTTTTCGGTTATTTTTTAGAAGCTGTTTAAATTTATATCGTTAAGTTTTTTATAGGTCAAAAATAGAATGTTTTATTATTTTTCGTAGGGCGCGTAGCGGGCTACGTAAACGAGAAAAAGAAGAAAACGGTCATATTTGAACATAAATAACTGCGAAATAACGGCTTCCAATATAAAAAAATATTTTTAGAAATTTAAACAGTTTCTTATGTAAAAAGACTATTCCCTTACGTCTCTTGGGGGAATAGCCCTTTATTGTTCTTTTTTTCTCGGCTCTTACTCCTCGCCGAGGGTCTTTGCAATTACGGTGCGTGTCTCGCTCATCAGATATTCGACATTCTCGCTGTCGCGTCCCTTGCACTCTATGGGTGCGTGGAAGGTTACTGTTACGGGCGACCAATGGGCGCAGAAGCTGCCTTTGGGCAGAATGTCGTAGGCACCCTGAATGGCAATGGGGATAATGGGCTTCTGCGACATATTGGCAACCACAAAGGCGCCTTTCTTGAAGCGTCCCAATTTGCCGTTGTCGCTGCGGGTGCCCTCGGCAAAGATGGTCATTGATTTTCCGCTCTTTAGAATGTTGAGAGACTTACGCAGAATATCTTTCTGCGGGGTGGTGCGATCGACAAAAACGTGGTCGGTCTTTTCGCAGGCAATTCCCAGCATAGGTACTTTGCGCAGCTGTTTTTTCATCATCCATTTGAAATTCTTTACAATGTATCCGTACAGGATGAAAATGTCGAACATTCCCTGATGGTTGGCCACAAATACATAGTTCTTGTCCTTTTCGACATATTTGTCGCGGTCAACAATCTTAACGGGCAATAAGAATATGTAGCACATCAGTCGGCACCATACGACAGCCGGATAGTAGTCGGCGTTTTTTATTTTGAGTACCCCGCCGAACAACCAGATGATGAAGGCTGTCAGCATTGTGAGCAATATTCCTGCCCAAATGGCAAAAACAAATTGGTACAGGACGTACAGTGGATGAAGAATTTTTCTCATTGTGTCGTATTTTTTTATTATGATTCTTGGTGGGCGGCTGCCCTAACGGCAAATATAGTGCTTTTTTTCTTTTTGCCGGCTATTATATCAAATGTTTTTAACAAGATATTTGGCAAGGAGGCTTTTCTCTATGCCTCGGCGGCGTGAGTAGTCGTCCATCTGCTCGTCGCTGATGCTGCCCACGGCAAAGTAGCGTGCTGCGGGGTGGGCTATCATAATCCCGCAGACGGCGGCGTGGGGTGTCATTGCTCCGCTTGTGGTGAGCGATATTCCTGCGTTGCCGAGCTGCAATAAACTATCGAGGATGAATATTACCGATTGGTCGGGCAGCGAGGGGTAGCCCACGGCGGGACGTATGCCCTGATACTCTTCGCGGTTGAGCTGCTCGATGCTGAGTGTCTCGTCGGGGGCGTAACCCCACAGTGCGGGGCTTGTACGCACACGCAGGTGAAGCACGGTGGCGGCAGCCTCGGCCAGACGGTCGGCGGTGGTCTGTACGAGCAGATTGTGGTAGGGGTCGTCGGCGCTGCGTGAAGCCTCAAATTCTCGCTCGATGGCTGTCGCAAACAGTCCCACACGGTCGGTGTGGGGCGATACAAAGTCGCTCAGACACAGATTGGGCGCCTCGCCGCAATGCTGCTGACGCAGTAGGGGCAACTGCGTGCCGTCGAGGATTATGTTGTCGCCGTCGCTGCGAGCCTCGCACAGACGGAAGAGTGCATTTACACGGCAGCGGCTCGCGGTTATAAGGTCGATGGCGTCGCTCCTTAACTCCTGCGCTGCGCTGCCGAGGCTGTTGCGGACGCCGATGCCCCACGCGTGGAAAAAGTAGCTCCAGTCGATGTAAGGTAGCAGTTCGTGGGCTTCGTATGTGAAGCGGTGTGTGCTCATCGCTCGAAACGCAGGGCTTTTCCGCGTATCGCCTCGTTGAATACTCCGTCGCGGTAGAGGCACTCGCCGTTCACCCACGTCTGACGCACGCTCCAATCGAATATAGCGCCTTCAAAGGGGCTCCACCCGCAGATGCTTACAATATCCTCACGGTTGACAGTGTGCCGTGCGGCGGGGTCGATGAGTACAAAGTCGGCATAATAGCCCTTGCGCAGATAGCCGCGGCCTTTTATGCCGAAAATCTGTGCGGGTGCGTGGCACATTTTATCGACCAACTGTTCTATCGTGAGTGCTCCCTCGCTCACAAGTTGCAGCATCGCCACAAGCGAGAATTGTATGCTGGGCATTCCCGATGCGGCTTTAAGCGCGCCGCCAATCTTGTCGTTGGGGTGATGGGGGGCGTGGTCGGTGCCTATTACGTCGATGCGATTTTCGCTTATTGCGCGGCGCAGGGCGCTGCGGTCGGCCTCGCTCTTTATTGCGGGGTTGCATTTTATGCGTGTGCCCAGACGCTCGTAGTCCTTGTCGCAGAATGTGAGGTGCGCGGGGGTAACCTCGGCTGTTATCTTTTTGTTTGCGGTCTCTGCTGCTGTCAGGAGCTCAAGCTCGCGTGCGGTGCTTATGTGCATAATGTGCAGCCTTGTGCCATATTTCTTGGCCAATTTTATGGCGCTCTTGGTCGAGCGGTAGCAGGCCTCGGCGCTGCGTATTATGGGATGGAATCTTACGTCGGGGTCGCTGCCCTCGCGCCGGACAATCTCTTTAGCGGTTCTTGTTATGAGCGTAGCGTCCTCGCAGTGGACGGCTATGGGCAGTGTGGCAGTGGAGAAGATGTTGGCGAGCTTCTCTTCGGTGTCAACCAGCATATTGCCGGTGCTCGAGCCCATAAAGAGTTTTATTCCGCACACTTTGTGTGGGTTCAGGCGGGCGAACAGTTTGTAGTTATTGCCGGTGGCGCCAAAATAGAACGAGTAGTTTATGACGCTGTCCTTTGCGGCGCGGGCGTACTTATCGGCGAGGGCTTTTAGCGTTGTTGTCTGTGGGACGGTGTTTGGCATTTCCATATAGGATGTTACGCCGCCGGCTGCCGCTGCGCGGCTCTCGCTGTATATTGTGGCTTTGTGCGTGAGGCCCGGCTCGCGGAAGTGTACGTGGTCGTCTATTACTCCCGGGATTAGGTAGAGTCCTGTGGCGTCGATTCTTTCGTCAATATTGCCTCGTCGCGGATGCTCGCCCTCGTGCAGAATGTCGGTTATCTTGCCGTTGTTTACAACTATCGAGCCGATGAATTTTTGACCCTCGTTTACTATTGTTGCATTTTCTATTAGTGTGCGCATAGCTTCTTTGTTTTTTTGTTTGCTCGCCGGCTCAAGGGGTAAGAAAATATCTTGCTCCTTGGGCTCGTTTATTATTTATTAGAAGCGAAATTAGTAAAAAGTTGGAATATTTAATAAGAATCTGTTTTGAATTTTATTAAACCAAGTTAATTCGTTATTGCTAAGACTAGTTTCGGCTTCTTTGAGACTCTTTTCGGCATCTATCCATTTTGGGAATTTGAAAATAGCTCGCTATTCCCTGCATCCCCAAAATGAAT
>JAZSIU010000091.1:0-5231 GCA_045533955.1 Bacteroidaceae bacterium
AGCACCGTTACTGACAGAAAAATAAAGAAAACACAATACAAATTAAACGAAAGACCAAGAGAAAAACTGAAATTTTCAACACCAAAGGAGTGCTTTTACAAATTTATTTCGTAATGTTGCACTTGCTGGTTGACTCTGCGCAAAAACAACCACAATCGCACCAAGAAAAAAATAAAAGAGAAGTTATTGATTCTTCGCCCGTTTTTTCTTACCTTTGTCGTTAACGTGCGATAATTTTATGCACTCGCGGCAATAAGCGCTAAAATAAAACAAAAAACAAACAGCCACAATGGACTACAACGAATATGACGACAGTATTGAGGAGATAAACAACGAGGCATTATCCGGCGACGAGGGCGCTGGCGGACACAGCAACTACACACCGCCACAGGACGCCTCGCCCACGCACAAGCTCACGGGAATGTACCAGAATTGGTTCCTCGACTACGCATCGTACGTAATTCTTGAGCGTGCGGTGCCCCATCTGCACGACGGCCTTAAGCCCGTGCAGCGTCGTATTCTGCACGCAATGCGCGAGCTCGACGACGGCCGATACAACAAAGTGGCCAATGTGGTGGGACACACAATGCAGTATCACCCCCACGGCGACGCCTCAATAGGCGGCGCGCTTGTACAGTTGGGACAGAAGGATTTTCTCATCGACTGTCAGGGTAACTGGGGTAATATTCTCACGGGCGACTCGGCCGCAGCGCCGCGTTACATCGAGGCACGCCTCTCGCGCTTTGCCCACGACGTTGTCTTTAACCCAAAGACCACCGAGTGGAAACTATCGTACGACGGACGCAACAAAGAGCCCATCACACTGCCCGTAAAATTCCCCCTGCTGCTGGTTCACGGCGTCGAGGGCATTGCCGTGGGCCTCTCGTCAAGGATTCTTCCGCACAACTTCTGCGAGGTGTGCGACGCCGCCGTTGCCTACCTCAGTGGCGAGGAGTTTACCTTGTACCCCGATTTTCAGACAGGAGGCAGCATCGACGTATCGCGCTACCACGACGGCGACCGCACGGGCCGCGTGCGCATCAGAGCCAAGATATCGAAGCTCGAAGACAATAAAACCCTTGCAATCACCGAGATACCCTACGGAAAGACCACCCCGATGATTATCGAGTCCATCCTAAAGGCCGTCGAGAATGGCAAGATGAAGGTGCGCCGCGTCGATGACAACACCTCGGACAAGGTTGAGATTCTGGTGCATCTGGCCCCGGGCGTATCGTCCGACAAGACAATCGACGCGCTCTACGCCTTTACCGACTGCGAGATAAGCATCACCCCCTGTTGCTGCGTCATCGACAACCGCACGCCGGTGTTCCTAACCGTCAGCGAGATTCTGCGCCGCTCGGTCGATAACACAAAAGAGCTTCTGCGCCGCGAGCTCGAGATACGCAAGGGCGAGCTGCTCGAACAGCTGCATTTTGCCTCGCTCGAGAGCATTTTCATAGAAGAGCGCATATACAAAGACCGCGAATTTGAACAAGCCAAAGATATGGACACCGTGCTTGCCCACATCGACCTGCGCCTCGAGCCCTACAAGCCCAATTTCGTGCGCGAGATTACGCGCGACGACCTTCTGCGACTGATGGAGATAAAGATGGCACGCATCCTACGCTTCAACAAAGAGAAGGCCGAGGAGCTCATCGCACGCCTCAAGGACGAGATTGCATCAATAGACAAAGAGCTCTCGAATATGGTGGCCGTAACCAAACGCTGGTATCTGAAGCTGAAAGAGAAATATGGCGAGCGCTACCCGCGCCTGACCGAGATACGCAACCTCGACACAATTGTAGCCGCAAAGGTTGTCGAGGCCAACCAGAAACTATACATCAACCGCGCCGAGGGATTCATCGGAACCTCGCTCAAGAAAGACGAATTTGTAAACAACTGCTCGGACATCGACGATGTAATCCTCTTCTACAAGGACGGAAAATACAAAATAGTGAAAGTGTGCGAAAAACTCTTTGTAGGCAAGAACATTATTCACATCGACGTGTTCAAAAAGAACGACAAACGCACAATATACAACGTCGTCTATCGCGACGGCGCAAAAGGCATCTACTACATAAAGCGCTTCGCCGCCACGGGAATGACCCGCGACCGCGAGTACGACCTTACACAAGGCGCTCCCGGCTCGAAAGTAGTATATTTCTCATCGAACCCCAACGGCGAGGCCGAGGTAATAAAAGTGATGCTGCGCCCTAACCCCCGTCTGCGCAACACAATCATCGAGCGCGACTTTAGCGACATTGCCATAAAAGGCCGACAGTCGATGGGTAACATTCTGACAAAGAACGAGGTGCACCGCATCACGCTGAAGCGCCACGGAAGCTCGACGCTGGGCGGCCGACAAGTGTGGTTCGACCGCGACATTCTGCGCATAAATTTCGACAGCCACGGCGACTATTTGGGCGAGTTCCACAACGACGACAAGATACTCGTCGTACTCGACAATGGCGATTTTTACCTGAGCCCCATCGACCTTAACAACCACTACGAGGACAACATCCTTATAATAGAAAAGTACGACCCCTCGAAAGTGTGGACAGCCGCACTGTACGACGCCTCGCAGCAGGGCTACCCCTATATAAAGAGGTTCACGCTGGACGCAAGCGCGCGCAAACAAAATTGCTTGGGCGAGAGCAAAGAGAATCGCCTGATATGGCTCTCCGAGACCCCCTACCCACGCATACAAGTGATGTTCGGCGGCGACGACGCCTTCCGCGAGCCGTTGGTTATTGAGGCCGACGAATTTATAGCCGTCAAGAGCTATAAGGCCCGCGGCAAACGCCTCACCACTTACACGATAGACGAGATTATAGAGCTCGAACCTACACACCTGCCCGCACCCCCTGTCGAGCCGACAGCCGAGGATGAGAGCGGGACAGACAGCCCCTTGTACGACGACAGCGAACAACCCACCCTCTTCGACGACGATGAGAATTAAAATAATACAACTACTGTTGCTGCTTGCGCCGATGCTACTGCCATCGGCGCTTGTGGCACAAGAGCCCGAGGCCGACCGCGGCATAAACCCCTACCGAGTGAGCGTGCGCAGCACCCTGCACGGTGCGAGCCTCTTGAACAATCTCGACACCTACCTATCGGGATATAATTACACGGGCGCGGGATACACCCTGCACCACGAAACGATGCGCCTTGCACACACGGGCCGCTACGATTGGAAATTCCACACAGCGACAAGCGCCACAATAGGGCTTACGAGGCTGCACAGCACCTCGCAAATAAGCCTTTTGGCCGACCGCTCTTGGAGCGGATACCACACATTCCCCCTCGGGCCGCGGCTGCAACTGCTCGCGGGCGCTCAGATACAGCTCTCGGGCGGCGCACTCTACGTCCCCTCCAACGGCAACAACCCCGTATCGCTGAAGCTACACGCAGCGCTCGCAGCCTCGGCAATGGTCGTTTACCGCCTGCCCCTCGAGCGATACAACTGCACGGCACACTATCGGATAGACCTCCCGCTGGCAGGAGCAATGTTCTCACCCGCATTCGGGCAATCGTACTACGAGATTTTCGGGCTCGGCGATACCGGGGGCATAATAAAATTCGCCCACCCGGGCAACAGCCCCTCGTGGCGGCACACCCTCTCGGCCGATTTTCCCATCGGGCGCAACACACTGCGCGTAGCCTACATTGCCCATCTGTACCAATCGCGCGTCAACAGCCTGCGCACGCATCTGTACCGCCACACTATTGCCGTGGGATTCAGCCGTACAATATATAAGGTAAAAAACAACGACCCCCTAAAGACATACGCCCCATACTGACAAATGAAAAAAACTCTGATACATATACTCGCACTTGTAGCGACCTTGACAGCAGGCAGTTGCATCGAGGAGGACAGCTTCGACAACTCTTACACAGGCAATTTCGACGCCCTGTGGAACACAATCGACCAGCGCTACTGCTTTTTCGATTACAGTAGCGAGGCCTTTGGGCTCGATTGGGACGCCGTCTATCACAAATACCGCCCGAGAGCCGAGAAGATAACCACCGGCAGCGCCCTCTTCGACCTTATGGGCGAGATGCTGGGCGAGTTGCGCGACGGACACGTCAATCTAACCTCGGAGTATGGTACAACCTACTATTGGGATTGGAAACTGAACCACCCGCTGAATTTCAGCGACAGTATACAGCGCAACTATCTGGGCGATAGATTCCGCGTTAACAACGGCATAAAATACACCACCCTGCCCGACACCATCGGCTACGCCTACGTAGGCAGTTTTGCGACAATGTTCGGCGACAGCAATCTCACGGCAATGCTTATGAGCCTCGCCCACTGCAAGGGGCTTATCATAGACATTCGCAACAACGGCGGCGGACTTCTGACCGCGTCCGAGCAGCTTGCCGCACACTTTACCGACGAAAAGATACACTGCGGGTACATCCGCCACAAGACCGGAACGGGACACAGCGACCTATCCTCGCCCCGCGCCTTATACCTCGAGCGCGGCAACGGCGCAATATGGCTGCGCCCCACCGTGGTGCTCACCAACCGAGGCGTATTCAGCGCAGCCAACCACTTTGTGATGCTTATGCGCGAACTTCCCCACGTGCGCATCTTGGGCGATAAGACAGGCGGCGGCAGCGGGATGCCTCTGAGCAGCACCCTGCCCAACGGCTGGGGAGTGCGATTCTCGGCCTGCCCCATCCTTGACAAAGAGGGACGGATAACAGAATTCGGCATTGAGCCCGACACCCTTGTACACATCACAAGCGACGATTGGCAACGCGGACGCGACACAATGATTGAGGCCGCCTGCAAGCACATTCTCGAGTGCCACAAAAAAAATAACGACGAAAATACCGAAAAATAAAAAAAATACACTATCTTTGCACTGCTTTACAAAAAGCAAGCGTCTATAATGCGTTTTTACAATAAAAAAAGCGCAACGGCACGCGCCTGTGGCGAAATTGGTAGACGCGCCAGACTTAGGATCTGGTGTTTAGCGACGTGTAGGTTCGAGTCCTATCAGGCGCACGATGAGACAAAAGAGGAATTTTCGAGAGAATTTTCCTCTTTTGTCTTTTTTAATCGGCAAGGCTTACTAAGAATCTGTTTTGAATTTTATTAAACAAGTTAATTCGTTATTGCTAAGACTTTTTTTCGGCTTCTTTGAGACTCTTTTCGGCATCTATCCATTTTGGGAATTTGAAAATAGCTCGCTATTCCCTGCATCCCCAAAATGAAT
>JAZSIU010000004.1:0-14927 GCA_045533955.1 Bacteroidaceae bacterium
GTTTTAAGGGTGCTGCGGACCGCCCTCACTTAGTCGCTTGTAAACAAGCGTCTAAGTAGCAGTTAAACATACCTCGCACTTTTTCCTTAAAACAATCGTACCTACATTGAATTTCTTTTTTATGGTGCAATATTTAATTTAAAATTACCTTTTGCACGTATTATATGCTGCTGTTCTTGATGGTGAAAATAGATTATTGATTCTTACCCACAGTAAATTTCTACTGAGCCAAAAACATACAAAAAAACTCCCGAGGTTTCATTTGAAACCTCGGGAGTTTTTTTGTATGTCCACAGACGCTGTTATATCACAAAAAAGGAGAAGGGAGATATTATTTCCGCCCGCAAAAAAAAAATCTTGCCGACATTTATTATTGGGTAGTTAATTCAGAGGAGAGCTATCTACTTTTCTTCTGCAACAAGCGCACCATAATATCTGCCGCACGCTCCGAGGCACCGGCCGAGCCCAGAATTTCAATCATACGGTCGTACTCTTGCAGCATCGCCCGACGCCGCGGGCCATCGGCGGGGAGCAGCACCCCAATCTCGGCCGTAACACGTTCGATGCTCATATCAGCAGCCACATGCTCGCGCACAACCTCCCTCCCCGCAATCAGATTCACAAGCGACACAAATCGCACTTTCAGAAAATGCTTCTTAAGCCACGAGTAGAGCTTGGCCATCGGAGTGGCGTAGCAGACAACCTGCGGCACACGGAAAAGCGCCGTCTCGAGCGTAGCCGTGCCCGACGTTACCAGCGCTGCGTGCGAATGCTTCAGCAGGCGATAGGTGCTGCCATAGAGTATGCACGCGCCGTCCTTGAGATAAGGAGCGTAAAACTCCTTGTCGATGCCCGGAGCACCCGCAACCACCGGCTGATAGTCGGGGAAGCGCTTCATAGCCTGCAACATAAGCGGAAGATTGGCCTTAATCTCTTGCTTGCGGCTGCCCGCCAAGAGCGCCACGATAGGCCTCGAAGGCAGATTCTCGGCCCTGCGGAAAGCATCGGCACTCTCGCCGTCCGACTTTAAGAAAGCATCCACCGCATCGACACAAGGGTTGCCAATATAGTGTATCTTATAGTCGTGCCCGGCAAAAAACTCCACCTCGAAGGGGAGTATCGAGAAGAGCTCGTCAACGTCGCGCTTTATGTTTTTTATGCGATACTCCTTCCACGCCCATATTTTAGGCGATATATAATAATAGACGGGAATATTACTATTCTTGTGAATATACTCGGCAATAGAGAGGTTAAAGCCCGGATAATCGACAAGGATAAGCGCATCGGGCGCCCAAGCGAGAATATCGCGCTTGCAGCGACTCATATTGCTGAATATTGTCCTCAAATGCATAAGCACGGGAATAAAGCCCATATAAGCGAGCTCGCGGTAGTGCTTGACCCTCTCGCCGCCGACAGCCGACATAAGGTCGCCGCCGAAGAATCTAAATTCGGCAGCCTCATCAACCTTTTTTATGGCCTTCATAAGGTTCGATGCGTGCAGGTCGCCCGAGGCCTCGCCCACGATAAGATAGTATCTCATAAATCCCAATCATTCATTTCGTTCAACAAACTATAATCGGTAAGGTCGATGCGCGTGGGAGTTATTGCCACAAAATTATTGTCGAGCGCCACCCTGTCGGCATCGGCCGAGTACGAGCTACACTCGAAACTACCCGTAAGCCAATACCAGCGACCTCCGCGCGGATGCTCGAGAGCCTCCCACTCGTTGACCCACTGCCCCGAGGCCTGATGGCATATTTTCACCCCTGCATACTCCTTTGTATCGGGAAAATTCACATTCAGACAACTGCCCACCGGGAGCCCTCTTTGGAGCACCTCGCGCACCACCGAGCGAATATAAGGCACAGTGGCCGAAAAATCGGCATCGGCCGAGTGCGAGCACAGCGAGAAGGCAATCGAGGGAACACCCTTCATACACCCCTCAATCACAACACCCATCGTTCCCGAGTAATGCGCATTTACCGCAGAATTATCACCGTGATTTATTCCACCCACCACAAGCGAGGGGCGACGCTCAAGCACAGCATCAAAAGCAACCTTCACACAGTCGCACGGCGTACCCGTACAGGCATACACCGCAAGCCCCGGTTCCTCGCTCACTTTCCACACATTTATAGGCACCTCACTTGTAATTGCACAACCATTGCCCGAGCGCCCCCTATGAGGCGCCACCACTACAACGTCGCCAAATTCCATTAGCACACGCATAAGAACATTTATGCCTTTTGCACTGTATCCATCGTCGTTCGAGACAAGGATAAGAGGTCTTTCATTGCTCATAATTCAGTCCTTTAAAATCCGTGGCGAAGATACAACAAAGAAATGAAAGTGAGGGCGAAACAGAGAAATAATGTTATCTGCAAGCAATTTAACAGTTTTTAACAAGAAGTTGCCGGGCCATAGAAAGGCAATGAACAGCAAAAAAAATCCGAAACTTATTACCACGCCGCAGCCTCAGCACCTTATTTTGGGAGGTTATTTAGCAGTTGAAACATATTGAGCCGCTTCAAAACAGATGTTCCACTATAAAACAACAATCTTTTTTAAGGCACCTATTTTTATACAATACACAAAATTTGTCATATTCGACTAATTTATGTAAATTTACGACGAAATTAACAAATTACCCATTTTACAGGTTCAAACAACAAAAAACACAATAAAAAACCTTATGAGACTGATGAAAAGAATTGCAAGCAGCCTTCTTATGGCGCTCTTCACAATGCTCGCAAGCACAGTGGCGGCACAGAGCATCGACATTAACCCCAAGCCTCGCAACATCGAATGGGGCACTCAGAAAGCCTTTGACCGGGTTACAAGTTTCAAACTCAAAGGCGCCGACAAGGCCGACGCCGACGCAGTAGCCCTGCTCAACAAACACTTCGACACAAACGGCGGCGATGTACAGATAATCATCGGCGAACGCGGCGACAAGGCAGTAAAAAAATACAAAGCACTCATTCCGCAAAAGAGCGAGGGCTATTACCTCGGCATCGAGGGCAACAAAGTAGTGATTGCCGGCAACGACGAGCGCGGAACATACTACGGCGTACAGACATTCCTGCAAATAGCCTCTCAACCCCAAGTAATGAACGTAACCGTAACCGACTACCCCAGCATAAGCGAGCGCGGCCTTGTCGAAGGTTACTACGGCAACCCATACAGCGAGAGCGACCGCCTAAACCTGTTCGAGTTTTTCGGCCGTCAGAAGATGAACGTATATATCTACGGCCCCAAGGACGACGCCTATCACAAGCAATATTGGCGCGAGCCCTACCCCGCCGAGCAAGGCCGGAAAATAGCTGAGTATGCAGCAGCAGCCAAAGCACATAAAGTCGATTTTATATGGGCCATCCACCCGGGCGTCGATATTAAATGGAACAAAGCCGACAGCGTAAACATCGTCAACAAGCTAAAGATGATGTACGACCTCGGCATACGCACATTTGCAGTCTTTTTCGACGACATCTGGGGCGAGGGCACAAAAGCCGACAAACAAGCAGGACTAATGAATTACATTGTCGAGGAGCTCAACAAATGCTACAACGACATCAACCCCCTCATCATCTGCCCCACACAATATAACAAAGGCTGGACAAGCGGCAACTATCTGAAAGTGCTTGGCACACAGATGGACAAGAGCGTCCGTATAATGTGGACAGGCAACAGCGTGGTCGATATGATAGAAATGGACGATATGCAGTGGATAAACGAGCAAATAAGCCGCAAGGCATATATATGGCTCAACTATCCCGTAACCGACTACTGCATCAACCGCCTGCTGATGGGCCCCACGTGGGGCAACGGCCTCGACATTGCCCTGACGCTCGGCGGCTTTACATCTAACCCGATGGAGTATGCAATGGCCTCGAAACTATCACTCTTCAGCATAGGCGACTACTGCTGGAATATGGAAGGCTACGATGCAAATGCATCGTGGGAGCAAGCCATCGACTATCTGATGCCACGTAACCGCGAAGCGTTCCATTTCTTCTGCGAGAACAACGTCGACCTCGGCTCGACAGTACACGGACTGCGCCGCACCGACGAGTCGCCCGAGTTTGTAAAGGTCAAAGCTCTGTACGACAGCAAGATAGAGGCCAAAGACACCACAGCAGCCATTAACATTATGCGCGAGCATATGAACAAATTCATAAACGTGGCAAAGACCCTGCTTTCGACCGACGAGGCACCCGAGCTCATCGCCGAGATTAAGCCGTGGCTCATTTCTATGATGTATGTAGGCCAACGCGGCAATTACCTTATGAATATGCTCGAAGCATTAAAGGAGAAGAACCCCGAGAAATTCGTAAACAGCTACCTTAACTATCAAGAGCTCACCTCGACGCAAGAGAAACTACGTTCGCGCGAATTCGAGGGCACACTCAAATGGGCAAAGCCCGAGGTTGCAATGGTACACGTAGCCCCCTTCCTTAAGAACACCGTAGCCACCCTCATCAACATCTACAAGAGCCGCTTCGACTACCGCATCGACGTATTCCCCGCACAAGAGGTCGAGAATGGTACATACTTTATCAAATTCAACGGGAAGTACCTTACCAACAGCACCCCCAATGTAGAGCGCAGCGTACCCCAATTTGTTGACAGCCGCGACGACGTTCGTCCGCAGCGTCAAGAGTGGCACATCACCCTCGACCCCGAGACAGGTCGCTACAAGATAATCAACGCCGAGGACAGCCGCTACCTCAACGAATATGCACGATTCAGCGCGGGCAGCAGCAATCCCTACGATGCAGGATGGCACACATACAACATCCAGCGTCTGGCCAACGGAAAATACTGCATTCAGAATGCCGGCAGCGCAGGCAACAAATTCTGGAGAGTAAACGGGGAGAATATCGAGCAGAGTAGCAGCAACAAGATGGTTCCCGAGCAATTTATCTTCGACCTTGAGCCCATAAACGGCGCAAAGGAACAGAGCTTCATCGACGACGAAGAGGCTGTATATTACATTAAGTGCGGCGACTACTACCTCACAAACAACGGCACAGCACCCACCTTTGCAAAGAGCGAGAAACTCGACAAGAACAACGAGTGGAAACTCACAAAAGACCCCGAGGGCATGAATTATTTCAAGCTCACAAGCAACGCCGACGGCCGCTACGTAAACGAATATGGCAAATTCGGTGCAAACAACTATTTGGCATCGTGGAACACATATCTTATCCTTACGATGGACGGAAAATACTCGATACAGACGACACAAGACTCGGGCATCCACTTCTGGAACCGCGAGGGCGAGGGCATTATTCAGGACAGCAGTCTCTCGCGTTCTACCAGCTATGTATTCGAGATTATAAAGAAGGTCGAGAGTAAGAAAAGCAAGAAATAGCATTACTCCCGCAGTATAATATCTTTACACCCACCGAGCAGCGCCTAAGCATTGGAGCTGCTCGGTTTTTACGTATCATCGCACCCGGCCTGCGAACAGCTCAATAGAAAGAGAATCATAAGTTTGCGCCCTATGGCGAGCCCCGCGCAAGGCACAAAAAGCCGCATACTCGCACACTTGTTGATAAGTTAACAAAAAATAAGAGTATAGTATCTGTTTTTTTCCTTACCTTTGCAAATAAATTTGCGAAGATAGGCGGCACTCGCTGCGAAATTATAAAGCAAACTTTATATATCTCGCTCGTTGGCACTATCATTGGAAATAAATTTGGAAAGCACACAACAGACAATCAAACAGTTGCAGTATCGGCAAAGAGAGAGAGGCTTGTGAATATCCACAGCACAGAAAAAGAGAAAAAGACCCCGACACTGCCCTATTGTTATATAACTACATAAGATAAGCAAAATGGGAAAAGTAATAGCATTAGCCAACCAAAAAGGAGGAGTAGGTAAAACAACAACAGCAATCAATCTTGCGGCATCACTTGCCACATACGAGAAGAGAGTGCTGGTAATAGATGCCGACCCGCAGGCAAACGCCTCATCAGGCCTTGGAATAGACATACGCGAAATACAATGCTCAATATACGAATGCCTCATAAATAAATCGGCACCGGCCGAAGCAATCCACAACACCTGCATCGAGGGGCTCGACATAATCCCCTCACACATCGACCTTGTAGGTGCCGAAATTGAGATGCTCGACCTGCCCAACCGCGAGAAAATTATGCGCGAGGCATTGGCACCGTTAAAAGACAAATACGACTACATACTCATCGACTGCTCGCCCTCGCTGGGCCTTATAACAGTAAACTCACTTACCGCCGCCGACTCGGTTATAATCCCCGTTCAGTGCGAATATTTTGCCCTCGAAGGAATCAGCAAGCTGTTGAACACCATCAAGATTATAAAATCGAACCTCAACCCCAAGCTCGACATCGAAGGCTTCCTGCTGACAATGTTCAATTCGCGCCTCAGACTGAGCAATCAGGTATATAACGAGGTAAAGAAACACTTCCGCGAGCTTGTGTTCGAGACTGTAATTTTACGCAATACACGTCTGGGCGAGGCGCCGAGTATGGGAATCCCCGTAATTCTGTACGACGCCGACTCGACAGGAGCAAAGAACTACCTATCCTTAGCACAAGAGATTATAAACAGAAAATAAGCACCAATATGGCACCCAATAAAAAATTCACGCTTGGACAAGGTCTCGGACGAGGCCTCGACGCACTAATATCCACCGAGGCCGTGCGAACATCGGGTTCATCGTCAATAGGCGAGATTGAAATATCACAGATTGAAGCCAACCCCAATCAGCCTCGCCGCGAATTTGACGAAGAGTCGCTACGCGAGCTTGCCGACTCCATTGCCGAGCTTGGAATAATACAGCCAATCACCCTGCGCAAAGTCGGCGACGAAAAATATCAGATTATAGCCGGCGAACGTCGTTTCCGCGCCTCGCAGATAGCAGGCAAGAGCACAATCCCCGCCTACATCCTTGAGGCCAGCGACGAGAACACAATGGAAATGGCCCTCACCGAGAACATTCAGCGCGAAGACCTTAACGCAATGGAAATAGCCCTCGCCTACCAGCAGCTAATCGAGCAGCACAACCTATCGCAAGAGCAGCTAAGCAAGCGCGTAGGCAAAGGGCGCGCCACGATAGCCAACTTCTTGCGTCTGCTGCGTCTGCCGGCTGCCATTCAGATGGCCCTCAAAGACAAGAGCATTGATATGGGGCACGCCCGCGCCCTGCTCTCGCTCGAAAATCCCGCACTGCAAATAGCACTGTTCAAAGAGATACAACAAAAAGGCTACTCGGTGCGACAGGTCGAAGAGATTGTCCGCGAAAAGAAAAACAGCCGACAAGAGACAACCCCCGACAACACCCCCGAAAAAGAGGGCACAAACAACAAACAAAGCATCGAGTTTCACCAATTAAAGCGACAGCTCACACAATTTTTCCAGACACCCGTGCAGTTTACCTGCAACGCAAAGGGCACAGGAAAGATAAGCATAAAATTTAAGAACGAGCAAGAGCTCGAACGCATTATAGCCATATTCGACAAATTAAATCAGTAATAATGAGTCAGTTGAAACAGATACTCTCGGCAGCCGTGTGGTTGTTACTGCTTGCAACAGCCGATGCAGTGGCACAAACAGGCGACAGCATAAACCTTACACGCAGCAACTCGCTCGTGGCAATAAGCACGCAGCAAGACTCACTGCTCATAGACAGGGCATACGACGAGGCACTAACAGCCATCGCCTCCTCCTCGGACAGCAGCCGCGTATCTATGAAACGCAACCTATCGGCCCAAAAGCCACTGAAGCCCCGCTTCGTCCCTAACCCGCAAAAGGCAACGTGGCTGGCAGTGGTATTTCCCGGCGCCGGACAAATATACAACCGCAAATATTGGAAACTGCCCATCGTCTATGGCGGATTCATAGGCTGCCTCTATGCCTACAATTGGAACGGACAGATGTACAGCGACTATCGCCAAGCCTATCTTGACATAATGGACACCGACCCCAACACAAACTCGTACGAAGACTTTTTCCGTCCCGGATACGACTTTGAAAAGAATAAAGATTATCTGAAAGAGGTCTTTAAAAAGCGAAAAGACCGCTACCGCCGTTGGCGCGACCTTAGCGTCTTTGCCTTTGCCGCAGTATATGCCCTCTCGGTAATAGACGCCTACGTCGATGCGCAACTATCGAGCTTCGACATAAGCGACGACATCAACCTGAGCATCAACCCACAGATGATACCAAGCAACAGCGGGAACAACAATTTCTACGGATTAAATTGTAATATAACCTTCTGACACAATAAACAAAAAACAGGCCACAAACATTATATGCTTAAAAGATACACAACATTTATCATCTGTATGATGCTCTGCTGCACACTATGGGCACAGAGCACCGAGGATGAGCTTGCATCGGACACAACAGCAATAGACGAGAACACCCTCGACGAGGAAGAGAGCGAGAGCGACGAGTTCTTCAATCTGCTCGATTTGCACGTTGTTACAGACAGCAGCGCCATAAGCTACAATTTCCCCCGTGAAGCAATGGACGGAATAATTATGGACGAGGATAGCATAATTTTCGACCTACCCGAAGGAATGACAGCCAATATCGACAGTCTGCTCAACAGCTGGTACGCCCGTAATCTGCTCAAGAGCCTCGATTGCGACTCACGCGACGTAAGCCCCCGCACATTCAGCGACTCGGTTTATGCGCAGCGCCTCTACCGTATGCCCACAATAATGAATATGCCCTACAACAGCGTTGTCCGACAATACATCGACCGATACTCGACAAAGAATCGCTCACTTGTATCGTATGCGCTGGGAATATCACACTTTTATATGCCCATAATAGAAGAGGCCATAGACCGCTACAATATGCCCCACGAGCTGAAATACCTGCCCGTGGTCGAGTCGGCAATGAAGCCCAAGGCCGTATCACCCGCCGGAGCAAAGGGACTATGGCAGTTTATGTTCGGCACAAGCAAACTCTACGGTCTAAAATCGAACAATTACATAGAAGAGCGCTTCGACCCCATAAAATCGACCGACGCCGCAATGCGCTACCTACGCGACCTTTACAACCTGTTCGGCAGTTGGGACCTCGCCCTCGCAGCATACAACTGCGGCCCGGGACGAGTAAAAAAAGCCATCCTACGCTCGGGAGGCAAAAAAGACTTTTGGAGCATATACCGCTATCTGCCGCGCGAGACACGCGGATACGTGCCCGCCTTCATCGCCGCAAACTACATTATGACCTACCACGGCGAGCACGGAATATGCCCAATGGAGCCCAACGTACCCGTAACCACCGACACACTGCACATTACACGCAACCTGCACTTTTCGCAAATATCCGAGACCTGCGGTGTGCCCATCGACGAGATACGCGCCATAAACCCACAATACGTGCGCGACATTATCCCCGGCGAGGGCGAGCCCTGCGTAGTGCGCCTGACAAACGAGACAATCACCCGCTTCCTCACAATAGGCGACTCGGTATATGCCTACAACCAACAGAAATACTTCCCCAAAGAGAGCCTCGAGAAGATGCTCAAAGAGGCAAAATCTAACAACGAATGGGGCAGCGGCGACCTTATAAGACACAAAATACGCAGCGGCGAGACATTAGGAAGCATCGCACGCAAATACCGCGTATCGGTAAAGCAACTAAAAAAATGGAACAACCTTAGAAACTCGAACATACGCGCCGGACGCTATCTGAAGGTGTATAAATAACAGACTTATGGTACAGGACGACGAGAAAAGAATAAAAGACGAGGAAGAGGCAATAAGCAACGCCTTTCAGGAAATTCTTGACATATATCTTGCATCGCAGCACCGCAAAAAAGTAGAGCTCATAACAAAAGCATTCAATTTTGCGCGACAGGCACACAAAGGCGTGCGCCGACACAGCGGCGAGCCATATATTATGCACCCACTCGCCGTCGCCCGCATAGTATGCGCCGAGATTGGGCTGGGCTCCACCTCAATATGCGCTGCCCTGCTGCACGACGTAGTCGAAGACACCGACTACACCGTCGAGGACATACGCAACCTCTTCGGCGAAAAGATAGCAATGATAGTCGACGGACTGACAAAAATCTCGGGCGGAGTATTTGGAATGCAAGCATCGGAGCAGGCCGAGAATTTCAAGAAGCTACTCCTCACGATGAGCGAAGATATTCGCGTGATACTCATCAAGATAGCCGACCGTTTGCACAATATGCGCACCCTCGAGTTTATGCCCATCAACAAACAGTACAAGATAGCCGGCGAGACACTCTATATATACGCCCCCATTGCCTACCGTTTGGGACTGAGTAAGATAAAGACCGAGCTCGAGAATCTGAGCTTCCGCTACGAGCACCCCGAGGAGTATGCCAAGATAGAAAAAAAGATAGAAAAGACCCAACAAGAGCGCGACGTACTCTACTCCGAATTTACCACCCCCATCAGCGACAGCCTCAAGAAAATGGGGTGCAAATTCTACATAATAGGCCGCGTAAAATCGCCCTACTCCATCTGGAACAAAATGCAAAAAAAGCACGTTGCATTCGAGGACATATACGACATTCTTGCCGTAAGAATAATTTTCACCCCCAAAGACATTGACGACGAGAACAACGAATGCTTCAAGATATACAACGCCATCACCCGCATCTACGACGCCCACCCCGACCGTCTGCGCGACTGGCTCAACAAGCCCCGCGCCAACGGCTACCGCGCCCTGCACGCCACCTTTATGAGCAAGCGCGGCGAGTGGATAGAGGTACAGATACGAAGCGAAAGGATGAACGAGGTAGCCGAACAAGGAATCGCCGCCCATTGGAAATACAAGAATCAAGGCGACGACACCAGCCCCGACAGCCAATTAGACAATTGGCTGCACACCATAAAAGAGATACTCGACGACCCACAGCCCAACGCCCTCGACTTTCTCGACACAATAAAACTAAACCTGTTCGCCACAGAGATATTTGTATTTACCCCAAAAGGCGAGATTAAGACAATGCCGCAAAATTGCACAGCCCTCGACCTTGCATACAGCATACACACCTTTTTGGGCAACCACTGCATAGGCGCAAAAGTCAACCACCGCTTAGTCCCGCTGAACCACATACTCAACAGCGGCGACCAAGTAGAGATACTCACCTCAAACTCGCAACACGTCGATGCCGGCTGGCTCAGTTTCGTAACAACAGCCAAGGCGCGCACCAAGATACAAGCCGCCTTGCGTCGTCAGAAGCGCATCCTACAACGTCAAGGCGAAGAGAAACTGCAAGAATACCTCGAAAAAGAAGAACTCGGCAATTATAGTAACAATATCGAGAAAATATGGAAGCGCCACAATCTCGACAGCCGCGAGCAACTGCTCGAAGCAATAGGCAGCGGCAGCATAGTGCTTGGCAGCGACGACAAAGACGCCCTACTCGGCAATAAGAAATTCCGCTTCCCCACATTCTCTTTCTTCGGCAAACCAAAGAGCGAGCAGAAACCCATCGAGAACCCCGAGCGCTTCGACAAGATAGACCGCAAACAAGCGCTAAGCATCACCGACGACAGCCTGCACCACAGCTACATAATAGCCGACTGCTGCCACCCCATCCCCGGCGACGACGTACTCGGCTACTACGACGAAGAGAACCGCATCGTCATACACAAGCGCAAGTGCCCCATCGCCGACACCCTCAAGAGCAGCCACGGCGACCGCATATTAGCAGCCAATTGGGACACCCACCGCACCCTCTACTTTCAAGTACCCATCCTAATAAAAGGCATCGACAGCATAGGCATATTAAACCAAATAACAACAATAATATACCAAGAGTTGAACGTCGGCATACAAAAGCTCACCATAGAGAGCAAGGATGGAATCTTTGAAGGCACAGTGTGGGTGAACGTCCACGACGTCGAAGAGGTTCACACCATCTGCAACACACTAAAAAAAATAAAGAATATACAAACCATAGCCCGCATCGACTAAAAGCAGGACAGCACCAATCCCCCCCCCAACAAAGAAAACCATATCAGAAACCTAAAAAAAACATCATACACCTTAATTTTATAAAAAACGCCTATGAAACTCCGAAAATTACTACTGACACTACTGCTTGCACTGCCAATCATACTGACAGCACAAGAGAACGACTACGAATCAATCGACGCAAACAAGTACGATTACTACAACACCCTGCGCGGATACTTCAACGACGACGTCTGCTCCGAACTTAAGGAAGAATACCTCGCAATGAGCGACGCAGAACTGAGCGCCTCAATGAGCGAGCTTCCCCAACCACTCATCGACCTTGCCCTAAAGATAAAAAACGGCTGGGGCGAGTACGAAAAAGAATTCCGCGTAGCAAGCTACAAAGGCCACAGCAAAGCCTACACTTGGAGCAACTACCTAAAGACCAACCCCTACACCGACCTTAACAACCCCACAGGAATAATCTGCAAGACCAACCAACCGCTTATCATATTTGTTGACCAAAGCGCATCGTACCCCAACGTAATCACCCTGAGCGAGGTTAGCAGCGAACAGATGTACTACAGTCAAAAAGAGACCCCCCTATTCCGAGGAATAAACGTCATCTACCCCTCGGTAGATAACGGAATACTATACATAAGCTACAAAGTTGAGACC
This sequence comes from Bacteroidaceae bacterium, assembly GCA_045533955.1. Classification (GTDB taxonomy): domain Bacteria; phylum Bacteroidota; class Bacteroidia; order Bacteroidales; family Bacteroidaceae; genus HGM04593. Next base: position 12,619 of record JAZSIU010000004.1, read on the forward strand.
ACCCGCAGCGAGACAAGCAATCGCCTGAGCGAATTTCCCGACATCAGAGTGCACATTGTCGGCGGCACCCTCAACGGTTATTTCGACAAAAGCCGCCACACCAATGACGACTGGGTAAAAATGCGCAAGACAATAATGAAGCACGAGATAGCCATCGTCAAGGGCGAAAAAGCAATATTCAGTATGCACCTCAATCAAATGGCACAAATATGCCCCAACAACATCTACGAGTCAATTGACTGGTGGGACACAATAGTACGCTGGCAGCACGAGCTTATGGGCGCCACAAAATACGCCGACCGCTGGAACAACCTTATGATGTGCTGCGACGGTCAGGATAGCTATATGTATGCCACGTGGTACTACACCTACTACGCTTACAGCACATTAGGCGACATACTGCCCGCAAACAAAGTAATGGCCAACCCCGGCCTTGCGTGGGGTCCCGCACACGAAATAGGGCATATGAACCAAGCAGCCATCAACATTGTATCGTGTACCGAGGTCAGCAACAACCTTTTTGCCAACGTAGTAGTGTGGCGAATGGGAAAGACCACCACCCGCGGACTAAAAGTATCGCAGTGCATCGAAGATTTTAACAACAAAGTCCCCTACCCCCTGCGCAGCGAAGTATTCAGCAAGACACGAATGTATTGGCAGCTCTACCTCTATTTCCACGAAGTCAAGCGCGACACCACCTTCTACCCCCGTCTCTTCGAATATCTGCGCGACACCCCCCTGAGCACCACCAGCAGCGTAAACGGCAAATTCAACCAGCTACGCTTCGCCGAGGCCTGCTGCGAGATTGCCCAGATGGACCTAAGCGAGTTTTTCGACGCTTGGGGCTTCTTCGAGCCAATGAACGGCGCCCACGTAGGCGATTATAACGACTACTACGTAACACTCAGCGAGATTGACGCAGCACAGAGCCGCGCCAAAATGCAGCAATACAGCAAGAAAGGCGGTCATCTGATGTTCCTCGAAGACCGCGTAAAACCATCGAAGCGCACCGACGGTGTCAGCGGCTACCGTGCCGATTTTAACAAAGATGTACCCGTAGGCACAGCCGGCGACGTTGGTCATTGGGAAGATTACATCGACGAGAGCGTAAAAGCCGAAGGCTACCTATACACCAACACAGGTAAATACGTAACAATCCTCACCGACAAAAATTCCAAAGGCGCAGTAGGCTTCAAAATATACGACAAGTACGACAAAATGGCAAGCTTCTCTAACACCTACTCAATGAAGATACCCGCCGAGCTCATCGGAACAAAATTCAAGGTAGTAGCCGTACAGGCCGACGGGAGCAACGTAGAAATACCCTCGGCAGCCGAGGCCGGCAACGAAGAGCAGCAGCGATTGGCTCTCGAGGATGCCATCGAGGCCGCCCAGACAGTTCTGCGCCTGAAAGCAAGCAACGCCACACAAGTCGGATTCTACGACCCCAACGCAATTGCCACCCTCGAAGCCCTTGTCGAGTCGGCACAAGAAGCCATCGACAATAAAGACCAAAGCACCCTCACATACGGTCAGTGGTGTACCTACATATTAAATGAGCTATACAGAATACAAAGCAGCAACGAGGCCATCATCAGCGTAAAGCCATACAACTACTACACAGCAACCTCCCGAGCAGGCGTGTTAGCCTATCACAATGGCACCGTAAGAGCAGCCGTAAGCTCACAAGTTAAGCCCGCAAGCAACCGCCATTGGGAATTTGTACCAGCCGACAAAGAAGAGACATTCTATCTTAAGAATGTAGGACAAAAGGGCTACCTTCAGCTCAATGGCGACGCAGCAACACTCCTTGAGTCAACAAGCGGAGCAACCGCCTTTAAGTTAGTCTTTAACGGCAACGGAACAACAAGCCTCGTACAGAGCGGCAGCGACCAGCTTAAAGTTTTAAGCGTAAAGTCGGACAAGAGCCTAACCACAGTCGATACCTTCGACACAAATTCACAGTGGAGAATTGTTCTTACAACCGACAATACAGCCATTGAGTGCCCCGTTGAAGAGAGCCGCAGCGACGATACAACCATCTACGACCTCAACGGACGCCGCATTGAGAACCCCTCGCGCGGAATTTATATTATCGGCGGCAAAAAGGTACTTATAAAGTAATCTATTTTTCCAAGCAACAGAAATTAGGGAAACACCCTTATTTTAGAATCTGTTTTGAATTTTATTAAACAAGTTAATTCGTTATTGCTAAGACTTTTTTTCGGCTTCTTTGAGACTCTTTTCGGCATCTATCCATTTTGGGAATTTGAAAATAGCTCGCTATTCCCTGCATCCCCAAAATGAAT
>JAZSIU010000067.1:0-45022 GCA_045533955.1 Bacteroidaceae bacterium
ACAAAAGGTAACTTTTAATTTATTGCACCATAAAAAAGAAATTCAATGTAGGTACGATTGTTTTAAGGAAAAAGTGCGAGGTATGTTTAACCGCTACTTAGACGCTTGTTTACAAGCGACTAAGTGAGGGCGGTCCGCAACACCCTTAAAACAATCGTAAACCGAAATGACAAGCAAGCATCCGACCGAGTGAGCGCATCGTTGCCTCACGAGCTAAGGAGGGTCGCGACTATTTCTTTAGGTGCAGGTTTTTTGCTTACTTTTTTCAGAAAAAAGTAAGTCCTAAAGTATAAAGTGAAAGAGAGAATAACCGCATAAGTATTCCGAAAGGGTAACCTTCTGCTTGTAAGCGTGTCTTCTCTAAACTACCACAAGACACTACTCGGAATAGTAGTTTATGGTACGAGTATCGACAAGCAGACCTTCGGGGCCCCCCTCGTGGCTCGACATATTATGCAGGCAGACGTCGAAACTGAAACTGCTCCAAATGAGTTTTCCGCGATTATTGTCGAAATACCTCTGCATATCGGCACAAACGCCTTTAAAGTGCGCTATGGCGTAATCTTTCTCGCAAGGTTTCTTTGATAGCTCGACATTGACACTATCTACATTATTCTTGACCTCCCCCGGAATTTTCAGTGGGTTCTCATTTACAACAATCTTGTATATTGCCAAAGGGCCGTCGAGCTCGCAAGCGCAGAATAAGAAACCGACAACAAACAATAGCAACAGGATTGTAATTTTATTTCCAGCATTTTTCATAACATATACCCTTTATTCAATTATCCATAATTGAGGAACTAACAGATATAGTATCCTCACAGCATTCTAAAAGAGCTGTGAGGATACCACCTATTATTCGCTATCTTCTCTTCGGTAACTTACGTTTCTCGAATACTATGATATTGTCGCTGTCGGCCTGCTCGACAGCAGTGCTTGTAACTGCCTTAAGTTCGAGTTGACGACGCTTAATCATATCGGGAACAATGAGTCCTGCGTCGTAGTCGGCTGTTGTAAACGACACTATATTACCATATATAAACTTCTGCTCGTAATATACGAACGAACGATAGTAATATGTTGTATTCGGTTTAAGTTGCAGTGCCTTAGAGAATAGTCCGGTTGACGTATTCAGTGTTACATCTACCTCACGTGTTACATTCTCTGTATCGTTATCAAGGTCGGACTTAGTTGGCGCATACTCGAATCCGACAAAAATCTTATCGGTTCCTTGGATATTGATAGTATTAAGGACATCGCTATTCACCTTGCCTTTAAGTGTTGTCCACTCGTCGTTAAGTACCGCCTCGAATGTCTGAACATTAAATCCGTTCTCGGGTTTACTAGCCACTTTCAGCTCTTTTACCTCGCTACGGAATATTTTTTCGCTTCGCGCGGGCTGTACCGACAGACGACAGTAGAATTTAGAATCCCAATTAAGGTCGGGGAGCTCCAATTCCCACTCGTGTTTACCATCTTTTTGTCCTTCGTCGATACTCTTGAAGATTGTCAAAGGATCGGTAATCTTCTTATCCTTCGATATTTCAAAGAATATTGTTCGGTTCTTGTCCGACTCGCTCTTTATTGAGTCGTTGATGAGTTTCCACAAAAGGTCGTTAACACGTCCTCGCAGTGTAGCGTTATTGCCCTCGACGCTTGGCGGGTCGAGCGTAACTTTATATTCGAGTTTCTTTGTCTTAAAATGGTCTATTTCACTCTTGTAAGCAGTCTTGACACCATCCACAGTCTTCTCTACCACATATCTGTAATAGTACGTCGTAGATGGGTCGAGGTCCTCCAACAGGAACGCCATCATATAGATATTCTTATTCTTGTCGAGTTCCCAAGCCGCCTTATTATCGACACGCTCGTCATCGGCAGTTCCCATATAAATATCCTCAATTTTCTTGGAATATTCGATTGTAATTTCCGATTTTCCGTTGCCATAAGGATATGTTACATCGGCCGCAAGTGTAGCCTCCTCGGCCTCGGGCATCTCTATGAAATTATCTATCGGTGCAGGAATCTTGAACGAGATTGGCTCTGTCTCTATATATTCCTTGCCATCATCGTAAATCACTTTTGCATAGTATGTACGACCGGGCTCCCAACCTTTCTCGCTCAATATACCAATGTCATAATCGGCTTTTTCGTGGTCGCGGGTAATCTCCGATGCAGGAATCTTAAAGATTCTCACAATAACCATCTCATCGAGATAGTCGCTGCGGTCGTAGGGTTGGTCGCCATCAATTTCAACTCCTCCACCATTCTCCCACGTGTCATCATCCTCGCTTACCACTACCTTATATTTAGACTTATCCGAGACACCTACGAATCCTCGGTCGGTCATCGCTCCCAAGAATACATTATCGTAGTTTACGCTTGCCTTAAAGTTGTAGAACACGGGCTTGCTCTTGAATTGTACCTCCTTACCTAAGTATTTCTTACCTGTTGTATTGTCTATTAAAAAGGCACGATAGGTGTACTCCTTCTCGGGCTGCAACTTGCCATCGACATTCCAATAGAAGCCTCGGGTTCTAAAGTCGTTGAGCAGAGCAGTAAAGGTCAGATTACCCGGGTTCATTGTAATTCCTACGCTGAACTTATTGTCCATATGGTTGTAACCCTCCTCGTCCAATACCGACTGATGCACCGAGCCACTGAGTAGAGCACCGACAGCGGTAACTTCATCGGGGGCGAGCGTCTCGGGGGCATAGTAGCTTTGGAAGCCGGCATCCCAAGAGTAACTGTACATATACTTATCGTTCACCGAGTCGTAGATATATGCCACAGCCTTAAAAGTCTCTTTTGAGTAGTCGCTGCGCTTAATAGTTGTCTCCATTATTGTGTCTTTTGGCACTCCATTATCGAAGAGTATTATTCTATCGAGTTCCTCGTTTGTCTCTATATCACGAAGAATAAACCCACCTTCTTTGACATACGAGCTTTGCAACGCATCCTTCTCGAACGTAGCCTTTAGTTTGCAATTATCGTAGGTCTTGTCAACCTCGCGCATTGTAACCTTATAGGGGATATAAAGCTCGTCCAATTTACCAATAATTCCATAGCCTGTGAAGAATGTATTATAGGCATAAGGATAAATAGAGAGTTGACGTCCTTTAAGTTCGGGTCTGTTAAGATTTATGCTGAAACTTACGTCATTGGGACTTATTGCCTTAAACTCACCGAGATTCTCGGCTACATAATCGGGCACCTCGTCATATAATGCGTATGGCGAGTCGTCAACGAATATAAGTCCTGCATCGTACGGGAATATAAGCCTTAACGTATTCTTTAGCGTTCCGGAGTATTTGTAATCGGTAAATGTTCTTTTGGTTATCTCACTGGTATTTGGCGCTGCATCCAATCGGTAAAGTTCCCAGAATACCGTAGGCTCTATATCGAATTTCTCCAAGAAATCACTTAAAGTGAAAGAGAAGGCATCATTTGCGACATAAAATCCCATATCTACTAGTGCACCCCACTCTACCACGAAATTGGTTCCTTCGTTTAGTCCGCTGAATATCTCGGAGCGCTCCTTGAACCAATCGGGTTTGTCCGATACCTCTCGGTCTATCTGACCGAATTTATATGTCAGCTGTGCCGAGACTTTTGGTCCCGTACCAAATTTAAACTGAAACTCGAGCCCCTCACCGGCAATACCTATTCCCACTTTTACGTGGAAAGCAAGGAAGAGTTCTCCTTTCAGACTAATCTCGCCCGAAGCATCTTTTTCAAATTGCAAGGGATTCTTTTTATTATTCTCTTTACTATCAGTCCACGTAACATCCTTATCATCGCCACTTACGATAAAGCCTACCGACCGTTTAATACTGACACCTGCCTCGCCACTTATCTTAGCCTCTAACAGATAGTCCCAAGTGATTCCAAAGTCGATATTTACACTCACACCCGGGATTACAACTACCGGAATGGGCACTGAGATAAAATCGAACTCTTTTTTATCATCTTCATCGGGCTTAAAATCGACGCTTGCCTCGAATGTTACCTTTCCCTCGGCCGAGAAATCGACACCGCCCTCTATACGCTTAAAGTCTAAATGTCTATCAATTATAAGAGAGAAATGTGCAACGCTTGTAGCCTTTACATTAGCCGTAAAGGTTATTGGTCCCTCATTCTTTTCATCGTCCAATGAACTGACCTTTATTTTACCCTTATCACTAATGGTAAGTTTCTTCGCAATGGCAGTAACCTCGGTTATAGACTCTACTTTGGTAACATTATCGGTAAAGTCGGTGCTCATATTATCGTCGCCATCGCCTGCACGTGTAGGTAGTCTTTTAAGCACTAATCTCCTTTCGACAGCCTCCTGTGGTGTCTCCTCGGGCTCGGGTGATACTCCCGAGACGCCACTTGTATATATCACATCATATATCTCTTCGAGACCTAATGTACCGCATTTCATCTCGACCCAGCCCTTAATGTAATTGACGTTAATCTTTTCGACACGACCCATAAAGCCGTTGGGCAGCTTTCCTCGGAAGATATTACAGATAACCTTCTGACCTACCTTGGGCATTGGAACCCTTGTAAGACAGTCTATTCTGAAATATACAGTGTGTACTGTATCGCTCTCGACTATAAACTCGAACAGACGCTCATCTATCTCGAATACACCTGCTGCTAACTGTGTTTCGGGGACCTCGAACATAAGGCTGTCGACGTCATTGATGAAAATACCTAACGTATCGGGGTATAGTGCCCCGTCGAAAAGCATCTGAACAGGTTTTCTATAACTATTTCCAAGAGAGTCGGTATTTGAGAAAGTGATTTTCCAGTTACCACCCTCGGGAAGCATAAAATGCTTGCTATCCTTGCGCATCACTCCGAAAGATTGCTGATAATCGACCTGAGCTGCAAGCGTTGGAGCAAGTACGAATGTGGCTATTACTGCCAACAACATATAATTCAATAATCGTCTCATCGTACTACTGCTTTAATGTTAATATCCTTTACCTTTGCTACGTATGTTCCTGCCGACAAATGCGCAAGAGAAACAATGCCACCCTCGTTTATTGTGGCTGTGAGTATTATCTTGCCGGCAACATCGTAGAGATATAGTTTCTCGCCTATGAGTGAACGGTGGAAAGTGAGTACACCATCGAAATAGCGCATAGGATTCTTCTCGCTGACATCGGCAACCTCGTCAATTCGTGTATCTATCGCCTCAATAAATTTCATAGAGCTAACCTCGCTACGCTCGAAGATATACTCCTCGCGCGTACCTATAACCTCGATTAGCTGCACGGTGCCACCCTCTCTCTCCTCGACAAAAGAGTAGATATATGATTCGGTATCAATCTCTATATCAAATACACGCCCGTCGGTAAGAGTTATGATAATCTTATCATATTGTTTCAGTTCTCCATCGGCAAATGCCGAGGTACTAAGAATAAATCCGAATAAAAATAAAAGTAGCTTTCTCATATTCTCTGTTTTTATTGGTTATTACTGTTTGCGACCTGTTGTCGTGTATGTTTTCAGTTTAGAGAGTGTGCCGTATGTGCCACCGTGCAATGGCAGTGTCTCAAAAACAAAGCGCTCGTACCCCACCCTGTGGTAGCATTGAATCTGCGCCGACTCTCCCGGCCAAGCAGCTGCAATACGCATCTCAAGATAAGGAATACCGTGTGCCTCGCGCATAACAGCCTCGCCGCGCACCTCGCCGTCGACAATGGCAACCAGACGTGTATCGCCCATAGAGTCGTTCATAAGCTCATCGTCTATCGTTAACGAGGCATATACTACTGTCTCGTAAAGATATTCGGCAGGGTCGCACCCTTTCCAGTCAAAGACATTCACAAAGCAACTGTCGGTAAAGAGTACCTTGTTATTCTCGGCATCGTAACCCGTTGCCTCGACAACGACCTTGGCTCTTCCCGGTTTATCGGCATAAACACGACGACCAATGAGTTGCACAGCATCGGCATCGCCATACACCTCCCAATGATACGATACCTCTACTGTATCGGGGGTTATATGGGTATCCAATATTATGGAGTCCCCCACAATAATATCAACCTCGTGGTGCGAGAGTACCACTCCCTCGGGTGCAGGCTTTGCCTCCTCGAAATTGAATAGCTCGCCACAAGATGTCAATGCTATCAGCATCAGTGTTATATAAATATTTTTAATCAGTTTCATATTTTTCTTGCTTTTCGATGGTTAAGAAACTGTTTTCTAAAGGGGTTGTCTTTATTTCTTTTGCTCCTCTTTTACGGGTACAGTAACCCTTACCACGTTTGAATAGGGGCTCAGCCGACCATCTTTTGTACGCAGTCGCATACGGTACTCTGCACCATCACCCGGTTTCATATGATAGTCTATCGTATATCGTTTTTTTACATTTATCGACTCGACGTGGCGGAAAATATCATCGTCGTTCCACTTCTTATACAAGCAGAAATAGACACCTGCATCAATCATCTCCTGCGTCAATCCCGAGAGGTCCCAAGCTACATACACCTTCTCTTCGTCGGCACGGTAGCTCACTCCAAGATTTATTTTCACATTCAGTTTCATATCACCCTTAAACAGGAACGAGGTCTCGAACGACGGTTCCGATGTTATTCCCGTTTCGTTCATTGTCTCTATGTGATAGAAGTAACGCTTATCGCGGTTAGGTTGTGGCGAGTCGACCACCCAAAGGCGACCATTTTTCACCGAATCTTTTGTTAGGACATTTATCAGTGAGCTGATATTCTCTCCTTCGAGACGACGATAAACATAAAATTTCTCTGCATCGGCCTCGGACGAGGGGTACCAAGTCATATACACTGCCTTTGTATCCTGCCACACTGAATCGACACGACAAGGACGTGGAGGGTCGTAGTTCTTACGCTTCACTGTGAGAATATCCGAGAACGCCGACTCGTTGCCCGAAAAATCGTATGCCTTTACGCGATAATAGGTGTAACGTTGTATGACACCGCTCACTGCGAGAGTATCCAGAATAGCAGTTCCTCGTGTGCTCTTACCTGCCTTCTGCAAGAAAGTGTGTGTCGAGTCGTTGGCATAGTAGAGCTGATAGCCTGCTACATCGGCATCCTTGCTCTTCTGCCACTTTATGAGCAGACTGCCTGTGGGCGAGAGCACATACTCGAGGTTTGTAGGTGCAGCCGGTGGAGTAATATCGGCAATAAACATCTCCTGAGGCATAGAGGCCGAAGAGTTACCCAATGTATCTTTTGCCACCACCGTTACACGTCCCGTACCAAGATAGGTTACCTCGCAGCGGAACACTGTATCCTCACGAGCAACGGTATAATCGTTCAACTTCACCCAAGCACTATCTATCTGGGGGTTGTAGTAGTAAATATCGTAACCAACAAAGTCGGGCTCGATGATTCTCTTTTCCCACACAATATCAGCCACTACGGTATTCTCGGTCGGACGGTCGAGGAAGAAATTCTTTATAAGCGGGGCTGTGGGAGGAATCACATCGAGCATCTCAACCTTATGTGGCTTGCTGTAATTACTCTTCTCGCCAAACGAGTCGTAACCACAGATGCGGAACTCGTAGGTACCGGGCTGCACTCCTGCATACTCGTAGATATTCTGTCCCACACTTTCGTCCTCGTAAGTCATAAGGGTCATAAAGGGACGCTCGTTGAGTTTCTTCCACTCGCCACCATTGTAACGACACTCAATATCGTAAACAGTGTACCCCGGCTCCATAGGCCAAAAGATACGCATCGAAAGGCCATCGGTGCCCAAAGAGTCGGTTATCTGCGGCTCGAACTTGGCAGGTTTCTCGGGTACATTCTTCACATCCACCCCTTGATAGGTCATATTAGCTTCCTCTTTGGGGATATTTGTCGTTATAATATACATATAACGCTCTCCTCTCTTGACAGTTCTATCTACATACATAAGCGCCATTGCCTCGGCAATATCGGGACGAATCTCAGCTAGCAGCATAGCGTATGCAAAGCGTGTTTGTTGCTCCTCGTAAACCTGCATAATACCATCGGCACCACTGCCGCCAATTGCGTCATTCAGTTTACTCCCCTTGCCATAGAGCATCTGCGCTGCGGCAGCAGCCAACGAGTCGGTAGGTTCGAAACTCTGTCTCATCTGCTCGAGGCTCATTGGAAGCAAATTCTTCTTTATTGTATCGACAACACCCTCATCAAGATTCATACGCAAAATGTTGTATCCATATTTATTGGCAAGATACCAAGGAGCGAACTCATCGGGAGCCCAACGCAACAGCACCCTATCCCCTTTGGGACGTGCAAGCACCTTTACCGAAAAGGCCACAGTAACAGAGTCGCGTATGGTTGTATCCACCGGTGCCGTGCGCAGATACTCCTCGTACTCCTTTTGGTTCATCTTACTTATATCAACCGTATCATTAACTACTGTATCACTTTCTACGATAATAGGTCGATATATATGCTGCTTAATCCTTGGAGCATCACCACTATTCTCATTTACTGCCTGCAACGACACCGTCCCCAACAACGCCGCTGCCACAACAACTCCTTTCAAACTGAATAATCCTTTCATATATTGTTTTTTATTTTTTACTTATGGGTATGTTTACTTTAAATAACTACTGCACTGTAACAACGGCTCCGGCTTCTTCGAGTATTTTCTTTATTTCAGCAGCCTCGGACGAAGAGAATTTACCTACGACTGAGGGGAGCACATCTACATACTTGTTCTTCACCTCACTTAAAGATAATCCTAATATCTCTTGCAGTGCCTTAATTACACCAATTTTGCTGCTTATACTCTGTATTGTTACCGTTTTATTACCCGACTGACCGGCGAACTTAACATAATTGCCATACATACTGCCCTGCTTAAGTCCGCAAGACGAAACTGCAAATTTAATTACATCGTATAGCTGTGTTCTCGTGGTTGCATTGATTTTTCCACCACGACGGAGCGTATTGTTAATACTTACCAGCTTTGCCTTTATCTTTGAGTTGTTAGATGCATTAGAGCCAATCAACTCTATGATAAAGCTTGTAGTCGGAGTATTCTTATACCAATACTCAACCCACATAAGCGCTGCATCGGCCGAGTGGAATTCCACTGTTACACTGCCCGAAGGACGGTTAATCACGAAGTCAGTTATCTTGCATTTCGATAAATCACCATCGAAAATCAATTCCTGACCGCCAAAGGTCAATTTGGAGAGAGTACAACTGCTTAGCTGCAGTATGCGGTTTGTACTTCTCATATCCAATCGTCCCGCTGTAACATTGCTCAATGTCAATAGCTGAGCACCGTAGTTACCGTTAACCGTTACTGTTCCCGAACAGTTATTAAGAGCCGTTTTAAGAATATCGCTGCTTATGCGAGAATAAGAGAGGTCGATATTCTGCACACCCGACTTCTTCAGTTTCAGTGTACTAAGTGCAGTATTATTACTCAAATCAAGAGTCTTAATAACCCTATTATGTGCACTTACATCTATATTGGCAATATCGTTATAACCTGCATAGATTGTAGTTACATTAGTCATATACTTAAGCACCGTTGTAAGGTTCACAAGTTCGGTGCGCTCGGCATCAAGCGTTGTAATTCCCTTTACATCCGATGTATGCAGATACTTCTTGGTGCTTGCATACTTGTTCTTGTAGTGGTTATACATCATACTACCCAAAGCATTCTTAAGTTCTAAATCCTCGGATGTCTGAATATCGGCAAGGCCTATGGAGTTCAGATAGGTAATCATCCTATCGTATCCACTACCCTTGGTAACGTATCCACGACTTACAGCTGTTATAATAGCCTCAACAGCCTTCTTCTTATTCTCGGTTAGGAATCCGTTGCCCGCCTTTGCCTGAGTATTATAACTATTGAGCAGAGAGCGTGTATTGCTGTTACTACCCACCGTCATATTGAATTTAGGCGCATTACCACGGGTCTGGATATTATTCTCCGACCATTCAGAAATGAACTTAAGAGCATTATCGGCAGTGCTGAAGTTGAGCTCGTACTGTGTCTTTGCAGTAAGATTAAGATTAGATACCGAAATTTCGCTCATATCCCTGTAAAAATAGAGATACTTACCCGTGAAGTTCAATCCCTGAAACTTAGCCTTATATAGTCGCAGAGTATTGTTATCGGTTGTAAATGTCTTGACACAAGTTGTCGATGTAGTTACGCCCATATTTATACCCACTGCACCGTTTATGGTAAGAGTGTTTACTGTATTCTTTATCGCAGCATCAAGCACACTGCTGTTGATTGTGTTCTTCGAGAGGTCGAGTGAAAGCACAGTATTCTTGAACTTAAGAGTATCGAGCTTAAACTTACTACCCGAAAGGTCTACCGATGTTAGTCGGCCATTCTCGCCAAGTATCACACTGCGTAAACTATTGCCACTTGCCTTGACGGTTGTCAGCGACGGCATATACCTAAGCACATTAGTCAGATTGACAACACCACAATCCTTGCAATCGAGAGTGGTTACCTTATTAACGTCCTCGACGTGAAGATACTCGCGTGTAGGAGCATACTGCCTCTTCAACAACAGATAGAGTTTGCTGCCCATAGCGTTCTTCATCATAATATCGTCATTCGATAATTTCTCGTGCAAATCGTAGTCATCAAGAACATCCCTGAACAATTCGCCCTTAGGAACCTTCTCTTCCCAAGCATACTTCAGCACATAGCTGTTAGCCATCTGTCGAACTTTATCGTCGAGACGAGAAATTCCGTTCTTTGTAACATTATTCACCATAGACAAGAGAGAGTTCACCGAGTTATTGATTGAGGCGTCTCCTGTCTCTATTCTCATTGTGAATTTGCGGTTAGGATTATCATTTATCCACTTATTCAGCCACAACAATGCCATATCGGCCGATGTGAATATAAGCTCTATGGGCTCGGCACTCTCGGCAAGATAGAGATGCTCTATGCGGCTATATGCTGTGTATGAACCGGTGCTACCCATAAAGAACTTCAACGACTTTCCACCAACGGTCAGTTTGTCGGCCGCGAGGTTGTAAAGAACATAATTACGTCCTTTGGATACAAGCGACATCTCATTGATATAGCAACGGTATTTATACTTTGCCACCTCAAGCACTGTGGGGCCAATATCACCATCGACAATCAGTTTCTTGTTCCTTGTAACGTTTAATGCCTCTACCAATCCATACTCGTTGACGTAAGAGTGTGAGAGGTTCAGCTCATCGAGCTTACTATATTGATAGTTGAACGAGAGCGAATCGAGCGCCGCATTGTTAGATAGGTCGAGCTTATCGACACCGTCAAGGTTCTTCAGAATCACGGTCTTCATTTCGTTACCCGTAGCATTTACGACCTTAGCCTTAGGCATATATTTGAGAATACCATCGAGGTCGACAATCTGCATATTTGCACACTGCAGCTCGGTAAGGTCCTTTACATTCTCGACGTGCAAAGCACGATAGCCGAGGCTGTCGGGACGCAGTTTCTCTTTCATATGATTATAGAAAGTCTCACCCATTGCTGCACGCAGTTTCTTATCGTCATCGGTAATAGTCTCTACTCTTGTCGGGCACGACGGGTCGTAGCTCTCAATATATTTGTAAGGATAAGTAGTTGAATAAAGACGCATATAGGTGGTGTGACGATTCTCGGGATAATCCTTCCACTCGTCCCATCTCTTGTACCAGTTATTGCTGAACACCTTTATCTCGACCTTGTAACCCGAGGCTCTTTGCGGCACACCTGCACACAAGCGAGTGAGATAGTTGATGTTTGTTCCGTGTAGATAGACTGCCAGAATATTACATCCCGTAACATCTATTGCACGAAGTCGCTGGTAATTTGCATAGTTGTAAACAACAGTCAATGTCATACCGGGATTATTCGCCACGTTAACCTCCTTCAACCAAGCCATAGTACTCTTTGGCTTATATTGAGAATCATAATTAAACAACGAGAAATTGCTGCCTCCATTATAGATTTTTGTGAGAGCACAATCGTGTGCTATCAGCTCCTCTAATCGGCTTGTGGTTGCAGCCAATTTCAATCGCTTAAGCGACGGGTTATTTGCCACGTTCACGATTCTAATATTAGTAGAAGAGCTCAGGTCAATCTCTGCAATATCACCCAATGCGCCCGCTGCCTCAAAGGTATGTAGGTTAGCGTTTGCCGGTATCTTGAAGTTGCCATTTGTTAACTTATTATAGCTACATTTAAGGGTAGTAAGTTTAGTCATCTTGTCGAGTACAAGCTCGGTCAGATAGTTGTTCGAACAATCAAGATAGTTAAGCTCAGTGTTTACATTAGGATAGATAATATCTATGCTATTGTTTGCACACTTAAGGTGAGAGAGTTTAGGCATTGCATCGATTGGTAACGACGAGAGAGAATTGTTGCTAACCTCTAACCAATAAATCTTATTATTATCGCCACGCACCTTAATCTCGCCCAATCTGTTATTATTGGCATATACCTGCTTAAGCTCGGCAAAGCCTGTAAGGTCGAGCTCGGTAAGTTCGTTGTCGCTTACATCTATAAGAGTAAGTTTAGGCATCCAAGCATCCAGATTTTTAAGAGACTTTATCTTGAGTCCGGGCACTCTCAACGTCGTCTGTGCCGAAGCCCAATCAAATACACTCTTCTTTGCCTTTTGAGCCTCATCGTACATATAGCTATACAGGTTAGAATCCAATGTTCCTACACCTTTATCCCTGCTGGCCTCTTTTGTGAATCTCGCCTTGTAGTTAGCCGAAGATTGGTTCATATAATCGGCCGAAGAATTTGATATACCAAATGTCGTAACATCCAAATATCTGGTATATGTGCTTATAACTCTGCCTTTTGCCGTTTTATATGTCTGGAATCCCACTTTCACAAAATTTTCAGACAGTTTATACGATGCACTTATGTCGAGTCTCCATAGACAGTTCATTCTAAGGTCAAGAACCTCGAGTGTGGCAATGTTGGACAGGTCGAGTTTCTCTATGAAACAATCGATAACCCTAAGGTCCCACAACTTTGTACACTTGCTTACATCGAGATAACTTACACCCTCGGAACTCCTTACAGTGGTAATTTTTGGAGATACCCTGTTATTTCTACTGCGCATATCGATATTCAGTTTCCTTAGTTCGGTATTATATCTCAAATCCAGACTATCGACATACCATTTCTCGAGTAACAACTCCTGAAGCTTGGGATTACCGTCCAATCTCAGAGTCTTATTAAGAGTGTGGAACTTATTATAAGCCGAATTGGACATATCACCATTCATATTATTAAGCAGCTCTAACTTTTTAAGATTAGGCATCAGTTTAAGAGCATCCAGCGACACAATGCCCGGAACAGGTTGATTAGGACGAGTAACCTTTCCCTTGATTGTCGAGAAGTCGAGTTTCAGCGTTGTTATTGCCGCCATCTCATCAATGTGCAATCGGCCATCATCGTTCTTATCGTAATTGGTTAAGAGATATTCGAGCATTACGGGGTCGCCGATGGTAACATACTCTTCGCGATTGATAGAGATGTTATTATCGGTAATACCGTTTATTCCCTTACCATTTATGTTACAGCTTATTATAGCTGTTCTCTTTGCACTCGTAGTTGGACGTACACCAAACTTAGTAGGCTCAACCCTGCCTTTACCGCTTGCCTCGGCAATATTATATCCGTCACTGAAACGTATTCTAACCTTTAACTCCTTTATTCTATTCAAGTAATTATCGGCTTTGAATGTGCTCCACTGACCTGTAAAATATCTATAAGCCGATGTAGCCGAACGGCTATTGTTTGCGTTA
Organism: Bacteroidaceae bacterium; assembly: GCA_045533955.1. GTDB lineage: Bacteria > Bacteroidota > Bacteroidia > Bacteroidales > Bacteroidaceae > HGM04593. The sequence continues at coordinate 13,752 of JAZSIU010000067.1, forward strand.
AGTCCATACTTACCGGTGTTATCGGCAGCATACATAAGAGCAATCTGCCAGCGTGGAATTTGTACCCACGACCTTGAACCGCGACTGTACCCACCATCCTTTACATAGTCGGAATAAACCTGTATCATCGAGCCATTGTCGGCGAATCTGTCAACCAGATTTTTAATATCCTTTTTCTTTTTATTATCTATTCCATATTTTAAATCACTGTTATAATACTGCTTCAACTTAGACTCTAAATTCTGTGCAAGATAAGCATCATTGTATATTGCATACCATATTATCTTGAATATCTTTTTCTTACCCGAAGTACCGCCCGTATAGGTTGTCATATCATCGAATTTAAACCAATCGACAGCAAATTTGGGGTTAAGTCCAACCTCATACTGCGTATCGCTATACTTACTACCCTCGGAAATACCGTTACGCAGATAGGGATAAGTAAGGTTATACGACAGTGAGGTAGAACCCGAGAAGTTACACTCGTCGAATGGACGGCTGCATAGGTCGTACTTAGGAGCACGCCAGACAGCCGCTGTTGAGTTCCAATAGTTCAACGCAAAATAGGGGTTATTGCTTCGGTTCTCTGTTGTTCTAAAGCCATATACAGCATTGGGGTCATAGCCACCGCTAATCTTAGCAGCCTCCTCTTTGGTTACAATATCCACCATCTGGCAATATACAGTAGATGTATTTGTATCGTTTGCATCACCGCCCGAATAGCTCCAATTATCGCTCTTAGTCACATAATCGAGGAACGATGCTTGTCCGTTATATTTATAATCCTGAGTATAGACAACCTCGGCAAAAGCCGATGTATTTGCCTTGAGTTCCTCTTTATACTCCTTCATACGTTGCTCGGCCTCGTTCTCGCCATAAAGGTCGCTCATCTCTTTATAGTAATTATAGAGGTCGCGTATAGCCTGATTCGTATTCTTGTCGCCTGCCTTTTTGTCTCCCTCGGCAATTGTAGCATCCATTGCATCGAGCTGCGCCTCATACTCGGCCATATCCTCTTTTGTAAGTGCCAAGATGCTCTTGTAGCTCTCCTCTATCATATCCATATACGAATCGAGTTGTGCGCGGTTGATACGTCTTATTTCGAAACGTACCTTATCCGAAACCTTGAAGAACTCTCTTGGAACAGGATTCTGTAGAGTTACGGTTGCAAACTTAAAGTTATTGTTGCTCTCGTCGATACCCTGCTCCACAATCTCTACAACCTGCAAGTTATCGTACTTTGTAATCTGTCCCTTGCGCAATCCGTCGCGAGCATCGGGGAATACGTAAGTATTTGTTTTACTATCGTACACCTTTATGCTTGCCACAAACTCGTGGTCGGGATTCAGCCAATAGTCGGGACGCTCGTGCATCTCCATAAACGAGGGTTGTGTAACCTCGTCAAGAGTCTGTGTAAAGGGAGTGAGGTTAGGCAGATAGTTTGCCACCTCCTTATTTATATCGTCGCTGAGGTTATCGGTACGGAAATATACGTAACGCTCATCGGCAAATGGACGATGTACTTTCTTACCTGTGATTGTATCCTTGTAGATAGGATTAACCTCATCACCATCTACAATCTCCTTACAGGTACCGCGCAGCTTAATGCGATAAAGCGTGCGAGGCTGCAAAGCACCAAGCTGTATCTCGTAATTCTCTTGGTCATAGGTAGGATTGATATGTGTTACATAAGTAGTGGTGCTCGTACGGTTGTCATTTGTATTGTCCGACTCGTCATATTTACAAAGCTCGAACTGCTTGTCAAGATAGAACACATATTTACGAAGCACATTGTTACCATCGCCATCCATTCCTGCACGTTGCATTGTCTCGCCCTCATCTACAAGAGTAAGTACCTTACCAATCTTCATATTGGTTGTAAAGGTCGACTTTCCGTAGCACGATACAAGACTCTTGTCGGCCCAACCAATCTCAATATCCTCGTCGCCGGGATTCACATCACCGAACACCTTTATATCGTCAAGCGGGTTGCCCATCTCGGGAACACATATCTTACCCGCCTTCATCTCAATTGTCGATGAGAACTTAATAAGACCACCGAGTACCGACCCCTTTGCACGCAGACGGCCATATACCCAAGTGGGGTTAGGGAAGCCACCCTGCAACAAAGCACCCAATGTCATATCCACAAGAGGCACTTTACCCTCGAATATCCACAAGTTAATCATAAGTCCAAGCTCGCCCTTGAGCATAGCATAGAACTGTCCTGTTGCATAAAAACCATTCTTACCGCCCGCACGACGACCGTCGGAACATTTGATACCCTCTTTATACTGTTTGAGGATAAGGTCGAAGCCCAACATTCCCTCGACCTCGGCATAGCAGAATACGGCGTTACAGCCAATCTCGGCACCGATGGCAGCACCAAGCATAATACCACCGTTGATACCACCTGCGGGGCCGCCCTTCATTGTCTGTTCACGGGCAGCCGCAATCTTACCTTTGAGGCTGTTATCCACCTTACCGTCTGCACCCTTCATACCAAGCGCCTCGACAACCTTCTCGGGGAGCGGTGGCAACTGACCATCGCCGGGAAGCTCGTTACCCAAGCACAGATAAGCATTGGCATAGAGCTTTGCCCAAAGTCCTACGGGCGACTTACGTCCAACCTCAAAATCAATGAATGTGATGCGGCAACGCTTGCTCTCGTCGGGTTCTCCAACGTACAAGTGCCAGAAGGTTTTATCCTGCGAGGGATAATGTCTCACCTCGAGCTCGAGGCCTATGCTTGCGCTTGCACCCGCCTTAACATAACCTTTGCTCTCGGCTGCTCCTGCCGAAGAGTCAGTGTTGTTCTGCTCGCCTTGATTCTCGCCATCGGCCTTCTTTTGGTCGAACTCCTCGAGCCCCACCATTGGATTCTTAATCTGCAATTCCTCGCCTGTAAACTGCTTATAGACTCCTGCCATATCAGCATCCACAGTTACAGTTAGACGGAAGAGTTTATGCTCCTCTTTCTTCTTTTCGAGGTTAGCTGCTATATCAGCCTTGCTCATTGTCTGCATCTCCTCGTCGGTTAGGTCGGGAGTTGTAGTATCCTCGTAAAGAATTGTAATCTTGGAGTTTATAAGCCCTTCATCCGAGTCGGGTGCACACAACGCGGCTACATTACCTTGGAACAGCACTCCCGGACAACGTACACCATCCTTCTGAATATCAATCATCAGTAGCATAGTGGCATCTCCCTTGATTAGCGTCTCCTCGCCCACAACAAGGTCAACACCGAACATACCACCGTAAGATTTATATTTCGGTTTCAGATTCTCTTTAAGAGTAGTAACAAAGTCATCTGTTCCATCAAGCGCCGACATTGGAACCGAGTAGTTGATGAAGAAACCACCCGATATGCCTTTCAATGATACAGGGCCCATTGGGATAGGCGGAAGCTTGACTTTGGAGACAAAGAATCCGGCGTGATAGTATTTATCCTTCTTCTCATCGGCATCGTCGAGTTTAAACTCCTCATCACCCTTTTGTATTTTGTAGTATCCTCCTGCAACATCCATCTCGAAGAGGCCCTTTACCTTAACCTCGAGTTCGGCATCAAAGCCCGATTTTTCCTCTTCCTCGGCCACGGTAAGGTCGCCCACCACAGATACCATTCCTGCAAACTGTCCCTCAACGTGCATTGTATTGAACTCAACACGGTCGTACGATAGGGCCATCTCTTCCCAATCAATCTTCGACCATATTGTTAGTCCCGCGGTGGCACCAAGACCGAATTTCTTGTTACCCATTACCACAATACCACCTTCGATGTAGAATCCAAGTTCTTCGGCACCATCGCCCACCTCCATAGAAATTTTCTCAAGGACGATAGGCATTCCTCCCCAGAAGCTACCTTCGTCCTCGCCCGGGTCGCCTGCCAAAGCCCAGCGTCCCGTGTGGAAGTCGGTATCGCCCGAGGGGTCGTTCAAAGACTTACTCTCGGTTTTTTTGTCGCTTTTCTCCTCTTTCTTGCCCTTGTTTTTATCAAGCTCCCCCTTCTCGAAATTGGCGATGCGCATATTCTCGAACGGAATTGCGGGCAGCTTAAAGTCTATACTCTCGGTGCAGGTAATCTCGACATCACCATCGAGGCACAGCTCCACAAGGGTCTGTTTCTCTTTGGGCAGAGTGTCGCAATAGATTATATTAAAATAGGTACTGTCTTTGTAGAAATTGACATTAGCCAGCATAAAGTCGAGGCTTATCGAGTCCTCAACCTGCTGCATACCGAAGTTCACCGCAAGACCTTTCTTTGCACCGTGGTCAATTGAAGCTATATCAGCCTTATAGCCAATCTTTGCCTTATCCTTTGTACCTTTTTTATATAGTAGCGGAACCTCTATTCGGCCATTGAATCCGGCATCGCCAAAGTTGTTCTGCCTAATGTTCATATATATCTTGTCGATGGTAATGCGCCAACCGCCCACCTTTGGTGTTCCACGATTGAGCAGACTATCGACCTCTACTCCCATAGAGAATCCCGACTCATCGTATATAATGTTATTGACAGCAATCTTAACGCGTGAGTCGCCCTCGTCGTCAAGCTCGACAAAGTGCGGCAGTTTACAACTGAGTTCTTCGAAATAGAAGCCCTGCCACTCGTTGTAGGCCTGTTCGTTTGTTCCGGGGTCGGCAGTTAGTCCCAGACCATCCTTATCGTAGTCGTAGTTTGCGGGGAATTTAATTCCAGCGGGAGTACGGCGCTTCGAGCGGTCGAACACAATACCCACCGAGTCGCCCACTGCACTGAAGGTATAGCCCGGAGCACTAGTTATCTGGAAGGGGTCCATCTTCACGGTTGCGAACCAGTCCTCGGCATCGGCAATAAAGGCTGTCAGTGTAACCTCGGGATGCACGTTGGGGTCGATGGGGTCTTTTCCATTATCCTTTACTATTTTAGATGCAGGTATATTCATTGATATACTTGCACACAGCTCCTTGAACCCACCATTCTCCCAAGAGATGAAACAACCATCGGTTGCCTTGCTGTAATCCTGATTGGTGGGTGCCTTGAATGTAAAGACAAAGTCGGATGATGGGTCCTCTAATCTAAAGTCCTTTACAAGGCCCAACGAACCGCTCTTTGGCATAAACTCCTCGGGCGATGTCGAAAGCTTACGTGCTGCAAAGATTAGAATATCGCTATATGCGAGCATCTCGGGCTCGGGACTTTCGGGAAGCACAAACTCACCAATAAGATCCATATTGGCATCTACGGGAGTAAACTCCATCTGAGCAAGCTGAATTGTGGCAGGACACTCGAGTTCCTTATCAAGAGGTACGGTAAGTCCCAACGGAAGCTTCACCACCGCAGCCGAGTCAATCTTGCCAATTGTCTGCATTGCATTACCTATGACATAGGTGTAGAATGCGCCCACGTTACTCTCCTTAAGGAACTGGTCGACCTTGGCCTCGGCTCCCTCTTTATCGGTTTTTTCGAGTTCCTTCACGAACTCCTCTTTAAATATGTCCAGCGGCACGTGTGCACTCTCCTCGGTTATTGAGCGTACATTATTCTTTACTACGCGCTGCAATTCATTATCAATATATATACTGTCGTACTCTACTGCAATACGAACAGGGATGCCCATAATTGTGGTGTGTACGTGTCCCTTACCCTTAAAGCAGTCGTTGCCTGCATTCTTTTGGTCGGGGTCTTTTCCTGTAATTTTCTCAAAATCGGTGAGGGTGAGACGATACTCGCCAATCCACACATCGCGCAATGCAGGCTGGAAGATGGTATCGCACACCGATACCGAGTCGACCTTAAACTCCTCGGGTTTAAGCTCGTCCTCAATGAGTTTTTTCCATACAAGAGCCGTTACGGTGTTATCGCCCTTTGGAATCTTAATTTCCGTTGCGTCGGGTTTCTCTTTCTTTACATTACCAAGCGAGTCGCACTCGAACAAAGGAGCACCATAGCTGAAAATATCGTATCCGCAGATATTATTCAGACGTGCAGCCGATAGTTTGAGTTTCTCTTCGGGCTTTAGTGTAATGACACTGTCGGGCTTATCAATGAAATACTGATGATTATATGTAAGACGGAGATTTACTTTCTGCTCTTCGTTGGTTACGTTAAGCAGTGTAACCTCGAACAGGTCGCCCGGCTTCTCGAAATACTTCTCGGGCTCGGGTTGAAAATCGGCATCGGCCTTAGGAGCAATTGTTACAACAACCTCCTCGAATTGTATGTTTTTAGCGATAAAATCGGACTTTCCTCCACCGAGCATTGCACGTGTCTTGCGGTCTTCCATCTCTTTGGGAAGCGACTTTAACGAATCGACACAGTAAGCAATTACCTCGACCTGATTGAAGGCCTCAAGGTTAAGAATCTCATTTATATCGGGGATAGGCTTCTCGACAAAGCCATCGAGACGCGCCTCGAAACACTTTATGGTATCGGGGCTGCCACAGAGGGCGTTAAGGTCGGACGCGGTTATTTGCTTAATCTCGCCCGGAGCAAGGGTAACGAAATTTTCGAGACGTTTGTCGTCATATACCGAACCGTAGTACGAACCAAACTCATCGAACAGATACATTATATTTGGAATAACCTTATATTCGTGCAGAGTATTATTCTTAAGCTCTATATCGAACAGCGTTCCGGGGCTGTTGAAATAGAGATTGGCATCGGCAGGCAGAGGCTGCATCTTTGGCTTTACTGTTACGCTTACATCATCGAGACGCACTGTCGATGATACTTGGAAACCAAGTTCGCCTGTACCCAAATAGTAATCAATGAGTGGCGCATCTGTACCTACTGCATCCAGAAAGGTGGGGTTTAATGCTACAAACTCGACTTTAGTAAAGAGTTCGGGGTCTAATACAATATCCTTATCGGCATTAAAAATATTGTAATCGAGACGCTCGGGGCCGCCACTCTCTTGTTCAACCATCTTATAAAACTTCTTTCCGGCAAAGAATTTGTTGACATACTCATTATTCATCTGCTTCTTGTCTCCGGCCCCAATGGTTATAATAGGAACATCGGGGTCGTAATATGAGCCTGAGACATATGTTACATCCTCGTCGCCATTAAAATTGTATTTTATAAGAGGGATAATATCAAGGTCTTCGTCGCTTGTATTCGAGAGCCACACCTCGAAGAGTTGCTCGGGTTTAGTAAAGTAGGCCCTTGTATTATAGGGCATAGGGTTCATCTTAAGCTTTATCTCTATATCAAGGTCATATAGGACATAGTCGGGATTGGCCCAGAAATCGTGCTGCATAGTAGCGACTGTCAAACGCTCCGAACGGTTCTCACTACCTTGTGGAATAGCTCTTACACTGTCGGCATTGACGAGGGTGAACTTCATATGGTTGGCATCCTCGGTTGTGATAATATCGTCAAAATCGGTAAAGTTGAACTCGTTCTCATCGGTGGAATGAATATGACGCACGGCTGTCTCGTCGCCACAGAACTGCTTTAGGAAATTGCGGTCGAGAACTTTCTTCTCCTTGGCGCGAAGCACAAACTCGGGTTTCTCATTAAAGAACTTTGCCGCAGCATAGGAGTAGAGCTCTTCGTCTATCTCGCGGTTCTCGTATGTGATACCGGGAATAAGTTTAAGGTCTTTATCGGTGAGGTTGGTAAGGACTATATTAAACATACGTCCCGGGTCTTTAATATACACATCACCATTTACGGGATAGTCTTTGACAGGTTCGATAAGAATGTCAACATCGCCCAACTTTACATCTGATGAGACCTGATGAGACTGTTCATACTGCATAAGCAGTGCCGATGATGCCGACTCTTCATTAAGGTTGAGCATACTGAGCCGGTCGTAATCAAGAAGCATCAGATTGGTATATATCTGTTCTTCGAATTCTATCGTAGAAAAATCGTTGATAACACTCCTTTCGCCATCTATCCTACACTTTACCTCCGTGAAACCACCGAAGAAACGGTCGATTTCTTCGTCGGTAAGTGTCTTTGTCTCGCCGGGATTAAAGGTTAAATAGTTATCGGCCATACGCTTGACGTCGCCGAAATAGTTGCCGTTATATATATCAATATCATCGCTGCCCCCGGTGCCCTTTCCAATCTGAAGTGTCGGGAACACACGTATTGCATTGGGGGCAAGGCTCTTTATCTTTAACTTAAAGATGCGCGAAGGCTTGGTGAAATAGTGCTTGGCATCGGCCGGCAGAATGGGCATTTTGGGTTCGAATGTTATGTTGAACATCTCGCCATTGAGCACATTGGGATTAGTATTAAACTCGGCCCGCCCCTTACCAATGATTTTCTCGCGTAACACCGGCTTACCACCGGTGTAACTACATACGCGCAAGAAAGCTGTATCGACCTTCTCGCTGAAGTGCTCGCTCGTTGGCTTGCCCATTATAAATCCGGTCTTTGCTTTGAAGGCAATGACATCGGTATCGAAGTCGTACCCACCCGCAAGTTCGTTTATCTGCTCCTCGGAGAGCACAATCTTCTCACCCGCAGGAATATCTATAAACTTATTTGTGTGCTGACGTGCAGGCGCAGCTGTAACACCCCAATTTCCTTTGAAATATTGCAGCAGCATACACACGGGAATATCCTCGCCCGAGGTATTTTCGAGAGTAACGTTAAACAATTCACCCGGAGTCTCGAAATAGCTGTACATTGCCGATGGCAGCTCGGTGTATTTTGGCGATATTGTAACATTTATGGGGTACTCTCTTGTTGAGTTGTCGACAACAATATCTACATCCTCGCCATTACCAAGAGCATCGTCCTCCATAAGAAGCACAATCATCTCGCTCTTACCATCGTTACTTAATATAGTGTAATTAGGGTTAGATACATCTGTTACAAGGGGACGCGCTGTTACCTGTGCCACATATTTCACATTGGCGTAGCGCTTGAGACGGGCCACAACATTATAGGGCACAATGCAATAGGGCGTCATAAGTCCCAACTGTTCGAAAGCAATGTTACCATTATGGAGTGTAGCATCGCTCGGGTCCTGATTCATTGCAAGCTGATATATCCTGAAGTCGTACAGGAACTGTCGTGTAATACTCAGTCGTGTGTTATTGAATGTAGGCTCGCTCCACGAGAAGCGCGGATTGCTTGTGGGGAAATAGGCTGTATTATAACCATCTTGGTTTACGAGCCCCGCCTCGGCCGAAACATCACCATTGATATATTTTATATTATTGAAACTCGGCGCCGAGGCATTGTAGCATATATCGAAGAAACAGACAGCCTCGCCAAGCACGTCGCCGGCATCGTTATACTCGGTGTAGTTTGTCTTTGCCGTAATCTTCAGTCCATAGTGTCCCTCGGGCAATAGGCCGAAGATACCGCCACTGCCACCACTCTGAAAATTATCGTAGAGCTGACCGCCGCCGAACATCTCGGTACCTGCGTCGTACTGACGGAACATATTATAGAGGTCGGTCTGCGTCAACACACGTGTATGTCCCGGACTAAGCGGTATATACACCGGCATTGTACGCTGGGCACTCGTTGCAAGATAGGAGCCATTGTCGGGGAGAATATCGAACCCGCCCTCGATGGGCCCCTCGATACGTGCCTCAATACGCACGGGAATAAGTTCTGTTGCCGACGTATTTGTGAGCGAGACATTAAAGAAACGTCCCGGGTCGGTCATATACAGTGCCCCTTGCGCAGGCAACGGATTCTGACGCGGTGTAACCGATACAGTAACCTGTGCAAACAGCTCATTAGTACATAGCAGTGTACATATAAGGGCTACCAATATAAATAGTCTGTGCTTTATCATAACAGTGTAGTTTTATCATATTGTAATTACATTGCCGATGCCTCGACACTGTTCAATCTCTGTCGGTTCTCGGTGTTCTTCTTCTGCTGATGCTCGAGTAATCGGCGTTCGCGCACTGCGGCACGTGAGAAGTCGGAGTAATACTCGTATTTTCCGTAACGAGAGTGTTGCTCCTTAGGACGACGCTTTATGCTGAATGCCGTAAATGAGTAGCTATAACTGAACGAGCAGGAGAAATCGTATCCTCCCTCACGCTGGTAGGACGAAGCCACAAGGTTTGTGTTCGAGAAGCGGCTGTAGTTGAGGTTCAGACTAAAGCCGTGTACCTGTGCCAATGTATAAGCCGCCGCGAGGTTGCCGCCAAGAGTTATGCTCTTGCTACCATCCATTCTGTTATCGACAAGAGATGCCGAAGCGTTAAGCGATAGGTTGCGCTCTTTGAGCAGCGCCTTCGAGGCACTCAGAGTATAAACCCCGGTGGTATATTTCGAGTCGTAACCCTCGCTGCGCTGATAGCTGTAATTAAGCCCAAAATTAGTCTCAATGGGCACCACGCTAAGCGAGTAGTTGGCACCCAAAGCAGTAGTTGCCACGTCGCCTGCACCTGCTGTTGTACGGTTATAATCCTCATTCAACGAGTAGTTTGCCGACAACGATACATAGTGTCCCAGATTCTCGCTGCTTGTATTATAAGACAACGTTGCTGTGCAGCTGTTCATATTACGGTTGATGCGCGTAGTATCGTTTACCTGTGCCGTTCCATCGTACTGACACTGTCGATAGCCGTTGTAGTTGGCCGACACCGAAAATTTACTGCCGATGGGCATATTAAAGCCGGCCGAATAGGAGAGGCCGCGCGTGGTATAAAGCTGCTCGCCCGAGATATTATCCTCTTGCAACGAGAAAGTACCGTTGAGATTCATCTTCCCCAAACGCAGATTCATCGCCGTGCCAATATTATGATAGTTATTATTCATATAGGATACACCCATACTCATATAATCGGGCTGTATGAGTTTGTAGAACAATGACAAAGATATTCTCCTGAAATTTGCAGCGAGGGTAACGTCGCCAGCCCACCGCATAAGCGAACTGTAACGTACACCGAATATATCACTGTATTTATCGACCTTGTCGAGCGGTACCTCGGGGGCGGTAATATCGGTCGAGAATATCGAGGTTGCTATATTAGCGGTAATAGAAAGAGGCTTTAGAATCTGCCAACGACCTTTTACGCCAACAACAATATTCTCTTGTGCATTAACCTCGTCGTACCATATTTCGTCTATCGACGAGCGGTGGTCTTGCGAACGGAACAGATAGAGGTCGAAATAGTTGCGACTGTTACCGTAACCGAATTTTAATCCCCAGCCCGAACGCTTGTAAACAGGACGTCCCGAGGGCATCTCGCCCGGAACAAAATTAACAGCATCGCGCAAGATACCATAGAAAAGTCCGAAACGAAACCCTGTTTTCGCACTTTTGTATTCGAGACCCACACCATTAAAGGGCAGATTATAGACATAAGAAGAGAAAGGCATAGAGCGACGACCAAGATGCAGTGTCCAACCCTTATATGTAGGGCTGAAATTAAATGCAAACTGCGGATGCGAGAATGAGTAGTTATTACTGCTATAATAGAACGCAAAAGGCATATTATAACCATAAAGATTTACATTCAGATTGGCATACATAGAGTAATTGAGAGGCGAAGCACTGCTACCACCCGACGAATAATATAGTGTACTCTGTGTTCCCAATGCACCGGTAACGATGAGCGGATCCTTCTTCCGAGGGTCTTCAATGGCATTTATCCCCGAAGCCGCGAACAGCATCATCAGAAGCATCAATCTACTAACACTTGTTTTCATATCGCTACTGTATTAGGTAGTATATATATATTGTCTTGTCTCAGTGGACAAGTAATCATATTCAATTCTGGTGTGAAGGTTGTATAGACACCTTCAATAATCTCGCTTAAGAGAGTGTTTTTCTATATTTTATATTTGTTCAACAGCACCTAATCAACAAAAGCTTTACAAGAAAAAGAGTGGCTCCCCTGCCCCCCAAGAGACAGGGGGAGCACTCCTTAATAATAGTTTATTTACGTACTTTCTTTGTAACAACACGGTCGCCCTCACGAACCTTAAGGATATATATTCCCTCGGTCATCTCGCTTACGGCACGTCCTGCGGCATCGTAGATAGCCTCGACATTGTTGCTATCAATAGAGTTAATGTCGACAATATCCGTCGTACCATCGGCAACGCCCATCAACACAGGCTCTTTGGGTGTACCAACCTTATCGGCAAAAGTAATCTCGCCTGTTACGTCGATATACTCGTCCGTCCACCTATCATAGAGGCGGAAAGTGATAATCTCGCCCATCTCGCCGACAACCGATATATAAGCCTTTCCGTTGATAAATTCACCCTCGCCACGGCACTCGTCGCCTACAAATGCGCCAATTGTGTAAGAGCCGCAATCCTCTACATCAATCTTGGCAATCACAGCCATAGTGTTTGCAAAGCGACTGTGGTCGTAGTTCCAAACAGAGCGCTCGATGGCAGCGGCACCGACGGCACCGTTACCCGTAAAGTATCCCTGCTCGAGCGAGTAGCGACCGGGCATCGATAATGTAAAGCCCTGAGCATTATTGCAATAAACCATATAACCCTCGCCGGGGGTGAGCGTTTCGAGTGTACCCTCCCAGCCGCCGTTGGTCAGTGTGGCGAATCCACCACTCTTTGAGAGGATAATATCACCCTCGTTAAAGGCCGATGCCGTGAAAATAACTCCGATGGGATAGCTGTACTCATAGGGATAAGATACCCAATTCCAGCCCTTGACAAATGCCTTATCATCTATGGTGCCGTCGCTCGAGAGTATCTGGCCGCTCGTCAGACAAATATCATAAGCCTTAGCACCTTCCTTGATATTTACCTTGTAAGCCTCGTTTGTTCCCAATGTAGATAACGAACCAAAAAGTCCCCAAGCAGGGTCGTTGTAAACAAGCTCGCTCTTGCTGCGTGCCTCGACAAGAACCTCGCTCAGGTTATTTAAAGAATAATCGGCCGAGATAAGAGAAATCCAACTCCAACCCTCGCCAAGAGAAATCTTCTCGCACACGCTTGTCTGAGCGGTAGTTTCGAGATAATTCATACTCTCCCCTTCTACCGACTTATCGTAGCTGAATACAATGCTGACATCACTGCACAAGCTGCGAGGAATAACCTCGAGCCCAATTGCACCCTCGCCGGCGTCCAGCAATGTAATATCAATCAGGCTCCAAGCAGAGGCCGACGGGCCATTAGCCCTTATCTCGTAAGTGAGTGCTTCTACGTCAATATCGGCATCTGAGGGATGATAAACAAGCGCCGCATTGCACACCTCGCCATCGTTATAAAGTTCCGAGGGAAGATTCTCAATTCCTATGCTGCTTACGCGTCTCTTGACGGTTACAAAGCAAGTGGCCACGGCATCGGGATTATCGACGCTGCGGAATGTCAATGTAGCCTCGCCCTTACCAATGGCGTAGAAATTGTAGCTGCTCTCGGTCTCGCCGTCGTTGACAAGCTCTACGCTTACAACGTCGCCATTCGACGACTCAACGGTGTAACGCTTGTCGGTTGCATTGTCCGGCTCTATCTTAACGTCAATATTGAATTGCTGTGTCTCGTCGGCGTTAATCCACAGGGTCTTTTCAGTCGCATCGAGAGTGATAGTCTCTACCTTCTGAATAACATTCAGTCGGACAAGTCCCGAGAGATAATCCATATCAATTACCGCCTGCAAATTATAAGTCTCTTGCGGTACCGACTTAAACTTAAATTGGAAGATGCAGGTGCCGTCAATAACTGTTGAGCCGATAATCTCGACACACTCCTCGACGCCCTCAATCTCGCCCCAATTTGCATTCACAAACTGCATCGTGAAATTCTCGTAGTCGGCATCAGCGGGATTAACAGTGGCCATTGCTGTTATTGTCCTGCCCACGATAACATCAACCTCGGGCATTGTCTCACCCTCTTCATCAATAACTGCCCCGTCGATGCTTGTAATATTGACGCTGTTTACGCCTTGCGTAACAACCACTTTATATGTAACGCTCTTTGCGGGGTCATAGACGCTTGTGCAGGTTACGTTGGCCGTACCCTTCTTCAACGATACTACGCGCTGATACGAGGCTGCCTCATCGGATACGTCATCTATGCGAAGAACCTCGGGGTTGTCGCTCACCATTGTAAACTCCTCGTTAATATCGTTACCTATAACAGGGAGTCCATCCTCATTAGTAACCCAGTTAAATTGGGGCATCGGGAATTTTATCTCCTCTTCCTCGCCCGTCTGTCGTTGATACTCGTAGGTGTCATTCTCGAACCCTGTTGCCATAGACGAGAGTGCCGAGAGGATATTTACATTGAATGTAGTCGTTATTTCTTCATTATCCACAGCCTTAATTGTAATTACCGAGGTTCCCATCTTGTTGAAAACAAGAATATTATTCATAACCTCGACAACATCTGTGTTGCTGCTTGACACAACTATTACACCGGGATTGGTGGGAATACTCTGATTATTGTTGTAAATTACAATATTATCGAGTGGCAGACGGCCGTATCCGGGCCAATAATAGTTGTAATCCTCGACAGCGATGCTTGTTACAGGAATATACTCCTTGAGCACCTGCACCGGGATATTAAAAGCAAAATTACCTACGCTGTAATTGATGCAATAGTCCATATAGTCGGGAGTGTCGTCGCCGTCATTATCGGGCGTCTCGGCAATACCTTGCACAATTACCGAACCCTCGCTATCCGAGACCTGACTGACGTACGGAGCATTAGGGCCGCCTATCGTCCAGACGCCCTCGCTCTCAACAGAGACAACCTCTTCTCCATCAATATCATAGAATCTCACATAGTAGCCGTCGAGGGAGATTTTATCACCCACACGCATCGAGATTGAAGGAGACTCTTTTCCTTCATCATTATATATTATCGCCCTCACGGCAACAGATGCTGTAAGAGTATAGTAATTCGAGGGATAAACAGCTGTGTTATCGCCCGTCCAAGTAACAGTGGCACCACCACTTACCTCAAGCGGATAGATAAGACCGCTTGAAGGGTCGTATAGTTTGAAGCTGATAGCCTCGCCATTATCACTCGCCTCACCACCCACACGAAGAGTATATACGCGTGTAGGCTCACCCTCAGTGGCGTCAATCTGACGATACTCCGATGCAACCGCCCTTAGTTCGCCATTAACAAATGCAGCAACCTCGGGCAAGGCATCACTACCGTAAAGCCCATAATTGCCACAATCGACAACCGCATAGACTACCGTCTCGAGCTGATAATTACCCGAGGGGTTCGTCCACCCGCTTTGTGCAAATGCGCTCATCCCGAGAAGCATTAGCAACGAACTTAATAAAAACTTTTTCATAATAAAAAAATTAAAATTATCGATTATTTATTCGCTTAAAAAAAGTCAATTCCTACTAAATGCAAGATACATATAATTGCGCCGCTGTTTTTTCACTCAAAAAAAAAGTTTTTTAACTGTAAAGACATACAAACAGAAATAAGGAACATTACGTAAAAAAAAGAGGTCGTCGGCATTGAAAAGTCTCCAAGAGAACAATTTTTGGTTACATTTGCATAGAAGGGTAAAAAAAAAGGATTGTGTGTAAGTTTTTTTTACGGATAACAACAGTTGTATTAACATTTATTTTTGTCGGGTGCAATAACAAAAGCGACAACAGCCACCACCAGCTACACAGTAGCAAAGCAATGGCTATTGCCGATAGTCTGCGCGATGCCGACGAGTTTAAACATTACATAGCATATTACGACTCGATAAACGACAGGCGTAGCGAGCTGCTCATAAGGCAGAAATATGGTAACATATTGCGCAACCGTTCGCAGTTCGATGCAGCCATAAGAGAGCACGAGGTATGCATACGGCTTGCTACCGAACTAAAAGACACAATACAGCTGATTATAGCATACAATAATCAAGGTACAAATTTCAGACGCATAGGCGACCTTAAAGAGGCCGCCAACCATCATTATGCAGCTCTAAACCTCTATGACAAGACCACAAGCGACACCTCATACATAGCACGCAAAAATCAGGTACGCACACTAAACGGCCTTGGCAACGTGATGCTATCATTGGGCAACACACAGGTAGCCGAGGAGATGTTCCGACGCGCCCTACAAGGCGAAAAAGAGCTACACAGCAGCACCGGTCAAGCCATAAACTATGCCAATATAGGAGCGATAAAAAGAGACAACAACGAACTAGACTCGGCACGCATATATTATAATATGTCGATGCAGAAGAACCAAGAAGCAAACAATCCCATAGGAATAAGCATCTGTTACTATAATCTTGGAGAGATAGACGAGACCGAGAGCAATTTTGCAGCTGCACGAGACAACTACCTTAAAAGTTACGAAATAGGACTTAAGAGCAAAGATACGTGGCACTGGCTGAACGCCTGCACAGCCCTTGCACAGCTAAGCCTCAAAGAGAAGGACTACAACGAGGCATTAAGGCGCAATAACGAAGCACTGGAGGCAGCAAACAGAATTAAAGCAAAAGGACGATTAGCAAGGCTATACACCCAGCAAGCCGACATATACGAAGCAATAGGAGCGTGGCAAAAAGCACTTGAAAGCACCCACACAGCACAAGCCTACAAGGATAGTATCAACATTGAGAAGAACCGCAGTCACGCACACAATCTGCGCCTCAATTACGAGATAAACAAAAGAAAAGAGGAGATTAACAAAACACAAGAGTTGCTGCTACACGAGAAGAAAATACGCGAGATAACACTCTGGGGAGGTATTATCACAATAGCACTCACCCTAATAGCCATAGCAGCCATTTTACGTGCGACACACGAGCGCAAAAAGAGCAATGAGGCACTGCAAAAGATAAACAAAGAGCGTCAGAATTTTTATCGAGGAATAACGCATCAGCTACGCACACCGCTGACAGTACTTATAGGAATGACTCACGAATTAAAACGACACATTCCCACCGGCAACGAAATTGCAGAAAAAGAGTTCGATGCAATAACACGAAGAAGCAACGACCTTCTGACCTTAGTAGATAAAATGAGCGAGTACAACAAAAACGGCAACAGCAATGTAGAAGTAAAAGAGTTTCAAGAGAGCGACAATAGCGCAACGCACGACACACTGCTACTAGACGAGAAGCAGCAGAATTATATACTCGTTGCCGAGGACGATAGCGACGTAGCACTGCTCATAACCCGCATCCTAAAGAACGAAGGCTATTGTTTCCGATGGGCAAAGAACGGTAAGGAAGCACTTGAAATTATATCAGTGGAACAACCCCAATTAGTGATAACCGACATTATGATGCCACAGATGGACGGTCTTGAACTCATAAAAGCAATACGCGCCGACGAAAGCACAAGCCACATACCCATAATAGTTGTATCAGCACGCACCGACACAGCCGACCGTCTCACCGGCATCGACATAGGCGCCGAAGCATATTTAGGTAAACCATTCATCCCCGATGAACTACTGACAATGACACGCCGACTATTAGAGCAACGCGACATACTAAGAAAGAGATACAGTGCACAGCTGCAAGAAGCCAATCGTTACGACTACATCGAACACACAAAAGAGATTACAAGCATCGAACAAGAGTTTATAAAACAGATAGACGACTACATACACGAGAATATTATGAACTGCAACCTCAACGCAGTAATGCTTGCCGAACACCTTATAATGAGCACAATCACGCTGAACCGCAAGATAAACAGCATAACAGGAACAAACACCACAAACTACATACGCCAACGAAAATTGGCACGTGCACGTTACCTATTGACAAACTCGCAAATGTCGATGGGCGAGATACAGGTCGTCTGCGGATTCGAGTCGCCTAGTTACTTCAGCCGAGCCTTCAAAGCCGAGTATGGCGAGTCGCCCACCGAATACCGCAGAAAACGAGCGAACCAACCTCTTGCAGCCTCTTCGTGTAATACCAATCAACAAAAAACTCGATAAAAACAAGAAATATTCGTTTATTTAACGTCAAAAAAGACAAATTTTGTCTTTACAGTTAAAATCAAATTAGTTTCAGTGAAAAAGAACACCCCATATTATTGTTATCTTTGCAGCAGAGCAAATGCAATAAAATATGGGGGATACAAGCAAAGAAATCAAACAGAAATATATGCAACTATTGAGTGAGAAAGAACCATTTTTCCTCGATAAGAATTACTCTATCATTCAGTTTGCCACCGACCTTGGCACAAACCGCAGCTACGCATCGAAATTTGTAAACGAAGAGTTGGGAGTAACATTCCCCACCCTGCTCAACAGCCTCAGACTATCGCATTTCATAAAGCTGAAGAACGAGAATCCCAAAGCCTGTATAAGCACATTGGCAGCCAGCTGCGGATTCAACTGCGCACTATCTTTTCGCCGAACATTCGTAAAAGAGTACGGGACAACACCCGGCGCATACTTCAAGAAAAAGAACCGTTAATCCTCTTTTTTAGGTACAACCCTTGCCTTGATACGCACTACATTCTTGCGCGGAAGGGTATTCGTGTAGACATAAATACTCTTTAAATATCGTCCATCAAGATTTTTTGGGAAAAAAGAGACGTACACTGCGCCCTTCTCCCCCGGCGCTATCGCCTCGCAGCTATGGGTCGCCGATGTACAACCGCAACTGACATACACCCCCTCGATACGCAACGGCCCATCGCCGGTATTTAAAACATCAAAAACACACGACACCGAATCGGCAGCCTCAGAAACCTCACCAAAATCGTACATCTTCTTAGGGAACTGCACAGCCGCCTGCGCAACCGACATAGAGGGCAGCGCCAACAGACAAAACAATATGCACAAAAGCCTACTCATCTTATTGACATATACTGCAAATTTAATGCAAGACAAGATATAAACAAAATAAATGGGGCTATTTTTCACTTTGCTTCGAATGGTGAACTTAAACTTACAGCGATAAAAAAGAAAAACGCGACAAAAGATTTTCACCGTTTATCGCGCTCTCTTTTACAAGGTGTCGACTTCTCTTATAAATTATCGAATAGGCTCATAGAGGACTTTGAGCGCATTATGGACTTTGTAGAGCATAAGCATATTGCACTGTAAAACTTACAAGGTTGGTAATGGTATAAAATAACAAAATACATTCTGCCATTTTCAAAGTTAGTTATTCCGCTTAAAAAAACTACCGTTTCCTCCCATCTTTTAATCTAGACTGAATCAATATCCTCCAACTCATCAATAAGTTCAATTAAAGGCCTACCGTTAATTTTAAAATTCTCAAGCAACTCCATTTCGTTAGCATAGACCTCATATTCCTCTGTAAAATGTTCATCACATACAGCTGCATAGTTTTGTTCTTTCAACAAGAAATATTCTTTATTTTTATAAGTAAAGCAAACATCGTAGCATAACACCCCAAATCTATGGAATAAGACCTCCTCGGCCCATGTCTTATAGCCTTCATATAAATCCCCATATTTTTCCCTATTTGGAGGATACTTAGCGTTAATAGGATTGCCATTGGCATCGTTAATTATATAAGGCTTGCTCATTTTTTGAAATTTATAATTTTATTTACAAGTTTTTTCATCTCAGTTGTTAACGTATGGGTCTCGCCTTCAATCGGTTTGCCATTAGCCCATTTGTGGTAATGTGGTCCCAAACCTTTATGGTCGACAATGTGTATTTCCTCTATTTTCTTACCATCAGGACCATATCTGGCAATTTCTTTTAATCCCTTTCCATTACGATAAAATGTTGCATAAGTTCTATTAGGCGTATGACTCTCTTCTGGAAGTTTTACACCTGCTTTTGGATTTTTTGTTTCAAGTACTTTTATGTTATCACCTATACTAGAAACAGTCTTATACATTCTACCATTTTCAAAGTTAGTTATCCCGCTTAAAAAACTACCGTTTCCTCCCATCTTTTAACTTTTTATAATTCTCATTCTCAAAATATGTACTTATCTCCTCATTTTCTTCAGGCATTTTTTCTCCGTATCTAATTATATGTGTAGGCTCTAAACGTCTGATAGCCTCATTATACCCTTTCAGCCACAGATATTTAGAATAATCCGACTTTTTTACACCTGTACAATTTATCGCTATTGTCCCATTCTTTTCAATACCGGTAAAACTATAATCATAACTGTCTGGAGTACTCCAAGTTACATTGGGAATAACATTAATGCCATTGTTGCTCCAATAAGCAGCAAATGCCTTATTCAGAAAACTATGATAGAAGCGTATGGGTGAAGGCATATCAATGTATTGAGAAAAATCAGGTGAGATAACAGATTTGAAATGTTTTAAAATTTCAAGATACTTCTGCGGGTATGTAAGTATTCGTAGAAACTCCTTATCATTCAAATAGAAATGAACGGTATTTTCGTACTGTTTTTGTGTAACAGCTTTATTGAATGCCTGCAATTTTATAGGTTGCTCACCATTGTATTTCTTGACAATTGGCATTCCGTATTTTTCATCTACAATAAGATTGTCGAATATTTGCAAACGATATATTCTATCTGTCGTATTTGTTTTAAGCATAGTGGCATTTTTTTTGCTACAAATATATTATCAAAACAAAATTTCAAGGTTGCGAAAATAACACAAAATGAATGTAAAGAGTGCAATACACAAGTACACAACCCACATTATACCTTATCGGGTATAATCTAAAACCGCCCTCGATAGCAACTTTGCTGTAAACCGCGAAAATAGGCTGCGTTCATAGGTAAACTTATAAGCGAGCTTAAGTTTAATTCTCTTGCACTATTTTTGCAATACTCGCTCAATATCGCTTTCTCGATAGAGGATTTTCCCACCCGGTTGGCGGTAAGGCAAAATACCGTTGTTGTGATAGTCTTGCAAGGTGCGGCGACTGATTTTCAATCGTTCAGACAATTCCCTATCGGTCAAATAGTGTTCGCCGCCCAATAGCGGTTGATTATCAGACAGATAAAGATAGAAGATAGAAAAAAAGGGGGAGGGAGCAATTTGCGGCACCTACACACTGCGCGAGATATTTACTCGCAGCGATAAATAGCATTTTTTGTGTCGTCAACAACATAAAAACAATTGAAAAATCTGTTGATTATACAAATCTTTTAAAACAGCACAAAAGAATAAGAAAAAAATTAAGAAGCCGCTTATTTTATCGCAACTGCTTAAGATTTGTTTTTTAGCAGATTTTACCACAATAAATGCAGCCAATAGTCGTCTATTTTCAAATTCAACGCGAAGCAAAAGATGAAAAACAAGCCAAAGCTGAATTTTTCTACTTTAATATATATTTTTACAAGAAACTTAAAACAGCTTCTAAATAATTCACTATCTTCGCACCACATAAAAAAACATAATATGAAAATAGCACTTATAGGATACGGAAAAATGGGCAAGACTATCGAGAAAATTGCCCTCGAGCGTGGACACGAGATAGTTTCAATAATTGACATTGAAAACAGAGACGACATTTACGGCCCGACATTTGCATCGGCCGACGTTGCGATAGAATTTACAGCCCCCGCCGTTGCCTACAACAACTGCATCGACGCAATGAGAGCCGGCGTAAAGGTTGTAAGCGGAAGCACCGGATGGATTCACAAGCACGACGAGGAGATGCGCCGTCTGTGCAGCGAGGAGGGAAAAACCCTCTTTTGGTCGAGTAATTTCAGCCTCGGCGTTGCAATATTCTCGGCCGTCAACCGCTATCTTGCAAAGATTATGAACCGCTTCCCCGCTTACAGCGTACAGATGGAAGAGACACACCACATTCACAAGCTCGACGCCCCAAGCGGCACGGCCATCACTCTGGGCGAGGCGATAATAGAGAACCTCGACCGTAAAAGCTCGTGGATTCTGGGCGACGTTACCAACCCCGACGGCAGCGTAACAAAAGGAGAAGAGGCATCCGACGACAGGCTGCGCATCAACGCAGTGCGCCGCGACGAAGTTCCCGGCATCCACAGGGTAGAATACTGTTCCGAGGCCGACACAATAACCATCACCCACGATGCAAAAAACCGCAGCGGCTTTGCGCTCGGCGCCGTGCTTGCCGCCGAATATGTGCATACACACAGCGGATTCTTAGGAATGAAAGACCTTTTCGATTTTTAAAAAAGTTAACACGCAAAAGACAATAAAGGCGACGAAAGGCGCGTTTCCACCATAAAAACAGATAAATTATGAGAAAACCCACACGCAAAGACCTTATAAAACTCTCAATAACACTGACACTCTATCTGCTTTTCCTCCTATGGGTAAAAAGCTGGCTGGGACTAATTGTCGTACCATTCATAATAGACAACTACACAACGAAATTCATCCCGTGGGGCTGGTGGAAAAACTCGCCCAACAAGCTGTTGCGCACCATAATGAGCTGGGTAGATGCCATAGTCTTTGCCCTTGTGGCCGTATATTTTGTCAACCAATTCTTTTTTCAGAATTACGTCATTCCCACCTCGTCGCTCGAAAAATCGCTGCTCGTGGGCGACTATCTTTTTGTCAGCAAGGCCAACTACGGAGCGCGCAAGCCCAACACCCCCTTAAGTATGCCTCTGACACAGCACACAATGCCCGTAACGGGCGGTAAGAGCTATATTGACGCCATACAATGGGACTATGAGCGCGTGCCCGGCTTCGAGGACATTGAGCGCGGCGACATTGTTGTGTTCAACTACCCCGCAGGCGACACCGCCACCACTAATCCACAAGTGATAGACTACTACAAGGAGTGCTACCTAATCGGCGCCGAGCACTACCCCAACACCCCACCAATGGACAGCCTCAGCCCCGAACGCCGACGCGCCGTTTACGACCTTTACTACGCAGCCGGAAGCAAATACATCGAGCAAAATGCGCACATTTACGGCCGCAAGCTGTGGCGCCCCGTCGATAGACGCGAGAATTACGTAAAACGCTGTGTAGGCCTTCCCGGCGACACACTCGCCATAAAAGAGAAACAAATTTACATAAACGGACAACAGAGCCGTCAGCCCCAAAATGTACAATTCAACTACTGGGTGAAATTCAAAAGCAATATGTCCGAGCGCCTGCGCCGCGAGCTTGGAATAAGCCGCAAAGACATTATGGACGGCAACTGCGGCGGCGGCCTCTACTGCCTGCCACTAACCGACGCCACACGCGACAAACTCTTAGGCTACACAAAGATGATAGCCTCGATAGAGCCGTTCAAAAATCCCGAGGACTACACCTATCCGCTCAACGGCTACACAAAATGGACAGCCGACAACTACGGCCCCGTGTGGATACCCAAGCGTGGCGAGAGCATCCGCCTCACCCTCGAAAATCTGCCCATCTACGAGCGTCCCATCGCCGTCTATGAGGGCAACAAGCTACAAGTAAAAGATGGCAAAATATTCATAAACGACAAAGAGAGCGACAGCTACACATTCAAAATGGACTACTATTGGATGATGGGCGACAATCGACACAACAGCGCCGACTCGCGCTATTGGGGCTTTGTGCCCGAAGACCACATTGTGGGCAAGCCCCTCTTTGTATGGCTCTCACTCGACGAGGACAGAGGCTGGTTAGACGGAAAAATCCGCTGGAACCGCATCTTCAGCAGCGTCGATAAATTCAAATAAAAAGGTACAATGCACATAATAAGCACCCCCCTGTACCTTGCGCCCGTGCCACTGTATGCGCAGTTGTACGCAGCGCAGGGGCTGTTGGTTGACGCCGAGAGCACATTCGTCAAACAGACGTTCCGCAGCCGCGCCATAATAGCCACCGAGAATGGCACACAGACGCTCACAATCCCCATTGTACACAACAACGGGCAAAAGATGCGCGACGTGCGCATAAGCGAGCACGGCAATTGGCGGCATCTGCATTGGAACGCCCTTCAGAGTGCCTATCGCAAAAGCCCCTTCTTCGACTATTATGCCGACGACTTTGCCCATTTTTATGAAGAGAAGGAGGGTTTTCTGCTCGATTTTAATATGCGCCTGCACACGACTGTCTGCCGACTTATAGGCCTTGAGCGCCCCACCGCAACGCTCGAAAAAGAGACGATGGAATGGGCAAAAAACGATTATTCCGACCTGCGCCCCTTAGCCTCGCCACAGGAGTTTGCAAAGAATGCCCCACCCGCACCCCCGGCCTATTATCAGGTATTTGCCCTGCGCAACGGATTTATTCCCAATCTGAGCATCATTGACCTTCTGTTCAATATGGGCCCCGAAGCGCTTCTTGTACTGCGCGACGCAAACAAATAAGAATAAATATTATCGGACAGCAATAATATATTATAAAAAATAACGGAGCCCCGAAAAGGCTCCGTTATTTGCGTTAGAATTATTCTATTATTTATTCTCGGCGGGGCAAGCACCGGCCTGCTTGCAACCGTCAGCTTTTTTACAACCATCGGCCTTGTCGCAGGAAGCCTTGTCGCAAGAGGCCTTTTTACAACCTTCGGCCTTGTCGCAAGAAGCCTTGTCGCAAGCAGCTTTTTGGCAACCATCGGCCTTGTCGCAAGAGCCTTTATCGCAAGCAGCCTTTTGGCAACCATCGGCCTTATCGCAGGAAGCCTTGTCGCAAGAAGCTTTTTGGCAACCATCGGCCTTGGCACACTCAACCTTTTGCACAGCGGCACCATTGTTAGCATCAGCACTCTTTTGCGAACAAGCACTAAGAATAAACATCGACAACAGCGCAATAACGAAAAATTTCAGTTTCATATTTTAAAAATTTAATTGTTAAAACAAGTTTGTTGCGTCTAAATTATCAATTTATTTTATCCAAACAAAGAAAGAGAGTAAAAAAATCTCAAAATTTCACTTTTTATCACATTTTTAAAGACATTTTCTCTACCACGAGGCCATTTTCCAATCATTTTGCTCGACAAACAAAAGTATACATAACACAGGCAACAGAAGTCAAAAAACAGAGTAAAACAGAAGAACAGACAAAAAAATTCACCCTTTTCTTTTAAAATTATTTAAATAAATTGAACAATTACCTCCATTTAGTTGCTTTTATAAATAAGAATTATTAACTTGCAACGACTAACATATTGCAGATAAAAAAATTACATCTACAATGAAAAAGGAAAAAATTCACATTGAATACCCTCTCAAGGGGAGCGCCGCAATGATTTGGCGATACATTGGAACAGCCCCCGGCCTCTCTATGTGGTTCGCCGACCGCACATCAATAGACGGAAAAACATTTAACTTCTATTGGGGAAAGGAGGAGCATCGCTCAGCCACACTCATTGCACAACGCAACGGAGTATATGTGCGCCTGAGGTGGGACGACGAGGAGCATTACACATTCTTCGAGATGCGAATAACCTACAACGAAATGACACGCGAGCATACACTCGACATTACCGATTTTGCCGACCCCGCAGAAATAGCCGACCAAAAAGACCTTTGGGACTCGCAAATTGATCACCTGAAGCGTCAGTCGGGAATGTAGTAGCAACGCAGCGCCACAAGCCGTAAAAACACCCCTTATAGACACAAAAAGGGCTATTTTGAGGCAAAAAACAGGGAAAAACAAAAAAAATAGCAAAAAATAGAAAAATATTTGCCAAAAAGTTTGCAGGTTTAAAAAAAAGCCGTAACTTTGCACACGCTTTCAGATACGAAAAGCACACACAATGGTGCGTTAGTTCAGTTGGTTAGAATACATGCCTGTCACGCATGGGGTCACGGGTTCGAGTCCCGTACGCACCGCAAAAAGTCTCTCAGTTACACTGAGAGGCTTTTTTGCTTTTAATAATCTAAAAAAACACACTCTTTATTGTATTTTTTCAACTAAAAGTATAAATTTGTATCGAAAACACAAGAAATTAGTTGAATTATGGAAGATTTATCATTATGGTATGCAGGCCTCAGCGGTACGATGAGAGCCTTTTGGATTTGTGCAGGAGTTAGTACACTCATCTTTCTTGTACAGTTTGCAATGACATTCATTGGCGTTGGCGAGACGGACGGCGATTTTGATTTTGACGGTGATGCCGGCGACACAATGGATTTTGGCGGCGTAATGTCGCTTTTCTCGGTGCGCAACGTCGTGAATTTCTTTATGGGATTCGGATGGGGCGGTGTATGCTTCGCACCTTACATCGACAATAAGGCACTTATTTACGTATGCGCCATCCTCAGCGGTCTGTTCTTTGTTGCAATCTGTCTGTTTGTTATGAAGCAGCTTTTCAAATTACAGAGCAGCGGAAATATTGATATGAACGACTGTGTGGGCAAGGTGTGCGACGTTTATCTGCGCATCCCCGCAGCAAAAAGCGGCAAAGGAAAGGTGCAGATGAGCATCAATGGCACAATCATAGAGTGGGACGCAATGACCGACGACGCCGAGGAAATAAAAACAGGCAGCAAGGTAAAAGTGATTGCACATCTGGGCGGCGGCACAATGCTTGTCGAGCGTGCCTAAAGAATCTGTTTATTATTTTTCAATTAACATTATAACAAATAAACATTTATGGAAACTATGCCTATTTATGCTGTGGTAATAGCAGCAGTAGTTCTTGTAATTTTCATTACCTTCGTTAACCGATACAGACGCTGTCCGTCGGACAAAATCTTGGTTATCTATGGTAAAGGTTCGGGTAAATCATCGACAAAGTGTCTGCACGGTGGTGGCGCCTTTGTAATGCCCCTTATACAGGATTATGCTTACCTGAGCCTCACCCCCATCTCAATTGACGCCAACCTTACAAACGCGCTCAGTAGACAGAATATTCGTGTGGATGTTCCCAGCCGCTTCACGGTAGGTATCTCGACCGACCCCGACTCGATGCAGGCAGCCGCCGAGCGTCTGTTGGGCCTCACCCCCTCGCAGATTCAGGAGCTTGCACGAGACATTCTCTTTGGTCAGCTGCGTCTGGTAATTGCCACGATGAGCATCGAGGAGCTCAACAACGACCGCGACAAATTCTTGGAGAGCATCTCGGCCAACGTCGAGGTAGAGCTCAAGAAAATTGGTCTGCGCCTCATCAACGTTAACGTAACCGATATTAAGGACGAGTCGGGTTACATCGAGGCACTCGGCCGCGAGGCAGCTGCAAAGGCTATAAACGAGGCAAAAGTGCGCGTAGCCGAGCAGGACAAAATTGGTGAAATTGGTAAGGCCGAGGCCGTAAAAGAGACCCGTATCCGTACCGCCGAGGCCAACGCCTACGCCGTAAAGGGTGAGAACGAAGCCAAAGTCGAGATAGCCAACTCCGAGGCTTTCCGCCGCGAGAAAGAAGCCGAGGCGCAGCGCAAGGCAAGCGCAGCCGAGAAGGTACAACAGGCTAAGGCCCTGCAAGAGGCCTACGCAGCCGAGCGCGAGGCCGAGGAGGCTCGTGCCGAGCGTGAGCGCTCGACCGAGACAGCCAATGTCATCGTACCCCAAGAAATTGAGAAACAGCGCCTTATCATCGCTGCCGAGGCCGAAGCCGAGCAGAAGCGCGTTAACGCAAAGGGTGAGGCCGACGCCATCTACGCCAAGATGGAGGCCGAGGCTAAGGGTCTCTACGAGGTGCTCACCAAGCAGGCAGCCGGTTACGACAAGATGGTCGAGGCAGCAGGCGGCGACGCCAACAAGGCCTATATGCTGTTGCTGCTCGAGAAACTCCCCGAGCTTGTAAAGACACAGGTAGAGGCAGTCAAAGGCATCAATATCGACCACGTTACCGTTTGGGACAGCGGAAACGGCGACGGCAAAGGCTCGACAGCAGGCTTTGTTTCGGGTCTTATGAAGTCAGTTCCTCCCTTGAACGAGCTTTTTGATATGGCAGGATTGAACCTCCCCGAGTACCTCGCAAAGAAAAAAGAGGCCGAGGAGACAAAAGCCGAGGAGATTTAAAAATCGACAAGCACAATAAAAATGTTTAGGGCGCACCATTATGAGTGCGCCCTAATTTTGTGCATACGTCTGTCGAACAGGATTACCATCGGCATATATTGCCAATAAGTTTTTAGCTTACCGTCAGCAGGCGTAGTTTATTGCATAAGCCCCGCAGAAGCGCCGTATGAAACGATAATCGGTGCTATTGGAGTACCGCCACCGACCCCTCAAACAAAGAGCGAGAGAGGGTTACGAGAGGCTTTTATAAACACCGGCAACTAACAATGCAGAGCAAGCGCAGAATTCCCCTACCCCACCGCTGCAATTACCCGCAAGCTTAGAAAGCACCGCCCCTTTACAATGAACCTCAACACCACAATAAACACACAAAAAAATTGTGCTGACTCTTAGTGGAGCCTGCACAACAATTAGTTAAAGGAGTAAGTTTACTTTATGAACACCTTTTTACCGTTTACAATATAAATGCCTCGGACGAGATTCTCGGTCTCTGTAACGCGCTGACCCTTGAGGTTATAAACCTCGTTCTTCTGAAGGTCGAGCCCGATAATGCCGATGCCTGTGGTATCGACAATGTAGCTACCCTCAATTACAATATCCTCGGCGGGCATTGTCGCGGGAACATCAACCCAACCGCTGAAAATGTAACCGGGCTTTTCGGCAGGCGTGGGAAGCTCAATCTCGGCACCATACTCAACTGTTGCAGTCTCGTAAACCTCACCGTCAACCTTATAGGTTACCGTGTAGCTGTTGACGCTGAAGCGACCCTCAACGATAATATCCTCGGCGGGCATTGTAGCGGGAATATCGCTCCAACCACTGAATGTGTGGCCCTCCTTCGTGGGCTCGGCAACGGGCTCGATGATAGCGCCGTAAGCAACGCTGTCGGTTGCGTAAACATCGCCGTCAACCTTATAGGTTACCGTGTAGCTGTTGACGCTGAAAGCACCCTCAACGATAATATCCTCGGCGGGCATTGTAGCGGGAATATCGCTCCAACCACTGAACGTGTGGCCCTCTTTTGTGGGCTCGGCAGCAGGCTCGATGGCAGCGCCGTAAGCAACGCTGTCGGTTGCGTAAACATCGCCGTCAACCATATAGGTTACCGTGTAGGTGTTTACGCTGAATGTGCCCTCAACGACAATATCCTCGGCGGGCATTGTCGCGGGAATCTCGCTCCAACCACTGAATGTGTGGCCCTCTTTCGTGGGCTCGGCAGCGGGCTCGATGGCGGCGCCGTAAGCAACGCTGTCGGTTGCGTAAACCTCACCGTCAACCTTATAGGTGAGTTGATATTTGTTTACTGTATATCTACCCGTTATTGTTATGTCATTAGAGGGCATTGTTTCTATAATTTTATCCCACTTAAATGAGTATCCCTCTTTTTCTGGAATTTCAGGATATATGACTTTATCTCCTTCAGCTATACTATCAGTAGCAAACTCTTTATCGTCTATAACAAAAGTAGCTATGTATGTATTTTTTATTTCTACAATATTTTTAAAATCTTTCCAACCATCGGTAACCGAGTATATCTCTTTTGCATCTTTTGGTATATACAAAATACATTTACCTTTGTCAATACCCGAAAATGCTCGGCTTTCTGGCGAAAATAAATTGTTTTTTTCAATAAAAGAAATTATGCTGGTAACGTTATAGCAGTCTTTGAATGCGCTATATCCTATACTTGTTACGTTGTTTGGTATAGTTATTTTTTTAAGTCCTTGCCAGCCTATGAATGAATAACTCTCTATTCTGGTTACACTATTAGGAATCACGATTTCTGTTGTTAAGACATTTTTAATATATATATGCTTTGCGTATTTTATAGGGTTAGACTCTGAATCATAGAAAATTATTTTGCACCAATTTGATAAACTGTTAATATACAATGAACTAATGTTTTTGCACCCGTGGAATGCATTCCTACTAATCTTGGCAACTTCGCTACCTATTGTAACATCACTTAAACTGCTACACCCCCAAAATGCGTTATCTTCAATCGTTGTAACGCTATTTGGTATCGATATTTTCTTAAGGCTGCTGCAATCGCGAAATGCAGCAGAACTAATGTGTGTAACCCCATCTCCAATTTTAACACTCTCCAGACTGCTACAACTTTGAAACGAATAATTATTTATACCTGTTACATATTTACTCAATGTGATATGTTTTAGTGTTTTTATACTTGAGAACGGAGAATTATTTATATTACGTCCTAAATACAAAGTATCTAAAATACAATCTTTATCTATTAGATTGACTAGTCTTAAAGTGTCTATTGCATCTTTAATGACAATATTTTTTATATTTTTGCAACCAGAAAAAGCATAGTCGCCAATATACTTTACTTTTTGCGGAATTACGACCTTTGTCAGACTTTTACAGTTATAGAATGCATGATTACCAATCTTGGCAACTTCGCTACCTATTGTAACATCACTTAAACTGCTACACCCCCAAAATGCATTATCTTCAATCGTTGTAACGCTATTTGGTATCGATATTTTCTTAAGGCTGCTGCAATCGCGAAATGCAGCAGAACTAATGTGTGTAACCCCATCTCCAATTTTAACACTCTCCAGACTGCTACAACCTGAAAACATCGAATGGCCGATGTTTGTAAGACTATTTCCAATCACTGCTGTTCGAAGGTTTGTACAACCAGAAAATGTTCGGCCTTCAACAATCTTAACACTATTAGGAATAGTAATACTAACAAGGTTTTTACAACAACGAAATGCAATCTCTCCAATTTTTATGATACTATTAGGAAGGGTTATATTTGTTATTCCTTGACAATAATCAAATGCGCCAGAGTGAACACCCGTAACTTTATAAGCAACTCCTAAATAGTATATTTGCTCAGGGATAACCAATGAACCTACATACATACTATTATCACTACCCAACGAAGATACCTTGCAAGCAACATCGACAGTGTTATCACTTGTTATATGGTAATAAATCCCATCGACCTCAAAGTCTTGGGCATTGGCTATGCCACTGCATAGTAGCAACAGGGGAAAAACAAAATAATTTAGTAATATTTGTTTCATAATAACATTTTTTCTGCTACTGCAAGCCTCCAAACTATAGCAATTTATAATAGGGTATAAAACAAAAGAAAGACGTGAGACTTGTTGTCATACGTTCACATATCTTAGGCATCGCCAAACGCCCTATCAGAATGAACAATGAAGAAACAATATTCCCACGCCGTGATATATACGTGGGCGATGTGCAAAAGGCACACTACCAGCATATACACAGAATGAGCATTGATTGCTTCGGTCCTCTGATAAAATTTTGGCGAATTTAAGATATGGACTTAAAACAAAATGCTTTCTTTATGTCAGTGGATTTCTCCCCACCAACATCGCAAATATATACATTTTTTCACAATCAACACTCAATTGGAACATTATTTCTTCAATTATAAGGAATTATAAGGAAATAGCGCAGAGTCAACCAGCAAGTGCAACATTACGAAATAAATTTGTAAAAGCACTCCTTTGGTGTTGAAAATTTCAGTTTTTCTCTTGGTCTTTCGTTTAATTTGTATTGTGTTTTCTTTATTTTTCTGTCAGTAACGGTGC
>JAZSIU010000046.1:0-5730 GCA_045533955.1 Bacteroidaceae bacterium
GCCCGTCGGGTAAATTTTTCCTATAATCCTTGTGAGGCTATATCCTTACCGTGTTGCCCTTGTATGCACATAAAAAATCTCGATAGCGAAAGCGCAGTGCATAAACATTAATCATCAATTAAAAGCATACAGTTATGACACATTCAGTTCACACATCGGCTTATGAGTTATTGCCATTTGAAGAGTACGGCAATAGAAGAAAAAATATCTCCAGCTCTTGCGATTGCATAAGCACATATCAAGTTGAGGTTGAAGATTTTGATAATGAAATTTTTGTTTTGTCGGTTGAGGCACACGACAAGGAAGAGGCAAGCACCATTGCCGAGCGTATATGTGCAGAGTCCGAAATTACAGTTTACAATATGTTGGTTTATTCATTTTAATATTTACGATTATGCGAGCAATTAAGTAAAAGAGAGTTATCACAGCCGAAAAGAAAGGC
Source organism: Bacteroidaceae bacterium (assembly GCA_045533955.1). Taxonomy (GTDB): domain Bacteria; phylum Bacteroidota; class Bacteroidia; order Bacteroidales; family Bacteroidaceae; genus HGM04593. The sequence continues at coordinate 443 of JAZSIU010000046.1, forward strand.
AGAGTTTGGAAAGTCTATGTAAAAAATCCTAACAAGACAGAGAGTGCAGTTTGCCACACAAAAGAGCCATTGAAAGCATTGCGATATGCTTTTCACCTAAAGGCAAAGTTCGGTTTGAACATCGGTGCAAATTTCGTTGATAGGTTAATACACGAACATAACACACTTAAAAATGTAGCAGTATGAAATACATTGAGAGGTACACACAAGAAGAGTTGAATGTGTTGTTTGATGCAGCACACAGCATACGCAAGACAATGCAGAAATATGACACTTGGCAGAATTTGGTCGGTTACAGCGATATTTACCGAGAATGTTATAACACGGAAATAGCTGTAATGAATGAAGAGAGAAGAAGATTATTAGAACACAAATTTAACAGCGAAGAGAATGAAAGTCTATCAAATCATTGAGAAGCATTTTGCCGTAGAGAAAAACATTGATATGTTGCTATCGACAAGCCCGTTTGCCACGCATACATTTACATCAATGAAAAGGGCTGTTGAAAAATTGGATAGGATTATTTGCTTTCGTATGTTTCAGCAAAGAGAAGTCTATAATTCCATTACTGCAAATCTGCCGAATGTTTCACATTCGTATGTAGCACACGGGAAAATTCGCAAGGTGCTATATATACAGCAGTTTGAAAGCGAATAGAAAGGCACAGCACCCGGCTCCGGGTGCTGTCTTTTGTGCAACCTTGTTTGTCGGCTACCTTTGCCGGCAAACAATACAACTATGCCAATAAAACTTGATACATACGTGCCGGAAGAACTTATGTACTCCTCGCAACTATCCTCGCTTACGTTCACTACTGCTGACGATGTGGTGGATATTATTGTGTTCGATGATGACCAACAAACAAAAATGATGGATTGCAGGCTGTATAGTTACAACGGCAAAGTTACGCTCTATGATGTAAGGGAGATTGTAGAAGAGTATATGAAAATGCACGGATTATCATTTATGAAGTTTTGGGTGAGGGCGACCAACCGCGTAGGTGGTGCTTCTATTGATGTGGGGGCAAAGGTGCTTTTCTGCTCTTTTTCTCCGAATATCGCTGCACCGCTGTTTGCTTCGCGTTATTTTCTTACCACTCTTTCAGCAATGGAATTTGACACGGACAATGATGTCTATCTGTCGGCATACCACGAGAAAGGCGAGGCGATAGTATCTGTTTATAATATCGTTTACCGCACAATAAGCGGTGAGATAAAGGCTGAACGCTTTGAGGAGAGAAACATTGCAGGCGAAACAGGCATTACTGATTATATGGTCTGCTACTTGGATATAATGTCGTATGTATGGAGTGATGATTGCAAGGAAATGATAAGCCTTAATTTTCAGATTGGGAACAGAATGATGATATTCTACCTTCGGGAAAAGCCTGTTGAGGTCTGTTTCTCTTTCCGCAACGCTTTCAACTGCTGGGAAGATTACTACCTGCAAGGAAGCACGAATGTTAAGACTTCGACAGATAAGAGCGAGGCGATATGTAGCGGAACAATACAGCACTATGACAAGAGAAACAAACAGCTCTTTGAAGTGAAGACGGCTCCAATGCGTACCGAAGAGGCAGAATGGCTGACGCAGTTCCTGCTATCACATCACATCTTCAAGGGCTCGAACAACGAGGAACAGCGTATCATTATCGAGGAGTTTACGCACGAGGTTACAGATGACGACGCAGGTAAACATAAAATTGAGTTTACTTGGAGATATGCAAAGGCAGACAAGTTTGCATTGGAGTTGCCTACTTCACACAATGCAAAAGTATTTACCCAACAATTCAAAGATACATTCCAATAATGGCAAAGGCAATACATATTTCAACACTCCGCAAGATGTTGCAGGCTGGCGACCCTGTGGATATTTCTCTATGGAAAAGCAACGGTGAAATACTGCATTATAGCAATGCAGTGCCACTGCGGTACGATTTCTACAAAGGCACTCGCCGTATAAAGCTGCTCGATAGCCGGGAAATACGCACCGTGCGCGATGTTTTTGGTTAAAAACTGTTTCTTCCGACAAAAAAGCAGCAGCGAAAAGCATTATTACACAAAAAAGCACTATCTTTGCAGCGAAAAGAGAAAAGTGGAGAGATTTGACTGCTTGCAACCACGATAAAAAATGCTAAAAGTAGGTGCCCGCGGGCAAGGCTTGTCAGCCACAATACAACGACAGGCGGCTGCCCCGAACCACAAACGACAACAACCGCGCACCTGCCTCAAGGATTCCCCTATCGCACCGACAAGCATCCCACCCACTTTTTCCGACAAAAAAAGAGATTATTAACCGTCCGGCCACTCAACAGTGCATCGGACACAAACACCAAGAAAAAATGGGATACTTATTTACATCAGAATCAGTTTCAGAGGGGCACCCCGATAAGGTAGCCGACCAGATTTCAGACGCAGTGCTTGACGAGCTCATCGCCTTTGACCCACAATCGAAGGTAGCCTGCGAGACACTCGTTACAACCGGACAGGTAGTGCTTGCCGGCGAGGTAAAATCATCGGCTTACGTCGACCTTCAGGATATTGCCCGCCGCGTAATCAACAAAATAGGCTACACAAAGAGCGAATATATGTTCGACGGCAACTCGTGCGGCATATTCTCGGCCATACACGAGCAGAGCGCCGACATTAACCGCGGCGTCGAGCGCGAGAATCCTATGGAGCAAGGCGCAGGCGACCAAGGAATGATGTTCGGATACGCCACAAACGAGACCGAGAATTATATGCCCGTGTCGCTCGACCTCTCGCACCTCATCCTCACCGAGCTTGCCGACATTCGTCGCGAGGGCAAAGAGATGCTCTATCTGCGTCCCGACTCAAAAAGTCAAGTAACCATCGAGTACGACGACAACAACCAACCCGTACGCATCGACACAATCGTCGTATCGACACAGCACGACGACTTTATACAGCCCGCAGCCCCCGGTGCCGAGGCGCAGCTCGCCGCCGACGCAGCACAGATAGCACAAATTAAAGAAGACGTGATAAACATACTTATGCCCCGCGTAAAGACAAAAATCAGCTCCAAAAAAGTGCTTGCCCTCTTTGGCGACGACATTAAATACCACGTCAACCCCACAGGAAAATTCGTCATTGGCGGCCCCCACGGCGACACAGGCCTCACAGGACGCAAAATAATCGTCGATACATACGGCGGCAAGGGCGCACACGGCGGTGGCGCATTCAGCGGCAAAGACCCCAGCAAGGTCGATCGCAGCGCAGCCTACGCAGCACGCCACATTGCCAAGAACCTTGTGGCAGCAGGCGTTGCCGACGAAATGCTCATCCAGCTCTCCTACGCCATTGGCGTTGCACAGCCCGTGAGTATATTTGTAAACACCTACGGCACAGCAAAGGTTACAATGAGCGACGGCGAGATTGCACAGAAAGTGGCACAGCTGTTCGACCTGCGCCCCAAGGCCATCGAAGAGCGTCTGAAACTGCGCAACCCAATATACAGCGAGACAGCGGCATACGGCCACGTAGGACGCACCCCCGAGACCGTTACAAAGACCTTCACCTCGCGCTACCTCGACAGCGTAACAGTAGAGGTCGAGCTGTTCACTTGGGAGAAACTCGACTACGTCGATAAGGTAAAAGAGGCCTTCGCACTCTAAAGGAAGAATATGTCATTCACAAAAGAGTGGATATATAGATTAAGGCACAACAGGGGGTTCGGAGTACAATCCCCTGCTGCCTTTTATCTTGTAACCCACGTACTGCGCGAGAGCAGGCACCAATATTATCTGTACCCGCTGATAAACACTTTGGCACGCGCCACGGGAGGCTCATCGGCACACTGCCGCCGCCTCTTCAGGCTCGTCAACGCCATCGCACCGCGCAACATTTTCATCATAGACAAAGACAGCACCGCAGCAGCCTGCTCAGTGGCAGCAGCCTGCAAACGAGCGCCCTGCACAATGACGAGCAACACGCAATCGCAGGCCGCCCGTGAGTTTCTTGAGGCACACACAAGTTGCCACACACAGAAAGACCCACAGCAAGAGCTAAGCAGTTTCCTCGAGCAGCACAAGAGCATCGGCCTTATGTACGTCGGCGACACCCCCCACTACACCCGTGCCGTCCAAGAGGCCATCGAGCATAGCGACCGACGCACAGTCATTATAGTCGAGGGTATCAACAGCCGCGAAAGAAAAAAGTGGTGGAACGAGCTTGTAGCATCGCCCCGTACAGTCGTTACGATGGATTTTCACCGCTGGGGGGCACTATTTTTCGACAACGAATATAAGAAACAACACTACACATTTTGGTTTAAATGAAAAAATCGGCAATTTACACACGCAACGGCGACGGCGGAACAACCTCACTAATAGGCGGAAAAAGAGTGCCGAAAAACCATCCGCGCGTCGAGGCCTACGGCACCATCGACGAGCTGAATGCCCACCTCGGGCTGCTTTTGGCCGCAATAGCCCCCCATCCGCAATGCGCAACAATAGAGAATATAACAAATAACCTATTCAATATAGGCAGTATCCTCGCCAGCGAAGAGCCGACAACAGAAATCCCCGCAACAGCCATAGCAACCATAGAAGAGCAGATAGACAAAATATCGGCCGGCCTGCCACAGCAGAGAGGCTTTCTTCTGCCCCCCACCAACGAACAAGCCGCCCGCGCCAACGTATGCCGCACAGTGTGTCGCAGAGCCGAAAGAGCAGTAAGCACCCTTGCCACAGAGGCCGAAATTCACCCCAACGTAAGCGCATATATCAACCGTCTGTCCGACTATTTATTTATGCTGACAAGATTATTTTGCAACCAAACAGAAAAATATTGGGAAAAGCATTGGAAATAACGAAAATTATCTATTTTTGCACCCCAATAAAAAACTAATAATAACGTAACAATAAAAAACATAAGCTATGTATTGGACACTTGAATTAGCATCAAAATTAGAGGATGCCCCTTGGCCCGCAACAAAGGACGAGCTCATCGACTACGCAGTGCGCTCGGGAGCGCCCCTCGAGGTAATAGAGAACCTTCAGGAGATTGAGGACGAGGGCGAATCGTACGAGAATATCGAGGACATCTGGCCCGACTACCCCAGCAGCAACGAGGACTTTTTCTTCGACGAGGAGGAGTATTAAGAACTTAAAAGAACCACAGATTTTCAATAAGAGGCTGGGTCAAAAGTAATTTTGGCTCAGCCTCTTTTTTGGAGTGATTTTTCAGTTTTACCTTCAGATTCGAAGAGATATCATTTTTGTACGCATAAATCCTTTATGCAGCCCGACAACATTCTAAATATGCTCC
>JAZSIU010000052.1:0-3747 GCA_045533955.1 Bacteroidaceae bacterium
TCCGCGCACTTTATACACCCCGACTACCCATTTTCCCGGCCATCATTTTAGCAACCCTGATACGATTCTTCACCGTAGAGCGCGTAAGTCCCAACCTCGCGGCAATCTCGTAACTGCTGCACCCCGAGGCAGCAAGCTGCACGACACGCCTAATATCCTCGGGCAACTGCTCGATGTGATCAGAGGAAAAATTTATAGTAATTTTGCATTCGTACTCAGGATAATTATCTTGATACAACTCCCGCATCAGCACCCCCATCCAATGGGTAAAATCGGCAATGGCATACCTACTCTCGCGCCTCTCATAGGCCCGCACCACCGTCTGCTGATAAAGCTCTTTAGCCTGCGCCTCGTTGCCCGTAAGAACCATTGCATACCTCTTCAACACCCTCTGTCTCTTACTAAATTTCCTTAAAAACTCCTCGTCATTCATAGTCGTTAATATTTTTGATATTATATTAACAGACGAGCGGAAAAATTGACTAAAAAAAGAGAAGAAATTTAATATATATTAACAAAAACATTAAAGCCAATCGCTCCTATAACCATTAGTACAATTATTTTCATACTAAAAATGAATGTATCAACAGAAGTTACTCTATTGATACATTCATTAAACAATATTATAAACAAAGAGGCTATTTAACTAGTTCGTCATATTCAATGTCTGTATTTCTATCATACATATGTAACACACATTTTACAACATTTCTATTTTCCAGATGAAGTGTAATTCCATAATCTTTATTATCATACACAACACTGCCAAATGCTTTAAGTTCAAGTCCACGCAGCACTATTCTATCACCCGTATCCGATGTCAGCTCCATCAATTTAGGTTGCATTTGTGGTGTAGGTTCAATAGTATCCATATTATACATCGTAACCAGAAACCCTTCTTTGGGAGTTACATCTAAACCATTAAAGATGTCTTTAAAAACCTTATTCTCTATCTTAATCAAGCGATTACAGAATTGTGAGCCCATAATAGGAACACCATTCTGATAGCGTTGATGATGAGTTGACTTTAAAACTAAATCTACCATATTGCTAAATCTAATAATCAAGGGTAATATCCAAGAAAGACTCCACTCCTGAATCAAACGATATGTCAGATATACGCATTCCAAAAGCCATCATCGATGAACGCATTGCATTATAGTGCCCTTGCAGATTAGAGCCATATAAAGCAATCGAACCAATTTTTCCACTTCCATTAACATCGGGATAAAATAAAAACAAATTTATCTTTAGGCCATTCCGAGTGATTTCTAAAGCATATACCCCTAATCGCATATCATATAAATAAGATTTAATCTGATAAGCAGAGTAAGCTGGATAATTTCTAAATCCATTCGCTATATTTTGAATGCGACACAAACTGTCGCGGTTTAAATGATTTACCCCAAACATAATAGTATTATAAACTAGCCATAATTTTAACTGCCTCTCTAATACTCATTACAGGTAAATCACAAAGCGCAGAAATTAACGACCACAATTTAACTTCCGCATCGTCTATATTACCATCCGCACAAATTATTGTACCTAAATATGCCGTTACATACTTTTTTTCCTCAGCCGTCATTCTAGAAGCAATTTGGCAACATTCACTAAGAGACATATTATCCCCTATTTCAGCAATAAGTCGTGCTTTATTTTCATCAACCCCAAATCTAATCATCTCGATAGCAACTATCTGAGCCTCTTCATTAGTTACTTTGCCGTCAGCATTGGCCATTGCGTGCGCTAATCTTGTAATCGCAGCAAGTTCTTCATTTGTAAATACCATAATATCAAAATTAACCATTATGCCTCCAGAATTCCCCGATGAAAGCGGATAAAAAAATAAGGTGTGGGAACTATATTGCTTTATCCTTAGATTAGGCTTCTCGCATTGGCTTTAAAGTGGATAAAACAATAGTCCACACCAAAGGATATGTAAAAAGAAGCCAATAATGGCCGTACATACCGATTGATGTGGTGCTACTGCTATCATCTTCACTCTAAATGGAATTTTGCGAGAATTCAATCTAAGAAGATAATTTCAATAACACCTTTTAAAATAAAAAATCCCCCAAACCACCAACGCAGTAAGGAATTGTTGCAAATATACACAAAAAAGTAAATAAGTCTATCTATAGATTGAAGAAAAAAACAGCTCACAACAATATATTGCTGTAATTATTCGGTTGAGCGGCTTTGCTTGAGAAATTTATTAAAAAAGCAACTCCTCAATAATCCACTGATTATCAAGAAATTACTTATATAATTTTATATTGCTGCATTTTCATTAGTAATTACTGCTTGCGAATAACGAACTATAACAAACAGCGATTGCAAACGATTAAAAATGCCTCCACTGTTTGCAGAAACACACAAATAAGAAAAAATTATTTCCTCGCAGAGTTAATTTACTAGACAGCCATTAGTTCCTGTCCCAATAAATGAAGCGATTGCTTAATTTGCTCTTTGCGTTGTTCGCTTGGTCGCTTTATTCCATAGATATATTTAGAAAGAAGGCTTTTGTGAATACCGATACTACGCGCCACTTCCGAGACATTAAGTTACGGGAATCTGCGGAATATTCTCGCTATCTCATTGTCGTAGTCGGGTTCTTCCGTATCATAGAAAATGCTGATATGAATATCCTCGTCTATCTCTTCCCATCGGATAGAATCAGCAAAACGACTAATCTCGAAAGACAATCGTTGAGGCTCTGTTGCATCTTTTAAAGTAGGGAAAGCCTCCAAAGGACGACTCAGTGTCTCTCCTTTATCCGTTGTTATCCAGACCCTTCCTGAAGCGAACCAAAGTTTTTCAATCTTAGCCATAATTTTAAGTTTTAAATTATTCACCGTGAAACTATGTCCACTTATTTCGACTAACGAAAATTGAAAGTGTTCGCAGTAGATTCTCAAAATAATCTCAATAATTAGTTTGTTTTGCGCAATTTTCGTCAAAAACAATTGAATATTTCATAATTGATAAACAAAACACCCCTCATCGCTGTTTATGTAATTATTTACATAAACACAAACGATGGACGACACAGCATTTATTATTGAATTACAAAACATTAACGATAAACTAAACAACTATGCAATGTATCTTACGCAGGGGTGGACGGAGGATGCCCGCGAGCTTTTTCAGGCCACGGTGATAAGAGCTTATATCAAGCGAAAATATTTTATTCCCGGAACAAGATTCGACCTTTGGGCTCAGCGGATTATGCGAAATATCTTTCTTAACGAACGTCTCTCGGCACACCGCAGAGTAAGAATCGAGGTCGAATATTGCCGCGAGCAGACAACCGGCGACGAGACTTTTTATCATCTGGAATTTCACGACGTTTCTCGCATTATCGAAAGGCTCCCGCCCGAATTTTCCGTCCCACTGAAAATGTATGCTCAAGGATATAAATATTGCGAGATTGCGCTCGCGCTAGGCCTGCCAATGAGCACCGTCAAGAACCGCATCCGCGCCGCACGCCTGATGCTGAGAAGGGCCTTTAAGGAATAAGCTGCGAGCACAAACAGAATCGTCCGGCCGAGGGGGATAAAAAACTCCGACAGGTTAACCGCAAATAGAACGCCACAATAGCAATCCGCGCACTTTATACACCCCGACTACCCATTTTCCCGGCCATCATTTTAGCAACCCTGATACGATTCTTCACCGTAGAGCGCGTAAGTCCCAACCTCGCGGCAATCTCGTAACTGCTGCACCCCGAGGCAGCAAGCTGCA
>JAZSIU010000057.1:0-41839 GCA_045533955.1 Bacteroidaceae bacterium
GCTTCGGAATCTTTCAATTCTAAAATTAAAGCATTTAGAGCACAATTCAGAGGGGTGAAGGATAAAGATTTTTTCCTTTTTAGATTAGCAAAATTATATGCTTAATTTAAAAATCCCTCAGAATTTTACGTTGAGCCCAAATTTCTTCATATACTCTCTTTTTTCTTCATTGTTTCATAAAAACAAATGTGGTGCATCAAAAATAATTTTGATACACCACATTTTGTACGCCGTCAGGGACTCGAACCCTGGACCCATTGATTAAGAGTCAATTGCTCTACCAACTGAGCTAACAGCGCATCTGCCTCTCAAAAGCGTTGCAAAGGTACTACTTATTTTTTAATTTGCAAATTTTTATTTCACATTTTTAGCTGTCATTCGCTCTTTAGAGCTCATTTTTTTTTTAGAATCTGTTTTAATTTTATTTCGAGATTATTTGAGGACTATTTTTGAGCAGATATCCATTTTGGGGATGCAGGGAATAGCGAGCTATTTTCAAATTCCCAAAATGGATAGATGCCGAAAAGAGCCTCAAAGAAGCCGAAAAAAAGTCTTAGCAACAACGAATTAACTTGTTTAATAAAATTCAAAACAGATTCTTAGAAATAATGTCTTAAAAGGCATTACTCGTTGGCAGCTTTTACCTCCTCGACGCTGTCGATTGCCGATATTTGCGCTATTGCATCAAGAAATTCGGCCGAAGAGTGAACATTGAAATTCATTGTGCAGGTAACAATTTCATCCTCGCTCACTGTGAGAATTTTTGTCAACGACAGCTTCAGACGGTTGGTTATGCAATCTATAAGGTCGCTCAGAAGATGGTAGCGATCGACCGCGGTAACTATAATGCCCACGGGATAGAGAAAATCCTTATCCTCGTCGAAATTAACCGCCACAATGTCGTCGCCGTGCTGCGAGGCAAGGCGTATAGCCGTCTTACAGTCGCGTCGGTGCAGTATAATATCTCCATCCTCGGCCTTGAAGCCTATTACCTCGTCGCCGGGCAGAGGGTGGCAATTTTCGCAACGCTTGTAGGGGATTTTCTTTTGTTTGTTCAATATTGTGTGTAGATGTGTTTTTGCCTTATATGTGCGCACGTGGTCGAGCCAATCGCTCGAGGGGACAATGCTCTCGTTCGAGGTAATCTCTATGCAGTCGCCCGAGGCAAGGACTGTCTTTACCGAGCACAGACGACCGTTTACGCGGGCACACTGCGCGTGCTCGGCCAGCTTACTGTGTATCTCGAAGGCAAAATCGAGAGCCGTGGAGTCTTTGGGCAGAATAACGGCCCTACCATCCGGAGTAAACACCGTAATATCGTCGTTATAGAACGAGGAGGTTATTCCGTCCATATACTCAACCTCTTTGCGGTGGTTGGCAATGTCTTTCAGGAGCTCTTTGAATTTCTCTATCCAATTGGCGATATTGCCCTCGCTGCGCTCGGAGAGGCAGCCGAATTGCGATTTTCGCACCATACGCTCCGAGGAGATGTGTACCTCTTCCCACGCACCCGAGTCGGTGAGCAGCTTCACGTGGAAGCTCTGATAGCCATTTTCTTTGGGCGAGTCGATGTAATTGACCACGCTGCCGGGCTTCTCTTTGAAGCGGTCTGTGAGCATCGAGTATATCCTGAGGCTCATATCCTTCTCGGAGTAGTCGCCGTAGGGGTATATTATGCGCACGTAATATTTTCCCTGCACGTGATTAAAGTCGCAGTTGGCTGCGTGCATTTTTTTCCAGATGCTGTAAGGGCCGCGGCACACAATTTCGGTGCGCGCCATCATAATGTCATTATCATAGAGCATTTTCTCTATCTTTCCGACAAAGCCGGCAAGGGCCGTCTTTTTCTCGTTCATCTCCTGCTCGACAAGCTGCGCCATTGTGGCATAGTCGCGCGGACAGCGGAAGCGGAACGAGAGATTTTCGAGCTCGCGCTTAATGTGGTAAAGTCCCAGACGATGCGCCAAAGGAGCGTAGAAATAATCGGTCTCGCCGGCAATCTTCATCTGCTTATCGGGGCGCATACTGCTGAGCGTGCGCATATTGTGCAGACGGTCGGCAAGTTTTATGAGCAGCGCACGAATATCGTACTGCAACGAGTCGAGCATCTGCTTGTAATTATCAATCTGCTTCGAGGCCTCGTAGTGCGTGCGTTTCTTCTTTGTAACCACATTCACAAGGAAGGCAACATCCTCGCCGAAGCGCTCTTTTATATCCTCAATGGTATAATCGGTATCCTCGACAACGTCGTGCAGAAAGGCAGCTATTATAGGGTCGGGCCCGAGGCCCAACTCCTCGGCCACGATACGTGCCACGGCCAGCGGATGCATAATATAGGGCTCGCCCGACTTACGGCGCTGGTCTTTATGCGCCTCTTTAGCCAACAGATAAGCCTCGCGGATGCGTCTAACATCCTCCGAGCCCAAACGACGTGCAAGCAGAGCAAGTAGTTCATCTACTCCACGGTCAATTACCTCATATTCCATAATCGTACATTTAAATAAAAATTCGGCTACTGTGGCCGGCGTTCATAATGCGTGCCCACAATCACAGAAAGTGCGAATATGGCAAAAAAATATCAACATTCAAACGAAAAGTATAAAAAATACAAAAAAAGACAAAAATAACTATATCGACACTCTGCTCGAGGCACACAAAGCACCACACCTGAAAACAATAGCCCGTTATATATTATATTATTTAGGTAAAAAAAATAAATTCAGCGTTAAAATTCATAATATCATCATATTTTATTAACTTCGCGACGATTTTCATTATTATATACCGAAACTAAACAGACAAATATATGATTGAACAGATAAACCTGTTATTCGACGAAGTGAAAGGGCTCACAGCAAGCAATGCCGAGGAGCTCGAAGCGCTGCGTCTCAAATACCTTAGTAAAAAAGGAATAATCAACGGCCTTATGGCACAGTTCCGCGAGGTTCCCGCCGAGCAGAAGCGCGAGGTTGGCCAGCGTCTGAACGAGCTTAAGAATGCCATCCAAGAGCAATTCAACACACTCAAAGAGAGCCTCGCAATGAGCGCCGAGGAGCAATGCGCAATAGACCTCACACGCACCTCCTACCCCACCCGCTTAGGCACACGCCACCCCCTCTCGATAGTAAAAAATGAGATTGTGGATATATTCTCGCGCTTAGGCTTCTCGATAGCCGACGGTGTCGAGGTCGAGGACGATTGGCACGTATTCTCTTCGATGAATTTTGCCGAAGACCACCCCGCACGAGATATGCAGGACACATTCTTCGTCGAGGCGCACCCCGACATTATCCTGCGCACACACACCAGCAGCGTGCAGAGCCACGTAATGGAGACAAGCAAGCCTCCCATCCGCATCATCGCCCCCGGACGCGTCTATCGCAACGAAGCCATTAGCTACCGTGCCCATTGCTTCTTCCATCAGTTAGAGGGACTTTACATTGACAAAAATGTATCGTTCACCGACCTTAAGCAGGTGCTCCTGCTCTTTGCACAGGAAATGTTTGGCACAGGCACAAAGATACGTCTGCGCCCCTCATATTTCCCCTTCACCGAGCCCAGCGCCGAGATGGACATAAGCTGCAACATCTGCGGCGGAAAAGGCTGTCCCTTCTGCAAAGGCACCGGTTGGGTCGAGATTTTGGGTTGCGGAATGGTCGATCCCAATGTTCTTGAGCTGTGCGGAATAGACAGCAAAGAATACACGGGCTACGCATTCGGAATGGGAATTGAGCGCATCACCAACCTAAAATATCAGGTAAAAGACCTGCGCCTCTTCAGCGAAAACGACATCCGTTTCTTGAAACTCTTCGAGAGTGCAAACTAAAATCGGGACGGTCATATACCTTATATAATATAAACGCAGTGAGAGTGCGCACTCTCACTGCGTTTAACATACAACCGAACGAGAAAAACAAACTGACAAAATAAAACATTATGAAAAAAACAATCATCACTTCACTAACAACAATTGTTATGATGACACAAATTTCCTGCGGTGGTAGCAACGAGCAGCAACCGGCCATACTCAACCAAAGCAAGGCCCCTTTCGGCGCACCCGAATTCCACCTTTATCAGACAGCCGACTACCTCGAGGCATTTAAAACAGGCATCGAGGAGAAACGCGCCGACATTAAGAGAATCATCGAGAACAGCGAGGCACCCACATTCGAGAACACAATCGACGCACTCGAGTTAAGCGGCAAGAATCTCGATAAAGTATCGTCAATCTTTTTCAATCTGAACGAAAGCGACAACACCCCCGAGATGACCGACATTGAAAATGCCGTCTCGCCACTGCTCACCGAGCTCAACGGATACATTTTTATGAACGACTCACTCTTTACCCGCATCCGCACACTCTACGACAATCGCGAGAGCCTGCATCTGAGCGAGGAGCAAATGATAGTGCTCGACAACTACTACCAGCAATTTGTCCGCGGAGGCGCCCTCTTGAACGCCGAGGATAAAGCAAAATTGCTCGACATCAACACAAAGCTAAGCCTTGCATCCATCGAATTCAGCAAAAATCTGTTGGCCGACAGCAAGCTATTCAAATTAGTCATCACCGACGAAAAAGAGCTCAGCGGACTACCCGTGAGCGTGCGCGACGCTGCCGCCGAGACTGCAAAGGCTCAGGGCCTCGAAGGTTGGGTATTTACACTCGACAAGCCCAGCTGCATCCCCTTCCTGCAATATGCCGACAACCGCGACCTGCGCGAAAAAGTCTATAAAGCCTACTACGGCCGCGGCGACAACAACAACGAGAATAACAACAAAGAGGTTATCCGCCGCATACTCCAACTACGTCAGCAAAAAGCCAAACTATTGGGATTCAACGATTTTGCCGCATTTACATTAGACGAAAAAATGGCAAAAACGGCCGAGGCGGCCAACAACCTTCTGATGAGCATCTGGGAGCCCGCCCTGCAACGCGCCAAAGAGGAGCGTGCAGCGCTTCAGGCAATCATTGATATGGAGGGAGGCAAATTCAAGCTGCAAGGCTGGGATTGGTTCTACTACACCGAGAAGCTGCGCAAGGCAAAATACTCACTCAACGACGCCGACATTAAGCCCTACTTCAAACTCGAAAATGTGCTTGCCGGCGCATTCGACTGCGCACAGCGTCTCTACGGCGTAAAATTCGTCGAGCGCAACGATATTCCCGTATATCACAACGAGGTACGCACATACGAGGTATTCGACAGCAACGACAACCATTTGGCAATCTTCTACACCGACTTTTTCCCCCGCGCAAGCAAGCGCAGCGGCGCTTGGATGACCAATTTTGTCAACCAACGCAATATCGGCGGCGAGGAGGTTCGTCCTATGGTAGTGAACGTATGTAATTTCACCGCCCCCACCGGCGACACCCCCGCCCTGCTCAATATCGACGAGACACGCACACTGTTCCACGAGTTTGGACACGCCCTGCACGGAATGCTCACACAGACACACTACCCCAACGTCAGCGGCACAAGTGTAAAGCACGACTTTGTCGAGCTCTTCTCGCAGATTAACGAAAAGTGGGCCATTGAGCCCGAGGTTATGCGCACCTACGCAAAGCACTACCAGACAGGCGCGATTATCCCCGACACGCTAATCGCCAAAATGCAACGCAGCTCACATTTCAATCTGGGATTCGAGACAAGCGAGCTTGTGGCAGCCGCACTGCTCGACCTTCGTATGCACACAATCGAGGATTACAGCAATTTCGACTGCAACGAATTCGAGGAAGAGGTGCGCAAGGAGCTCGGTTTTATCCCCGAAATTGAGTATCGCTACCGCAGCACCAATTTCTCACACGTATTCGGCGGAGGCTACGCCGTCGGTTACTACGCTTATCTGTGGGCCGAGGTACTCGACTGCGACGCATTCGAGCTGTTCAAGGTGCGCGGAATTTTCGACCCCGAGACAGCCGCAAGCTTCAAGATGCTTGTCGAAATGGGCGGCAGCAAAGACCCGATGCGCGAGTATGTACGCTTCCGCGGAGCACAGCCCAACCCTGCGGCCCTGTTGCGTGCACGTGGGTTAGAATAATTTACAAACAAACACAAAAAAGGATGGAAGATAGAATAGAATTGGCAGTATCACTGTTCAAGGAGGGTTACAACTGCTCGCAGTCGGTTGTTGCCGCCTTTGCCGATATTTACGGGTTCACACGCGAACAGGCACTCAAAATGGGTGCCTCGTTCGGCGGTGGCATCGGCCGTATGCGTCAGACGTGCGGAGCAGCCTGCGGACTTTTCCTTGTGGCAGGCCTTGAGACAGGATGCACCGAGGGTCGCAACCGCGAGGGCAAAGAGGCAAACTACATATTGGTACAACAGTTGGCCGAGGAGTTTAAGAAGCGCAACGGCGCGCTCATTTGCAGCAATCTGCTGGGGCTCGACAAAAATGCGCCTACCCCCGCCACCCCCGAGGCACGCACCGAGACATACTACAAAAAGCGTCCCTGCGTAAAAATTGTCGAAGAGGCAGCAAGAATATGGGCAGAATACCTCATTAAAAAAGAAAAAGAGCAATAAATAAGCCTTAAAATTATTGAAAATCACCAATATTCATTGTTTTTCCCAAAAAAAGCATTACCTTTGCAACCGTTTTTAAGGCATCACCCTTAAAAACGGTTATATTTTTTTACATAAAAAGAATATATAGTAGATACTATATAAGTGTTGAATTAAAATTTAAGAAAGAATTATGAAAGAATTGGCAGGCGAATATGCAGGTCGCATTTGGAACGCTCTCAACGAGACAGAGGGCCGTACACTCAAAGAAATTAAGAAGGTTACTAAGCTGAAAGACAAAGAGCTTTATCTGGGTCTCGGTTGGCTTCTCCGCGAGGATAAGATTTTCAACTGTGTAGCAGGTGAGGAGGAGATTTTTGCTCTCAAGTAAGAATAACCTTATTTCAAATAAAAAACGACAAACACTTTAAAAGCGTTTGTCGTTTTTTTTATGCCTCTTTTAAAAGCAATCAAGCATAGCTATGCATTCCGCCCAAAAAGAAATTAACTCCAAAATATGTTACAATAACCGTTATAAATGCCACAATGCAAAATATATGAAACAAAAGCGGACGACCAAAGAGCGGAAAGTTCCTCACGTGCAACCCGTAAGAATAAATAATCATTGTAACAAGAGCCCACACCTCTTTAGGGTCCCAGCCCCAATAGCGTCCCCACGACACATTGGCCCACACGGCACCAATAAAAATGCCGGCAGCCAATAAAAAAACGGCCGGATAAAGCATCAATCGGCTGAGCAGATAAAGGTACTCGACCTCGGCGTAACGATGCAAAAAATGCAGAGCAAAAGTAGCATACTGCACATATAATCGGCTGCGCAAAATGTAAAAGAGCGCAAAATGTGCCGCAACACCCCACAAAATAATCATCCACTCCGAGGTATATATATGCTCCCCAACAAACGCCGAGCCACAAAATTTCTCAATCACCGTAGCCGACATAAGAATAAGAGTAATAAGCCCCAAAAGTCCGAAAGAGAGATATTTAAAAAGAGTATTTTTCATACAAAAAAAGTACCCGCCTCAGCAATCCTATGCTAAGGCAGGCAACTAATCCAAAGGAATGTCCAATAAAGAGATTGCAGATACGCTGAACCTCTTGGTGCACACAGTTACCACCCACCGACGCGATCTATCGGCAAAATTGCAGATACACTCCCCTGCCGGGCTCACAATCTATGCCATTGTGAACAAACTCATAAATCTGCAAGATATTCAGGGACTGAAGATTGATAAATAACAGAAACGCTGCCATAGAAAAAAAATGCCGACAAAAAATGTCGGCATTTTTTTCATCATATAATCACATAAACGGCGTCAGCACATATCCCAGCCACCCGCAGAAGCGGTTCAAAAGCGGTCGAGATTTCCAATACTCGCGCGTCAGAAGAAAACACTCCTCTTTGTCGCGGCGATAGTGTGTGAGCAGCTCCTCGGTATCGTCCTTGTCGAAGATAAAGAGATTGCACTCGTAGTCGTAGCAAAGGCTGCGACTATTGAGATTCGTAGAACCCACCGTACAGAATCGTCCATCGACGCTCATCACTTTTGCGTGGTTGAACCCGCCGTCGTACAGATAAACAACGGCGCCTTTCTTCATCAGTTTATAGGCCGTGTATAAGGCCACGTCGGGCGTAAAGGGAATATCCGATTTTGACGATAGCATAATCTCGAGATGGACACCATTCTCCAGAGCGTCCCTCATTGCCCCGCGCACAATGTAGGTTGGTATAAAATAGGGATTTATAATCTGCACGCTGTCTTTGGCAGCGTAGATGGCATTGGCATAGACGCGGCGCATATTCTCGGCGTTGCGCTTGGGCCAACGGTCAACCACTGCAATGCGTGCATCGTCGTTTTTCAGGGCTGCGGGATAATACTCGTTACCACCCACATTCTGCCCTGTCTCGCGATTCCACATTGCAAGAAAAATATTCTGCAAATATGCAACAGCCTCGCCCTCGATGCGCGAGTGAATGTCGCGCCATTTTCCCACTCCTTCGAGGCCGTTGACGTAATAATCGGCCACATTTATGCCTCCCGTGTAGCCTATTTTTCCATCAATGACAACTATTTTACGGTGGTCGCGATGATAGGCGTGGTTAATCCACGGAAAAGTTATCGGGTCGAATTTCACAATCTCTATTCCCTTTTCGCGTATCTTTTGTAGATGTTCTTTTTTCAGCGGGCGGTTATTCGACATATTGCCAAAGGCATCGAACATTGCGCGCACCTTTACTCCGCGCACGGCAGCTTGGGCGAGCGCCTCAATGACAACGGCATTTATTGAGTCGTTGCGAAAATTAAAATACTCGAGGTGAATGTGGTGCCGAGCCTTTGAAATATCCTCAAGCAGATGCTCGAATTTCACCACTCCGCCATTAAGAATATCCACCTTATTACTATCGGTTATTGCAATATTCTTCTCCCGTAGATATTTCATAAGCGCAACGTCCGAGCTGCGGTAATTTTCACGGTCGAGTGCCACAAAGCGCGACTTACACGATACTAATAGCGGTAATAATAGTAATAAGTATATTATTCGGTTCATATTGCCCTGCTTATTATCACAATTTTTTGGTATTTTATTTCGAGACGCGAAGATACAAAAAAAACTGCCATACTTCTTAAAGTATGGCAGTTTTTAACCTTATGTAACGTATGTTATTTTGCGGGCGACATTACTATCTCGACAAAATTACCACTGTTTACAACAGCCTTGAGCACAGCCAAGATATTCTCGGCGTTTATCTGTGCAACAGCCTCTTCGTACTCTTTGTCGAAGTCCCTCTTCTTGTTGTTCCAAGTCTTTAGGACAGCCATCCAATGGTTATTGCTGATGCGCAGCTCGGGAACATTCTTCTTAAGATTCTCGACCACCTTAGCGAGCTTGTCGGCGGGGATACCATCTTTTACAAGGTTCAGCACAGCATCGTGAGCCATCTTCGAGAGTTTCTCGGCCTGCTCGGGATTGGTCTCGAATACTACCTGAATACCGGCATACTCCTTAGGCTCGTCGGCTGCAATTCTGCTTACGCTTGCGCCGTATGTGCCACCCTCGCTCTCGCGCAGTGTCTCGGTAAATATCATATCAAGAATTTGCTTGGCAGCATCGAGCATTACCGCGTCCTTAACACTGTAAGGCATATCAACCGAGTAGAATTGGAACACTGTGCTCTTGGGGGTCTCCATTGCAACCTCGGGGTGCTCAATTACCTCACCTTTTACAAAGTGCTCGCCACGGTCGTTCCATTTTGTTGCCTTGCCACCTTTGGCAATCGAGCCGATATATTTCTCGATGAGGGGCTTTGCAGTCTCGACGTCGATATTTCCTACAATGTAGAGTGTCGCACCGTTTACACCATCGAACAGACGACGATAAACAGCCTCGACGGTGGCAATATTAGCCTTCTCCAATGTCTCGCTGCTGATAATCTGGCGACGGGGGTTGCCGTTAAAGAGTGTGTTCATAAGAATCTGCTGGAATTTGAAAGCGGGCTGTCCCTCGAGGTTGGGGAGCATTGCCTTAATCTGTGTAATTCCAAGCTGATACTCCTCGTTGTCGAAGCGGGGAGCCATATAGTTCAGATAGACCATCTGAAGGGCTGTCTCAAAATCTTTGGGGGTAGATTCGGCGCTTACACCGTGGCGCAGTGAGCCTATGTAAGGTGTGCAGCGGATGTTCTTTCCTGCGAGCATCTTGCGCAGCTGCGTGCCCGAGAATGTCGAAATTCCGCTGTTCGAGTTGAAGAGGCCCCATATATTATCATCGAACGATGCAAGCTCCTCGGTCTCGATGAGCGAGCGTCCACCATTCTCGACAAGGTCAATTTTTATCTGGTCTTTCTTGTGCTCGGTCTTTAGAAGCACCACTTTCACGCCGTTCGACATTTGCCAAGTAACTGAGCCGTGGATGCCCTCTTTCATCTTCTTTGATTTTGCGCCTGCGAGTTTGCTCTCGTCCAGAAGCGGCTCGTTGCTGCTCTCCTCGACATTTGCTGCAATCTCGGCAGTCTTAACCGCTGCAAGCACCGCTGTCAGTTGCTCGGCTGTGGGCTGTACAAGACCCTCACGCTCGGGTGCTTTTGAGATAATCACGCAGTTCTTCTCGGGGATAATCTGCGCTACCACCTGCTGGAGCACGGGAGCCGACATTTGTGTCATCACAACCTTGGCAAGTTCGTGCTCGGTCTTAGGCTCGAGGAACGACTCGCCGCTGAAGAAGTTATTGAGGATGGGGTTGACAAGCTCGGCATTCTTGCGGCTCTCGGCAGCCGATACGCGTTTCTCCAAACGGCTGAGGATTCTCTCTTTTGCGCGCTCAAGCTCGCCATCGCTGAATC
This sequence comes from Bacteroidaceae bacterium, assembly GCA_045533955.1. Lineage (GTDB taxonomy): Bacteria > Bacteroidota > Bacteroidia > Bacteroidales > Bacteroidaceae > HGM04593. Next base: position 10,870 of record JAZSIU010000057.1, read on the forward strand.
CGTAGCGCTTCATCTTCTCAATCTCAGTCAGATAGGCGTTGAATGCCGATAGTGCCTCGCCATCTTTAAAAGATACCGTGCCCTGTACAGCGTCGCTCGACTCGCAAAGGCCGCCAATGTAGAATTGTGCACCAAGGAAGGGTGCGTCGCTCTTCGAGGTAATATCGTTAAAGCGCTCGCTCATTACCGTAGCGATGAGCGACTTAACAATGTCGTTCACAAAAGCAGCGTCGGTGTTGCGATACTCTCTGGGCATAGGTGCAATGCGCCACAGAATCTCTATTGAAGAGTTTGTTGCCTCGGGGTCGGTGAGCACTGCAACCATAGGCTGCTCGTTCTCGGGAATTTGAATGAGAGGCTTCACGGTGGGCTGTGCAGGAGCGGGAATCTCGCCGAAGATAGCCTTAATCTTAGCTTCAATCTGCTGCGGGTCAACGTCGCCTACAACAACTACCGCCTGCATATCGGGGTTATACCACGTGCGGTAGAAATTTGTGAGGCTCTCGTATTTAAAAGTCTTAAGCTGTTCCTCGCCACCTATGAGTGTGCGACGGGCCATCTGAGTGTCGCCAAAATAGTAAGGAAGCGACTTTTCGAGCATACGCCAATCGGCTGTGCGACGGCTGCGACGCTCCTCGAGAATAACGCCACGCTCGGCATCAATCTCCTCGGGGGCGCAGGTTACGTAGTGCGAATAGTCGCGCAGAATCATAAGACAGGAGTCGATAATTCCCTCGCGTACGATGGGAATATTATTGAGCATATAGCTTGTCTGCTCGAATCCTGTCGATGCGTTGATGTTGCGTCCAAACTCGGCACCGATACTTTGCAGATACTCAAGAATGCCTTTTCCGGGGAAATTCTTTGTACCATTGAAACACATATGCTCGAGGAAGTGAGCAAGACCATCTTGGTCGTCGGTCTCTTGGAAAGCACCTACATTTGTTGCAAGATAAAACTCGGCACGCTGTGCAGGCTGAGCATTCTTGCGAATGTAATAAGTAAGTCCATTTTCAAGTTTACCCACTTTCACGGCGGGGTCGTTCGGCAGTTGTGTCTGTCCGAATGTTACAAGTGCGACAAGAAGCATCGCACAAGAAAAGAAAAACCTTTTCATAGTTTGATAATTATTTATAAATTTATTGATAGAAAATATCATAAAGTTCGTGTTTAAAAATTCTGTTTATTATTTTCGGATACCTGCAAAAATAGCAGGCTCGTAAAAACAGGAAACGCTTTTTCTTATTCTTATAAGGATTGCAAATTTACTACTTTCGTCTGTAAAATAGAAAATTTTCTAAAAAATTAACAAAAAAGAGGCAACTATTCTTTGCTTATGCGAATAGTTGCCTCAATAAATAAAAAAAACAAGAATCTTATTTATATAGGTAGCGTTTTATGCTGCCTTTGGGTGTCTTTGCAAAGGCCTCGTCGCGCTGTTCAAAATATGCAATTTGCGAGTATGCGGGAATCATTTTGTTGAGCGCCTCGAGATTCTTGTTCATTACACTCGCAAATGTTTCGGCCGAGCCCCCATCGACTGCCAGAAGCTCGGCGTTGGGCACGACAAGGGCTACAAATTTCTCGTCTCTCTGCACAACAACCGATTCGGCAACATAGGGCAGAGTGTTCAATTTTACCTCAATTTCCTCGGGATAAACATTTTGTCCGTTGCTCGAGAGAAGCATACTCTTGCATCGTCCCACTAGGAACAGTGTGCCGTCATTATCAATAGTGCCCAAGTCGCCCGTGCGGAACCACCCATCTTTGTCGAATACCTCGGCATCAGCCTCGGGGTTCTTGTAGTATCCAAGAAAGACATTATCGCCCTTTACCCACACCTCGCCAACGGTATTCAGAGGGTCGGCCGAGTCGATACGCGTCTGCATACGCTCGACAATTTCACCGCACGATTTTAGTTTATAGTGCCCCAAATGTCCGAGTGAAATTACAGGGCCGCACTCTGTCATTCCGTAACCCGTAACAAAGGGCATCCGCAATTTTGTGATTAACAGCTCCTCGACATCCGAGGGGATTGCTGCACCACCCGTTACAATTACCTCGCAGTTTCCGCCCATATAAGAGAGGAGTATCGTGCGCAGTGCCGTACAGAATTCGGGATTGTGCTTATAGTCGGCCAGACGAGCCTCGCCGCTCCTGCTGTGCACAAATTCGCCGATGGCAAACTCGGCGAGTTTCGACAGGACAAGCGGCACCATCATCGCCACTCGGGGACGCACAAGCTGCATTGCATCCTTGAGTATAGAGGGGGCAGGAGGCATTCCAAAGACCGTCAGATGCATTCCCGAACACATACAAATGAGCATATCGGCCAACAATCCGAAAATATGTGCAAAGGGCAGAACACTCAAATAAGTCTCGCCACGACGATAAGGAAAATGGTCGCCGAAAGTCTGCACGTTACTGCTGATGTTACGCACCGACAACATAACTCCTTTGGGATTTCCCGTGGAGCCCGAGGTGTAGTTCAAGCAACAAAGCTCATCCGGCGAGGGCGTCGCATAATGCACCGCGTCGCAGCCGAAGCCATTGGGGTGCGCCGCTGCAAAAATCTCCTTGCGACGAGCATAAATATCGGCAAAATTACCGCGCGAAGCAAGCAGCTCCAGATTTTTCATATCAAATACAGCAATAACCTGCGGCATTGCCTCAAAATCCATTGCTTCGAAAATAGCCTTCTCGGTGAAGAGAATCTTGCTATCCGAGTGGTGGACAAATTTCTGTGTATCGGCGGGAGTAAAGCCATTGAACAACTGACAAGCCACGTATCCGCCCGAGGTTGCAGCCATAAAAACAATGGCCCAATGAGCACTGCTGCGAGCATTGAGCGAAATTTTATCGCCCGAGGCAAGACCCGCCTCGCGCCACACAAGGTGCATCGTCTCAATCACTTTTGCTACATCACCGTAGGTGTATGTTTCACCGCGATAATCGCCTACCGCAGGATTTTCCCAACAACTTTTTACGGTCTCTTCGAATCTTTTTATAAAGCTCTGCATACTATTTTATTTATTGACGACTGCGCGCCGACATTTTTTTAACGACGCAAAAATATATAAAAGATTTTTCCCTATTGCACAAACAATACCATTTTGTGCAATTTTTACATAAAATTCACTATTCAGAGGTGTTTTTTTACTTTTTTTGTTCATTATTTAATAATAAACAGCATATAATGTACAAACTTATTTATCCGCGACGCATCGAATATAAGCCTCGAGCCTAAAAAGTGTCAATTTTTCTGCACAAATAACTCTGAATACTCGTTTGCCACACACGGCCCTTATCCTTATTATATACTATTCATCATAACCAATAAAAAATATGGAAACAATTATATTTATCGAAGAACACTTATTTAAGATATTTGAACAAACAGCCCATAAAAAATATATTACTCCTCATCAAGGAAAGGTCTATCTATTTTACAACACAATTTTATGTTAATAATAACTGCATAAACTGAATTATTTTTAATTATCGAATTAAATAGATTATACATTTGTTATCTTTGCACTATGGGTGCGAAAAAAGGATACAACTCGAAAAAAAATGAAATGCTGTTCTTTTTGTGCGCTCGCCTTTCACTATCTTTGCACTGATATGCAAAAAAAGAATCACGCACAGAACCTTAAAATATTAAAACAACTATGATGAATAAAAATATAGAGAATAAAACAAACATTGCTGAAAATCCATTCTGCAACGAATATAACACCCCATTCAATGCCATCCCCTACGACCGAATAACATTAGAACATTTTATCCCGGCAATAAAGGAGGGAATAAGACGCGAAGAGGATAGCATCAACAAAATATGCACCAACCCCGATGAGCCCACATTCGAGAATACCATTGAGGCATACGAACGCTCGGGTAATATGCTTGGCGACGTAATGTGCGCATTCGAAGCGCTGATAAACTCGCGCAGTTACGACAAGATAATTGCCCTCTCCGAGGAGATACACCAATTATACACCATCCACCGTAACAACGTAACACTGAACAAAGCGCTGTTCGCACGCATAAAAGCGGTAAAAGAGAGAGACAACAGCAACCTCACAGAAGAGCAACAACGTCTCTTGCAAGAGACCTATACAATGTTCCTGCGTTCGGGAGCCAACCTCGACGATGAGCAGCGCAAGGAGTATCGCACACTGAGCGAGAAACTGAGCCATCTATCAATAAAATTCCAAGAGAATCTAATAAAAGACACCGACGAATTTACACTGAACATTACCGAGGCCTCCGACGTCGAGGGAATGCCCGCCGACCTTCTCGAGACAGCTGCTTCAACAGCCCGCGAGCAGCAGCAAAAAGGCTGGACATTCACCCTGCACCGCCCCAGCTATCTACCATTTATCACATTCTGCCGCAACCGAGAGCTGCGCAAAAAAATGTATATGGAGTACAGCACACTCTGCTCCAAAGGCAACGCCTACGACAACCGAGCAACGGTAAAAGAGCTTGTAAACACCCGCCTGCGTCTGGCCAACCTCTTGGGCTACGACACATACAGCGACTACATTCTGGCCGAGCGTATGGCCCGCAACAGCGACGCAGTATATTCAATGCTGGGCAAGCTCACGTGGGCCTATCTTCCCGCAGCCCGCGCCGAAATGAGCGAAATAATCGCCCTTGCAAAAAAAATCGAGGGCAAAGACTTTGAATTTATGCCGTGGGATTTTGCCTATTACAGCGAGAAACTTAAAGAGCAAAAATACAACCTCACCGACGAAATGACCCGTCCCTACTTTAACCTCGAGCAGGCAATATACGGCGCCTTTTACCTTGCCACACGCCTCTACGGAATAACATTCAAGCAACAGCACGACGTCCCCACATTCCACCCCGACGTAAAAGTGTGGGAGGTACTCGACTACAACGGCACACATCTTGCACTGCTCTACTGCGATTTTTACAACCGCAAAGGCAAGCACGGCGGCGCGTGGATGGACTCCCTCAAGCCCCAATGGCGCGACGCCTCGGGCATCGACCACCGTCCCCACGTAACACTATCGACCAACTACCGCAAGCCTCGTCCCGGAAAGCCCACCCTACTGACATTCGACGAGCTCAACACCCTTATGCACGAATTTGGGCACTGTCTGCACGGCATATTCTCGGACGTAACATACGCAAGCCTTTGCAGCCCCAACGTCCTTTGGGATTTTGTCGAAATGCCATCGCAGATTATGGAAAATTTTGTTACCGAAGAAGAGTTTCTCAAAGCCTTTGCCTTCCACCACGAGACGGGCGAGATTATCCCCACCCACCTACTCGACAAGATACGAGCCTCGCGCACATTCAAGGCAGCCTATCAATGCGTGCGGCAGATAGGGCTCGGGCTCATCGACCAAGCGTGGCACAATATCACCCGGCCATTCGATGGCGACGTAACAGACTACGAACACAAAACAACGGCCGCCCTGCGCCTAATGCCCGTAGTACCCGAGACCTCCATTACCCCACAATTCTCGCACATAATGTCGGGCGGATACTCAGCCGGATATTACAGCTACAAATGGGCCGAAATGCTCGACGCCGACGCCTTCTCGCGCTTCCAAGAAGAGGGAGTGATGAATATGAAAGTGGCACAGTCCTTGCGCGACGAGATACTCTCAAAGGGCGACACCCGCCACCCGCAGGAGCTCTACATACGTTTCCGAGGCCGCAAGCCCACCATCGACGCAATGTTAAAACGAGACGGAATACAATAAGCACCAAAAAAATATGAAAAAAACACTATATTTAATAGCAGTTGCACTTATATTTGCAAGTTGTAACAATAGCGACGACCTTAACGAAATATTTCAGAGCCGCACGTGGAAGCTATCCTTTTTTCAAGAGGGTACCACACGCAACATAGCCAAAGAAGGCTACAACATTATGTTCTACGATGGCAGTTTCATAGCAAACACCCCCTCGGGAGCAACAATAGAGGGCAAATGGCAGGCCGACAACAAGAGCCGTGCAATGCGCTGCACCAACGTGCGCGTCTCACAAGGAAGCATCGCAAAAGATACAACAGCAACAAAGATGAAACAATTTTTAGAGCGTGCCTCAAGCTACAACGGCGATGCCAATTGGCTTCAGATACGACAACAGAGCAACATATATATGCAATTTCACAACCGCTAACACAATTACAACAGCAATGGACAAGAAAAGACACGACCTCGACCGGCGCTATATGCGTATGGCTAAAATATGGGCCGAAAATTCATACTGTCAGCGCCGAAAAGTAGGAGCACTCATTGTCAAGGACAATATGATTATCTCGGACGGATACAACGGAACACCCGCAGGATTCGAGAATGTATGCGAGGACGAAGAGGGCCTCACAAAGCCCTACGTACTACACGCCGAGGCCAACGCAATAACAAAGATAGCCCGCTCGAGCAACAACAGCGACGGTGCCACACTGTACGTTACCGCATCGCCCTGCATCGAGTGTGCCAAGCTCATCGTACAAGCAGGAATAAAGCGCGTCGTATATGCCGAAAAATACCGTCTCACCGATGGTATAGACCTTCTCGAACGAGCAGGGATAGAGACAGTATTTCTGACAGGCGAGCAGGAATAAAAACAAATACGACAGCCCGCCTTTTTATTATCCGCTCCCATTAAAGAGCAGGCAACAGCAGTTACACTGACATTGGAAATATTTACTGTTTATAAAACCCTTTAAAATGAATAAATACACCCCCACGCTATTAGTACTGACAGCGTTAATAGGTGCATTTGTCGGCTTTTATATAGCCGACATAAAGCAGCAGACAATAATACTGCCCACACAGATGAACAAGGTCGATGAGCTAATGGAATTAGTACACCGATGCTACGTCGATTCACTTCAGATGGACGAGATTATCGAAAAGACAATGCCCAAGATACTAACCGAGCTCGACCCCCACAGCACCTACATTCCGGCCAAAGACCTCGAAGCCACCAACGCCGACCTTAAAAGCAGTTTCAGCGGAATAGGCATCAGATTCTTAATAGAGGAAGACACGGTGCACATTACAGATATTATCCGCGGCGGCCCCTCAGAGCAGGTAGGCCTTATGCCGGGCGACCGCATTATCACCATAAACGACACAACCTTTGTGGGCAGCGGCATCTGCACCAACGACGCAGCAATGAGCAAGCTGAAAGGCCCCGGCGGCACAAGCGTAAAATTAGGAATAAAGCGTTGGGGCGAGAAAGAGCTTCTGCACTTCAACATTATACGCGGCGAGATACCCGTACAGAGCATCGAGGCAGCCTACCTTATAGATAATAAGTGGGGCTACATACAGGTAGATAAATTTGCCGAAAATACATACACCGAATTTATCATCAACCTTGCACGCCTCTCGATACAAAATTGCAAGGGAGTAATTATCGACCTGCGCGGCAACGGCGGCGGCTATATGGGCGTTGCCATTCAAATGGCCAACGAATTTCTGAAAAAGGGAGATATGATTGTATATACCGAGGGAGTACACCAACCACGCAGCATCGACTACGCCAACGGACACGGCAGATTCAAGAGCACCCCACTCGTCATACTCACCGACGAGACATCAGCCTCGGCAAGCGAGATTCTGGCAGGCACGGTTCAGGACAACGACCGCGGAACCATCATCGGGCGACGTACCTTCGGCAAGGGTCTTGTGCAACAACCATTTGAATTTATGGACGGCTCGGCCGTGCGCCTTACTATTGCACGATACTACACCCCGTCGGGACGCTGCATACAAAAGCCCTACACCGCGGGCGACGACGAGGAGTATGCAATGGACATTGTGCACCGCTACGAGAGGGGCGAGTTTTTCTCGCAAGACAGCATACACCAAAATGACAGCATAGTCTATAAAACACAATTGGGCCGTCCCGTCTATGGCGGCGGCGGCATTATGCCCGACATTTTCGTATCAAGCGACACAAGCGACATTTCGTCCTATTTCAGTCAGGCAGCATCGAAAGGCCTTATCCGACAATATACATTCAGATACAGCGACATTCACCGTCCCGAGCTATCCGCGTTTAAGACATACGAAAAGATGCTTACCCATCTCAAGAGCAACAATCTTGTGGATGATTTTGTGCAGTTTGCATCGACAAAGGGCCTGAAGCCTCGCTATTGGCAGATTGAAAGGTCGCGCAAACGCCTCGAGCAGTCGCTGTACGCCAATATAATTTACAACTCGCTTGGAATGCTCGAGCACGTAAAATATATAAACACGTTCGACCCCACAGTTATTAAGGCCATCGAGGTACTCGAAAAAGGCGAGGCTTTTCCTAAAAAACCGACAAAGGAAAATTAAAAAAAGCCCGTACTTTATAACAAAAAAAGAAGATGCTTCCCACCAAGAGGAAGCATCTTCTTTTTTTGCTTGTGTCGGCAATATTATCATAGTGCCATAAGCGAATCGACACAACTATAAAAGGCTGGCGACTCACCGACAATGGTCTTAACGATGCGCCCCTCCTTGTCGAGGATTATTTTTGTAGGATAGCCCTTTATGGCATATTTTTCGGGAATATTATTCTCGCCGGTGCCGTTTATCAGATTAGTCCACGGAAGCTCATTCGCAGCTACGCCCTTTTTCCAAGCCTCCTCGGTATCGCCGCAGTCAATGCCCACAACCTCGAGACGACTGCTATATTTTTTATACATTTTCTTCATTTCGGGCATACCTTTTATGCACCATCCGCACCACGTACCCCAAAAGTCGAGAACAATATATTTTCCGCGCATCGAGGAGAGTGTAACATCCTCTCCCTCAATATTTTTTAGTGTAAAGTCGGGGGCTGTCATTCCATCGGCCACAAGTTTCTGAGCCTCTTTGCTTCTTTTAATTTTATTGTAACGCTCGACAATGCCATCATAATACGACGCAAATATTCCCCCACGCACACGCTCGCTCAGCGCCTGCAAGGCATCGTAATCCTTCTCAATATCGGCGTAGTGATAAAAGGCATAAAGTGCAACATCCGAGTCGCCATTATCGGCAATAAAAGCCTTCACAATCTCCGAGACACGACCCTCGCAAACAGCAGCAACGGCCGCAAGAGAGTCGCGCTGGACCGCGGGACGCTGCTTGTCGTACGATGCAATGGCTGCCGCAAAAGCCTCACGGCGCAGAGGCTTTATTTGTGCCTCAAGAGCCGCAAGTTCTTTGTAAAAAGCAGTATTTCCGCTTATTGTATAATTCTTAAAATCGCCCTCGACCTTTATGGCCGCCCCGGGAAGCACCGGAAGATATATTCCGTGCATACTCATAGCCTCCATAGTGCCATCGGGAAAATGACGCGGCAATTTATATATGCTGTATATTACAGGCTCACTCTCGCCGGCGGGAATAAAAAGCTCGCCGCGCGGAATAGCGAAAGTGTCGGATGGAATTTTTTGCGCATCATCCGCCAAATTCTTATACATAATCTTTACAGAATCCTCGGCGTCGAGCCCCGTAAGCGCAAGGGTTACTCCCGGCTTTTGCGCACAGCCTGCAAAAAAAGCGGCAATGGCCGCGCTTATTAAAAAACGTTTCATTATGATATTCTTTAAAAATTTAACCGCAATAAAATTATATATTTAGTTGCAGAATACAATAATTACAAGGCACTTTTTTCTTTTTAACAAAGATTGAGACTTTATTTAAAAACAAAATAGTATTATTGCACAAAGGTACGATAGGTGCAAAAAAGTTTTTTCATCACACCTGCGCGCCGACATTTAACACAACAATATTTCTTTACAACTAATTATATTTATGAAAAAACTGACAATTTTCTATCAAGAGCATTGCCCCTTCTGCAAATGGGCATTCAAATTCATCGACGAGCTTAAAAACGAGAATCCTGAATACAGTAAAATTCTCATTGAAACTATCGAGGAAACGCAACAGCCCGAGATTGCCGACACATTCGACTACTATTATGTACCCACCTTCTATATTAACGACAACAAGATGCACGAGGGCGGAATAAAGAAAGACGAGCTTCGCAAGATACTCGACAGTGCAATAAAATAATTTTACAAACAAACATAGCGATACCCTTTTTGAGCGTACAATAATCAATTAAGCTTAAAAGAAAATATATCCGAAAATCCACGAGCCGATGAGCGAAAAATGCCTGTTTGCTTGGCTTTTCGGTAGGATTGTGTTATCTTCGCACGATAATATATAAAATTACAGAGGTATAAACTCAAAAAAAACAGAATAAAATGAGCGACCAACGTTATATGATGCGTGGAGTTTCGGCATCAAAAGAAGATGTACACAACGCAATTAAGAACATAGACAAAGGATTGTATCCTAATGCTTTCTGCAAAATAATCCCCGATATTTTGGGCGGCGACCCCGAATATTGCAACATTATGCACGCCGATGGTGCAGGCACAAAATCGTCCCTTGCCTATCTTTATTGGAAAGAGACCGGCGACCTATCGGTGTGGAAAGGAATTGCGCAGGATGCACTCATTATGAACATCGACGACCTTTTGTGCGTGGGTGCAACCGACAATATTCTTGTATCATCGACCATAGGACGCAACAAACTGCTTGTTCCCGGCGAGGTAATTTCGGCAATAATAAACGGCACCGACGAGCTTTTGGCCGAATTGCGCGAGATGGGCGTAGGCGTCTATGCAACGGGTGGCGAGACGGCCGATGTTGGCGACCTTGTACGCACCATTATCGTCGATAGTACGGTAACCTGCCGTATGAAGCGCAGCGACGTAATTGACAACGCCAACATCTCGGCCGGCGACGTAATTGTGGGCCTCGCATCATACGGCCGGGCAACATACGAGAAAGAGTACAACGGAGGAATGGGCAGCAACGGACTAACCTCGGCGCGACACGACGTATTCGGCAAATATCTTGCACAGAAATACCCCGAGAGTTTCGACGGCGGCGTCCCCGAGGAGTTAATATACTCGGGCGGCCTCAAGCTAACCGATAAGGTCGAGGGTGCGCCTCTTGATGCCGGAAAATTGGTTCTCTCGCCCACCCGCACCTATGCCCCCATCGTAAAAAAACTGCTCGACGCAATGCGCCCCGAGATTCACGGAATGGTACACTGCTCGGGTGGAGCACAGACAAAAGTGATGCACTTTGTCAAGAACAAACGAGTCATAAAAGACAACCTCTTCCCCATCCCACCACTTTTTAAGACCATAAAAGAACAGAGCGGAACCGATTGGGCCGAGATGTACAAAGTTTTCAATATGGGCCACCGCCTCGAGGTTTACACTGCCCCCGATAAGGCCAATGAGATAATCGAGATTAGCAAGAGCTTCGGCGTCGAAGCACAGATAGTGGGCCGCGTCGAAGAGTGCGACCACAACGAGCTTATCATCCGCAGCGAGTATGGCGAGTTTATCTACTAATTTTGATTTTATTTGACAAGATGAAAAAAATACTATTTTTCCTTTGCTGCTGCCTCTGCATCTGCGCATTTGTATATATGTGCTATAAAACGTGGTTAGGAATAGACTCGGGACGATACACATTCGACTTACTCACACAAGTGCTTGCGACACTCGGATGGGGATATATCACATACGGAGTTGTAACCCGCGAATTTGAATGGGCCGAGAAACTGTGTAAATAACAACTATGGCCGACAGCAACAACATACTAAGCAAGCTCAGCGACCTCGAGGCACGCTTCCAAGAAGTAGCCCTGCTGATTACCGACCCCTCCGTGGTGGCCGATATGAAGCGCTACGTAAAGCTGAACAAAGAGTATCGCGAACTTGAACTGATAATGAACGCCCGCGAGCGCTATATATTGCTGCTGCAATCGCAAAGCGAAGCCAAAGACCTTCTTGCCAACGAGAGCGACAGCGAGCTGCGCGAAATGGCCCGCGAAGAGATAGACCACTGTTCCACCGCAATCCCCGCATTAGAAGAGGAGATAAAGCTGCTGCTCATCCCAAGCGACCCGCAGGACGACCGCAACGCCATCCTCGAGATTCGTGGCGGCACCGGCGGCGACGAGGCAGCAATCTTTGCAGGCGACCTCTACCGTATGTACACAAAATACTGCGAGAGCAAAGGCTGGCGTATTGAAGTATCGAGCTTTACCGAAGGAACATCGGGCGGCTACAAAGAGATAATCTGCACCGTATCGGGCGAGAAAGTCTATGGCACACTGAAATACGAATCGGGCGTACACCGCGTTCAGCGCGTCCCCGCCACCGAAACACAAGGCCGCGTACACACCTCGGCAGCGTCGGTAGCCGTACTTCCCGAGGCCGAGCCTTTCGACGTCGAGATAACCGAGAGCGCCATAAAGTGGGACACCTTCCGCTCGAGCGGCGCCGGCGGACAAAATGTCAACAAAGTAGAATCAGGAGTACGCCTGCGCTACCCGTGGCTGAACCCCGAGACAGGACAGACCGAAGAGATACTCATCGAATGCACCGAGACACGCGACCAACCCAAGAACAAAGAACGTGCTCTGGCCCGCCTGCGCACCCTCATCTACGACCGCGAACATCAGCGCTATGCCGACGACATAGCCAACAAGCGCAAAACAATGGTCTCGACCGGCGACCGTTCGGCCAAGATACGCACCTACAACTACCCACAGGGACGCATCACCGACCACCGCATAAACTACACAATATACAACCTTCAAGCATTCGTCAACGGCGACATACAAGATTGCATCGACCACCTTATAGTAGCCGAAAATGCCGAGCGAATGAAAGAAAATAATTTCTAAAAAAAGAATAACCGATAAAAACATATACCACTATGAACAAACAAGAACTAATCAAGCAAATTAAGGAAAAGCGCTCATTCCTGTGCGTAGGCCTCGACAGCGACATAAAAAAACTCCCCGCCTGCGTAATGAGCAGCGACGACCCCGTATTCGAGTTCAACAAGGCAATAATAGATGCAACCGCACCCTACACAGTAGCCTATAAGCCCAACCTTGCATTCTACGAAGCAACAGGCGTAAAAGGCTGGATAAGCCTCGAAAAGACCGTACAATACATAAAAGACAACTACCCCGAGATATTCATCATAGCCGATGCAAAGCGTGGCGACATTGGCAACACCTCGGCACTCTATGCACGCTCGTTCTTCGAGGAGATGCAGGTACACGCCCTCACAGTAGCCCCCTATATGGGTGAGGACAGCGTATCGCCCTTCCTTTCGTATGACGGCGCTTGGGTAATTGTGCTTGCCCTTACATCTAACCCCGGCTCGCACGATTTTCAGCTCACAAAAGACGATAATGGCGAGATGCTATTCGAGAAGGTACTGCGCACCTCGCAAAAATGGGGAAGCGACCAAAATATGATGTACGTAGTTGGTGCCACACAAGGAAAATCGTTCGAGAATGTCCGCAGCATCGTGCCCAACCATTTCCTTTTGGTACCCGGCGTGGGCGCACAGGGCGGCTCATTGGAAGAGGTGTGCAAATATGGTATGAACAACGAATGCGGTCTATTGGTAAACGCAAGCCGCGCCGTGATATTTGCCGACAGCAGCGAGCAATATGCCACAGTGGCAGGTCAAAAAGCAGCCTCATACCAGCAACAGATGGAGGCCGAGCTCAAGAATAAAGGCGTCATATAAAAAAAGGCCGACAAAAAGCAAACACCATCGTCATAAAAGACCAAAAGTTATAGTTTCCGACAGCCTAAAGAACAAAATAGATAAAATAGCAACGCCAAATTGGCAAATAATACCTATATTTGCTTTTCGAGCGCACACACAGCACCCGCTCCGTAAATAATTTAAAAAACAAACGGGCGTAACGCAAAATATTAAAAACAAAAGATATGAAATTCACCGCACAACAGATAGCCTCATTCGTCGATGGCGAAATTGTAGGTAACGAAAATGCCGAAGTATATACTTTTGCAAAGATAGAAGAAGGTACCCCCGGTGCACTCTCCTTTTTGGCCAATCCCAAATATGCCGAATACATCTACACGACACAATCGTCAATAGTATTGGTCAACAAAGACTTTGTGCCCGAAAAAGAGATTAGCGCAACCCTTATTAAGGTAGATAACGCCTACGGCAGCCTCGCCAAGCTTATGACACTATACGAGTCGATGAAGCCCAAGAAGCAGGGAGTAAGCTCGCTTGCATCAATAGCCCCCACGGCCAAGATAGGCGAGAATTGCTACATTGCCCCCTTTGTCGTTATTGGCGAAAATTGCGAAATTGGCAACGGCTGTATGCTGCACGACGGAGTATCCGTGGGCGACGGTGCCAAAATTGGCGAAAACAGCATCCTCTATGCTCACGTATCTGTTTATCACGACTGTCGCATAGGTAACAACTGCATCCTGCACGCAGGCAGCGTCGTTGGTGCCGACGGCTTCGGATTCGCCCCCACCCCCAATGGTTACGAAAAAATACCCCAGATTGGCATCGTAATAATAGAGGATAATGTAGAGATTGGCGCAAACACCTGCATCGACCGTGCCACAATGGGTGCCACAGTAGTACACAGCGGCGTCAAGCTCGACAACCTTGTACAAATAGCCCACAACGACGAGATTGGCAGCCACACAGCAATGGCAGCACAAGTAGGCGTTGCCGGAACAACAAAAATAGGCCGGTGGTGTATTTTCGGCGGACAAGCCGGAATATCGGGACACAGCACAATAGGCGACCACACCACAGTAGGCCCGCAATGCGGCACAATAGGCAGCCTGAAAGGCGGCGAGACTGTGCTGGGCTCGCCCGCGATAGACGCAAAAGAGTACATACGCCTCTCGGCCTATATGCGTCGTCTGCCCGCATTAGACAAAAAAATTAAAGAGCTTACACGCGAATTGGAGGCTCTAAAAAAAGCAAAAGAATAAGAGACTATCTACCAATTTTTAATATAGACAATCTATATAAAATAAGGTACAGAGAGTATCAAAGTTTAAACAACAAATACCGGTTCTTATGAACAATAAACAAAAAACACTGAACGGTAGTTTCTCGTTATACGGCAAAGGCCTTCACACAGGCCTCAGCCTGACGGTTACTTTCAACCCCGCCCCCGAGAACTACGGATATAAAATTCAGCGCATCGACCTTCCCGGCGAGCCCATTATAGACGCCGTCGCCGAGAATGTTACAGAGACCACACGAGGCACCGTACTCACAAAAGGAGAGGCCCGGGTAAGCACAGTAGAGCACGCAATGGCCGCACTCTTTGCGCTGGGCATCGACAACTGCCTTATGCAGGTCAACGGCCCCGAGTTTCCCATCCTCGATGGTAGTGCCATACAATATGTCCAGAACATCGAGCGCATAGGACTAAAAGAGCAGAATGCCGAGAAAGACACCTTTATCATAAAGTCAAAAATTGAAATTAAGGACGAGAACACAGGCAACTCAATCATCATCCTTCCCGATGACAAATTCAGCCTCAACGTGCTTGTCCACTACGACTCGGGCGTATTATACAACCAATATGCCACACTCGAGGATATGGAAGATTTCAAAGAAGAGATTGCCTCGAGCCGCACATTCGTCTTTGTACGCGAGCTTGAGCCTCTGCTTGCAGCAGGCCTCATAAAAGGCGGCGACCTTGACAATGCCATCGTAATTTACGAGCGCGAAATGCCACAGGAGCGTTACAACCGCCTTGCCGATGTTATGGGCGTTCCGCATATGGACGCCACAAAGCTGGGCTACCTTAACCACAAGCCCCTTGTGTGGAACAACGAGCCTGCCCGCCACAAACTACTCGACATTATCGGCGACCTTGCCCTCATAGGCAAGCCTCTGCAAGGACGCATCATCGCCACCTGCCCCGGACACACAATAAATAACAAGTTCGCGCGCGCGATGCGTAAGATAATCCGTCAGAATCAGATACAGGCCCCCACATACAATCCCAACACCGAGGCCGTACTCGACGTCAACCGCGTGAGCAAGCTCCTGCCCCACCGCTACCCCTTTATGCTTGTTGACAAAATTATCGAAATGGGCGCAAACTACATCGTAGGCATAAAGAATGTAACAAATAACGAACCCTTCTTCCAAGGACACTTCCCCGACGAGCCCATTATGCCGGGCGTTCTTCAGATTGAAGCAATGTCGCAGGTAGGCAGCATAATGATACTCAATATGCTCGACGACCCCAAGCTATACTCGACCTATTTCCTGAAGATAGACAAGGTAGTATTCCACAAAAAGGTTGTCCCCGGCGACACACTCGTCTTTCGCGTCGAGCTTGTAAGCCCCTTAAGACACGGCATTGCAATGATGAAAGGCTACGGCTTTGTGGGCGAAAAAGTTGCAGTAGAGGCAACATTTACCGGACAGATAATAAAAAACAAAGAATAACGAACAAAAAAAACGATTCTTATGATTAGCCCTTTAGCATATATCGACCCCGAAGCAAAAATCGGTCAGAATTGTGAAATTGGAGCATTTGCTTACATCGACAAGAATGTAGTAATTGGCGACAACTGCGTAATTATGCCCCACGCATCGGTACTATACGGCACACGTATGGGTAACAACAACCGTATATTCCACGGTGCAGTTATTGGCGGCGTCCCGCAAGACCTTAAATTCAGAGGCGAGGAAACAACCTGCGAAATAGGCGACAACAATATGATACGCGAAAATGTTACCATAAACCGAGGAACAGCCTCACGCGGAAAGACCGTCGTAGGCAGCAACAACCTATTTATGGAAAATTCGCACATTGGCCACGACTGCATCATCGGCAACGGTTGCATCATCGGCAACTCGAGCAAGATGGCCGGCGAGGTAATAATCGACGACAACGCCATTCTGAGCGCTTGCGTCCTTGTGCATCAATTCTGCCACATTGGCGGATACGTGATGGTACAAGGCGGCAGCCGCTTCAGTATGGACGTTCCCCCCTACATAATTGTAGGACGCGAGCCCGCACGCTACTGCGGACTAAATATCGTAGGCCTGCGCCGTCGCGGCTTCAGCAACGAGACAATAACAAACATACGCAGCGCCTACCGCCTCATCTACGAGAGCGACAACAACGTAAGCACCGGCCTTGTCAAGATTAAAGAAACAATAACAATGACCCCCGAGATTGAGTACATTCTAAACTTTATCGAGAAACAATCGGAGCGTGGTATAATAGGTTAAAAAAACTATTTTATGATATATAAATTCAGACTATTGTCGGACGAGGCCGAGAATTTCCGCCGCGACATAGAGATAGACTCCGAAGCATCGTTCCACGAGCTTCACAAAGCCATTCTCGAAGCGGTCGGCTACCCCGACGACCAGATGACCTCTTTCTTCATCTGCAACAACAATTGGATAAAAGAGACAGAAATAACCCTCGAAGATATGGGCAGCCGCTCCGACGAGGACAATTATGTAATGTCCGAGACCATAATAGGCGACCTTGTCGAGGAAGAGAAGCAACACCTTGTTTATGTATTCGACCCTCTTGGCGACAGAGTCTTTTATATGGAACTCAGCAAGATAGAATTTGGAAAAGACCTCGAGTCTCCGCGATGCGTAAAATCGACAGGCGAGCCCCCGGTGCAGACACTCGACTTTGACGAGCTTATGGGCAAAAACCCCGTAGCATCATCCACCGGCGAAGAAGACCTTGAAGATTTTTATGGCAGCGACGACTACAACGAAGAAGAGCTCGAAGGCCTCGACCTTGACAATATAGCCGACGTAAGCTCCATTGACGACCTATACTAAAGAACGATGAACAATCTTGTCGTACTGATAGGCCCGACAGCCGTTGGAAAAACAGCGACGAGCTTAGCAATAGCCCGTCATCTGAATTGCCCCATAATATCGGCCGATTCGCGTCAGATGTATCGCGGATTAGAGATTGGTACGGCAGCCCCCACAGCCGAGGAGCTGTCCCGACAAAAACACTATTTTGTCGGGCAGCTGCAACCCGGCGACTATTACAGCGCAGCACGATACGAACAACAAGTGCTCGAGCTATTGGAAAAAGAGTTTCCACAGCACCCCACAATGCTACTCTCGGGTGGTTCGATGATGTACATCGACGCAGTGTGTAAAGGCATCGACGATATTCCCACCGTTGATGAAGAGACCCGCCTCATAGTCAAAGAGAGATACGAGCGCGAGGGGCTCGAAAGACTATGCAGCGAGCTTCGCCTTCTCGACCCCACATACTACAACGAAGCCGACATAAAAAACCCCAAGCGAGTGATGCACGCACTCGAAATATGCTATATGACCGGCAAGCCATACAGCAGTTTCCGCAGCGGGCAGAAGCGCAAGCGTCCGTTTAACATAATAAAAATAGGCCTTATGCGTCAGCGCGAAGAACTTTACGAGCGCATCTCCCGACGTGTCGAGCAAATGATTGCCGACGGCCTTATAGACGAAGCAAAAAAATTCTACCATCTAAAAGAGCACAATTCACTAAACACAGTAGGCTACAAAGAGCTGTTCAAAGTAATTGACGGCGAGTGGGAGCTCCTCTTTGCAATAGAAAAAATAAAACAGAATACCCGCATCTACTCGCGCAAACAGATGACGTGGTACCGCCGCGACGAAGAGGTCAGCTGGTTCCACCCCGATAAGATAGAAGAGATACTAAATTTCATCGACAGCAAGATAAAATAAATTCAGCCTGCCGCTAAAATTACGCCACCCAAAAAAACGCAGCAATTTAAAAAAAAGCTACACAAACAGCCTCCCCTGCCACGTATCACGCTCGCGCATACGACGCTTCACAATCTCGACAAGTTCGTAATTCTTTATCCCCCAATCGGGCGCAATGAGCAGCTCCTTAGGCGACGACGAAGCAAAACGCTCAAGCACAATGTCAGGCCTCAGACGCTCGACATAATCAACCACCGTATCAACGTAATCATCGAGCGAGAAGAGCGAAAAATCCTCGGGACACTCATCATACTCCTCGGCCATACGCGTACCCCTTATCAACTGCAACTGATGCAATTTAAGCGTCGTCAGCGGCAAACGCGACAACAGCGCCGCCTGCTCCATAAGAAGGCGGCGCGTCTCGCCCGGAAGCCCCAAGATAATATGCGCCCCCACCCTGATGCCTCGCCCTGCCGTGCGCTCGACAGCATCAACGGCCGCAGCATAATTGTGCCCGCGGTTAATGCGCACAAGAGTAGCATCACAGGTACTCTCAATCCCATACTCGACAAGCACAAAAGTACGCCTCGAGAGCCCTTGCAGATAGTCCAAAAGTTCATCGGGCACACAATCGGGACGCGTCCCGATGACAATACCCACCGTCCCATCCACCGCAAGCGCCTCCTCGTATAACGCCATCAACCTATCCAGCGAAGCGTATGTATTTGTATAAGCCTGAAAATAAGCCAAATAACGCATCTGCGGATATTTATGAGCAAAAAAATCTATCCCCTCGCGCATCTGCTGCGCAACAGAGACAGAGCCTCGACAATAGGCCGGACTAAAAGTCTGATTATTGCAATAAGTACACCCCCCCCTGCCTACCGACCCATCTCGATTGGGGCAGGTAAAGCCCGCATCAATTGTAATCTTCTGCACTTTACACCCGAAGCAGCCGCGCAAAAAAGAGCTAAAATCATTATAGTAGAAACGTCTATCGTCCATCGTGCAAACATTATAGGGCACGAAGATACAAAAAAACCTAATAACACAAACGAGAATAAACAGACGTTCGGCAGATATATTTTGTAATAACAACAATTCTTTGTAAATTCGCACAAACAAAACAAGAAACTGTTTAAATTTATATCGCCAAGTTTTTTATAGGACAAGAATATCATTTTTTTAAGGACTTATAGCCGTCCATACAACCGCAAAAAAGAGAAAAACAGACATTTTTGAACATAAAAACGGCAGAAAAAACTTTTGCAGCTTCTACAAAAAAACTATTTTAGAAATTCAAAACAGCCTCTAAACAAAAAACCAATAAAAAATGAGTACGACAATATATCTTGTTCGCCACGGCGAGACCGAAGAGAACGCCCGCGGAGTATTTCAAGGACAAACACCCGGAACCCTCTCACCTCTGGGCAAAGAACAAGCTCTCGCCGCACGTCCCGCCGTTGCAGCCCTACAATTCGACGCCGTGCTATGCAGCGACCTTAAACGTTGCCTCGACACAGCAAACATAATACTCGAAGGCATCGAGTGCGAAATAATAAAAGAACCCCTGCTGCGCGAGCGCGACCTCGGCAACCTCTCGGGCACCCCCATAAAAGGCGCCACCCTCAACGAGACGGTCGAGACCGAAGAAGCAATGAAAATACGCGTACACAAATTCATAGAAAAAGTAAAACTCGAATACCCCGGCAAAAGAATCCTCGCCTTCAGCCACGGATTCCTCACCCGCATAATGGAAGCCGAAATAAAAGGCGTAACCCACCGCGACGTAACACTAATGGACAACTGCGAGATTAGAGAATTTACTGTATAAACAAATGAAAAAAGCAGAACTCTACAAAAAAGCAATAGAGTATTTCGAAGCGGCAATGCCCGTAGCCGAGACCGAACTTAATTACACAACCCCGTTCGAACTATTAGTAGCAGTGATACTCTCGGCACAATGCACCGACAAGCGCGTGAATATGGTAACCCCCGACCTATTCGCCCGCTACCCCGACGCCCACGAACTAGCCCTGTCCCACCCCGACGAGGTATTCAACTACATAAAAAGCATCTCGTACCCCAACAACAAAGCCAAGCACCTTGTAGGAATGGCCCAAAAGCTATGCAGCGACTTTCAAGGCGAAGTACCCCAGACACTCGACGAGCTTGTAACCCTTCCCGGCGTCGGCCGCAAGACAGCCAACGTCATACAGTCGGTCGTATGGGGAAAAAGCGCAATGGCCGTTGACACACACGTCTTTCGTGTGAGCCACCGCATAGGCCTCGTCCCCAAACGCTGCACCACCCCATACAGTGTCGAAAAAGAACTTATGAAATACATTCCCCACGACATTGTTCCCAAAGCCCACCATTGGCTCATACTACACGGACGATACGTCTGCAAGGCACGCACCCCCGAGTGCAATCGCTGCGGCCTCGCCCCCCTGTGCAAAGAACATCAGAAACAAATAAAAAACCCCGCAGAAGAACAAAGCCACAAAACAGCACCCGACAAATAAAAAAAAACATTAAGAATCTGTTTTGAATTTTATTAAACAAGTTAATTCATTATTGCTAAGACTAGTTTCGGCTTCTTTGAGACTCTTTTCGGCATCTATCCATTTTGGGAATTTGAAAATAGCTCGCTATTCCCTGCATCCCCAAAATAAATATCTGCTCAAAAATAGTCCTCAAATAATCTCGAAATAAAATTAAAACAGATTCTAACCTATTTTTCATCTTTTTTTAAAAATAACCCCCCAATTCTGCAATTATTTATTTTAAAATAGTATTTTTGTAGCTGTGTAGGTTGCCATAGTCAGCCTCGGATAATATTGCATATAGACAACAAATTATTTACTAACCCAATAAATTAACAATTATGACAATTGACAATTTTAAATTTGCAGGCCAGAAAGCCATCGTTCGCGTTGACTTCAACGTACCTTTGAACGAAGAGGGTAAAATTACCGACGACACACGTATCCGCGGTGCCCTTCCCACACTCAAAAAGGTTCTTGCCGATGGTGGCGCACTTATCATTATGTCTCATATGGGCAAGCCCAAGGGCAAGGTAAATGCAAAATACTCTCTCAGCCAGATTGTTGACGCAGTATCTGAGAAATTGGGTGCTCCCGTACAGTTTGCCCCCGACTGCGCCAAGGCAGCCGAAGCCGCAGCAGCCCTTAAGGCCGGTGAGGTTCTTATGCTCGAGAATCTTCGTTTCTATCCCGAGGAGGAGGGCAAGCCCGTTGGTATCGACAAAGAAGACCCCGCATACAACGACGCAAAGAAAGCTATGAAAGAGTCGCAGAAAGAGTTTGCAAAGACCCTTGCCTCATACGCCGACTGCTACATCAACGACGCCTTTGGTACCGCACACCGTCGCCACGCATCAACCGCCGTTATTGCCGACTATTTCGACGACGACCACAAGATGCTGGGCTACCTTATGGAGAAAGAAGTACAAGCTGTTGACAACATCCTTAAAGACATCAAGCGCCCCTTCACCGCAATTATGGGTGGTTCAAAAGTATCTACAAAGATTGGTATCATCGAGAACCTTATGGACAAGGTTGACAACCTCATCCTCTGCGGTGGTATGACCTACACATTCGCCAAGGCTCAGGGCGGCAGCATCGGTAACTCAATTGTCGAGGACGATAAATTGCAACTTGCACTCGACATCATCGAGCAGGCTAAAGCAAAAGGCGTAAACCTTGTTCTTGCCACCGACTGCGTTGCAGCCGATGCCTTCTCGAACGACGCCAACACACAGGTGTGCCCCGCAGGCGCAATTCCCGAGGGTTGGGAAGGTCTTGACGCAGGTCCCGAGGCACAGAAAGCCTTTGCAGCAGCCATCGAGAGCGCAAAGACAATTCTCTGGAACGGCCCCGCAGGCGTATTCGAGTTTGATAACTTTACAGCAGGCTCACGCGCCATTGCCGAGGCTATCGGTAAAGCAACAGCCAACGGCGCCTTCTCGCTCATCGGCGGTGGCGACTCAGTAGCTTGCATCAACAAATTCGGTATGGCCGAGCAAGTTTCATACATCTCAACAGGAGGTGGAGCCCTTCTCGAGGCTATCGAAGGTAAGGTGCTTCCCGGTGTTGCAGCTGTTAAGGGCGAATAATTTTCGCGAACAAATAAAATCAACAATCGCGGGGGCGACCAAAAGTCGCCCCCGCTTGTTTAAAGTAAGCAAGCCCCCCGCAAGCAGAAAAGAATCAGCAAGAAAAAAAGTGAGATAACATTCAGCTATGAGCAACAACCAACTACACGCAACGATAGAAACACTAATATACGAAGGACACCTAAGAGAGGCCATCAACGAACTATCGGCAGCCATAAACAGCGGCACCGATTGGGAGTTATACACCCGCCTGAGCGAAACTGCAACAGCATACAACTATATGCTCGAATATATGCACCGAGGACTGCCCGACCCCAACCGCGAAGCACTCTACCGCGAGCTCTGCGGTCGCTGTCTCACAATAAACGACGAACTTCAGTTACTGCAACAAACAACACAAGGAGCACTTACAATTTTTGCCCAAAAGCGCCGCCTTTATCGTGGCGACCTATCGGCCCGGAGCCTGTGCCTGCGCCTCAGCGAAAACAACGCCAACCTTGCAGCAGCGCACACCGCCCCTCTGCCCCAACGACACACAATAGAGCAAGAGCTTCACCAGCAACACGAAACAATACTAAAAGAAGTCTTCTACCGTTTGCTCACAAGCACAAACACCAACAAACAGACACACGAAGAGATACAATCGCTGCTCACCGACAAAGAAATTCCAACCAACGACCGCGCCACACTCGTCGGTGCAGTAACCCTCGGCCTGCTGCAATGCTTCGAGCCCGGAAAAGCACTGCTTCTGTGCCGCCTATGCACCAACGACGAGACAATAATCGCCATCCGCTCCCTTATAGGACTGACAATAATCCTCACCACCCACAGCAAGCGCCTCAAATACCACCCCGAGATACTCTCGGCCCTCGACACACTGCGCGACACCCCCACCATAATGCGTCGCATCGCAACAATACAGATACAACTACTGCGCTGCCGTGAGACACAAAAAATAGACCGCAAGATGCGCGAAGAAATAATCCCCGCAATGATGAAAAATCCACATCTGAGAAACGAGAAGCTGGGAACGGACATCATCAAAGAGATAGACGAAGATGAACACAACCCCGAGTGGAAAGCGTGGATAGAGAAAGACGACATAAAAGAGAAACTCGACGAAATGGCCAAATGGCAGATAGAAGGCGCCGACGTCTATATGAGCACATTCTCGCAACTGAAACGCTACCCGTTCTTTAACGAGATGAGCAATTGGCTGCGCCCATTCGACACAAACGTCCCCGAAATATCACAACTCCTGCCCGAGGGTGGCGGCACACGCAAAACACTACTCACCGCAATATGCTCGTCGCGCTTCTTCTGCAACAGCGACAAATACTCATTCTGCCTCACATTCTCTCAGGTACCGCAGCAGCAGCGCGAGATGCTTATGCAACAACTGCCCGAGAGCCCCGAAGAAGGCCCCGACACAATAGCCAAAGCCCCCCAAGAACAAGACAGCGAAACAACCGGCAACCAATACATTCAAGACCTCTACCGTTTCTTCAGACTATCGCGCCACGGCAAAGAATACCCCGACCCCTTCGGACAGTCGCTCAACCTACTAAGCGACACCACCCTCGCCCCACTCATCGACAACAGCGAGGCAATATTGCACATATTCCACTACCTTGTCGAGAAAGGATACTACGGCGAAGCAATAAGCGCCGGCAAGATATTGGAAAAGCTCGGTTCACAAAGCGGATGCGACGCACAATTCTACCAAAAGTTAGGCTACTGCCAACAAAAATCCTTCAACTATCAAGCAGCAATTGAGCAATATACCAAAGCCGACATTCTGCAGCCCGACAGCCTGTGGACGATGCGCCACATTGCACAATGCTACCGTCTGCAAGGCGAATACGAAAATGCACTACACTACTACATTGCCGCCGAAGAGGTAGCCCCCGACAACCTCACACTACTACTGCAGACAGGCGAGTGTCTGGCAGTGCTCAAGCGCTACGACGAAGCCTTTGCCCGCTTCTTCAAAGTAGAATATCTCGATGCCAACTCCCATCGTTCGTGGCAAGCAATCGCGTGGTGCTCGTTCCTCACCGGCAAAGAGCAACAGGCCCGACACTATTACGAGCAACTTCTGCACAGCAACAGCGCCCGCCTCGAAGACTACATAAACGCCGCCCACGTCGAGTGGATTGCAGGCAACCGCCCACAAGCCATAGAGCTATACAACAAAGCCTCGGAACTGTGCAACGACAAAAAAAGATTAGAACTACTTATAAAGCAAGACACCGAGATACTCATCGAACGCGGCGCATCGCCCTTCGAACTCACACTACTACTCGACCTTATACAATAAAAAAGATGAGCGTATTTTTTACGCTCATCTTTTTATCCTTATTAGCATTAAGCCCCATATTTTTTAGCCCTTCACAAGGCAAAAGCACAGAGCCGACAATCAAACATCTACTCCTTATTTTTTTCCCTGCCACCAAAATACTTTTCAACAATATAATCGTCGAGACTATCATCGGAAGCCGCAGTATCATAATTCGTCGCACAGCCCGTGGCAGCACCAACCTCATCACAGAGTAACGCCCCATCAGCAGCATCCTGCGCCACAGCGCCAAACTCAACATTATCATCCTCAAGATGCTCCTCTATTCTCGACACAGCATATCTGCGCAAAAGATTACAAAAATAGAAAAACGCAATCATCAATAAATGGCTCACGATAGGCACCACCGGCATTGCAAAAAGAATAGCATCAAAAATAGTATGTGCAACGATAGGCGCCACAAGCACCATACACCTATTGAACAACGACGCATTCTTCGAGAAACGTACAAGCGAATAGTAATACCCCATAAGCACACCAAAGAAGAAATGTCCCGGCACCGAGAAAATGGCACGAGTAATTCCCACACTCACCCACGATTCATAATTCTGGAACAGATACATAATATTCTCCAACGCCGCAAATCCCAACGACACACAGCACGCATAAACAATGCCATCCATCCTCTCGTCGAAGAAACGATTCCTACGCACAAAAATCCAAAAGAAGAAAAATTTAGCACACTCCTCGGGCAACGCAGCTGCAAAAAGCGACTTACAAATAGCATCCAGCACCGAATTAACCTCCTCACTACAAAATCCCAAAAACATAAGCAGGTAAGCCCCACAAACAGCCAAAAAAGCCGACGGAATACCAAGCACAAAAGCAATGACAAGCTGTTCTATGGGTTCGGGGCGCGCACTATCTTTCTTATTAACATAATAAAGAAGCCACATAACCGGCGCCAACGCAGCAATTGTAATCAAAAGAAAATCCATAGTAATATTTTAACATTTTTCATTTTTTGCAAATATACGAACAAGCGAGCGGAAAATATGAAGTTTACTTCAATATTTTACACAGCGAGCGCAGTGTATATTCGCGCATCAGCGCAAATATACGAACAAGCGAGCGAAAAATATGAAGCTTGCTCGATTTTCTTTACAGCGAGTGCAATATATATTCGCGCATCAGCGCAAATATAGTCGTATGAAAAGAAAAACTCCTTTTGAAGAAAAAAGAACAATCCCCCATCAAACAAAGCCCCAAATTTCCATATCTCAACAAAATACACTATCTTCGCAAGCATATTATAGAACAACAAATTATAAACACAAATAAGCAATGAAACGATTCTTTTCACTTATGCTCGTCGCGCTTGTAGCACTCCCCCTGCTTGCCGACGGCCAATTTACCCTGCCCGGTGCAATGAACGCCTTCTGGGCACAGCGATACTCGGCCATACAGCCAATGGCCGACGGCGAACACTTTGCTCGTTTAGGCGGCAGTAACTCACTCATCCTCAAATGCTCGTTCAAGAGCGGCGAAGTAGTTGACACCATCTTCGACGCCTCCACAGCCCGAGGCTTCGGCAACAAACGCATCGACGGCTACCAATTCTCGCCCGACGAGAGCCGCCTGCTCATCCAAACAAACACAAAAAGCATCTACCGTCGCTCCTTCACCGCCGACCACTACATCTACTCGCGCAAGAACAACAAAGTATCCCCCCTGTCCGAGAACGGCTCACAGCAAGTGCCCAAATTCTCGCCCGACGGCACTATGATAGCATTCGTGCGCTCCAACAACATCTTCATCGTTAAACTACTATTCGAGAACAGCGAGTCGCAGATAACCACCGACGGCGAATTTGGCAAAATAATCAACGGAATCCCCGATTGGGTCTACGAAGAAGAATTCTCGACCAATTGCTCCTACGATTGGAGCGCCGACAGCAAAGTCATCGCCTACATACGCTACGACGAGAGCGAGGTAATGAACTACGATATGCCAATGTACATCCCCTCGACAAGCAAAGTCGAGTACGACCCCTACGTAGCCCCTTACAGCTACAAATACCCCGTTGCCGGAGCAGCCAACTCAAAAGTATCGGTTCACACATTCGACGTAAAGAGCCGCGTAACCCGTCAACTGAAATTAGAGATTGACCCCGAGAGCTACATCCCCCGCATACGCTTCACAAAAGACCCCCAAACACTCGCAGTGATAACACTGAACCGCCATCAGAACACAATGGATGTATTCGCCGCCAACCCCCTCTCGGGACTATGCAAACGCATTCTGCGCGAACAGAGCGACACCTATCTTAATGAATCCACCTACGCAAGCATCGAATTTTTCGACAAGCACATAATCCTTCACAGCGAGCGTAGCGGATACAACCACCTCTACCTCTACACGATAGGCGGCGACTACGTACGCCCCATCACCGAGGGCAACTACGAGGTAACAAGCTTCATCGGCTGGGACCAAAAGAAAAACGAATTCTACTACAACAGTAACGAAGGAAGCCCCCTTCGCAGCAACGCCTACAAGATAGACAAAAAAGGCCGCAAGACACGCCTCACCAAAGGCGACGGCACCAACAGCCCCATCTTCAGCGCAGGAATGAAATACTTTATCAACACATTCGACAACCTCACCACCCCACCCGTCGTAACCACAAACGACAACAAAGGCAACACAATAAAGACACTCATCGACAACAACGAGCTAAAATCAAAACTATCGAAGATGCAACTCCCCTCGAAAGAGCTCTTCACCTTTACGACAAGCGACGGCGTTGATATTAACGGCTGGATGGTCAAGCCCCACAATTTCAACGCAAACAAAAAATACCCCGTCATAATGTACCAATACAGCGGCCCCTACTCACAAGAGGTAAAAGACACGTGGTACACAGGAATGTACCCCGGCGCAGGATTCGAGACCTATATGAGCGAACAAGGCTTCATAATGGTGTGCGTCGATGGACGCGGCACCGGCGGACGAGGCACCGAGTTTGGAAAATGCACCTATATGAAGCTGGGCTACTACGAGCCCCGCGACCAAGTAGAAGCAGCAAAATACTTAGGCACGCTCCCCTACGTCGATAAAAACAACATCGGAATATGGGGCTGGAGCTTCGGCGGATACAACACCATAATGTCAATGAGCCAAAGCGACGCAGTATTCAAAGCCGGAGTAGCCATTGCCGCCCCCACCGATTGGCGCTTCTACGACACAGTATATACCGAACGCTTTATGCGCACCCCCAAAGAGAACAAAGAGGGCTACGACCTCGGCTCGGCAGTGGTACACGCCCCGGAACTCAACGGCAAGCTACTCATCATCCACGGTACAGCCGACGACAATGTACACTTCCGCAATATGCTGCGCTACGTACACCAGCTCAATCAGGCAGGCAAACACGTCGAAATGGCACTCTACCCCGACAGCAACCACGGAATCTATTTTGGCAGCTACACACGCCTGCACGTATTCGAGCGTCTGAGCCGTTACTTCATCGAGAATCTGAAATAATTCTCAAAAGTTAAAAAAAATATAATTACGAGACTGATTGCAATAAAAAAAGCACAGTCTCGTAATTTATAAGAAGCCGAAACAAGGACACCAATTCAGAAAACTTTTCCAATAAGATTCAAACAGTTTCTAATAATAGCCCCCCAAAAAAAGAACCAATTTTTAATCCGACAATATGGGAATAATGTTAATACTCGTCCTTGTATGCTTTTTGTGCGGAAACACCTACATATTCATCCGCGCACTGCAAACAATAAGCGCCGCACCGATGGCCACAAAAATAATATTCGGCATAATCTATTGGCTGCTGTCGCTGCAACTATTCATAGTAATGGCACTGCGCCACAGCAACCTTCCCGAGTTTCTGCCCAAAATAATGTTCAGCATCGGCACACTGTGGATGGTATTTGTGCTCTATATGACATTAACACTATTGGCCATCGACGCAGTAAGACTTTTCATAAATATTCCACACAGTTTTCTATGGGCGCTGGGCATCACGGCAGCCATACTCACGGGCGGATACATAAACAATCTGCACCCACGAGTAGAGACAATCGAGCTTAAACTCGACAAAAAAATGGAACAACCAATGACAATCGTTGCAGTGAGCGACCTCCACCTAGGCTACGGCACAGGAAAAGCCAAGCTGAAGAAATTCGTGCAGATGATAAACGCCCAAAATCCCGACCTTATAATTATAGGCGGCGACCTCATAGACAACAGCCTCATTCCACTATACAAAGAGCAGATGCACGAAGAACTTTGCCAACTAAAAGCCCCGATGGGCATCTATATGGCCCCCGGCAACCACGAATACATAAGCAATATCGACGAGAGCCGCCGCCTCCTCGAACTTACCCCCATAAAAATGCTTGCCGACACAGTAGTAACCCTCTCCAACGGCTTCCAGCTCATTCTGCGCGACGACCGATACGCAGGAAAAAGATTCATACAACTAAAAGAACTCCTCGAAAAAACCGATAAAGAGCGCCCAATAATGGTCGTCAAGCACCAACCCACCAATCTACACGAAAAAGACGCCCAAAAAGCCGATATAGTCTTTTGCGGACACACACACCACGGACAAATATGGCCCGGGAACATTGCAACCGACATAATTTTCGAGCAGAGCCACGGCTACCGCAAATGGAACCACTCGCACATATTCGTGTCAAGCGGCCTATCGCTGTGGGGCCCCCCAATCAGAATAGGGACCAAAGGAGATATGGCAGTATTTAAGATTAGCGGACAAAGAAATGATGGAGAATAAAACTCCATCATTTTTTTATGCCCCAAATGCCACTTTCCTAATTACCCTCATTTATTGTTATAA
Organism: Bacteroidaceae bacterium; assembly: GCA_045533955.1. GTDB lineage: Bacteria > Bacteroidota > Bacteroidia > Bacteroidales > Bacteroidaceae > HGM04593. Next base: position 40,772 of record JAZSIU010000057.1, read on the forward strand.
TTTTATTAGCAATTCCTCGTCGTTCGTCGTTCATCGTAATTAACATAAGTTCAATATAATTTAGGCAGCATATTTATCAATTAGTTAATATATAACTTTCGACACGGTTGTTTTTCGTGCCGACAGAATTTTCACAGAACATCTTTCTTGCGTTAGATGCCCTGCGCCCACAAAAATTAGCCAACTACTTTATGAATTGTATCAAGGTATTATAGCTGCACCTTTTTTAATAAACAAAAAAAACACTCATCGTTGATAAACAAAATAGCCCGCATCGCTGTTTATCTAATTTTATATTTACATAAACACAGACGATGGATGACACAACTTTTCTTATTGAATTACAAAATATTAGCAACAACCTAAACAACTATGCAATGTATCTGACGCAGGGGAGGACTGAGGATGCTCGCGAGCTTTTTCAGGCAACGGTGGTAAGGGCCTATATAAAGCGAAAATATTTTACTCCCGAAACGAAATTCGACCATTGGGCTCAGCGGATTATGCGAAATATCTTTCTTAACGAACAGATAGCAGCACAGCGAAGAGCAAGAATAGAAAATGCCGATTATAATTATTACCGCACAGATGACGCAGCCGACGCATTGCTGGAATTTCACGACGTTTCTCGCATTATCGCAAGGCTCCCGCCCGAATTTTCCACCCCACTTAAAATGTATGCTCAAGGATATAAATATTGCGAAATTGCGCTCGCGCTAGGCCTGCCGATGAGCACCGTCAAGAACCGCATCCGCGCCGCACGCCTGCTTTTGAAAATGGCTTTTAAGGAGTAAAATAATTTACAATGCCGTCCGCGAGGCACGGATGACAGAAAAATTTAAACAGAACTTCAAGGCTGAGAAAAGAAAAATTCCAATAGGCTTATTAAACGCTAATCCAAGCGCACACACAACGCCACAATAGCATTCCGCGCACTTTATACACCCCGACTACCCATTTTCCCGGCCATCATTTTAGCAACCCTGATACGATTCTTCACCGTAGAGCGCGTAAGTCCCAACCTCGCGGCAATCTCGTAACTGCTGCACCCCGAGGCAGCAAGCTGCA
>JAZSIU010000097.1:0-12535 GCA_045533955.1 Bacteroidaceae bacterium
CGGCTTCTTTGAGACTCTTTTCGGCATCTATCCATTTTGGGAATTTGAAAATAGCTCGCTATTCCCTGCATCCCCAAAATGAATATCTGCTCAAAAATAGTCCTCAAATAATCTCGAAATAAAATTAAAACAGATTCTAAAGAACCCGATACAGAATACAGCCCCCCGCAAAGCCCTTGAAGATTATCGGCTAAACTCCACAAGAGACACCGGAACAATCAATTGCAGCATAAAATAGGAATACTAATGACAACAAAGGCTGCCGACACAAAAAAGAGCCATAAGCACAAACAAAGCAACAAAAACCAATATGCTTAAACAGGCACTTACAGCAACGCTGCGAGTTGCAAAAAACAATATCGCCCGAGAGCACAAACAATGCCCCACCGTCTCAAAAAGCACAAATGCAACACAGCCGGCAATGAAAAGCATTACCTACAACATCATCACATACGATAGATTGCAAAATAATTTACACAAACAAATGGTAAAGCAATTGAATTTTGCTATGACATACAATAAGAGTAAATTTAATTGACCGTATGAAAAAATTTTTCAAAGATTTCATAATATATGGCTTTGCATCCATAATAGGCAAGATTGCAGCCGTACTACTTATGCCGATATACACCAACAGAATACCGCAGGAGGAGTATGGAGTAATGGCGCTCATTATGTCAGTCCAGACTCTTATCGGCCTTGTGTCGAACCTGAATATCCACTCAGCAATTGCACGAGACTACCACGAGACCGACATTAACCGCACACGATTGGTATCGACAGGTTTCTACTCGATTTTGGGAATATCCTCATTGATATTTTTATTTCTGGCCTCCACTCAATCATTTTGGCAAGAGAGAGTGCTTGGCATTGAGGCACGCTACTCGACCCCCTTCCTGCTGATGCTGACGACTATTCCCGTAGCCAGTCTGTTGGGTTATTTTTCAATCCTCACACGCTTTAAAAGAAAACCCATATTGTATTCCATCGGCACAATAATACAACTGCTCATACAGATTACAATCTCGGTTGTAGGTGTTGTATATTTGAATTATGGCATCACATCGCTGTTTGCCGGCATACTATGCGGCGAGGCATTCTGCATATTCTATTACAGCTACATTAACCGCAGCAACATATCCTTTACTTACGATTTCGCATACTTGAAAAGAGCATTGCTGTTCTCAATTCCCACACTGCCGGCCATTTTAGCCGAATGGATTGACAGCTCAATGGGACAGATTATCATCGGAAAATATATATCAAAAACCGACCTCGGAATATACTCAATTGCACTGCAATTGGCCTCGGTATTTTCATTTGTAAATATAGCACTGCAAAATGTATGGGGTCCCTTCATATATGAGAATTACAAGAACAGTAATTTTACTCAGGAAATAAGGAAATTATATTCCACCATAGTTCTGATACTTACGTTTATTGCCGTATCTACCTCGCTTCTTTCGAAAGAAATTGTGTTGATACTGAGCAATGCCTCCTATTTGCCTGCAAGTAATTATTTTACAATTTTGTGTATCCCTATGTGCATATATTTATTGTTCCCCATTGCATCATCGGGAATAAATATAAGCCGAGATACCAAATATCTTGCCCTATCCAATATTTTGGGAAGCATTATGGATCTTGTATTTATGTTCGTCCTACTCCCTGCCATAGGAGTTGTTGCAGTGCCCATCTCATTGGCAATATCAAGAATCACGGCATATTTTACAGCCTATTATGTATCGAAGAAGAAGGGTATTATTACATTGCCTAATTGGAGACTGTTGATTTTTGTAACGAGCATTCTTGTTTGTTACTACATAAATACTTTACAGATAAGCATTATTATGAGAATTCTTATTGTCTGCGCATTAGGTATTTCGATTCTTATGTATCTGATAAAATACAACAATCTTAAATCTTTTCTCGTGAGAAGAAAGAAATAAGCCATTGAAAAGCCGGCTTCGAGGTTGGGCCTTAACATACGAACAAAATAATCGACAGGGTTCTACCGCTGTCGATTATTTTTAATTATCAGCTCATTGCATCAATGAACAGCTGTTTGTGCGGGGCCTCGGAGCGCGATATTAAGCTCTTGAGGCGCGACTTTTTTGTATAGACGTTACCCACCGTATCCTGCATAAATATACTGATGGCCTTGGACGAGAAGCCCGCATAGACAAAAACCATAAAACGCAGTTCTTGTGCTGAAAATTTGGGAAACTCGGCGCGAAGCAGTGTCATTATTCCGCCGCGATAGTCGTCGACGATTGCTTCGAGACGCTCCACCGAGCGTTTGTCCTTCATAAATGCCTCGATATTCTCTCGTACCTGACGATAGATGGCATCCTTGTCCTTTTTAATCTCGTGCGTCTCGTAGAAGGTGCCGCTGAGCTCGTCGAGCATTGCAAACTGTTTTTTAAATAGTATTCCCACTTGAGAATCCATCTCGGCAAGGCGCCGGTTGTTTGCCTCGAGTTGCGATGAGATGTCGGCAACTTCGGCATTTTTGGCGTAGAGTGTTTTTCCTATCTCGTCGGCAAGTTCCATATAACGCTCAATCTCGGCATTTTGCGCCGCCATACGGTTCCTTATGAAAAGCAGTATCACAATGAGCAGCAGCACAGCCGCGACGAATATGGCAAGTGCCAGACGCCGGGCCGCCGCGAGGCGATAATCGCTCAGCTCGGCCTGCGAACGGTAAAAGTCGCGCTGCGCCAACATCACGGGCTGCTGCAATGCGCTGCGCATTATTGTGTCGTGTATGTAGTGCACATTTTCGAGAATGTCGAGTGCTTCGGAGTATCGGCCGCTTATACGGCTTATGTCGTACATCTGTACAAGGTTGGCCAGAGTGTCGCTTATGCTGCGAGATTTGTCCCACGCGCGGCGGATGAATCGGTCGGATGCTTTTTTGTCGCCACTGAGTGCGTGCATATAGGCGATGGCTCTATCGACGATGAGGGTGCTGTCGCAGAGGGTGAAATAATCGCTTCCCAGCAGCCAATCGGATTTTGACGGGTAATTTGTACGGTGGTACAGAATCAGTAAATTCTCGACGGTACTTTGGCATATCTCACGGTCGGCATTGTCGTAGCCCCACTGAAGTTCGTCGAGCAGATAGCGCTCGGCCTCGTCATACTTTTTTTGCTCCATAAGCGTCTGCGCCACACCGACAAGTGCCTTGTGCTGCAATTGATTGGCCTCGGCGACGCGGAAATAAAGATGAGCCTTCTGATAGGCGTCGAGGGCGCGAGGATAGTCGAATGAATCGGCAAAAATATCGGCCATTGCCATATACAGGAGGCCTGCATTTGCCGGGCTCACTATTTTGTCCATTAACTGCTCGGCACTTACGTAGTTGAGCATAGCTTTTGCATTGTGTCCGCCACGGTGGTATATTCGCCCAAGAGTGTAGAGCGAGAGAAAATGCAGCTCGGCATTATTGAACGATGAGTAATGTGCCACCACTCTGTGCATAGCCGAGTCGTTGCTTATTTTTGCACCGATGCCATCGAGTGCCATTGTGCGCAGCAGCGTGTAACGCAGACGTTTTTCGCCCGCAAGCTCCGGGCCGTTGTGTATGCCTGCGAGCAGGGCGAGCGCGCTATCGGGCGCATCGACCACTATTGCCTGTGCTTCCTTGAGTTTATCGTCAATCTCGTGTGTACCACACGAGGCTGCAAAAAGCAACGCTGCGCAGAGTATCATTATTTTCAGTAGTTTCATTCGCTTGGGATTTTCATCCTCAAAATTAGTGCAATTTTGCGAAAAAGTAAAATTATAATAAGTGTTTAGCACGTTCTTTTAGAAATTTCCAAAATATTGCAGATACAATTATCAAGCAACCCAATTTTTAAAAAACAGGGATACATTTTTAAACGACAAAGTTGATAGAAATAAATTATACCATTTACTTTTACAGCTAATATGTAAAATTAGATTATCTTTGCAATAACGTAAACGAATAATAAAGTACTTTTAAGAAATTGTGAGACTATTTTTCACTCTACTGCTAATATACTATATTATGAATTATTTTACAGAACAAAGCATAGAGCTTGCCAATCAACGCAACTATTTAGACCAACTATTTTCCGTATATCCTTTAAGCCCCGATAGCATAAGAGAAATTGATATGAATATATGGAACAGAATTGAGACAAATTTCAATAACTTTAATAATATTGAACTATTCAGAGCACTTTTGGACTTAAAACTTTTCCCTATAAAGGACGGATATGTACCATATTTCAGAAGAGACAGAAGCGCGATAGAAAGAAACCCCAATACTGTCAACAGAATTTGCGGACGCGTTAGGGAGCTTGGATTAGACGGCATATACGAAAAATGTACACAACCCAAAGAGACAAACCGACAAATGGGCCCACTATTTAGACGTTGGATAGAATCGGGTACGCTCGGGCTTTTTCCCGTGCAAGAGAAAGAATTTATCTCAAATAACGAGAATGCCATATTGGCAGGAAGCGATGCATCGCTAATGAATTTTGCACAAGCACATTTAGGATATACTCGAAATAAAGGAGTTGACTTTATTGCAAGATTCAACAACACATATATTATTGGTGAAGCAAAATTCATTTCAGATGAAGGCGGACATCAGAATGACCAATTTCTTGATGCTATGACCACACTTGAAGAGCCAACTGCTTCTAACGTAAAGAATATTGCTATCCTCGATGGGGTACTATATATTAGAAGTAAGAAAAAAATGTACACAGAAATAACAAGCAAAAATGTGCCTGTTATGAGCGCTCTTCTTTTAAGAGATTATTTATATAGTTTATAATGAAAAATAACATACTGATAAAAGGAGATAATATAGAAGCGCTACAATGGCTTCTAAGCAATGGCTACAAGGGTAAAATTGATTTAGTATATATCGACCCACCCTTTGCCACCGGTGGAACATTTGCCATAGACAACGATGGTCGAGTTGCTACAATCAGTAAATCGGCAGACTCTAAAATTGCATATTCCGACAATATAAAGGGAGAAGAATTTATTGATTTTTTAAAAAAAAGAATAGTTCTTATTTATGAGCTACTCTCCGAGCAAGGCTCATTTTATATTCATATAGATTATAAAATCGGACATTACGTAAAAGTTATGTTGGACGCAATTTTCGGGTTCGATAATTTCAGAAATGATATTACCAGAATAAAATGTAACCCCAAAAATTTTGAAAGAACAGGATACGGCAACATAAAAGACTTAATCCTATTTTACACAAAGGGGGATGCACCTATTTGGAACCACCCAAAAGTAATATGCGACCCAAAGGATGTTGCAAAATTGTACAATAAAATTGATAAAAACGGAAGAAGATACACAACCGTACCTATACACGCTCCGGGCGAGACTAAAGGCAATACAAATAAAGAATTTCGAGGAATGTTACCACCAAAAGGAAGACATTGGCGCTGTTCGGTTGAGGAATTAGAAAGATTGGATGCCGCCGGCCTAATTGAATGGTCGAAAAACGGTAATCCTAGAAAAATAAATTATGCCGATGAGCATTTGAGCAAAAAGGCACAAGATATTTGGGAATTTAAAGACCCGACAAGGCCAATATATCCAACCGAGAAGAATTTAGATATGCTTAAATTTATTGTCGAGGCATCTTCTAATAAAGATTCTGTTATTCTTGATTGCTTCTGCGGTTCGGGCTCAACATTATTGGCCGCAGAAATTTGTGGCAGAAGATGGATAGGAGTAGATAATTCCGATGCTGCAATTAAGACTACCGAAAATAGATTTAATTCAACAGCCTTTTTTAGTGAAAAGAAATACGATTTTGTAGATTTATCATAAAATTTTAAACAAGTTGATTTTGCCCTATTTTTGCACCCTGTTAAACAAAAAACAATTTACTGAATGAGCAATAACTATATACTGCAATTTATGGCATTCCCGCTGAATGTCATCTTTGCCGTTGCTTGGCTCTCGACACTGCTTTTTCTCTATCGCAGCAAAAGAGGCTCCACGACGGTGAAATTTTTGCTCTCGATGCGAGCAACCACCCTCTCTATCGTTGCAACCATCGTTGGAGCAATAGGCATTGCCTTTATCCCGAATTTCAGCACCACTTACCCTTTTATTGCGATACTGCTTTTTGTTCAGAGCCATCTTGCGCTGGTTATTATCAGGGGGTATAGAAATTCCTTGGGCATTCGTTGGCGCTTTCTTCTGAACCACGCAGGATTATGGCTGGCGCTGTTTGCAGGCTTTTGGGGCGCCGCGGACACTCAGGATATTCGCGTGCAGGCGTTCAAGGACGCCCCCACGCGCGAGGCTTTCTACAAGGACGGCGGCAGCACCTTCCTCGACTACAATGTAAGGCTGCTCAGCTTCGACGTTGACTATTTCGCCAACGGCACTCCGTCGCACTACGAGGCTGCCGTTACGCTTGGCAGCGACACGGCCACCCTGCGCGTAAACCACCCCTACGCACTCAATTTCTTCGAGGACGTTTACCTTATCGGCTACGACACAAGCCGCGGAAGCGACACACAATATTGCATAATACAAATTATCCGCGAGCCGTGGAAGGCCGCGCTATTTGCCGGTATTCTGATGATGCTCGCGGGAGCAATGTTACTATTTATTCAAGGTGCAAAAAGAAGATGATTATGATTAGTTGGGATAGTTTTTCAGCCTTTGCGCTGCCCTCGGCACTGATGGCAGTGGTAAGCGCAGCCTTTGCGTGGAGGGCAAAAAAGCGGAGCATTGTTGCCACCCTCCTCAGTCTGCTTGCTATACTCGCGCTGGCAGCATTTATCATCGGGTTGTGGCAGGCGCTTCAACGTCCGCCTCTGCGCACAATGGGCGAGACACGCTTGTGGTACTCACTTTTTATGCTTGTGGCAGGAGTGTTTACCTATCTGCGTTGGGGCTTTAGATGGATACTCTCATTCTCGTCGCTTATGGCAATTATTTTTATGACAATAAATTGCCTGAAGCCCGAGATTCACGACCGCTCGCTGATGCCCGCCCTTCAGAGCGTGTGGTTCGTGCCACACGTTACGGTGTATATGTTCTCTTACGCGCTGTTGGGCGTATCGTTCATATTGGCCCTACGCGGCATTATCACCCGCAAACAGACCGATTTTTCGGTCATCGACAGCGTGGTCTATGCAGGCCTCTCGTTCTTCACAATAGGAATGCTCACCGGCTCAATATGGGCAAAAGAGGCGTGGGGACACTATTGGAGCTGGGACCCCAAAGAGACGTGGGCGCTTGTTACGTGGATGCTCTATCTGCTCTACATACATCTAAGGCTAAAAGCCGATTATAAACCCCGGGTGCTGTGCGCAGTGCTCATCCTCTCGTTCCTGACGCTGCAAATTTGCTGGTACGGAGTAAATTATCTCCCCTCGGCAAAGCCCGGAGTACACATTTATAACAACTAAAGATTTTTTTTGCACGCAGCATTTATCGGACATAGAAAAATAATCACTATATTCGCACATAAAATAAAAGACAAGAGACAATATGAGTATTATAGAAAAACTGAAGCGCAAATATGTCGAGTTCAAAGGTGGCGAGACATATATTAACTATCTGAGAAAGAAAGGTATAAAAATAGGAAAGAATTGCACCATAGGGCCTGCACGTACAATCAATGTTGATTTATCACGTCCCTATCTTGTTGAGATTGGAGACGAAGTCCGATTGAATTACGGATTGACCATAATGACACACGACTACCTATCATTAGTATTCAAGAACTATTATGGCGACTTTCTACCATCATCGGGCAAGGTAAAAATAGGCAACAATGTATATTTTGGGCGCAATTGCACCGTCCTTAAAGGAGTTACAATAGGCAACAATTGTATAATAGGTTACGGTTCGTTGGTTACAAAAGATATTCCCGACAACAGTGTGGCAGCAGGCATTCCTGCTAAAGTTATATGCACATTAGACCGCTATTACGAGAAGCGCAAACAAGCAGCGTTAGAGGAGGCATTCAAGCACGTTGCCGAAATTGAAAAAGCCCTTAACCGAGCCCCCATCCCATCAGATTTTAGAGAAGAATTTGTCTATTTTGTTTCGGGAGACGAAATAGACAAATATCCCGAAATTGATATTAAAAGACAACTTACCTATATGGGTAACTGCTACGATAAATGGACAAAAGAGCACAAAGCCCCCTATAAAAATCTCGACGAATTTATAGAAGCAGCCCACGAATACAACAAAAAAAATCAATAGCAATAACACAAACACAAACACAAACACAAACACAAAAAAACTAAACATTATGAAAAACAGGACAAAGCTATTCGCAGCGTTGTTGGCAATAGTGCTTGTGGCAGCAACCACCTATCGCCTGATGAACAGCGCCCCGGCGGCTACCCTATCGCAAGATGCACAGATGATGCAGATACTGAGCGACGGCGGCTGCATCAGTTGCCACACAGCCAACCCACAGCTCCCCTTCTACGCCACCCTGCCAATAGCCGGCGACATTGTAAAAGCAGATATTGACTCGGGCTACCGTGCCTTTGACATCGAGCCGATGATAAAGGCAATGAACGACGGAAAAACACCCAACCCCGTACACCTTGCCAAAGTCGAGAAGGTTATAAACGACCAACGTATGCCGATGGCAAAATACTATATGGTACATTGGGGAAGCACCACCACCGACGCCAAGCGCGACATTACCCTCGCGTGGGCCACTGAGCAGCGCAGCAAGCTCTATGCCGACGGCCTCACGGGCGAGAGAGCAGGCGAACCCATCCGCCCCATAGCTCAGACACCCACAGCCGATACACGCAAGGCCGCTCTCGGCAACCTACTCTATCACGACACACGCCTCTCGGCCGACAACACAGTATCGTGCGCCTCGTGCCACAGCCTCGAGACAGCCGGCGTCGATAACAAACAATACTCCGAGGGAGTAAACAAGCAGATGGGCGGCATAAACGCACCCACCGTGTTTAACGCCGTATATAACTTTGTACAATTCTGGGACGGCCGCGCAAAAACACTTGCCGACCAAGCAGCAGGCCCCCCGCTCAACCCCGTCGAGATGGCCTCGGCCTCGTTCGATGAGATTATCGCCAAGCTGAGCAGCGACAAGGAGTTTGTAAAAGCATTCAACGACGTCTATCCCGACGGGCTGACACAAGCCAACATAACAAATGCCATCGAAGAGTTCGAGCGTACACTCATCACCCCTAATTCGCGCTTCGACAAATACCTTTTGGGCAACGACAATGCCATCACAGCCGACGAGCTTGCCGGCTACAAACTATTCAAGAAATACGACTGCGCCACCTGCCACGTAGGCCCCAATCTTGGAGGCGAGACGTACGAGCTTATGGGACTGCGCGAGCACTATTTTGCCAGCCGCCCTCAGCCAATGACAGGCGAGGATGACGGCCGATACAAAGAGACCAAGCAAGAGCGCGACCGCCACCGCTTCAAAGTACCCGGCCTGCGCAATATCGAGCTCACGTGGCCCTACTATCACGACGGCACACGCGCCACACTCGACGAAGCAGTAAAAGATATGGCAAAATATCAGTCGGGCGTACAGGTAAGCAACGACGAGACCGCTCTGATGGTTGCCTTCTTGCGCACACTCACAGGCGAGTATCAAGGCAAGCTGCTGACAAACGTCAACGGCAAGAGATAACGACAAGCAGCATTTTTTAAACGATACTTTTGCTTTACCCCTAAAAGTCGGCCCTCTTTGTGGGCCGACTTTTTTTTTAGCAGCAAATAACGAGTCATAAACAAATTGATTAACATTATCTTAAGTTGCATAACAACAAAATTGTCTTCCCTGCAAAATTGTTTAAATTTTATTGGAAACGTTGTATGCAGTCGTATATGTAGCCTGAGAATTAAGACCAATAAGCATCAACTAAATGATATGAAATAATAACCCATATAGTTTTAAATTACAAAATTTATCTCCTTATATTATATAAATCACTTTAATAGGCCGTAGATATTTACTTCAACATTTTTTATTGCAAAAAATCTCCCGTAAAAATTTTGACGCATTAAATATTGTTCGTATGTTTGCGAACAATACAATACATAAGAGTATGGCAAATAAAGATTATAGTGCTAAACAAGAGCAAATTGCACGCTTTGCAAAAGCAATGGGACACCCTGCACGCATTGCTATATTAGACTTCCTCGCCAAGCAGACGACCTGCTACTTTGGCGATATTCACGAGGAACTGCCGATAGCAAAAGCTACTGTATCGCAGCATCTCAAGGAGTTAAAAGAGGCAGGCCTGATACAAGGCGAGGTAGAAACACCTAAAGTCAAGTATTGTATAAATAGAGAGAATTGGCAACTTGCGAGGGAGTTGTTCGCAAACTTCTTCGACCATTGTAACAGCAAGAAAGAAAGCTGCTGCAAGTAACAACAGAATAGGAAGGTTGATTTATTCAACCTTTAATTTCTCAGGCAACGTTCGTTAATTTGCGAATTACAAACATTCTAGTAAGTTTATATAACAATAAGAACATTTAAAAGTATGAAAGTATTGATTTTATGCACAGGCAATAGTTGCCGCAGCCAGATGGCACACGGTTTTCTTCAATCATTCGACAAAAGTATTGAAGTTCATTCAGCCGGTACCCAACCTGCCCTACAAGTTAATCCGCAGGCTGTCGAAGCGATGAAAGAGGTAGGTATCGACATTTCATCGCACACACCCAAAAGTGTAGATATTTACCTTAAGGATACGTGGGATTACGTGATAACCGTTTGCGGTGGTGCAAACGAGACCTGCCCGACGTTCATTGGCAAAGTTTGTAAACGGCTGCATATTGGATTCGACGACCCTTCAGATGCACGAGGTTCAGAAGAATCTGTCAAGGATGAGTTCCGCAGGGTTAGAGATGAAATAAGAAAGCGAATTGCCGAGTTCTATGTTACAGAAATCCTGAGGCGTGAAATACCCCAATGCTCTTGTGGTGGTAAGTGTTAATTGTCCTTTTTTTTGCAGGAGATATTCGTTATTCTACGAATTACAAATAATATAAAACTCAAAACAATGAAGAAAGTATTAGTGATTTTTACCCTTTGTATGGGTATGGTGGCTTGCTCGGGTGGCAAGACCAAGAACGTGGCCGAAAATCAGCAGACGAAGAAAGATGCAGTGGAGGTGCTGTACTTCCACGGAGCACAACGCTGTGCGACTTGTATGGCGATTGAGAAGAACACCAAGGAGTTGGTAGAGACGGCTTATGCCGAGCCGTTGAAAAGCGGTAAGTTGGTATTTCGCTCAGTGGATATTTCCAAGGAGGAGGCTCTCGCTGAGCGATACGAAGTTAGTTGGTCATCGCTTATCCTCGTTGATTACGACAAAAGCGGAAAGGAGAGTGCAACAAATCTAACGGAATTTGCTTTTGGCAATGCCCGCACCGCTCCCGATAAGTTCAAGCAGGGTTTGTCTGCGAGAATAATAGAAATGCTTAATAACTAACGCTATGGAGTGGTTACAATCATTGTTGGATAGTTCCACAACGCCCGCAGTAACAGCACTCTTGCTCGGACTGCTGACAGCCCTTTCGCCCTGTCCATTGGCTACCAATATCGCAGCCATCGGCTACATTGGTAAGCATATCGAGAGCCGAAAAGGGGTGTTTGTGCAGGGCTTGCTCTCCACTTTGGGCCGCACGATTTCCTACACGCTGCTTGGTGTGGTGTTGATTGCAATTTTAAGAAGCGGTGCGAGCGTATTCGGCATTCAAAAGTTCATAGCCACTTATGGCGAGTTGATTTTGCCCCCTGCCTTGTTGCTTATCGGTCTGTTTATGCTCTTCGGCCATCGACTAAATATGCCGTCATTCGGTTTTGGTGGCAAAGGCGAGGGGCTGGCTCAAAGGAGCGGAGTCGGTGCGTTGATATTGGGTGTACTCTTTGCATTGGCATTCTGCCCAACGAGCGGGGTTTTCTACTTTGGAATGCTGATTCCGATGTCGGCGAGCCCAACTATGGGTTATCTGTTACCAATACTCTTTGCCATTGCAACCGCCTTGCCTGTGCTTGTTGTAGCGTGGATATTGGCATTCAGCGCAGGGCGGATTGGGGCGGTATATGGCAAAATGCAGACTATACAGAGGTGGCTCAATATAGTGGTGGGCGTGCTGTTTATCGCAATCGGAATATATTATTGTTTAACAATTTACATTTAGGAATTATGGAAATCAAGATTTTAGGAACAGGTTGTGGCAAGTGCAAGACAACCTACGCAGTTATCGAAAAGGTCATCAAAGAGAACAACATCCGAGCTACAATTACCAAGGTCGAGGATATTATGGAGATTATGAATTACAATATTCTCGCAACCCCTGCCGTTGTGGTTAATGGCGAGGTAAAAATCAAGGGGCGAGTACCGAGTGAGACGGAAATTAAAGAGTTATTAGGCGTATGATACAGCAGTTTGCAGATTGGTTAGTTTATGGCATCTTCGGTTTGGATGCCACCACGCCATTGGGTACGGCTGTCAATTTCTTCTTTTATGACAGCATC
>JAZSIU010000025.1:0-2465 GCA_045533955.1 Bacteroidaceae bacterium
GTTTTATTTCTCTCTTCTTTTCGTGCCGCCGAACAACCGACAGCAAAAGTAACTCCCTAAAAAACGGCACAATGAAAAACCGCAGCAGCAGCCGTCGAGGCAGCGGGAAGAGGACAAAAGCTGTCTGAGCGGTGCGCCGCCACGAGGCTGTTAATCATCGGGAAGCGAGTTCTTTTGTCCCCGCAGCCTCGGGCGAAAAAGCCGTCTGCGACAAGCAAGCGCCGACCGAGCGACGCCCCGCAGCGGCGCGAGCAAAAGGCCGCTTGCGACCGGTTTTTCCGTGCCAAGCTTTTTTGGTGCTTTTTGAGCACAAAAAGCACAACAAAATTTAAACGCAAACAGAAAGAAAGGCCGAGAATAATACCGAGAATTTTCCTACTAAAATTTTTCCTCGTCGCTTTTTTAAAGGCCTATTTTATTTTTCTCTCCTTTTCGTGCCAACAAACAACCAACAGCAAAAGTAACTCCCTAAAAAACGCCACACTCAAAAAAAACGCAACAAAATAACCCCATCCACCCTTTCGTGCACCCCCGCGAAAAACAAGTTTTTTTCTGAGAAAAAACTCTTACAAACGCTCAATCCTGTTCACCACGTGAAAGATAGCACAAATATCACTCTTTCTTATAGCAAAAGAAGGATAATTGGGCGACACACACCACATAAGCTCACTATTCTCCTTATCGTTGTAACAACGCTTAATCATCCTCGACTCATTCGTAACAATCATATAAATCTTATCCGGGTCAATATCCCTAAGCGACTCCACCCTATTTACCCCGATAATATCCCCCGAATGAATCTCGGGCTCCATAGAAGTACCCGACACAGGAAAATAAAACTGCGCACTCCACTGCGGCACCGAGATATACCCCGACGGACGTTCCCGCGTCGGGTCGTAAGCATCCCTGAGCCCTGCCGACACAGGAAGGTCGTCGAAAAAAGGCGCCCCTTTATCGTGCATCACCTCCCCCTCGCAATCGAGTAACATATCCCCCTCGCCCAGCATAAGCCACGCAGGCGAAATATCCGCGAATCTGTTCAACAACGCCGTAACAAGCTCCATTCCAACCTTAGCATCCTCGTTCACCTGCCTATTGAGCGTACGCTGAGGAATACCCAAAATGGAGCTTGCACTATTCGCATTAAGACCCTTACATTCAAAAATCTTTATAATTCGCTGTTTTATAGAATCTTTCATAAGTACATAAATTTCAAAAGCACAAATACAACAAATTGTTTCACAAGCAAATAAAGCATATTTACAACCACTCTTTTATTTAGAATAAATCTAAATAGACAAAATTTGCTAATTTAACAACCCTATTTTGGTTTTTACATCTTATATTTGTAGCCACAAACGGCTATTATCTCAAAAAAAAGAGACACCGACAAGCCATTTTCGGCACAAACAAGTAATTTGTGGCAAACTTACTATAAATATACAAAACACGAAAGAAAAAACTTTAAAAAGATAACGTATGGAAACAACAAATAAGGCAAAATTCTTCTGCGAGTGCTTTTTCGAGAAATGTATGGAGTGGGTAGAGTTTCTACGCTACGGAATAGTAAGGCGCGACAAGTGGACAAGTAACCTATCCGAGCACTACTGCATATACAAAGATTATATTGGCAAGGAATTTGTAAAAGACTTTCTCGATGCCCGCGAAAAAATCTTAGGCAACAACCGCTACAAGATGCACATAAAAATACTCACCGAAAAGGGCGAGCCCGGATGCGTCGGCAAGGTAGAGCTATACAACAAAAAGCGGCTCATCCACAAAGCCACACTAAAAGTAAAGACAAACGACAAAGAGGAGGGCAAAATAATCTTCTGGTCGTTCGATAATAACGAAAAACAATAACACACAAAAAAAGAATACAACTATGAGAGCAATTACACTTATGGCAGCCCAATTGGTGAGCCTGCTAATCCTCACCGCATCGGCCAACGGCCTTTTCGAGGACAACATATGCACCATTGCATTCGTCCTATCGTTCATAACATTTGCATCGTGCAGCATATACATTGGCAAGCACCAAAAATATCTTCTGCGCGAGGTAAACAACCACCATCGAGCATAAAACAGCCTCCTCAATTTACTTAAAAGCTGCTTAAATTTATTTGTTTTTCATTTTTTTCAGAGGCGCAAAGTGCCGGTTAAGCGAGCGCAAAGAGTTTTTTCACCTTGTGCCCGACACAAGGCAGTCGGCCGTAGCATAAGCCACAAAAAAGCGAAAAAAGAACATAGCACAACTAACGCATAATGTAAACAAAATTTTAAAAATTTAAATAGCTCCATTAACAACTAAGAATCAAGAGGGAGACCCAAAAGTATTTTTTACTTTGCGAGAATTGAATATTTGAAAACTATCTCCGATAGGTATCCGAATAAATCAACCTCAAATTTGTAAATTTTCGACTTTTGGGTCAGCCTCAGTTAAAAATAACCGCAAACAAAGCACA